>PHDU01000177.1 GCA_002842755.1 Bacteroidetes bacterium HGW-Bacteroidetes-1 | reverse complement strand
TCCCGATGTACATCCATGGCCGTCAGGTTAATTTTGTAACATACTGGCTGTCAGTGGGCACTCCAATATTTACCCCATTTCTTTTGAAAACAGGGTTTGAATTACTATTTTTCACCATGATAAAGAACTTTTAGTTTTTGATTGGGAGGTGGTTGTTTGTGCGCCCCTCCCTTTTGCTTGTTAAATATACTCATAATAAACTGAAATACAATCAATAAAGTCCATTATTTCTTTCAATCCTGCTTTATTTTTTCTAGTTTCGAGCCAATGGTTCTTTTTCAATATCGGCACTAATTTTTCAAAAACATTTGCGGAGCTCTTGGGCTTATCCAATAACTCCCGCATCAATCCATCTTGCTGGCACAAGGTTTTAAAACCCTTGATAAGGCTCAGTGTTTTTTTAGTTGCAACGAACAATGAGTGCCTTATGGACAAAACGATCTGTTGGTTGATCAATATCAACAATAGCTTGGCGTACAAGATGGTCATATAGCGGTGGTATTTCATTTTTTGAAGCGATGCCAACTTGAAATCCGATTTCCATGTTTTGAACGTTAGTTCTATTTGCCACCTGAGTTTGTACAACAGGTATATTTGTTCCATATCAATATCTTCGGGGGCAATGTTGGTGACAAACAAGTTAAAGCGGTATCGATCTTTTATGTCCTGGCTTGTTTGGTGACCATTGGCCTTGTTGTATTTGTTCAGCTTGGCCACCCGCTTTGAGTACACTTCATCGGGCACAATCTGTACCATTAACCGGGACCTGAGCTTCTTGTCGTTGCCGATATAAACCTGCAATTCCTTTTTGTCAACTTTTTGTTGGGACATCTCTTGATAAAGTTTACCAAACGACACTTCTATCAGTTCTTCATTTTTGTCTTGCGCATATACCTTGGTCTTTGCATTTAGCCTACTGATAAAAAAGGCTTCTCTGCTTTCTATGCCGATAAGGTTTTTCTTGGAATAATAGCCCAGGTCGCGTATCACCAAGTCCCCTTTGCAAATGCAATCCATTGCCTTTCCTGCGAACACCGAGTCCGATGATGTTGCGCTATCAATGTCCAAGGATAGTACCCCGCCGCTCTTTAGGTCGAACTCGTATTGGATCGAGACACCGGAAGCAGAAGATGGTTTGCCATTAAAACCCGACAATATTTCTTTAAATTCCTTGGGCACATCAAATTTTGTTGAATCAGCTACCCGTATATGATTGAACTTTTTCAAGAACTGCTGGTTCCAAAATACCGCTGTTACCTGTTGCCCCAAAAAAGACAGGAGCAAAGAGCGTATAAACGACATTGATGCTTCCCCAAACCTCTCGTCAAGGCTTTGTTTGTTTAATGTTATCCCGTACTTGAACCCGATCTCGTTACATGCCTGCAAAAGGCTTATATTGATTGGCGATGAGGCACATAAAAACAATATGTCCAAAATAATCAACGGGGTGATTTTGGACATTCGTTTAACAAGCCCGGCATCCCTGGCTTTGTCATTTATAAAACCATGATCAAAAAGACCATTTAACTGTTCGATACACTTTTCTTGTATTGAAGATGGAACACCTCCTTATATAATACAAAAACAAAGGGTTTTTCATACTTTTGGTCCTTAGCCTGACGGCTATGGA
>PHDU01000013.1 GCA_002842755.1 Bacteroidetes bacterium HGW-Bacteroidetes-1 | reverse complement strand
CTGAGATCCATTATTGATACTTCCATAAAAAATGGCCAGAATGTATTTCTTGCATTAAACACCATTGCCGATTACAAAAGAAACTGATTAGTTACAAATGTTTTAATAAGTTTTAAATAAAGAAAATACTATGGAATTACTTACTAATGAATTGATTCAAGAACTCCTTACAGCTGAACAGGCACCTTGTTTATCACTTTATATGCCTACTCACCGAACACATCCGGAAAATCTTCAGGATGTTATCAGGTTTAAAAATCTGATCAAACAAATGGAAGAATCACTGTCGCAGAAATATACGGCCAGTGAAGTGCGAAAACATCTTGAGCCTTTCGAAGCCTTGGTTGATGACATCAATGTTTGGAATCATACATTAGATGGAATAGCTGTTTTTAGCGCATACGGACTGTTTAAAGTTGTCGGCTTGCGCGATTCTGTGAAAGAATTGGCAGTGGTTGCCGACAGTTTTCATACAAAACCACTGCGGCAATATTTGCAATCAGCAGATCACTACCATGTTCTCGGTTTAAGTCTAGGGAAAATTCAACTTTTTGAAGGCAACCGACGCTCACTTGTTGAACTTGAACTACGTTCTGATATTCCAAAGACAATGGAAGATGCGCTTGGAGATGAATTGACCGATAAGCACTCAACTGTTGCTTCTTATGGTGTCACCGGCGGTGAAAGTTCTCCTATGCATCATGCGCAGGGCGGAAAAAAAGATGAATCAGACAAAGATGCTGAACGGTTCTTCAGGGTAATTGCTGGTGTAATTGAAGAAAACTATTCGAAACCAAAAGGATGGCCCCTTATTCTTGCCGCATTACCCGAACACCATAATCTTTTCCAAAAGGTAAACAAAAATCAATTATTGTTAAGTAAAGGCATTTCGATAAATCCAACCTCCGTTTCAACTGATAAACTGAAAGAGTTAGCATGGGAAATAATGGAACCAGAATATTTACTGAAACTTGATACTATGGCCGGTAAGTTTGAGCAGGCAAAGGCAAACGGCAAAGGCAGCGATGACTACAAAGAAGTAGCCCTGGCAGCCGTTGAAGGAAGGGTTGATTCTCTTATTATTGAGGCCGACCGGATTATTGCTGTCAGGATAACGAATTTAGAGACTGGCAATACGCAAAAAAAAGATTTGACAAATCCGAAAGTTGATGACCTGCTCGATGATATGGCCGAATTGGTAATAAAGATGGGCGGTCATGTCATGGTTTTGCCTACTGAAAAAATGCCAACAGAAACAGGCCTTGCAGCAATATTTCGATACTAATTTTATAAAAACAATCAAAATGGAAAATATCAAAGAAAAAACACATGCCGGTAAATCGAGGGCTGAATATATTAAAGTAGAAGCGAATGTAAACCTTCATATTACAGATGCAGGCGAAGGCAAGCCCATTGTTTTAATACATGGTTGGCCTTTAAGTGACGAAATGTACGAGTACCAGTACAACGATCTGGTAAATAAAAATTTCCGTGTAATTGGAATCACTTTAAGAGGATTTGGCAAATCAGACAAACCTCATGGAGCCTACAATTACAATGTTCATGCATTGGATATCAAACGAGTTTTGGACAAACTGGCTATTAAAGATGCAATGTTGGTTGGCTTTTCAATGGGAGGCTCAATTGTTGTCCGATTTGTATCGGCATACAATGAAGGACACGCAACCAAATTGGTTTTGGCCGGAGCAGCTGTTCCGATCTGGACACAACGCGAAGATTTTCCTTACAATCTGCCACAAAGTGTGGTTGATGATCTTATTAAACAAAACTACGAGGATCGCCCAAAACTTCTGACTGATTTCGCCAAGATATTTTCGGCCACTGAAACCTCATTAAATGAAGGAATCGGCAGTTGGCTGAACGGAATTTGTTTGAGTGCTTCATCGCATGCTACAGCCGAATGTTTGGTTGCATTGCGCGATACAGACCTGAGGCCTGATATGGCAAAAATCACCATTCCCACTTTGATTTTGCATGGTAAAAAGGACAAAATCTGCTCTTTTGACCTGGCCGAACAAATGAAAGCCGGCATTTCTGATTCAAAACTTATTGCTTTCGAAAAAAGCGGCCATAGTTTATTTCTGGAAGAAACGAAAAAGTTTAACAAAGAGCTGATCAAATTTGCTGAAAAATAAGCTGCATGCTAATTTTCGGAGTAGGACATTTTAATGAAGTTAAAAGTAAAGTCCAACAGTTTTTCGCTCATCTGATATCCTTCTCAAGTGAACACTTCATGAACAAAATCCTGTAAGTTTTCTTCGGTTTTCATCGCCATTTCCGGCCTCAGTAAGTGCAAATGTATTTCAACCAAATAGTTGCCTGACTCGTCATGGGTTAAAATCAATTTGGTGCTGCCATCAGATACAATCCAGGGCATTTCGAGGATGCGGGTATTGAGCATCTTTTGTATTCTTTCAGACGGGAAAGCCGATGATATTTTGAGTCTGATAAGTTGTTCAGTCCAAATACTGGTTTCAGCAGGCTTAATAATTTTTTGGCTTGTGAGCAGGCTGTAAGGAATTATTAAATGTTCACCTTCATTGTTGACAATCTCCATGGTGCGATAGCCAAGCTTTTTTAGAGTTCCTGATACTTCGAAAGTTTGAATTTGCTGACCTGTTTCTAAGGCATTTTCGGCCTTCAGTATTATTCCTGAAACAAAATCGCGTAGGAAATACCATCCAAAAAGTACTACCATCAGAATAATTATACTTCCGATCAGAATAGGATAAGCTACCATTCCGAAAAATAATCGATCGAAAGCCCAGAATGCATAAGCCAACCACGAAAACATCTGGACCACCGGAAAAACTTTCAGAAACACCTTCCTGAATTTACGTTTTGCGGTAAGAACACGGAAATAGGTTGAAACAAAGCGCAGTATAAGATAGAGCGCGATCGCAATCGCAACTATTTCAAAATACATCATAGCAGATCAAGAGTTTTAAGTTTTCTTACCAGATAAATTTCTAATGAAGGGTTTAAACTATATATTTCAGAGAAATTTTCCACCAGAATTCCTTTTTGCAGCAAAACACGTAACTTCATTTCAGTGTCAACAATGTCGTTTTGGAGTATCTCTGAGAGTCTTTTTAACGAAAACCGGCGGTGCAGAACAAATTGTAATATATAAAAGATTTCATCCTGTGAAAAGTCATCGCCAAAAGTGATTTCCTTCCCAAAAGGCTTTTTCATTATAAGTGTGTTGCCCGATATTTTTCGGATTCCTGCAAGCCAGAGATTGATCGTTTGCCCGGGGTTTCCTCCCGACAAATTAAAGAAATGGTTAAACAGTCGTGCATAATCCAGGTCTGACATTGCTTTTTCTTGCTTATTGTCTAACCTGAAATTCATTCCGCTCGCCTGATGTCTCAACATTATAAGGTCTTTAAGCTCTTGCGAATCAAATGGTTGACAAAAAATAAGGTCGAGCACCCAGGTATTAATGAGGCTTAACTGATTAATAATTTTCAGCGCATATTGGTTCACATTAATTATAAATAATACTTTGTGCCCAAATTGCCGCATCAAGAGAATTATTTTTTCGACTACCTGAGTTCCCGACGGTTTACGCTCCCACCAAAGCTCCAGATCGTGGATCACAATCACACTTTTGGCTGGAAGCATTTCCAGGCTGTATGGCAGACTTTCCTGTCCATCCAGGGTGCTTAGCAAGGTTTGTTCAAATAGTTCAACATCGGCTACACTTTCGCGGGGAGCCTTGACATTGAAGATGTTCTGTTTTTCGAAATAAAGATTTGCCAGATACTTGCTTAGGGTCGACTTTCCTGAACTTCGTTCACCGCTGATGATAAGCAACCCGGTGGTACCGCTTAAAAAACTTTTAATGACCTTGCTGCCCTTTGCAATTTCTTCTTCCATTCCCACCCAAAAATTTTCGCCAATGGTTGAGCTGCCCAAGAATAAATTGGAATAATAAAATGGCAACTTCAGTATTAGCGCTTTGTCGGGTGATATTTGCTCTTGCATGTGCATGATTGGTTCACCAGGGAAAAGCTGCGCCTTTGCATGGGATTGTTCCATGCGGTTGGCCCACAACAAACCTTTGCTTTGACGGTAAAGCAACCTCACCATGTAGCCCATTGTTTTTTCGGTGATTGATTTTTTTAATTGTCTTAACCTGCCAAACAATCTATGCTTATCAATCTTTCTTATTTTTTTATTAATACTGCCCGATGTTTTAATAATAATAGTAGCAGACAAAGGTTCAAAGGCATTTTTTAATCCGATATCGAAACTGTGACGCATTTGTTCAAAAAGAACCTTCAGTTTATTTTCCTCAATTTTAATATTTTGCACTAAATTTTCCAGCAAAGCACTTTGCTGCAACAAGGTCTGCTCTTGTCCATCCTCGCTTCTTTGAGTGCTATCTACGTTTTCGAGATGGAAATTGGCCATCCTAATGAAATTTTTCAGGGTAGAAACCGAAAGTGTCAGTTGTTGACCAACATGTATCGATTGCTTTCTGATTTGATCTATTAGTTCATTACTGATGCAATAGTCAGCGGTTTTGCGCACTGGAACAACAAATTCACTAATATTTTCAAGCTTATCAAAATGAATATTCTCGTGAAGCTCATCTCCGGTTATCTCCATCATTTCAGGAAGTTGTTCTACTGTTTCCCTAATCTCTTTGAACAGGATAGTAAAAGGTTCTTCAAATTGTGGAACGGAAATTGATTTTTGGTTGAAAAACTCTTTTTGATTGGTTTTTCTGTCGCCCGTTTCTTTAATGGTGTTAATATTACCTTCAAAGACCCTCATTTTTTCAAGAATATTTCGCTCAATAATGAGTTCAATGTTCTGAATTGCTTTTTTTATTTTTGCAGATAACCTGCTTTTAAGGTTGAGAAAAATGAAATTGAGGTAACTTTTATTGATATGGGTTACCATAAAATGAAGCCATAAATCAGGGAATTCAGCCAACGAATTTTCAAGTTCAACCTTCTTTTTATTGAAAAGTTTAAATCTACGGTTTAATAAATTTGCCTGTGGACTTTCAATTACCTGGCTGAAGCTTTCAAGGTTTCCGGTAAGTTCATCAAGCATTTTATGGCTCTGATTGTTAATGAATTCCTGATTGGCAGACCTTAGATTAACAAGTAAAACAGCCATTTCTTCTCTTTCAGCATTTATTCCGCTGGTGCTCAATTTCCCTGAAAGGGCTTTTTCAATCGACAGAACATTGTTTCGCAGTAGTTCATTAATTCCGGTGAAAGCAGTTAAACTTTGTGTGATGTAATTTTCATAAAACTGTTTAAAATATTCGAGCCTTTTGTAGTAAATATAGTAGGTAGCTGCCGGTTTCAGATTAATTTTAACGCTTATTTTTTTTTCTGAGATACTGGTCCAGCCTATGTTCATGGCCCGGTTTATCTGATTGAAAATATTGTTTGTTTTCAGTTCCATGAAATCATCCTTGCCAAACATTAACCTGATGTTTTCAGGAAGATCGTACACTAAATTACCTGTTCCGGCAATGAATGCTGCAACACCTTTTTGAAGCATCTCTTTCTCATCTTTAAGGAAAGTGTCTTTATATGTTGCCAACTCTTTTTGTGCCTGAAAAGAAAAAGCATTCAAAATCTTTAACTGTTCCTTTTGCTTTTCCTGATCATTTTTAATGTCATCGGTCTGCAACAACTTTGTCAAAGATTTATCAACAAGGTTTTCCAAATGATCCAGATAAATATCACGACTTTTTTGAACAGTAAAAAATGTGGTATCAATCAAAGTATTGGCATGTTTTTCAAGCGCCTTCGCCAGATTATAAACGGTATTGTAAACCAAACTAATTTTTGAAAGTTTAATACTATTCAGAATCGGTTCAAATGTCTTTTTGTCAGCGCTTTCCAGTTTTTTTTCGTTGTATTTGACAGTAGCATTTGAGAATATATTTACTTCATCAAAGTCTGAAGAGGCATGTACTAAAAGGCAGGATTTGAGGTTTTCTATCAAATTATTTACGAGAGCCACATTATTTTCAATTTTTTCATTGGCAAATTTTGGAATTTCAGCAATGGTAAGGTCAGTATCCTGCGACTCGGAGAAGATCACTTTGTTATCAGGCAATTTTTCGGAATTATCAATCACCTTTACAATAGCCCTGATTCGGTAACTATCAATCATTTGCCCAAGAATAGCATAAAACCGGTCTGTGTTTTTAGGATCAGAATTAATGGCCAGAATTCGAATCTCGGCATTTCTCCACTTTGGTGTAACTGTAATGAAGCGTATTAAGTGAAGTGCGAGCGAGAGATTTCGCCCTTTGCCGCTCCACCAAAAGTCAATTCTTTTGTGATTTCCGAATCCGTTCGTCTTATCGTAGTTTAAAAAAGCCAGGTTGTAATCCAGTTTGTTTAATGTAAACAAAAGTTCTTCCCATTTTTTGGGAGTGGCAGTGTTTTTGGACCATCCCATTAAAATTGTGTTTGGCTCGAAACCTGAAAATCCATAAATCCTGCTAATCATTGCCATTCCTTCATACACATTCCGGCAACTATGTTTTCTCGTAATAATATCTGAGTGTTCGCCGAAAGTTTCCACGCTTACCCGGGCAGTTTTATCAAACAACAATTTTTCGTCAGGATATTCGACCAGTTCAAAATTGGTGAAGATACCTAGTTTGCCTACCAGCACTTTCCCTAATTCAATAAGGTGTGGACGGTTGCCCGAACCTCCACTAAAAAGGATAACATTGGGTCTCCAGTTGCGTTCATGGGTTTGACTTTTAGCGAGTTTTAACAAACCGGTTTTCACCAGCGATAGCCAGATGCTAGACTGTGTATCTCCGGATTGCAATTTTAGTTCCTTATTTTTCAGGTAAAAGAAAAGACCAATCAACACCATAGAAGCAACGGCTAATGCAGCAATATCTAACTGAATCATCACAATAATACATGCCAATGCACCAATAATACCAACAATGCTCGGAATTTTAAAAGATGGTCTGAAATCGCTGCTGGTCCATCTTTCAACGGTAAAAGTGATATTCAGAAAACCATACGTGATGATAAAAAAGATGGTTACAACCCGTGCAATGGTATTCAGGTCGCCGATGAGAATTCCCGCCTGCGCAATTAAAAAAGTAAGTAAAAGAGCATTGCGCGGTTCGTTTGATGCCCCAACTCCTTTGCTAAAAAAGAAAGGGGCGATACCATCTTTGGCAACTGCCTGCATAATGCGTGGGGCTCCCATTATGCTTCCAAGTGCGGATGATAATGTTGCTCCAAGAATTCCGGCAATTACCAATTGTGGTATCCATGAAATCCTGAAAAGCACATTGGGGTCATCTACCAGCAATGAACTATCGACAGTATGGGACAAGAAAACTGCCAACCCGATATATACGATCAGGCCAACTAAAATGGCAGCAATTGTTCCTAACGGAATATCTTTACGGGCATCTTTCAGATCGCCCGACATCGATACCCCAGCCTCGAAACCAGTTACGGCCGGAAAAAAAATAGCAAACAGAACAATCCATGGGAGCGATGTAGGTAAGGTGCCTAACTGAGGATCGACAGGAGAAAAATCGTGCTTTCCCAGAAAAACGGACAACAGCGAGAGGGCCATAATGGTGAGTATGATATACTGTGTTTTTATGGCAAGGGAAGTACTTATAAAAGTTAGGATTGTGACAAGCAAAAGAATAATAGAACCGGTTATCCGAATCGAGGTTAAAGTGACTTCAAAGCCGAAATACCCGAGAAATACCTCTGCAAATCCAATCAGATACAAACTAACACTAAACGATAAGCCAACAAAAAGCGCCCAGCCCAGTGTTCCACCAATGGGCAGACCAAGACTCCGTGAAATGATGAAGTAAGTTCCGCCAGTTTCAACTTTTTTGTCGGTAGCGATGGATGCAACGCTAAGTCCGGTGCTTCCTGAAATAATATGTGCTACGAAAATTATACCCAGCGTGGCCCAAAGTCCTGCCTGTCCCACAATCCACGGCAACCGAAGATACATGATAACACCTAAAAGCGTGAGTATGGAAGGAGTAAATACTCCGCCAAAAGCACCAAATTTTTTTGCTTTAGCCATGGGTTATCTGTTAATTTTCTGTTTTGTCAACGGCTGCCTCAAAGCCCGACTTTAAATGGATATCGCGCTGTGGAAAAGGAATTTCAACATTGTGTTCTTTAAACTTGGAGAATATTTCATAATACAATTCACTTCTCAAAATTCTTGGCCGGTCGTTGTATTCTGAAGTCCACACCATCACTAAAAAATTGAGACTACTGTCGCCAAACCCCTCAAAAAGAATGTAAGGTTCAGGTGTCCTTAAAATGCCTTGATTTTCATTGACAACCTCTATAAGTAGTTTCCTTATTTTTTCAGGATCCTCTTTGTATGATACTCCAACCGGGAAGTTTAATCTTACTTCTCTATTATTGTGGCTCCAGTTTATAACCCTGTTATTAATAAAATCGGAATTGGGAACAATAACAGCAATATTGTCGTTGGTGATAATGGTGGTTGCCCTGGCTGAAATATCAACGATATTGCCGGCAAGGTCGTCTACTTCAATCCGGTCGCCAACCTTTATTGGCCTTTCAAACAGAATGATTAAACCACTGATGAAATTGTTTGTGATACTTTGCAATCCAAAACCAATACCAATACCCAGTGCCCCTACCAATAAACCCAACGCGCTCAAATCAATGCCAGTGGTCTGGAATATGACTATCAAACCTATAATAATCAACACATAACGCACAATGGTTGCCATCGACTGACTGACACCGATATCAAGATCGTAGCGTGGAAAAATTCTTTTCACCAAAACCTTCCTGATTTTGGAGGAAAGGTAAAACAACAGAAAAAGTGAAAGTATAAGTAATAAGAAGGTTTTGGTCGTGAATTGACTATTGCCCAACTGGAACAATTCAAAATTCCAAATGGTTTTTAACCATTTAAGAAGTTCTTCAACACTATTCATTCTTCCTTAATTTGAGCACAATTTAAGGATAATTTTCTACTAAACTTTATTTTTTTTATATTGTCCTGAAAATTAATTTGAAATTTGAGTTTAGCTTACCATTTTTTGAATAAACGTTAGTTTTGGTGTACGCTTTTCTTTTCTGCAATAGTTACTAAACCAAACGTATTGTCATTAAAAACATAACACAAACAACGCTGAACAGTGCGCCAATTTTCAAATCCTCAAATCAGAAATCCTCTCAAATCCTCAGCGATTCCATCACTTCCTTAATTTGCTCATCAAGCGCTGTATCAACAAGATCGTAATTTTCTCGTTTATCAAGATGACCTTTCACACCAAAATAGAATTTTATTTTAGGTTCTGTACCTGAAGGTCGTACACTTATTTTGCTGCCGTCTTCAGTAAAAAACTGCAAAACATCCGATGCCGGAAGGTCGATTTTGGTTTCGCTACCATCAGTGATGCTTTTAGCAATTCCTGTTTTATAGTCTTTAACCAGCACCAGTTTTGATCCGCCAATCTCAAGAGGTGGATTGTTGCGAAAACGGGCCATCATATCCTTAATTTCCTGTGCACCGGCCATGCCTTTTTTGGTTACAGAAATCAGTTTTTCCTTATAAAAACCAAATTCAACATAAAGGTCTTTCAGCATTTCATACATGCTTTTACCCTGATCTGCTGCCCATGCTGCTGTTTCGGCGATCATCACGCATGCAATAACAGCATCTTTATCGCGTACAAAATCGCCCACCAGATATCCATAGCTCTCTTCTCCACCACCGATAAAGGTTTTCTTTCCTTCCAGTTTTTTAATGATGTCAGCTATATATTTGAATCCGGTGAGAACGTCATATTTTTCAACCCCATATTTATCTGCAATATCAAAAAGCAATTCAGAAGTGACGATCGTTTTAACGATAAATTCCTGACCCGTTAAAAGGCTATTTTCTTTCCATTTGGTGAGCAGATAATAAAGCAATAAACTTGCTGCCTGGTTACCGTTAAGGAGTATGAATTCATCGCGGTCATTTTTCACAGCAATGCCAACACGGTCGCCATCAGGATCAGTTGCCATCACTAGCTCAGCATCAACTTCTTTTGCTCTTTCTATCGCCATACTAAGCGCAGCGGGTTCTTCCGGATTGGGCGAGTGAACCGTTGGGAAATTGCCGTCCACCACGTTTTGTGCATCAACGCCATAAATCGATTCAAAACCAAAAGCCTTTAGTGCCATTGGTACCAGTTTTACGGTTGTTCCGTGAATAGGAGTGAAGACAATAGGGAAATTTTTCTGCCGTTGAATAACATCGGCCGAGAGACTCAGCCCCTTAATTTTATTGATGTAGATAGTATCAAATTCTTCACCCAGCCGAGTGATCAATTCTGGTTTGGTAGTAAAATTCACTTCAGCAGGTCCAGTAATTTTTTCCACTTCATGAATAACATTCTTGTCGTGAGGAGCAATTAATTGTCCCCCATCATTCCAATACGCTTTATAACCATTGTATTCTTTTGGGTTATGCGATGCTGTTATCATAACACCACTCTGGCAGCCAAAGTAGCGGACTGCAAACGAAAGTTCCGGCGTTGGTCTTAAACTTTCAAAAAGATACACATGAATGCCATTTGCTGACATCACTTCAGCAGTAATTTCTGCAAAGAAGGTGCTGTTGTTCCGACAATCGTAGGCAATGGCAAAGCTCAGTTTCTCCTGTTTTGGATACATTTTCCGGATGTAATTGGCAAGTCCTTGTGTTGCCATGGCAACAGTATATTTGTTCATTCGGTTGGTGCCGACACCCATGATTCCACGCAAACCCCCTGTGCCAAATTCAAGGTTGCGGTAGAAACTCTCCGTTAATTCCTGCGGGTCGTTATCCATCAAATCCTGAACTTGTTTAATCGTATCTTTATCGTATGGTTCTTTTAGCCACAGTTTGGCTTTTTCTAAAATAGCTGGGTCAATTATTGTTTTCATGTTGATAATTTTTTAGGATTTATAAATTTCTTAAAACCATCAATTATTCTTGCTTCAGATGGATCAACTAAAATGCCCATATTCAATCCTGTAAAGAACATGACCGTTTGAAGTTTGGATTGATGCACTTCAATAAAGCGTTTTCCGGTAACTATTTCAAGTGCTATTTCTTCTTCGACAACAAAATCAGCAAATAGCTTTTCTTCTATCTTGATTCCTTTATAGTGTACAGATACAGGAGTGTTAATTCTAAATCTTACTCCTCTTAGCCGAAGCTCGTGTGCAAGACAATTTTTAAAAACCTCCGACAATATTCCGGAACCAGTATAAGAATGAACTTCTCTTATGCAATCATAGAGTAGTGTAGCCAGACTATTACGACTGCTCTTGTCCATCAAGTTCCTCCAAACATCTTTTTAAACTATCTTTCCAATAAGGAATGTTGATTTTATATTGTTTTTTAAATTTGCTTTTATCCAACACACTGTAAAAAGGTCTTTTTGTTTTTACAGGATATTCGCTGGATGCAATTGGGATGACTTTGCAATTCAGTTCTTTCAATTCCATAATGGTCTGAGCAAAATCGTACCAGCTAATTACCCCTTCGTTGCTGAAATGGTAAATTTCTTTGACAGGTTTCTTGTCGTATAAATCAACGACCAGCATGATAGCCCAAGCAAGATCGAATGCCCAGGTTGGTGTTCCTATCTGGTCTGCAACAACGCGAATTTCAGGTTTCTCTTTCCCCAATCTTAACATTGTTTTCACAAAATTATTTCCGGTAGCTGAGTAAAGCCATGAGGTGCGCAGGATGACAGAATTGGTAAGATGGGAAGCCAGTATGAGTTCTGCTTTGGCTTTTGTCAAGCCATAAACCGAAACAGCCGACACAGTATCCTTTTCGTCATAGGGTTTAAAGTTTTCTCCGTTGAAGACGTAATCAGTAGAGATGTGAACCAGCAAAGCTTCATTTTTAAAACAGGCATCGGCGAGAACCCCCACAGCAGTGGCATTGATTTTTTCTACCAGAAGAGGCTCATCTTCAGCCTTATCAACAGCAGTATAGGCTGCACAATTCAGACAGGCTTCGATCAGGTTTGCCTTAAAAAAACCTTCAACCTGATCCTTTTGTGTGATATCAAGCTCTTTTACATCCGTAAAAAACCACTGATGTAGTTGATCAGTAGCGGCTATTTTCCTTAATTCAGAACCCAGCTGGCCATTGCTGCCTGTTACTAAAATATTCATCGTTTAATTTTTTTAGAAGCAAATAAAAGTTGTACTTCGTTATGCTCTTCTTAATGGTAGTCGTTATTTAACAACTGTTTTAAAAAACGCAATGGTACGTGCAAGTCCTTCGTCAAGATTAACTTTTGGTTCCCAGTCCAGTGTTTTCTTTGCAAGACTGATATCAGGTTTACGTTGCAAAGGGTCGTCAGTAGGTAAGGGTTCAAAAACAATTTTTGAGGAAGTTCCGGTCATTTTAATCACTTTTTCTGCGAGTTCGAGCATGGTAAATTCGCCTGGGTTACCTATGTTGACAGGCCCGGCGATTTCATCCCCGGTGTTCATCATCCGGATCATGCCTTCAACAAGATCATCCACATATTGAAAACTACGCGTTTGTTCACCTGTGCCATACATGGTAATATTTTCCCCGCGCAATGCCTGAACGATGAAATTAGAAACAACGCGCCCGTCGTTGGGATGCATCCTTGGACCGTAAGTATTGAAAATCCGAATAATTTTTATGCGGACATTGTTCTGTTCATGATAGTTCACAAACAAGGTTTCAGCACATCGTTTACCTTCATCGTAACACGAACGGGGACCAATCGGGTTCACGTGTCCCCAATAGGTTTCTTTTTGGGGATGCTGTTCAGGATTTCCATACACTTCACTGGTAGAAGCCTGCAATATCTTAGCTTTGATACGCTTTGCCAGTCCAAGCATATTTATGGCTCCCATCACTGAAGTTTTCACTGTTTTGATAGGGTTGTACTGATAATGCACCGGAGAGGCAGGACAAGCCAGATTGAAAATTTCATCAACTTCAACAAAATAGGGAGCAGTGACATCGTGTCGAACAACTTCAAAATAGGGGTTGCTCAGTAAATGGGCGATATTTTGTTTTTGACCTGTGAAATAGTTGTCGAGACAAATCACATCGTTTCCTTCGTTGAGCAATCTTTCACACAGATGTGATCCAATGAAACCAGCTCCTCCTGTTACGAGTATTCTTTTCATGATATTGTTTTTTATACATCCAACCTGTTCGTTAAAAAACGCTGAGACGCGGATAATTTTCTTATTTAGTTGTTTTGATGCCGATACAGAAATAGTCAAAACCATCATGTTTTAGCTCTTTTGCATCGTATATATTTCTGCCGTCAAAGATAGCCGGAGTTTTAAGAAGTTTTTTGATCATTCTGAAATTGGGGAATTTAAATTCTGACCATTCGGTCACGATCAATAAGGCATCAGCATCGATAAGCGCATCATACTGGTCTGTAGCAAATTCAATTTTGTTGTTGAAAACACGTTCAGCTTCTTCCATGGCGACAGGATCATAAACACGTACTTTGGCACCCGCTTCAAGCAGTTTACTGATAATAACCCTGGATGGGGCTTCACGCATATCATCCGTGTTAGGTTTAAAAGATAATCCCCAGATGGCAATTGTTTTGCCTTCAAGTTTATGGTCGTAATATGTATTTAATTTTCTTACGAGGATTGACTTCTGATCTTCATTCACGTCTTCTACAGCAGTAAGTATGCGCAGATCATGGCCATACGATTTTGCGGTTTTGATAAGCGCTTTTACATCTTTTGGAAAACAAGAGCCACCATAACCGGTACCGGGGTAAATGAAATACTGTCCAATGCGACGATCGGAGCCTATCCCTTTGCGCACCATGTTGATATCAGCACCAACAATTTCACAAAGATTAGCGATATCGTTCATGAAACTGATTTTTGTTGCCAGCATTGAATTGGCTGCGTATTTTGTCATTTCTGCAGAAACAATATCCATGAAAATAACAGGGTGGCCATTCATAGTGAAAGGTTTGTATAGTTTTTTCATCAGGTCTTCTGCTTTTTCAGAATCTACACCGACAACAATGCGGTCGGGTTTCATAAAGTCGTCGATGGCAGCGCCTTCTTTTAGAAACTCAGGATTGGATGCAACATCAAAGGGAATGCTAACGCCTCTTTTGTTTTGAGCTTCCTGAACTGCTTTTCTTACTTTTTCGGCTGTTCCAACCGGAACTGTACTTTTGGTTACGATGAGGACATAATCCTTCATGTTTTCGCCAACTTCCCGTGCAACATCCAATACGTATTTCAGATCGGCACTCCCGTCTTCATCCGGCGGCGTCCCCACAGCACTAAATATAACCTGACAGTCTTTAATGTTTTCTCCTAGTTCAGTACTAAAATAAAGTCGTTTTTTTTCGACATTACGTTGTACCATCTCTTCTAATCCAGGTTCGTAAATGGGGATGATACCTTTGTTAAGGTTATCAATCTTATTCTTGTCAATATCAATGCAATGCACATCTATGCCTACTTCGGCAAAACATGTGCCGGTTACCAAACCAACGTAGCCAGTGCCAACAACTGTAATTTTCATGGGTGATTTTTATAATTAAAATTAAAAAATGAAATGAGGCAGCAAGTTATGAAAAAATACACCTCGCAACATTTATTTTTTAGACTTTTAATGAAATTCCGGTGGAAATAAATTTTCAACCTAATTTATAGGTAAACCCGATACCAAGTGATTCTTTAACCTGTAGGCGTGGTCCTTGCCCTACTTGTTTTTTTTGCCCGCCTTCTATCTCATAAACAGGTACATTGATATTGTGATCGTATTTCAAAAGTAAAAATAGTACTGTTTGAATCCTTTTATTGACTGTAAGATTAAGTTTGGTTTCCCAATCCACATCAATATTCCAGCGATTGTCTGCATAATAATCCAAATAGTTGTTGTAAAGGTTAAGTGTGCTCGACATGTCAATGTTCTCCGATATTTCATGGGTGAAATTGGCCAGTAAGTTTACCCCAAACTCAGCAAGGATATTTTTCCCTGATTCAACAACAACACCTGAGGTGTCAGTCACCGCTTTCTGAACGCCAAAAGCACCTTTGTTTGCAAGGGTCTGATTTTGTACAAAAGTGAACTTGCCTGAAGCCGGGCTCATAAACAATTCAAGTTTGTCTCCTTTTTTGTATCTGAATCCCAAAGAAGTGGTTACATAACCAGGCGCCATGAAAGCAGAAAGCAAAGTGCTGTCATTTGGATATTTATATCCATTGGCAAACTGAGATTTGAAGGTAAATAGGGAAGTATAAGTCCATCGATCGAATGCTTTTTGTGAAAATGATAAAGAAAGATCCAGTCGGTCTTCCGTTTTTTCTATTCGCCGGCTACCGTAGCCTACTACTCCGAATGCTGATTTGTGAATCAGTTCAAAAGAACGGTCGCTTTTGTGGTAGCGGCTCTTGAAATCCACAGTTGCTTTGCCGGATATGGAGCTTTCACCTCCTGTTGACCAGTTTGTAATGCTTAACTGATTTAAGTTGAAGGCAAAAGCGGCGTTTGTTTTCCAGTATTTTATGGTATCAGATTTAAAATGCCTGGAGGTGTCAGAAGTGGATGCTGATAGCATACAGGGCAATAAACCAAATATCAAAATGAACAGCATTGCTTTATTGTAGAGTATCGAAAGAGGCATCGATACATGGATTGTTTTTTTGCGATAAGAATAGGTATCTTTAAATTTCTGTTGAAATAATTTCATAACAACCTGTAGATAGTTGATTTATAATGGTTAAATACTTAGCAGTTTCAGAAACACTAATTCTAAGAATGAAACTGAGCTAATTTTTAAACGAAAGGCACGCATGATTGGTATATCAACGAAAAAAAATGTCAAAAGAAAATAAAAAAACGCCACAGTTTTGTTTGCTGTGGCGTATGATTCGTTTGTGTGGTTATTTTAGCCAGCGGTCGACCCATTTAAAGAAAGTGCGTTGCCAGAGAATCCCATTTTGAGGTTTGAGTACCCAGTGATTCTCGTCAGGAAAATAGAGATACTCTGCCGGAATACCTTGAAGAACAGCAGCATTGAATGCCGACATTCCCTGTGATGCAACAATACGGTAGTCTAATTCACTATGAACAACAAGTATGGGAGTGTCCCAGTTTTGCACAAAGCGATGGGGAGAATTTTCATAAGACCATTGGGCAACTTTGTTGTTTTTGTCCCAGAATGGACCACCAAGATCCCAATTGGCAAACCACATTTCTTCTGTTTCCAGGTATTGTGCTTCGAGGTTAAACATGCCATCGTGTGCGATGAAAGCTTTAAAACGCTCGTTGTGGTTTCCTGCGAGCCAATAAACAGAAAATCCTCCATAGCTTGCACCAACCGCACCTAATCTTGTCTCATCAACAAAAGGTTCTTTAGCCAATGCATCAATAGCTGATAGGTAATCTTTCATATTTTGCCCGCCGTAATCACCACTGATCTGTTCGAGCCACTCCTGTCCAAAACCTGGAAGTCCACGCCGATTAGGAGCGACAATAATATAATCGTTGGCAGCCATCATCTGGAAATTCCATCTGTAGGACCAAAACTGACTTACGGTACTTTGCGGGCCTCCCTGACAATACAAAAGTGCCGGATATTTTTTATTAGGATCGAAATCAGGTGGATAGATAACCCATGTAAGCATTTCTTTTCCGTCTGTTGTAGGAATCCATCGTTCTTCAACCTTGCCCATTTTGAGCTGATCGAGCAAAGGTTTATTTACTGCTGTGAGTTGCCATTGTTCCCCGCTATTTTCGTTGATAGCAACAAGTTCAACCGGACTTGACATTGACATACGGGCACCAATTAATTTATCGTTGGCAACCATTATGTTATTATAACTATGCGTGCCTTCTGTAATTTTAAGGATATTGCCTTTTTCTCTATTGATGCTGTAAACCTGATCGAGGGCATGCCAATTGCTCGTGAAATAGATTTTTGTTGCATCCTTGCTCCATGCAAGACTGTGTACATTCTGATCAAAATTTTCGGTAAGATAAAGCTTTTCTTTTGTATCCATGTCCATCACAAAAAGTCGTGCTTTATCTGATTCATTGCCATTACGTTCCATGCTTTCCCAGGCGAGATAACGACCATCTGACGAAAAGACCGGGTTCATATCATATCCCATCATGCCACTGGTCAGATTGGTAGTTTTGCTTGTTTCAAGATCATATTGGTACAAGTCACTATTTGTTGAAAGACTGTACTTCAAGCCTGTTTTCTTTCTGCAGGTATAAACGATCTGTTTGCTGTCGGGACTCCACGAAATTTGTTCCATCCCGCCAAAAGGCTGCATGGGTGTTTCCCATTGTTCTTCGGGCATAATATCAACTGGATTGGTGATCTCCTTGCCGTTATAATCTGCTACAAAGATATGGCTGAAAGTATCCACCCAATGATCCCAGTGCCTGTACATAAGATCATTGTTAATACGACCGCTTGTCTTTGGCAAATCAGGGTAAATATCCTGGGTTGTCGTTTTCAGTTTAACATCGGCAATATATAAAACCTTCGACTGATCAGGAGCATAAGAAAAGCCATTCAAGCCATTTTCAAGGTTAGAAATTTGTTTTCTATTGCTTCCGTCAGGGTTCATTTCCCACAATTGCATACTTCCGTTTTCGGCCGACAGAAAACCAATCTTTTTGCCGTCAGGTCTCCATCGTGGATTGTATTCGCCTCCGGGGGTGTGCGTAATCCGTGTAAATTCTGCACCATCTGTTTTCATGGTATAGAGTTCAGTATTTCCTTTGTTTTGCGGTATGTCATAATAGGAAATAGCAAATAATAAGGTTTGTCCGTCAGGAGATACAACCACCTCTCCAATGCGTCCCATCGACCAAAGTACTTCAGGAGTCATTCGATTGCTGGTAAGCGTAAGTTCTTTAGGACCAATCAATTCGGGGGCATCTTCTTTTTGTTTTGTTGGGTTACAAGAAACTAAACCCAATGCAAGTAGGATCAAAAAAAGAATAGATTTTTTTTTCATAATGAATGGCTTTATTTTGAATGCACTAAATTAGTATTTTTTTTAAATATCATAGCGTGTGTTGAAGATTACCGACTAAATCTTATTTTGATGTGCAGAGGATTGTTTTGTTGATTCTGAATCCATTATCCCTTTGTGCAACTCCGAGATTCTTTGCAAAACTTTATGACATAGCTATTGCGCAGAGAGCCACCAAGAAGACACAAAGTTTCACAAGAAAAAGATGACTATTATGAGCGAAAATGAGTTATCCTGACTATATAAAAAGCGCGCTCGTTGTGAATAATTGTTTGTTTATACTTTGCTGCCATGATGATTAAGAATTATTTATGCTCCTGAAGTTCAATAACCATGGGAAAACCTGAGAGCAATAGATGGGGATTTTTTGTAGGACGAATTTGCTTCCAATCATTGCCCGTTAAACCGTTTATCATCTGATAACGTGCAGCATAATAAGGTAAGTTCACTTCTGTTTGAAGGGTAATTGCAGGATCGCCTCCAACAGGACGCCATGCAAGGGCAAAAAGTTCGCCGGTTTGCTTGTTTTCAAAAAGATAAGAATGACATGCATTGTTTTCAGATAACACCTTCACCAAATGGGTTTTGCCAAGTATTTCATTGATCTGCTGAAAAGCAATGAAGCTCTGTTTCTTTTCAAAACCGGTATTAACCGAACCTGTGAAACCCGATCGCGTATGCATAAAAGAAGCAGTAAATTCATTGGCAAAGAAATACCAGTAAACCTCTTCGATGCCATTGCGAAGCAACATGATTGCAGATCTTAAACCCCATGCAGCCTGTTGTGCCACTGTTACACATTCAGCATGAATGCAGTCTTCACCTCCTCCCTGA
Source organism: Bacteroidetes bacterium HGW-Bacteroidetes-1 (assembly GCA_002842755.1). GTDB lineage: Bacteria > Bacteroidota > Bacteroidia > Bacteroidales > F082 > JALNZU01. The sequence continues at coordinate 87,102 of PHDU01000013.1, read as the reverse complement.
CTATCAAATCCGTATTCGGTAACAAAAACCGGTTTGCCAGGCATATTTTTATCGCGGAAACGCAGTATATTTTTGCACGAGTGCAAGTCCGACCGGGGATCTTCAGGATGAACGCTGATACGAATTCCGTCACTTCCATAAGTATGCGAATAAAAATGGCCGTTTAATCCATCAAGTAAATGAAGGGTATTTTCATCCACATTTTCGCTCAAAAAATTATTGTAATCATGCCCTTCATGCTTCCTGAATGTTGCCTGAAAAGCAGCCGGTATTACCCTTATACTTTGGTCTGCATCTTTCATACCCTTTAACATTCCCTTCAAAATGAGCGGATAAAAACCAGTCCGGTAATCCCATGGCTCATTACCAATCTCAACAAGATCAATTAAGCCATTGCCGTTTTTTGAACCGAAATGATTTGCGAAATCAAAGCTATATCGATAGGCATCATTTTCAGGATCAGTCCATTGACTTTCCGGAATGGTTTCCCCCTTGAATTGAATAGTGGCGGTAATACTGAATCCTTTGCTTTTCCACTCGTTGTATTCGCGATCCCAGTTAAGCCACCAGGTAGCTTGTGTTCCTTCGCCTGCGGCCATTTTATCGTAGGAGGCCGGCAACCCTGTTTTATTGATATCCCAGCTTAACTCGTGATAATTCCGTGCTTTTGAAGCTGTACTTCTATACATTTCAGGGCCGCTGCCTTTTGGAATATTATCGCTGTAAGTATTGTAACCCCAGCCCCAGATACCATTGATACCCAATCTTTCAGAAAGCATGAGTTTGTTTTCTGTAAACGCAGGAGAAGGACCAAAAGGCCCATCGGAATCATAAACTTTTACCTCCCAAAGAAGGGCTTTTCCATAGTCATCAAGATTAAGCTCGTAGCGAATGCGAAGAAAACGCGACAAATATTGTTTGTTGAGAATCGTGGGTAAAAATGTTATGGCGAGTGGATTCAGTTCAGCCACCTCATACCATCGGATTGCGTTATCTGAGATGTCGATAAAGCATCTTAAAACATTGTTGCCGCTCATGTGTCGTGTCCAAATCTGTTGTATCTTTTTTGGCGAGCCGAAGTCGAAGGCCACATATTCAAAAGGGGGGACGTTCAAACATGCAAGTTCAAACAGGCCGAATGCCTCATCCGACTCAATTAGGATGGCATCAAAAGCATAGCTTTCCGAAACTTTAAGGTTTTGAAGCATAAAGTTGGCATCCTTTTGAATGATACCAGCAAAAACGGAAGCGATTTTTGATTGAAGGGTTACCTTCACAGCAGAGGTTAGCTGAAGTTTTAACGAAATGATCTTTATTTTGCTTGCAGTTTTAAAAGGGATGTAGAGCGTGTATTTTTGATTACTTGACGTTTGATTAAACTGTTGTTTGGTATTCAGGTTGCCATCAAAAGCAGGTCCGTAAAGGTCAATAATTCGCTTTGGATTATCTATGTGGAAGCTGTTTAAATCAGGGCGGCTGATGTAGCCATCCGGAAGCGAAGAACTTGATTCCCAGTAGGTGTGGTGGTTATTGTCGTTAACAAAGTTGATATTACTGCCCGAACTTTGGAATAGTTTAGCCTCTTCAGTAAAGGAAGGGATTCGGCCAGCCTCAGGATTGTATTGTGCATGTGCGTACATTGTCATACAAAGAAGGAAATAGAGTAGGGTAGTTTTCATTGTTTGTTCCATTGATGAACAAATTTACATTAAAAGTACGGTGCATATGATAAGATGAAAGATGACTTTTAAACATTGACCTGTCATATGATAAGGGAGTTTTCAAAAAACTTTGTCAAATTTGACGCTATAAATTTTTAAGTCCTGGTTTCTTCAATTCTCCTTAATTTATAGGCGTTACAAATTATTGGAAGTATTTGTAAAATGCAATAATAAAATTATCTTTACCAAACGATTTCATCAGTGGGTTGCTTGCAAATTAACGGGGCAGTATTTTTGAGGCAATTTAATTAATTAATCTGATCTGATGAAAGTACATAAACCCAATAGCAGTCGCATCTTTGGCCTGCTTAAATACCTGCAGATTATACTGGTAATTCGGGTATCTCATAAAGCATGCTTTATGGATACTAAAATTGTCAAAGTATTAATTTCTGTGATATTCATGCTAATAAAAGTTTAAGTCAATGCCCGAACATCGAAAAATTTCCCGTCTTCTGCATTTTATTGTCAGGTTGCGCTCTCCTTTTGGTTGTGAAAAACAGGAGATGGCTGATCAATTTAGTGTGTCAATAAGAACGATTGAGCGTCATATTTTACTATTGAGGGATATTGGTTTCCACATCAGCCAGGAGGGGTCTCGTTTTTATATACGCAATGCCGGAAAGCATAAATTATTGCCTGAAGAACTTATCGCATTCAGTCTGGAAGAGGCCACGATCATACGAAATGCGCTACTCAATAATCCGGCTCAAGGAGCAATTCAACATCTTCTTTTGGACAAGTTGTATGCCCTTACCGATCTTGATGAGTTAGCTGAAACAATGTCGAATCTCAATCAATCTTTGGTGATCACGCGTATCAGGCTTGCGCTGCAAAACAAAGAGCAAGTACTTTTAAAGGGATACGAATCGGCTAATAGCAACAGTAAAGGCGATCGACTTGTGGAGCCAGTAAGGTTTCAGAAGTATTACCGGTATCTGAGTGCTTTCGAACCTTTAACAGCAAAGATGAAAGTTTTTAAAACAGACAGGATTCAGGATGTAGTCCTGACTGGTAAAAAATGGGAGTTTGAGTCGCAGCATTTGCGATCGCGACTGGATGTGTTTGGATTAACAGGTGATCAGCCATTCTATGTTGAGCTCCTGCTTAGTCAACGCGCACGCCAACTTTTATGTGAAGAGTACCCTGACGCAGTCACATGCCTAACAATAAAAGGTAAAAAAAATCACTTTTGCGGTGAAGTTTATGCGCTTGAAGGAGTAGGACGATTTGTTTTAGGCTTGTTAGATGAAATAAAAGTAATTGAACCACAAGCGCTTAAAGAATATCTAAAAGAAAAAATAAAAAAAACTGAGTTGCGACACTGGTTGTCGTAAGTGAAATGTAGATTTGTGGGCTTTATACCAAAAGCTACACCAGTAACATGTAAGGTGCCAAAAAATGAAAATCACATATAATAAAGGAGTAATTATACAATGAAATTCCGCATCACACTTCAAGCAACGGATATGAGTAGAAAACTGCTCCCGATCAACTATCAGTATGCGTTGTCGGGGTGGATTTATAAATAATGAAATTAAGTCGCAAAAAAAATAAGTTAAAATGAGAATTTACTTGAAAATAGCAGCCCAAGGCATAACAATTCCATATGAACATCAAACACTTTTAACTGGTGTAATTCACAAATGGATTGGCTATAATAACGAACACGGAAAAGTATCATTGTACTCTTTTTCGCAATTAGAAGGAGCGAAAGCTACGCCAAAAGGATTGAAATTTGAAAAGGATAGTCTTTTCTTCATTAGCTCGTTTAAGGAGGAGTTGTTAAAAAAAATTTTAAAGGGCGTTCAACAGGATGCCTCAATGTTTCATGGTTTGAATGTCAAAGAATTGATCATTGAAGAAGATCCTGATTTTTCAAACAGGGAACGCTTCTATGCTGCAAGCCCGATATTTATTAAAAGGAGTTTTGATGGCAGAGTTGATCATATTCTATACACTGATTCCCGTGCGAACGTCTTTCTAAAAGAAACTTTGGAAACAAAGATGAAAATAGTCGGGCTAAAAGATGATGATTTAAAAATAGTGTTTGACTTAAATTATCCCAAAGCTGGAACAAAAAAGATAACCTACAATGGAGTAGATAACAAAGCGAATTGGTGTTCAGTATTGATCAAAGGAAAACCTGAAACGAAATTGTTTGCTTGGAACGTCGGACTCGGAAATTCAACTGGTATTGGGTTTGGTGCAATTAAGTAATGATTCGTTGGGAAAAAACAACAACCTATGCAACAATTTGAACAACTTGAATACAACCACTTTTACCACATCTACAATCATAGTGTCGGTGGGCGTGATTTGTTCCGCACTCCCGACAATTATGAATATTTTTTGGGACTATATGATAAATATATTTCTGCAGTAGCCGAAACATATGCATGGGTGCTAATGAAGAACCATTTTCATTTGTTGGTGAAGATAAGGAATGTTGAAGAATGTTTAAACCTGACAGGTTTCGAAAACCTGTCAGGTTTAAAACCGCTGCACCAACATTTTTCCAATTTATTTAACGCATATACAAAGGCTTACAACAAATACCACGAAACCCGCGGTGCCCTGTTCGAGCGTCCATTTAAACGAAAGTTGATTGATAATGACAACTACCTGCGGCAGATTGTTCTTTATATACACAACAATCCTGTACACCACGGCTTTTGCGAACATCCGTTGGAATACCCTTGGAGTTCCTATCTTACCTGCGCTTCAATAAAACCAACAAAATTAAAGCGCGAGGCAGTAATGGGATGGTTCGATGATCAAACAAATTTTAAAGCCGTTCACGAACAGAAAATCGAAAGAGAGGAAATTGAGCAATGGTTGGAAATGTAACGATCTACAGACCTGACAGGTTTTAAAAACCTGTCAAAAACAACAAACTTCTAATAAATACAATTTATGCAGATATGTTATACATCGTAAAATATTCAGGTCCTTTTGGGTTTATCAAGCCCTGGACGGCAGTGAGAGATGGCAAAACATTTAGTCAGCAATTTCTTACTCCATCAATAATTGAGGGAATAAGACAAAAATTGGAAGTTAGTTCCATCGTTCGGCACAAGTTGACCTATTCGTCAATCAGTGTGCAACAAGAACAAACGCAAACACGGGGTTGGGAGAAGAAAACCCAACAGAAAATGATGGTTCGCAAACAATCCATCCTTGAACGTGGGGTAATGATAAACCCGATTCTTTACTTGGCATTCGCGAAAGAGGATGAAGCTCAAAAAAGTGCAAAGCAACATATTTGCTTGTGCCGAAATGAAGATGTGCTGTTCCCCGACTCGGAGATAAAACAAATGAAAGAAAAGGAATTTGACCAACTAACCGGATTTGAATTGCGGTTTGGCGAAAATGAAAAGTCGTTTTTGGTAGGCTTTAATCGGTTCGATGAGGCGAAACCCATGTATGGATGGTTAGAAATTGCAGGCAAACCCGTTAGTGGAATGTGATGAAAAACCTCGACCACATATTAGCCAAAAGGGAAGAGAACGGGCGTGTTACGTTGGTTCAGCATTTATCCGAAGTTGCCCTGCTCTCCGAAAAGGTAGCACAGCATCTAGGTTTAGATACATCGATTGCCAGAAAGGGTGCTATTCTCCACGACATTGGCAAGGCGAGTTCACTTTTTCAAAAAACATTGAAAAAGAATTTCCAACGTTCTCCCGGATTCGTGTTCCGGCATGAATTGGCATCCCTGTTTTTCATTTCAATTTTAAATGAAGAAGAAAAGTATTTTGTAATTGACATGATTGTGGCTCACCACAAATCGATTTATAAGGATGCAGGTGCCAAAGGCTTGCTTGACTTGGATGAAAATGACCCTGAGTGTTTTGAAAAGCACATTAAAGGTTTTGATGATTGGAGCAAGGATGCACTTTCTATACTGGAACATTTCAATTTTGAAACCAAGCCAATCTCTATTCACCAAGCCAAGGAGAGTTTTTACGAAGTAGTTGATTATTGCCAATCCAAAAAGTATGGTTATCCGCAATGGAAAGGCGTTTTGATTGCCGCCGACCATTTGGCCTCGGCTATGAGCGGCTACATTAAACCATTGGAGCGAAAACTTTTTGTTGTACCTGATTTGAGCTATTACCACTCTCGAAAAAGTGAGTTGTATCCGTTATCGTTGATTTCGACAGATGATAAACGCAAACACACATTGGTTACAGCTCCAACTGGAGCCGGGAAAACCGACTTTCTGATTTGCCGTTGTAACGGGCGCGTGTTTTATACCCTGCCATTTCAAGCATCGATTAACGCCATGTACGAAAGAATTAAAGCCGATTTGAAAAATACCGATGCCGATGTTCGTTTGCTACATGCGGCTTCAAGTATCAAGTTGGAGAATGGGACGATTGAAGAAAAGATACTTCAGCGTCACATCGGAGCTTCGGTTAAAGTGCTTACTCCGCACCAAATGGCTTCTTTGGTATTTGCGACAAAAGGCTACGAAGCCATGATTGCTGATATCAAAGGGTGCGATATAATACTCGATGAGATTCATACTTATTCCGAAACAACACAAGCCATTGTTTTAAAAATTGTTGAAATTCTATGCAATATTGGTTGCCGAGTGCATATTGGAACTGCAACAATGCCAACTGTTTTATACAACCGACTAATTGAAATTCTGGGAGGGACAGACAATATTTACGAGGTGAAACTTACCAATGAGGTTTTGGATTCTTTCAACAGGCACATTATCCACAAAGCCGATTCAATTGAATCCTTGAGCAACGATATTGATGAAGCAATCCAGCAAAATCAAAAAATCCTTCTGGTTTGCAATCAGGTGAAACGGGCTCAGTCTCTATTTAGTGATCTATCTGAAAAGTATCCATGTGTTGAAAAAATGTTAGTGCATAGCAGGTTCAAACGAGGAGTGCGAAGCCAATTAGAATCTGATCTGCGAAACATTTACAACAACAGCACCGAGGCTTGCTTGGTGGTTTCAACCCAAGTTGTTGAAGTTAGCTTAGACATTAGTTTCGACCTGATGGTTACCGAATGTGCCCCTATTGATGCGTTGATTCAGCGCTTTGGACGAATTAACCGCAAGCGTTCAAAAGAAACAATTGGACACTACAAACCCATTTATGTACTTGCACCGCCCACCGAAAAAACCGGTGCTTTGCCTTATGGATTGGAAGTATTGCAACGAACTTATGAGGCTTTGCCCAATGGCAATTTGATGAAAGAACGGGAGGCGCAATCGATGATCGATTCCGTTTATCCCTCTATTGAATTTGTCAACATCGACTTGAATGCCGTGTTCAAAGATGGAAAATGGATGATCAAAGAACTTTGGCACAACTCAAAATCGGCACTTCTGGAAACGCTGGATATTGATTCGGTTGCCTGTATCGACGAAGCAGACAAAGTCCTTTACGACACTTCGCCTTATGAAGAGCAGGCAAGAATGGAAATTCCGGTTTCGTACCGATCAGTGGCATATCGGGGTTTGGACAAATCGGCCAACGGCTCAAAACCCTTTGTCATTCCATCAAAAGCTTACGATAATGAGTCGGGCTTTCTGGTTGAATTTGCCAAACCCGAGTTTTACAATGTTTCATTACGATTTTTATAAAACACAAAAGATATGATAGCAGCAAATATTGGAAAAATCTTTCTGGATGCTTACAACGAAAAGTATAAAAGCAACTACTCTGCAAAAGAGTTTTTCGTTGAAAAGTATTACTCAGTATTTTTTGATCACGAAAAATATATGCAATGGGTGATAAACTCGCCATTTGTTCAAGGTTTGAAAAAAGGTATTGCCCCTACAACCGCAGAAAGAAAGTTAAAACTTGATGTCTTAGTTAAAAAGATATCGAAAAATGAAGCTGATGCGAGTATTGCCATTGGTTTTCCTTCACTCGATGTATTAGCAACAACCTCTGGTCAAATTACGAATCTAAATTTGCCTCTCAAAGAGGAAGAAATGTACCAATCTTGGATTGGCAGTGGTTTTGGAATTGGAGTGCAGGGTGGTTTGTGTATTTTATTCGATAATCCACAAATACTTTTAGATTTATACGAAGGGTGGACACATTATCGAGATTATCTAAATACTACTTCTGCATTGAAAGGAAACCAGATAAATAATTGGAATGGGCAATGGTTAGCACACAGATACAATAAAAGAACCTTTGATGTATCTAATCCAACAGCATCCTTCACTCCAATCGGAACGGGGAAAGAAGGTGGACTAGAAGTTAAAACAGAATCTTGGTCAAAAATACTTATTGGTATTGCTCAAAATTATCCTGACTCGCTAATGACATCATATGTCTATAGTTTGGTAAAAGTAAACATCACAATAGGTTTTATTCCTTTTGAATTACCACGCATTCGGCAACCTTTCGAACTCTATTACAAGTATTTTGGTACAAACAAACTTGAACAAGTTGAGCAATTGTTTGGAACAGCGATAGGCTTTACAAAAGCTTGTCAGATGGGGGCAATTGGTGTAAATGCACTTGAGCCAAAAGGATTTAGAGACTGCCTTGACGAAGGGAGCATCCCAGTATATAATCCAGAGAATGAAGACAAAACAATCAAATTTAACACTTATCAAATATGGTTATTAGCTATGTTGAACAATGAACAATTATGGGAAAAAGCGCAAGATATTGCAGCAACCCTTTGCAATTACTCAAAGAGTGATAGAGATTTAAGAACGAAAAAGAGCCAAGAAGTTACAAACTTATTGGCATCGGTGAATAAGAAACAGTTCATCGAGTCATTAATTGAAATTGTAAAAGGAAGTCCAGAAACAGATCAACTGGCCGAAATTGCAGAAATTATTCACACCATGCCAGTCGATAATGTGCCCTACTTTCTAACCTTAATCCGTTTTCAATACGCAGTAGTAAATAAAAAATCTTAAAACTAATAACTATGAATGCTTACATTTATTTAAGAGCGTTAAAACACGCAGAACACACTGTATTTTGTGTCGAAAAAGGTCAAAAAACATATTATGACCCGCAGTTTAACCGATGGCTTGCCTATTCTAGTGGTCAGCAAGTGAAACGTTCAATTCTTGATGCTCTCACATCAAATTTGAATGTTCAAATGGCTCCAATTACATTCAATTATGAAATTGTCACAAAGAATGGAAAAAAAGAATTACAACAAAAAGAAGTATGGTCTCCCTGTAATCCAGTTTTTGTTGATCAATTAATTGGCGGATGGATGAGAGCCAAGGATAAGGATAGTAGTGAAGAAAAAGAATCTGTTTTAAAAAGGCGGAGTCCTTTATCAATCTCTGCTATGCGAGGATTACATCCATTATTAGCTGGAGTTGATTATGAAAATATGACTTTCGATCGAAGTAGTAATCCCAATAACAATCCTGTAAAAGTTCGCATGGGTGACAAACTGTTATCTGATGAAGAAATCGAGGAGTTTTTGGATACCAATAACCGGACGTTGACCCGTCGCAACTGGATTGCAAATAAGAATGATTCAAGAGGTTTTGGTAGAGCTGGCGGTCTTTTTGTGTATGATATTGCCATCGATCTTCGTACCCTTTTCTCTGTTTCAACCAATCAACATGAACCCGAATTGTCGAAAGATAAAATTGAGGACTTAAAAGCAAAAGGTTGGATTGAAAGTGAAAATGTGTTTGGTAAATGCTTGGTACTTCCTAAAGAGGAACGCGAAAAAGTAATTCCAGCCTTGGCAAGTGCCTTATTGAATTGGCGCATTACATCGAACCAAGCTCGCACCTTCAGCCTGATGGAAACTTTGGCTGTTGCAATCAGCGACAATGCAAATAAATTGGCTGGTGCTATTCGTGCAAAGCTGATCGAAGATGGTGAAAAACCAAAGGCAAAACCAATTATCGATGAAACTGCCGGAGCCGATGTTTTCGTTACGCTTCCATGCTCAAATTATGTGGTTACTGTTAACGAAAGTGCCGACGCCCTCGACAAGGCCGAACAAAAGCTTATCGAACTGATGATGGCTTTTGACTACGAAAATCAAATTGTCTGATAATATATATCGTTCATTACCCCGTCTTGACAAACAAGTCGGGGTTTTGTAGTTTTAAACCAAAAAAATAATATCCCCTTTATCATTTTAGGAACAACTATAATCATGCCCCACCTCACCCAACTTCTATCCGAAATCCAGCAGGCTTGTTTGTACGTAGCACCACCAAATCCCATTTGGGAAAAGAGTGGGGCCGACCCCGACAACGAACTGGAACTTGAAGATATATCTCATGTGGAACAATTTGTTTACGGCGAAGAGCTCCCCATAGAAGAGATCACAGGTATCGCTTTTGAAAAACTTCCGCTGCCTGAAGACCTGGACGAGCAACAAAAAGCGATTTTGTCAAAGGCGCTGCTGCAACTGCTCGACCACCACAACTTTGAGCTCGATTTTCCGGAAAACTATCCTTTGGCTATGCGCTATACTTTCATCTACGATTTCTGGCCAACGGAGCAGGTGCCTCTCACTTACGGAACCAACCATATCGAGTTGTGCAACTATGATCAGGACGAATGCCCTTTCCCGGACTACTGCCATAGCTGCGAAGAAATTAAAGCTGAGATGGAAGCTGATAGGGCACGTGAAAAGGATACAGATGAGCCCTTTGAGTTTGACATCGATGATTTACTGCCAAGCGTGGAAGAACTCAGAAACTTTTTTGGCGATGATCCTGCTGAAGATGACGGTGGGCTACCCCAAGATATGTTACCCTTCCCCGGACTTTGCCTGGTATGCCAAAAATATCAGCTGGAACAAAAGCAAGATGATGAAAACCTTTCATGCAAGCGCATCCGGTACATCCAACAGGGTAAAAACCAATTTGAGTGCGATGATTTTGAAACTGTTTGAAAGATCATCCTGCGGTATTACAGGTAATTTTAAAGCTGTATCACAGTCTTTGATGGTTGAAAGAACTCGGCATTTCTATAGGGTTTGGATTAGGGAGGTTGATTTTGATCCCATAAAACCAGACTTTTTGATTGAAGTTTTTGTTAATCCTTCTATGAAATATAAATTTGTTTTACATGATTCGATCAAAAATGTCTTGAAAAAACGACATATTATACTTAATTTTGTCGAACTAAAACGACATAAATATGGATATTCTGTATTCATTTCACGAAAATATGATACGTCAGGCTTCTGATGGGTTTTTTCGGTTTTTGTACGAAAAAATCAATTGGGATCAGCGCTTGATAGCTATAAAGGGTCCTCGGGGAGCAGGAAAAACTACCCTGATGCTTCAGCGCTTGCGCTTCGGACTGAAGACAACCTCCACAGATGCCTTGTATCTGACAGCAGATCATTATTGGTTTTACACCCATACCTTAGCCGAAACAGCCGAAGACTTCGTAAATCATGGTGGAAAATGGTTGTTCATCGACGAGGTTCACAAATATCCACACTGGTCGCGCGAGATCAAAAACATCTATGATGCTTTTCCTGAACTTTATATAGTGATGTCGGCCTCTTCGGCACTTGATCTTTTTAGAGGAGAGGCCGATCTAAGCCGCAGGTTGATTGTTTATAACCTGCCCGGTTTGTCATTTCGTGAATACCTGCAACTGCATGGCATTCTGAACGCAAACCCGCAATGTTTTGATGTTATAATAAACAACTATCAGGCACTTGCAGAGGAGGTACTGTCGCAAATCAGGCCCCTTGGTCATTTTAAGAATTACCTTCAATTTGGTTACCTTCCGATTTATAGGCAAGGAAAGGAAAGCGAATACCTGTTAAAATTACATCAGATAATAGGAACGGTTGTTGAAAACGACTTGTCGTATGTGGCTGGAATTAACGCAGGAACATCACACAAAGTTAAGAAACTACTCGGAGTGATTGCTGCATCGGTTCCTTTCAAACCCAATATCGCAGAACTTGCCAGAAAAATTGATAGCAGCCGCGACTCAGTGTATGAATGGATCAATCTGTTGGAAAAGGCACGGGTGCTGAACCTTCTGGGCGATAAAGGTAAGTCAACAGCCATCCTGCAGAAACCTGAGAAAATCTTTTTGGAGAATACCAACTTTGCCTATGCACTCGACCCGAGACCGGATATAGGAAATTTGAGAGAAACATACATGTTTAATCAGCTTGTAAACAGTGGTTTGGATGTGTATTATCCGGGAAGATATGATTTTGAGGCCAATGGGTGGAGGATTGAAGTTGGTGGCAAGTTGAAACCTGCCAATGACAATGAAGATTACTTGATTATTGCTGCGGATGACATTGAAACTGGATTCAGAAATAAGCTGCCTTTGTGGATGTTTGGATGGATGTATTAATTGAGTGTTGAATCATATGCAAATAACCGGAACACACTTTAACTATTTTCAGATTTGCCGGCGCAAATTGTGGCTTTTTGGAAATGGATTGCAGATGGAGCATACGAGTGAACTGGTGTATGAAGGCAAAATGATTCACGAAAACAGTTATTCTTTTAGGAGCGACCGTTTCAAAGAGGTAGAGACCGGCGGTATAAAGATTGACTTTTATGATCCTAAAAACCATGTTGTTCATGAAATAAAAAAGTCTGACAAGCGAGAGGAAGCCCATCTCTGGCAGCTGAAATACTATCTTTTCACGCTTGAAAATTGTGGCGTTGAAGGTCCGTCAGGAATACTTGAATATCCTGCCTTAAGAAAAAGAGAAGAGGTATTTTTGTCGGAAATAGACCGGATTACCATTGCTGAGATGCTGACAGAAATTGAGAAAGTGTTAAGTTCGGAGGTAGCTCCCGAAAAGCTTTTGGTCAGCCGATGCCGCAATTGCAGCTATTATGATTTCTGCTGGAGCGGAGAAATTCAGGAAATTGAAGATGCTTAAAATATGTACAAATTAAAAATACACCTCACAGATCACAAATAACAAAACATGTAAAAACAGCCAACTCCTAAAACCTGACAGATAAAAATAGAAAACTTAATTTAACATTAACATCTTGACATTTTATGGAACACTTTTTAAAATTTTTCCACTCTATGGATATGAAGAGAAAAGAAGACTTCCTGCTGAAGCTGCTTGAAGGAAATGACATATTAAAGGGAAAATTTATTGACAATTACAAAGATGAATATGAGAAGATAAGGCTACATGTCTCAAAGCCTTATGAACCTGAAGTGCTGATGCAATCCATTGAAGATGAGGCTGAAATTTTTCGTGAAGAAATTGAAGAAGTTGACTTTGAAGAAGTTGACTGGGAAAGCTACAACTCACACGGACATTATGTGCCAGAATATGAAATTGCTGCTGAATTGGCAGAAGAAGAAGCAAACGATTTTCTGCAGCCCTGGCTGGATAAACTAAAAGAGGCGATGCAATTCAATGATTTCACTGAAATTGTCAGAAGATTGTCTGCAATTGTTTTGGGCTCTGAAACAGCCGAAATTAATGATCCAGATGAAAACCTATCGCCTGAACCAAACAGATATTTTATTGATAGAACAAAAGAATTTCTTGATACCCGCTATTTCACATTAAAAGATCGTTATTTTTCAGACGATGACCTGAGAAATGGTTTTGACCTGCTGTTTCGTTTCAATCAAAAGTGCTTTTCTGAATCAATAAGCTGTTTAGGGTTGTTTCAGGATTTACTTATCAAGGTGACCACCAATAAGAGTAGTGCTGAATTCATCGATGAAGCAATCGTAAAATATCATGCTGATCTGAGGAATACACCTTCATTGGGTAGTCATATTGCATTAAAGCTTAATGATATACAGCGCTGGGTTGCAACGCTTGAAGACAGTTTTGGGCTGGAGTACTCCACTTCAGAACAATTAACTGATTACTATTTCAAGAATGATAAAGTGAAATTCGATCAATTTGCATTCAGACTTTTTACGGTTTTCGGATCGAAAGCCATTGACAATTTAATGGATAAGGTTAAAAAAGGGAGTGCTGTACATATTGCTATTCTTGAGCATCTCGTTATTTACAAAGCGGATTATGGGGCCTATATTGAATTAAAACAGTATATTGATACAGCTCAAGCAGAGGCCATTATCGATAATCTGAATTATCCTGACAGTAAAGTAAAATTCTACGGGAAGGAAAGGAATTTCGATAAACTTGAGGCTTTGATTCATAAAAATCTGAAAGAATACCAATCATTTCTATCTATAAATTATCGGGAAGCACTCAAATATCTTTATCCGGAGAAACCTGATGCGGCCTGGGAAATTGCGAAAAAGATCATCATAAAAAAGATGAGTTCAGATAAAAACCGGGACACCTATCAAATGCTGGCCGGATTGCTGGGGGATGCTAAACATTATTTGAAAAAGCAGCCAGAGGTTCAACAAGTAATTATGGATTTGTATGGTCACCGTCCGAATTTGCCTGCATTAAAAGACGAGTTTCGAAAAGCAGGTTTGATGACATGAAAGATGTTTAAGCTAAAAAAAATTGTATGCGAAGCGCTTTTGAATGAATCAAAACAGGAGAATGAAAAAAACATATTATTTGTTTAACCCGGGTCGCTTAAGCCGAAAAGACAATACACTTAAGTTTTCTCCGGAAAGTGAGGATGGCAGTGAAATGCCTCCGCGCTACCTTCCTGTTGAGGGCATTGAAGAATTGTATTGTTTTGGTTCGTTGGATGCCAACAGTAGTTTGTACAATTTTTTAGGCAAGAACCAGATCAGTGTTCATTTCTTCGATTATTATGAAAACTACACGGGCTCCTTCATGCCGCGAAATCATTTGCTTTCGGGCAAACTGCTTTTGCAGCAGGTGAAACATCATACCAACAATAAGAAAAGGATGATTGTAGCAAGGTCTTTCATTGAAGGTGCAGCACACAACATGGTAAAAAATTTGAAATACTATCAAAATCGTGGAAAAGATACAAGTCCATTTATTGAACTTATCGGTCAGCTTACCGGAAAAATTCAGGAAGCAGGTGATGTCCCTGCTTTAATGGGAATTGAGGGCAATATCAGAATCAATTATTATGATGCCTTCAATTTAATTATCAATGATTTTGAAATGGGAGGCCGGTCAAAGCAGCCACCCATGAATGAAGTAAATGCGCTTATTTCTTTTGGCAATATGATGTGCTATAGTCAGTGTTTGCGAGCCATTCATCAGACGCAGCTTGACCCTACCATTAGTTACCTGCATTCGCCCGGCGAACGAAGGTATAGTCTGGCGCTTGATATTGCCGAGATTTTTAAACCAATACTTGTTGACAGATTAATTTTCAGTATGTTGAACCGGCGCGAGTTGAAGGGAGATGATTTTGAACCTGCATTCAATAAAACGATTCTGAAAGAAAAAGGAAAAAAGGCTTTTGTAATGGGTTTTGAATCGCGTCTTTCGGAAACAATTCAACACCGCACATTGAAAAAGCATGTCAGTTATAAGTACCTGATACGGCTTGAATGCTACAAACTTGTTAAGCATCTGATGGGTATTGAAGAATATAAACCATTCAAAATGTGGTGGTAGCAACGAAAATTTAATTGATAATCCTGAAAAAATGTATGTAATTTTGGTGTATGATATTGGAGAAAAAAGGGTTGGAAAGATGCTTAAACTTTGCCGGCAATATCTGAACTGGATTCAGAACTCCGTTTTTGAAGGAGAGATCACAGAGGTGAAGTTAAAAGAACTTGTTTTAAGGGCAAAGGGCATCATGAAGCTTGAGTTTGACAGTTTAATTATTTTTAAAACGCGACAGGAAAAATGGCTTGATAAACAAATCATTGGGAAAGAGCGAAGCAGCCTGGATCAGATAATCTGATTGTCGGTGATCATAAAATTGTTGGCAAACTTAAAGAAGAAACAAACATTCAACAAGAAAACGATCTTTGACATATTGAATATCAATAATTTATAAATGTTGTCGGTGGTTGGCGAAAAAATACACATTATAGGTCGACGACAATATGCGGAAAAAAGCTTAATTTTGTAATGCTGAAAGCCTTGAAAACAGGTGTTTTTTTGTTTTCAAAGCGACGGCTACCAATCGAACCATTCTGGAATTGAAATACAATTAATCCCGATGTATCATTAATGGCAATCCACCTACCAATCGAACCATTCTGGAATTGAAATTTATTTCGTCTAAGAAGTTATCTAACAACTTTTCTGCTACCAATCGAACCATTCTGGAATTGAAATATTCAAGATAAAACCCACACCCACACCCGTAGTCTACTACCAATCGAACCATTCTGGAATTGAAATGTCTGTCAGTCGGAATGGGAGTTTTACGGTCAATTTCTACCAATCGAACCATTCTGGAATTGAAATTAGATTATTTTTAATTGCTTGTAAAATAAATAATTTCTACCAATCGAACCATTCTGGAATTGAAATCATTGGCGTTGATGAATTGCTTTGCGATTGATTTGGCTACCAATCGAACCATTCTGGAATTGAAATTTTACCGGAAACAATCACCTTTTCGATTAATCCATCCTACCAATCGAACCATTCTGGAATTGAAATTATTCAACCTGGAACCAATCTTCGTAAAGCTCAACACTACCAATCGAACCATTCTGGAATTGAAATATGATGCAACAGATTATGCAATCGCAAAAGGTCACAACTACCAATCGAACCATTCTGGAATTGAAATAATTTAATAGACGCTAAACCTATAACTTTCTTTTCCACTACCAATCGAACCATTCTGGAATTGAAATTCAACATTGCGCTGACGGGGATTTAGTTATTGTGGCTACCAATCGAACCATTCTGGAATTGAAATCGGTCAATATCGTATGATCGCAGCAATAAGCGATCTCTACCAATCGAACCATTCTGGAATTGAAATAAGCTAATCCTCTTGTATTTGCATTAAAGGCGGCACCTACCAATCGAACCATTCTGGAATTGAAATCTGTTGGCGGGCAAGCTCAGGGCTAATGTTTTGCCCCTACCAATCGAACCATTCTGGAATTGAAATTCGTTTTGACAAACAGAATATTCCTGCTCAGTAATCTACCAATCGAACCATTCTGGAATTGAAATCGGTCAATATCGTATGATCGCAGCAATAAGCGATCTCTACCAATCGAACCATTCTGGAATTGAAATAATCTCTTTTTTCATTTTATTGTTATTAAACTTTGGACTACCAATCGAACCATTCTGGAATTGAAATAATCTCTTTTTTCATTTTATTGTTATTAAACTTTGGACTACCAATCGAACCATTCTGGAATTGAAATTTGATGCTTTGCTTATTTGCAAACTCTTTTCTGCACTACCAATCGAACCATTCTGGAATTGAAATGCAGGATAGTGATTTTTCTTCATTGGTTGCGGTGTCGCTACCAATCGAACCATTCTGGAATTGAAATTTTCGACCATGCTTTTAATCGTATCTTTCTGTTGATCTACCAATCGAACCATTCTGGAATTGAAATGGAAGCTTCGCTGCCGTCCCAAGATATGTTTACTTTTTGTGTAAACCTATTTCCATACAACTCATTTAGGTCATTACTAGTTCTTTTTCGAAATCAGTTAGTTTAAGAATTGAGATTGACTTTTTCAGGACAATACAAACTTTACTTTATCTCATTGCAAAGATAGGATTATGCCTTATCAATGCATTTTAAAGCATGAATATTTGGCAAATTTCATAGTTTAAGCAGAAAGCTAAAGTTACCTCTGTAATTTCTATCCTGATTGGCTTTATATAGTATAATCAGCTTATAATTGTTGCAATAATTCTTCTTTCTCCACCATGATTACGAAATTCACAAAGGTAAATGCCCTGCCATGTACCCAGTGAAAGCTTTCTGTTCATGATTGGAATGCTTAAACAATTTCCTGTTAATGCGGTTTTGATATGGGATGGCATGTCGTCATCCCCCTCGTATATATGGGTAAAAAGTGAATCACGTTCCAGTACCAATCTGTTGAAATACATTTCCAAATCATACCTTACTGTGGGATCTGCATTTTCATTGATGGTTATTCCCGCCGAAGTATGTTGAAGGAATAATTGCAGCAACCCGTTTTCGGGTAAAATCCCTATTTTATTGGTTATCAATGCTGTAATAAGATGAAATCCTCTGGGAAATGGAGGTAATATAAGCGGGATATTCTTGACCATAAAAAAACTCCGGCCTCCCTTTATGAAGAACCGGAGTGTAAAATTAGCAAAGGATTTTATTCATCCTGCAAATCGTTGGTGAGATTTTTGTCTTTTATCCCCACCATTTCTTCAAGCATATCTGTAGTTAGCGATTTAGGTCTTTCAAGTGAATACAGAAGTGCGCGATCCCAGATAAGGTTTGCAAGGATACCAATTGAACGTCCTATCCCGAATAATACTGTATAGAAATCATATTCTGTAACACCATAATGCCATTGAATTACACCCGACTGTGCATCCACGTTGGGCCAGGGGTTTTTGGCTTTCCCCTGTTCCTGTAAAATAGGAGGAACAACTTTATAGAGCAGGTCAACATATTTAAATATTGGATCATCAGCAAGATGTTTAAGACTGAATTCACGCTGAACTGTATAACGGGGGTCTGTTTTACGTAAAACAGCGTGACCAAAACCTGGTATTACCTGACCACTGTTTAGTGTATCCCATACATACTGACGCATTTCGTTTTCAGTGGGTGTTTCACCTCCCATCTTATCCATTAAATCCTGCAGCCAGCGCAATACTTCCTGATTGGCCAATCCATGCAAAGGGCCTGCAAGTCCGTTGATCATAGCAGAAGTAGAAAGGTAAGCGTCAGATAATGAGCTGCCTACAAGATGAGCTGTGTGAGCACTTACGTTTCCGCTTTCATGATCGGCGTGAATGATAAAATGCATCCTTGCAACATCGTCATACGGTCTTGGTTTGCCCATCATATGAGCAAAATTGGCACCAAAATCAAGGTCAGGGTTGCCAACAATTCGTTTTCCGTCACGATAAAGTTTGGCATAAATGTAAGAGGCTATTTCCGGTAATTTTGCCAGTAAATTCAATGAATCCTCATACATAGGATCCCAATATTCCATTTTATTGATGCCTGCTTTATATTTTTTCGCAAAGAAAGATTCGCGTGCCATAGCAAGGATGGCAGATGAAAACATAGCCATTGGATGACTGCAACATGGCCATGCATCTATAATCTCGTAAACATAGCGAGGTAGGATACGTCTTTTCGAAAATTCGTCCACCAACTCAAAAACTTGAGTTTCGTTTGGGAGATCACCGGTTAGTAGTAAATGGAATAATCCCTCAACATAAGGCATCTCTGAGTTTTTGTGTTTTGGCAATTTTTCAAAAACTTCGGGAAGTGTATATCCCCGATAACGAATCCCTTCTTTTGGGTCGAGGTATGAAATGTCGGTTACCAGACATTTAATTCCACGCATTCCACCAATAATCTGGCCAACAGTAACTTTGTCAACAACAACATTACCGTATTCTTCCACCAGGGTTTTAGTACGTGGTCTCCAATCTTCAATTTTTTCTCTTAAAATGGTTTTTAAATTTGACATTGTGCAACTTTTATGAATGAATTATTTCTGAGTCAATCGTTCTTGAAGTCCTTGGTTAATTGCTTCCAGGAATTCCTCTGTATAAAGGTAGTTTTCGGGTTTGAGGCTGTTTCCATAGATAAGAAGCGCAAGGTCTTTTGTCATCTTTCCTGATTCAACAGTAGCGATACAAACAGCTTCAAGTGTTTTGGCAAACACAACAAGTTCCTCGTTATTATCAAGCTTACCCCTATGTGACAATGCCCTTGTCCAGGCAAAGATAGAGGCAATAGGGTTTGTAGAGGTAGGATTGCCTTTTTGATGCTCTCTGAAGTGGCGTGTCACGGTTCCATGAGCTGCTTCTGCTTCAACTGTTTTTCCGTCGGGGGTAATTAGAACAGATGTCATAAGTCCTAATGAACCAAATCCTTGTGCCAGTGTGTCTGATTGCACATCTCCGTCATAATTTTTACAAGCCCAAACAAATTTGCCACTCCATTTGAGTGCAGATGCAACCATGTCGTCAATCAGCCGGTGTTCGTAAACAATTCCCTTTTCTTCAAAAGCCTTTTTATAGTTATTCTGGTAAATTTCTTCAAAAATATCTTTGAACCTGCCGTCGTAGCGTTTTAAAATGGTGTTTTTAGTTGAGAGATATAAAGGCCATTCCTTCTGCAGTGCCATATTAAAGCATGAATGGGCAAAACCACGAATGGATGCATCTGTATTGTACATGGCCATAGCAACGCCATCATCCTCGAACTGATATACCTCGTAGTGTTGCACCTTGCCACCATCCTCAGGTGTGAATGTGATCGTTAATTTTCCTTTTCCTTTGGTTACAAAATCAGTTGCCTTGTATTGATCTCCAAAAGCATGACGTCCAATAACAATAGGATATTTCCATCCTGGAACAAGACGTGGTATATTGCTTATGATGATTGGTTCACGAAAAACTGTACCATCCAAAATATTGCGGATGGTTCCATTGGGTGATTTGTACATTGCTTTCAGTCCAAATTCTTCCACACGGTTTTCGTCAGGCGTAATGGTAGCGCATTTTATTCCTACATTGTATTTTAAAATTGCTTTTGCTGCATCAACAGTTACTTTGTCATCCGTTGCATCGCGGTTTTCTATCCCCAGATCAAAGTATTTAATGTCGAGGTCAAGATAGGGGAGAATTAATTTTTCTTTGATAAACTTCCAGATCACACGTGTCATTTCATCGCCGTCAAGCTCAACTACCGGATTGACAACTTTAATTTTCATCATTCTGTTGTGTTTAAAATGTTTGTAATTATATACGTTGATGTTTGCATAAATTGAACGCTAAAATTACAAAAATCTTTCATAATCCTACCATTTAGGTACTGTTTATAAAGAATTTTAATGTGAGTTTTCTTTAATAAATGTTTTTTGACAAAAAAATGTAACTATTTGTGTATTTTCATGTCTTATAAATTGATTAACTTTGAATTTAAGAAATAAAAAAATGGAAAATAGTTACACTCCCTGGCGTAGAAGCAGGAACAAAGTAATTGCGGGTGTTTGCGGTGGCATCGCCGAAAAAATGAATATTGACCCGGTTGTTGTCCGGCTCATTTTTGTTATTCTGTTGGTGTTTGGCGGTGGCGGATTGCTAGCCTACATCATTCTTTGGATTGTGCTGCCCGAAGAACCCTGGATGCCTCCGCAAGGATTTAGTAAAAATGAAACGGAGGCTTCTGTTACTGAAGAATTCAAAAGTAGCACTGATCCTTTTGTCGCGGAGGCTATTGCCAAAAAGCCTACAAATAACCAGACCCAGCTCATTGCAGGGGTCATTCTTATTGCCATGGGCGCTTTATTTCTGACAGCTGCTTTTATACCTTCCATTGATGCGAAAGACTTGTGGCCTGTGGCACTGATTCTCATCGGTGTATTTTTGCTTAAACCCTCATCAAAATATTAAATTTCAAAACCATGAAACATCAAAACGTCTTTTGGGGAACAATTCTTATCTCTTCAGGTCTGTTTTTACTTCTTGATCGACTTGGCTATTGTGACTTTGATTGGTGGGCAGTTGGTAAACTGTGGCCTTTCCTTTTGATTTTGTGGGGAGTATCCATTTTGCCGGTGCAGGGTTTTATTAAGCTTTTGCTTGCCCTTGTTATTATCGTATTGAGTGTGTTCATGTACGCACGATATGCTGATGCACCCAGAGAATCAGGCGCATACTACCATTATCGACACGACGATGAAGATGATGGAGAAGATACTTATTCTAATCAGGAATTCAGGGAAATTTACAACGACAGTATTCTCAAAGCTTCGTTATCAATGGATGCAGCTGCTGGAATATACAAACTGAATGGTACGACCGGAGAACTCATATTTGCTGAAAACAAAGGCAATAACACACGCTTTGATTTTAAAGTTCAGGAACTTAACAATGAAGCTAAAATTACACTTAAGCAACGTTCCGACATACAGGTTGGGAAAAACAAAGGAAGCAGGTTCGATTTGATGTTGAATCCAAATCCTGTTTGGTCTTTTGATTTTGACATTGGAGCTGCTGAGTTTGACTTTAATTTTTCCGATTTCAAAGTGGAAAAGATTGATATTGATGGCGGTGCCGCTTCAATAAAAGTTACATTAGGAGAACTCTTTAAGGAAACACATATTTCTATTGATGCCGGCGCATCATCGATCAATGTTACGATTCCGGAAGGCGCAGGTTGTAAAATTGAAGGTTCCAGTGTGCTTTCAAGCAGAAACCTTGATGGTTTTGAAAAAATGAGCAAGGGACATTATCAGACAGCTAATTTTGAAACGGCTTCTCAAAAAATTTATATCCGTATGGATGCAGCTGTTTCAAGCTTTACTGTGAAAAGAAGGTAAAATCTATGGGGGAAGTTAATTGAAAAAGAGCGAGGGGAAACCTTCGCTTTTATTTTATTCCTATATTATTTCAGCAAAACAGGTCATTTTTTTCCGGACAAATGTAATCTGAGGTTGAGGTTAAGGTTGAGGATAAAGTTGAGGGGGTTGACTTCAATCTGTTTCAGTTTTGGAAATGTATTGGATAGTATACATCAAAAAGTTCAGGCTTCTTTAAGAACTTCTTCTTTTAAGTCTTCTTCCAATCTCAGGTTGTTTATTATAAATTGCTGGCGCTCGGGGGTGTTTTTACCCATATAGTATTCAAGAATCTCGTTTATCGACACATCCCGTTTCAAAATGACTGGATCGAGCCGCATGCTTGGTCCAATAAAGAAGCGGAATTCATCAGGAGATATTTCTCCAAGGCCTTTGAAGCGCGTAATCTCAGCGTTGCTGCCAATTTTTCGCAATGCATTCTGACGTTCTTCCTCAGAGTAGCAATAAATGGTTTCTTTTTTGTTTCTGACCCTGAAAAGAGGAGTTTGCAAAATATAAACATGACCACTGCGTACCAGATCAGGGTAGAACTGTAAAAAGAAAGTGAGAAGGAGTAACCGGATGTGCATCCCGTCAACATCGGCATCGGTAGCTACCACAATGTTGTTATATCGAAGGTTTTCTATTGTTTCATCGATATTGATTGCTGCCTGAAGAAGATTGAACTCTTCATTTTCATAAACGATTTTTTTTGAAAGGCCGTAACTGTTCAATGGCTTTCCTTTTAAGCTAAACACTGCCTGAGTTTGAACATCACGGCTCTTGGTGATACTGCCTGAAGCAGAGTCGCCTTCGGTTATAAAAAGTGTTGTTTCTAATCGTTTTTCATGATTGGTATTGAAATGAATACGGCAATCACGAAGTTTTTTATTATGAAGACTTGCTTTTTTTACACTTTCACGGGCCAGTTTTTTGATGTTGGCCATGTCCTTGCGTTCTTTCTCGCTCATCTGGATTTTGCGGTGCAAGGCTTCGGCTGTTTCCGGATTGATATGTAAATAATTATCCAGATGACGTTTGATAATATCCCCGATAAAATTACGAACACTTCTTCCGTTGGGCTCCATGTTTAGCGAACCTAATTTTGTTTTGGTCTGCGACTCGAAAACCGGTTCCTGAATTTTAATACTGATGGCTGCTACAAGAGAATTGCGGATATCGGCAGTGTCATAATCCTTGTTATAAAACTCACGAATAGTTTTTACGATAGCTTCCCGAAAAGCGTTCTGATGGGTGCCCCCTTGCGTGGTATGCTGTCCGTTGACAAAACTATAATATTCTTCGTTATACGTATTGTTGCTATGCGTGAAAGCACATTCAAAATCTTCTTCACGGATGTGAATGATCGGATACATCATTGTTTCAGCTCCGGCCATATTGCGCTCCAGTAGGTCGAGCAAACCATTTTTGGCAAAAAATTTCTGCCCGTTGAAATTGATCGTTAAGCCATTGTTGAGAAATACATAGTTCCACAACATCTCTTCCACATATTCGTGGATGTAGTGGTATTTATCAAAGATTTCTTCATCCGGGATAAAGGTAATCAAAGTACCTGGCCTCGCATCGCTTGATTCGACGGGTGAGTCGAGTACCAGTTCTCCCTGACTGTATTCCACAGCTTTGGTCATTCCCTCTCGAAAGGATTGGGCCTTGAAGTATGAGGATAAAGCGTTTACCGCTTTTGAGCCCACGCCATTAAGTCCTACTGATTTTTTGAAGATACTGGAATCATATTTTGCTCCGGTGTTTATTTTGCTCACACAATCATTAACCTTTCCCAGCGGCATTCCCCGACCGAAGTCACGAATACTGACCAAACTGTCGGTGATGTTTATTTCAATGGTTTTACCGTTATCCATCACAAATTCATCGATGCTGTTGTCAATGATTTCTTTCAAAAGCACATATATTCCATCGTCGTGTGAAGTGCCATCTCCTAATTTTCCGATATACATCCCCGGACGAAGACGGATATGTTCTTTCCAGTCTAATGTACGGATGCTGTCGTCCGTGTAGTTTTCTGACATTTTAAAGCTAAATTTTTGCAAAAATAAGGTTTAAAAACATACATTTTCTATCAAATGTTTGAATCATATCAACAGAAATTATGAATGTATTTGATTTTTCGATGCTTCAAAAACCACTTTAAAGAAAAGTACTTTTTCCTACTCTATTTTATAAAAAAAAAGCTACCCAAAAGGCAGCTTTTTTTTGATTTTTATATCAACTTAGTTGATAATGAGTTTTTTGACAGAAACACTATTTCCTGCTTTAACCCTTACAAAATAGATGCCTGCATCGTAATTGCGAACATCCAATTCAAGTGTGTGTGGGCCAGCATACCCAAAAGAAGAAGTACGTTCATAAACTTCCTGTCCCAACATATTCACAAGACTGAACTGCGCTGTTACAGCACGGTCAACATGAACTACCATGCGTGCGATGTCTGTAGCAGGATTTGGTGTTATCTGGTTGATATCGAGAATTGAAGCTGGTTTTTCTTCAATGCCGACTACTGTGGCAACAGGCAAATAAACAGCATAATTATCATTTACACCATGACCTTCAAATCGAACTGCATTACCCGGAGCATTGTCTGAATGATACAATAAATGGACCTGGTCGTCAACCTTAGAAGCTACAGATAACCATGCACATTCTGAAAATATATGGAAAATATCACCGGTGAGATCCTGATATGGACTCCACGTCTGGCCATAATCATCTGAAAAACGCATCCAAACGTGACGATAATTGAATTCTTCTGTAGCGAAACCAAGTGCTAAACCAGAGTAGAAAGCATAGAGTATTTTATTATCATAGTCAAATGCAAGCTGTGGCATCGATGTTAGTGAAGCCTGATATGTAGCTACTCCAATGATGGTATCAACACCATTATCCCATACTTCAGCAAGTAAATTAAGAGGATTCATGCCACTAACATCCAGAATATCCGCTTTTATTTGTGCGCTGTCAAGCGGTGCCATTGTTTCATTCCAATAAAGCAGCCCGTTTGAATATGGATAGTAATTGGTTGGGCCACCTGTGCCATCAGCAGAATGGATCATTCTTCCGGCTGCAACATGAACACGACCTAAATCGTCAATAACTGCTGATTGATAGCCATCTATACCACCATGATTAGGAAGTGGCACTTCATTTCCAAACAAAGGAATAGGTGCCTGATAGTAAAACATTGATTCCCAGTTTTCACCATTGTCATATGATTTCAGTACAACACCATCTTTTGCAAAGTCACCAACAATAAATGCGATGGTATCGCCTTTTGGAGGAGCCCATGCATACGCATCACCTTCGACTCCGAATATGTCACTTGAAGTAAGTCCGTCAAGGATTTCGTTTTCAGGAAACCATGTTTGTCCACCATCTACGGAACGACTGTATAAAAGTGCTCCATCAAGACCTTGATAGGCAGCATCAAGAGCAGCAATGACGTGAATAATCTCATGGTTTTCACCCGAGGTCATCATTCTGGGCCACAATAAATCCTGAAAGCCGGTTGGTCCTTGTAAATAGAAGAAATTCCAATCGCCGGTACCTTTGGTTTCACGGTAACTGAATATCAACCCTGCCGTGCCACCGGTATGAGAACAAACGATTTCACCATTTGGTCCATAAGGTTGATAAGAGGGCCATCCATTTCTGACGGGCTCAATACGGGCGGTTGGCGCCGGGCCCCATGAGGTACCATTGTGATAATTGTATCCTGTGCCTCTTTCAGGATAACTTGTTTCAGCGATGCCAAAAGTCCAGGTTGCCCCAATGGTTCCATCTTCAAATTTGTGAATACGGCTGGCCATACTCGTGTTGGACTGCAGATCATATCGTGTGTTGCCTATAACGATATCTGGTGCTTTTATCGTTGAAACATAAGGATTTACATCGCCAGTGAAGGAGGTGTTGTACTCTGTTTGTGCAGGCATTTTTTGATTAACTACCTTGCTTAATCGGTCACTTTGCTTTTGCATCGGCGATTGGGCCATAAGACCAAGAGCAAGCATGAGGGAGAAAGTTGAAAGTAAAAGTTTTTTCATCTTTGAAAGTTTTGATTTAAAATTAATGCTATTATCGTTGCAAATATATAAAAAAAACGCCTCCAAATCTGAAGGCGTTTTTTTATGAAGGAAAATGATTGAACTATTTAACAATCATTTTGCGTGTAACTTTATTTCCAGATGCTTCAACTGTATAGAAATAAACGCCAGTAGTGAGCTCGTCAGCCCTTAAAGTAATTGTAACCTGGCCAGCTGGTTTGTAACCATAGTCTTTTGCAAGAACTTTTTGTCCTGTAAGGTTGTAAACTTCAAGATTCAGATTGCTTCCTTTGGCAAGATTAATATAAATATTGGTTTCACCATTGAAAGGATTTGGGAAGTTTTGACTTACCTGAGTAGTTTCAATTTGCTGAATTTCTTCTGCACCAACTACACAGAAACTGGCGTCTGTGAAGAAGAAATTGGTAATGTATTTGTACTGAACAGGAGTTCCTGGATCAACATCAGGAGCCAATGGCTGGTATGTCATTGGAATGGTGTATTTTCCATCGGCAAAGAAACTCTTTTGAGCAACAGCTGCAAAAGATGCATTCCACATACCGGGTGAGAAAAGTGTAACATTAGTAGCAATAGGGTTGGTGCCATCACAAGTAAGATCAGCTGTGCCCCATGGGTTTGGACGAATTCCGCGGCTGTAAATGTTAGGACGTGTGTTGTCCTCAACATCTTCAAGATCGGTATCGAGCCATGTTACAAAAACTGTTTCACGATCAGGTGAAACCGTGATCTGGATACGGTTATCTTCAGTATAGTCACCAGGCCATGTGCCACGGAATTGTCTGATGCTTCCAAGTTTAACTGCGTGCCATGTTGTGCCGCCATCGGTGGTATAAATGTCATAAGCTGCAAATAAATAGGCTTCTGAAACGATACTGTAATCTGTACTACCGACAACACCAACTACAATAGCAATGTGTAAGTTTCCATTTGCGTCAACAGTGATGTTGTGGTCAAAACCTGTTGTGTAAGGAATTTCATCGCGGCCAGGAAGAGGAGCTGCATACAGTTGTGCAATCTGCTCGTCTGTCAAAAGGTCATTAACAATACCGGCAAGCCCATTAGGCCCGGCTAACTGAATACCGGTTGGGTCGGACCATGATGCACCACCATCCATAGTTTTTAAAATGATAGGGTAATAACCTGGTGCTCCACCAATAACGTTCACAGTTTCATTGTCGCCAAGGAACGAAATGTAGCCGGTCATACCGTCTTCTGAAAAGGCAACCTGAGTATTTGAAGGGCGCGTTGTAGCAGCAGCAACTGGTGCATCCAATAATTCTTGTTCAAATACAAAATCATTGGCAGTTTCATCCCATTCACCTTCGTTCATAATCAAGCTTCCCTGATAAACAACTGATCCGCTGCCCCAGTCTTGATTGATATCAACAACATATACTTTTCCTTGTCTTGTCACCTCATATGAATCTGGTATGTACTGATATACCGGAGGATTTGTAGACTGCAGATTTTTGGTTTTGATAGTTGGATCCGCTAGATTTACAGAACCAAAACTATATCCACCCCAGCTGTCAGTAGAATTCGATCCATCAAGGTTTGGAGCAAAGTATTGCAACCACGCATTGCTTAGATCAGTATTTCCTTCAGGATTGTAAACGCCATGATTGGGATAGCGGGCAGCATCAGTGAAATAAGTGCCACCTGCATTGTTCTCTGCAACATACATTTCAATCATGTTGGTCCAGGTTAAACCACCGTCAACTGAAATATCATAGCCGAGGTCACCAGAATAACCACCTACATCGAGGGCGCCACCCATACGATGGAAATTGGTCACGAGGTTTAACTCGGGTTCAGCATGAAGAATAGCTTTTTGTCCACCACCATAACCATAGCTGTAGGCGTTGGCAGAAGTTCCAATGTCAATAACAGTTACAACATTGGTGTTTTTGTAAGTTGGCAAGTAAGCAGGAGCTTCATCGGCTTGTGCGTTAACAACTGTATTGTCCTTAATGGGTTCAATGCCTATCTTCATCTTTTCGATGGCTTTGTGCTCATGCACTTGTTGTTTGAAAGTATAGGTTCTCTGCGCAGTAGCTGCAAAGCCAAGGCAGATTACCAAACTAAGAAGTAAAAGTTTTTTCATCATGAAAATAATTTAGGTTAATAAATATTTAGTTTTCTCTTTAATGAACAGCAAAGATATTAATCTTTTGAAAACTACTCAAATAAATGACAAGAGTTTTTCACACGCGAAAATAAGAAAGGAATAATAATAATGGAGGTTTACCTGTTTTTTTTAGTAAAAATTAAACATTACAACTTAGTTTTCTGTTGGTGTAGAGAAATTTTTGCTAAAATTGATTCGATTTGAATTGAATCTCACACCCAGTAGATTGCCATTTTTGTCGTGTGCCTGTACGAGCTGGGCATCACTATCTGTGAGGGCATTGTATGTTTTCACACCCGAACTGGCCAGATCCCAAAGTGAAAATCCCTTACTCAATGGTGTCGTTTCAGGGATGTCATCAAGTTCATCCTTAGAGGGTTTGAAAGCAGCAAGCGTTTTACCAATGCTATTGTCGATGATACGGCCAAAAACTGATTTTGACTTTTCTTGTGCTTCGATATTGCTTCCGGATACAAGTGTAGCAAGAATAATACGATTGGACACAGGAATTGTAACCGAAAGTTCCTTTTCTTCGATGGGTTGTTCAATTTTTGAAGCTGTGAATCCACTCATGGATGGGAGTGACTCCAACCGTTCACCAACTTCTGTTGGGGAAGATTGTGTTTTTGTTTCAGAATAATCGTAAGACTCCCTTTTTTTTGCTTTAATTTCTGATACTTCACTTATTTGTGGAGTAATGTTTTCAAAAATTGCGGTTTGTTTGGTTTCTTTTGGCACTTGAACAGGGATTTCAACCGGAATAATCACTTTATGATCAACCTGGGAAGATCGAAGCCACCACCAGCCAATTGAAAAAAGCAACAACAAGCTGGCTGCTATTGATAAATTTCTTACAAAAACAGGACTTAAAAAAATAATTTTTTGATACAGTTTTTCCTTTTCAACAAAAAGGATCGAAAGATCAGGTTTCAGATAAACCTTTCCGAAAAGCGTAAATTCCTTTCTCAACTTTGCGTTTCCTTTCAGAAAATTATCTAATTCATCCTGCTCTTGTTTCGACAGCAGGCCTTCATGAAAGGAAATGAATTGTTCCTCATAATTGGATTCATCCATTCCTTTTGTGCTATGAGCTCCGGGTTTCCTTAGTGCACGCTTATCAGGAAATGTATAAGATTCAGCTACTAACACAGGCAAAGAACTTGTCAGTTCTTCCCATGCCCCCAATTCAGGATTTTGAAGAATGAATTGTTTCAACAAAACTTCATCCTTCCGGTCAAGTCTGCCTTCGATCATGTCGAGCAGAAATGCTTCGTAATTGTTTTCGTTGATTTTCATTTATCTATCCTCCAAAACGTAATCCAAACGTTGAATATATTGTTTCAATGCCAGGCGTGCCCTGAAAATATACACCTTTACCTGCGCTTCGTTAAGGTTGGTGATGTTGCCAATTTCAGCATAACTATAGCCCTCATAATCGCGCAGTAAAACAACAGTACGTTGTATTTCGGGCAGTTGTTGCAAGGCCTCATCCAACACTTCTTTAAGATCGCTGAAGGTATTGAAAGAAACTTCATTTTTTTGATGATGTTCTTCAAGTCTTGTCATACGTTCTTCTTTTCTAATCATGTCGATCATGGTGTTGTATGCAGTGGTAAACAGATAGGATTTGCTTTTTTCAAAGCTGATACTTTCTGATTTTTGCCACACCTTTGTGTATGCATCCTGAACGATATCGTGCGCTTTGTCGGTGTCACGTATATTCTTAAGAATAAAGCGATAAAGCTTGTCGGCATGTTCATCTACACAGGCATTGTATTCTTTTCGGGTCATAGGCCTTGGTTGCAATCGATAGTAATGACGCACAAGGATAATAAAAAGTTACATTTGAATGGATTTTTTTAAAACATTTGTTTCAGATTCCACCAAACATGGTCAATGTCAGCTGGCGCATCAAGGTGTGTTAAAGCAATAGTTCCCGGATTTTAATTTACAACGGATACTTTTCCTGTAAAATGCTGACTGTTGATGGTTGCGTTGAGGAAGTAAATCCCTTGATGGAGGCCAGCAAGTGAAATTTTGAGATTATTTTCAAACCATTTTGTCTCCTTCATGATTTTCACTCCACGGTTATCAATCAGTTCGTAATGAATCCAACCCGTTAAAGTTGATGGTGATGCTACGGTCAGGCTTTCCTTTGCCGGATTGGGGTACAATAAGAATTGAGGGAAAGACGAGTGTTCGAACGATCCGACATAGTGGGTTGAAAAACGGTATGGTCCTGTCCAGGAACTTTGTAAATCATCGCCGCAAATGGCTCTTACATAAAAATCATAAGAAGTCTGGGGTGAAAGATTGTCAAGAAGTAAAAAGTTCTGTGTCCAGTTTGAAACAAGATTTCCTGTCTGAAGTGTATCGAAATCTGCCAGATCCCAAAGCACATCCCAAGCCTGAATTTCTGAGGGTGAAACCCATGAAATGACTGCTGTTGTTTCACTTAGGTCGTTCACGGAAAGCTCAACGGGCTGGGAGCAAGTCATCATCTCCTGAAAAACTGCTGTCAGATTTCTTTCCGAAACGATGTTAAAGGTGTAAATGGGCTGAAAAGAAACGATCTGACTGTTTTCTATCCATGCAATAAAAACATAGTCCTCGTTGGGCAAGGCGGATACGGTTACCGGATCGTTATGAAAGAAAGTGCCGCTACCTGTCACACTTCCAAAATCAGGATTGTTGGCCTGAATCTGAATAGTGTATGTATTTATGGAGAAACGGGCTATGAGTTGCAGGGCGGAGGCCGGCATCAAAAAGCTGTAAATCGGATTGGTCGAAACTGTATTGGCATTTTGGGTCCAGCACTCAAATTGAAAACCTTCAGAAGCATTTGCAACTACAGTTACCGCATCATTAAAATAATAATCTCCTCCTCCTGTTGCGCTTCCTGATGCAGGTGGATCAAC
Source organism: Bacteroidetes bacterium HGW-Bacteroidetes-1 (assembly GCA_002842755.1). Taxonomy (GTDB): domain Bacteria; phylum Bacteroidota; class Bacteroidia; order Bacteroidales; family F082; genus JALNZU01. The sequence goes on along the minus strand of PHDU01000013.1, from coordinate 55,859 downwards.
ATCTAAATCCAACGAATACAAAAGGTGTTCAAAATTGGCCCAAATACTTAAATTTTCGGCTGGCATTGTAAAGCTATACGAAGGATTGGCAGAAACAATCTCTCCATCAATGGTCCAGTTTATAAAGCAATAACCTGTGTGAGCGTTTGCATTTAAACTTACAGTTTGTCCGAATTCATAAACGCCTGAACCAGATGTTAAGCCTCCTTCGGAAGGTATCGATTGCGTTGTTACCTGATAGCTTTGTGGCGTAAAATTGGCCTGAATGTTCACATTTGAGGCAGGCATTGTGAATGTGAAGGATGGATTTGTTGAGAGGATATTTCCGTTTTGTGTCCAGTTTTGAAAATAGAATCCCAATGAAGGCAATGCTGCAAGATTGATACTCTGCCCTGGCAAATATTCGCCTGAACCAGTCGTAGTGCCTCCATCAGTTGGTTGAGATGTGAGTGTAAGTTGCCACGTCTGGAAAATTATTCCATTGACATATTGTACGGGGAGTAAGCCCTGATTGTTGCCTACCCGACTTCCCGGAAGAAAGATTAGAGACACATCACCCTCGCTGATTCTGTTAAACTGCAGCTGAAGCAGAATGGTGGTTGAAGTAAAATTTACGGGATTTGAAGGATTAGACCAATTAAGAACAAGCATATTTCCCTCGCTGTTGACCGCTACATTGTTAATTGCTTCAGGGATATATCCTGCTAAAGATAGTTTTGCAGGGTCGTATTGCAAGAAAAGCTGAAAGGAGGAGATGGCGTCAAATCCAGGTCCGCCCATTTTTAGTGGAACATGAATGGTGTTTTGTCTTAATGGACCTTTGTTCTGATCAAGTTGGTTTGTTGAAATAATAAAATCCTCTTTAAGAAATGCTTGCCCATTCACTACTTCAATTTGAGCTAAAAAAGCTGAGATGAGCAGTGCCGAAAACCTAAAAGTTTGTAGCAACCTGCTGCTGTGTGCAAATAACAAATGCAGTAATGTTTTCATGTTCTGATTAAGATAAAACAAAAATACAAATGTTTGTGAGAAATAGCTTGGGTATTTCGGTTTTGAATGTCGCAGGGTCACACATTAAATGTAATCATAAGGTTTGCCGCAAAATTCCATAAAGTAACTACACCTATTGCAAAAATCTTGCTGATGTAGAAGTTCATTTTGAGTTTGCTGACCAAAAACCATAAAATCGCTGTGTTGATAATCAGTCCGATAAAAGAAATAATGATAAACTCAGTATATTCAAAAACAACGTTGGGGTTGGTGCTTTGAAAGGTCCATATACGGTTGAGGAAGTAATTGGATGTGGCAGCCGTCATAAAGCCGATGGCGTTACTGATGTATTTTTGGACACGAAAAAATTCCTTAAAGACGAAAGTCAGACCGAAATCAATAAAAACACCTGAGAAGCCTACAGCACCAAATTTTACAAATTTGAAAAGCAGGTTCCTAATGAGAAAATCAATGTAAAGCGTGTGCAAATTTTGATACGTTATAAATCCACAATAAGAATCATCTTTTCGTTGTTCCGTTCCACATCGACATTGACGCGTTGCCCTGGTTTAAGTTGTTTCAGTCGGTTCATATAATCGTAAATTGTTCCAACCGGCATACCATTTATTCCCGTAATTTTATCCCCCTTAAGCATTCCTCCACGATCGGCAGGCCCGCCTTTTGTTACACCTCCAACACCTAAACCATCGGTACTGTTGCTTGTGAAATCAGGCATGATTCCAAGGGTTACTTTAAAGCCGCGTCTTCCTGTAGCACGTTCTTTAGGTCCGGCTTCCGTAAAGTTGAGTTGCTCATCCGAATTAGCAATTGCAATAGCAACATCGCCAACCAGTTCCAAAACTTGAATCATTCCGTCATAATTTATTTTGTCAGGTGAATCAAGCGGAGTATGATAATCGGAATGTGCGCCGGTTGAGAAAAACATTACCGGGATATTTTCAGCATAAAAAGAGGCATGGTCTGAAGCGCCAAATCCTTCCGGAGAAAATGAAAGTTGCAGATTACCCTTTTTTGCAACATTTGTGAGCAGTGAATCAATTTCTTTGGCTGTGCCTGTGCCGCCAATAGCGACTGCGCTTTTTTCGTTAAGGCGGCCAATCATATCAAGGTTGAGCATGGCTACAACTTTTTCTTTGGATAAGGGCAGGTTTTTTACAAAATGCCGTGAACCAAGCAGTCCCATCTCTTCTGCTCCAAAAAGCACAAACAATACACTTCTTTTAAGCTGAACTTGGTTTTTAGAGAGCATTGCTGCTAACTCCATTACACCTGTTGTGCCAGACGCATTGTCATCCGCACCTATATGTGCAGCAATGGTATCAGGCATGCGTGAACCTGAACCCTGCCCACCCATTCCAAGATGATCATAATGGGCACCAATCACTACATATTCGTCTTTCAGTACAGGGTCACTGCCTACAAGGATTCCGATGATATTGTAGGTGGTAACATCATTGCGAACCAGAGAAGTGGTAGCAGTTACCTTAGAATTTAAACTGAATTGATAGGGCTTCCCGCCAGCAATTATCAATTTTTCAAGACTGTCAATTGTCATTTCATTGCCCAATAAATGTGATTCGGCCCACACTTTCTTTATGTCAATAGCAGGGATACCGGCACTTACTACTGCCCGTTCAAAAAGTAAAGGGGCAAGCTCATCTGATGGATTGTTTTTGCTTCCACCTATGAATAGAATTCCTTTAGCTCCTTTGTCACGGGCAAAAAGAGTTTTAGTTCGTGTATCTGCAAAAGGGATGAACCGACTGTCATTGTTTTCGGGTTCGGGGTCACCCTTGAGCACCAGTACCCATTTGTCCTTTACGTCAAGATTCTCATAATCGTTCCATTGAAAGTCATCTGTTTCTATACTCATTCCGAAACCAGTAAAAACAACATCTGCAGAAAGGGTTGTGTTGCTGCTAAAGGTGTAAAGACTGAAATCAGTTCCGTAAACCCCATTTGTGGTGTTGATAGCCAAACTATTTTCACTGGATGCTTCAACAGAAGTAGTCACGGTGAAAGGTTGTAAACCGTTTTCTTCCGGAAGAATTAAATGATTCGATTCAAAATAGTTGCGTATAAATGATACGGCTATTTTATCTTCGGCAGTGCCGGGGAAACGTCCTTTTAAGCTATCTGAAGCCAAAAAATAGAGATTCTTTTGAAGTGTTGCTTTGGAAAACTGAAGTTGCTGGGCTTGCAGAGACAACCCTGAAATCAGCAGAAGAAAAAAGATGGTTTTGATGCGCATGATTATAAAAAATTTTGGCAAAAATAAACAAATAATTCTTTAAACGCTTGGACGATTGATGGTATGTAAGAGGCAACTTGTATAGTAGATTCAATTTTACTATGTAAATTTCCAGTTTTGGGAATTTTTTTTTATTTTTTGTACCAGATTTACTATAGTATAAAGTACTGTAGATGAATATATAGCACAAATCAAACAGTGTGAATTTTCTGTTTACTGAGATTATAATCCCGATACAGGAATAAAATTCCAAGAATTGGAATTTATGCACAATGATAGATAAACTTAATTAATTGACAATCAAATCAATCGATTTTTGGCACAAAGGTTGGTAGATTAATTGAAACGTGATTTTCAAAGAGACTTGTTTTGTTTGTTTTTCATAATTGGGCCACCCTCCCGGGTGGCTTTTTTTTTAATTTATTTTTCTTGTAAGTTAAAGTAAGATAACGACTGGTCGGTGTTTAATCAATGATAGTGATATATTTTTTTCCAAGACTTCTTTGATATTGGCTTGAAGGATTCTGTTACCAGAAAAACATTCATTGATTTTCATCGGATAAAATAAGTAAAATATACCTGACTGTTGGGGTCACAGCATGTTTCCAGGTATTTAAAACTTCCACCTTTAAATATCAGAATCATATCGGGCACGGAAATAAAATCATCCGTTTTTTCAGAAAATGCACTTACTTTTTTCAATGAATGAAGCAAAGTATCTGACATAAGCGCAATTATCTTTACTTCAAAACGAAAACCTTCAAGATGTGAGGATTTTTTTTCGATATGAAGAATTTCGCCTTCAAGCCTGAAACTTTCCTTGATTTCATCAGGCCATATGGGTGTTTCCCTGTCTAGATTTGTAAGGCCAGAAGTCGTTGCTAACTCCTCTAACAATAGCTTTTTGCCTTTGCTGTTTTGGCTCAGGGTAAAAACATAACCTGAAACAGGAATATTGATCTGAAGTGAGCTTAATAACTCATGCTCAAAATAAATAGCTTCATTTTCATTGAAAAGGTAATGTTGGCCATATTTTTCAAATGTTCCAAATTTATCAGGGCTTTCAACTTTAAGCAATACAATGAGGCCTGAAGAATCAATCATCATACCTATGTAATTCGTTGTGTTGTTTTCGATTTTGACAACATTAAAAAACCTGTTTTTTGATAGCTCATCAATAGCTTCTTTGAATCGCTCAAATGGCATCAACAACTCATCAGCAAAAGATGAAAAGGGTAGTAGTAAAATAAATAGAAAGAGACTTTTTTTCATTCCAGCAGACATCTTGTGAACAATAAAAATTGTTGGTGAGAATATTGATGCAAAACTACATTTTTTCACTTTTGAAAGTAAAAAGCAAAAGGATTTGCAAATATTTGCTACTGCAATTCTCAATAATTATGATCAGATTTATCTGATGGTTTAATGTGTTTTGCGATGATATTTGAAATGATTTTTCCTAAACGATCATTTATCAGTTTCTAATCCATGACGATTTGGCAAAGACAGCCGTGTGGCATATTTTTTGAGCTTTTCAAATTTCATGGAATACAAGGATTACTATAAAGTTTTAGGTGTTGAAAAGTCTGCCAGTGCGGAAGACATTAAGAAAAAATACCGCAAACTGGCAGTGCAGCATCATCCGGATAAAAACCCCGGCAATAAACAGTCGGAGGAAAAATTTAAGACCATTACAGAAGCTTATCAGGTGCTTGGTGATAAGGAAAAGCGCAAAAAGTACGATGAACTGGGCTCTAACTGGAAGCAATACGAACAAGGTGGTTTTTCCGGTTTTGACTTTGGACAATCTGGACGTAGAAGACAGCAGGCTGATTTCAGCGATGCTTATGGCGAAGGTGATGGTTTTTCTGATTTCTTTGAAGCGTTTTTTGGCGGAAGTGGTTTTCGTCAGCAAACAAGAAATATTGTACGCAAAGGTCAGGATATCCATGCAAATACGCAGCTAACCCTTCATGAAGCATTCCATGGTACAATACGTATGTTGCAGATTCACGACAGTTCCATAAAAGTCCCTATCAAACCCGGTGTTCGTGATGGACAGGTTTTGAGACTCAAAGGAAAAGGTCAACAAGGCAGAAATGGAGGCGAATCAGGAGATCTGCTGATTAAAATTGAAGTTTTGCCCGACTCACTTTACAAGAGAAGCGGAAATGACATCTCAATGAATGCTAATATCGACTTTTATACTGCTCTACTGGGAGGAAAGCTGACGCTTCAAACCATGAAAGGAAAAATTAGTATTCCCATGAAAGGAGGTTCACAAAGTGGAAGTGTGCTGCGATTGAAAGGCATGGGAATGCCTGTGTATGGCAAAAACGAAACAGGAAATCTTTTGGTGAAGCTTCAGATTGTGTTGCCTGAATCATTGCATGAGGAGGAGATAGAATTGATTCGCAAAGCAAAGGAAATCAATGAAAAACATCATATTGACTGATGATTGGTCGTTTGGATGATTCTGGTGTGTCTTTTCGTTATCCATCCTATGAGATAATACCTAATAGCTCCTAACAAAATTTAGAGTTGTTTTCCAAATAGAAATCTATAGTCAGCTTAAAATAAGATTTCGAACACATAAGGATAGAATCACTACTTAATTTACTCTCTATGAACATCTTGTTACTAATAGATAGCCCCGTTATGGACTAAATATCGGTTTAATAAAAAGCAATCCCTCAGCCTCAACCTCAACCTCAACCTCAATGTTTTCTGCCTCCTTTACCGGACAACAATGATAAAAAATTTGTGAATTAAATATTTTATTGAGGAACTGAAAGGCCTGCCTTTTACTTTATTTTTGGAATATTAAACTTTTTATCCCAAAAGGGTAAGGTAGTTTTTATTTACTTTGCAAACTTATTTTCAATCTGGAATCTTTTCCCAGACGAAATTGTTAAATACGCAATACTTCAACTTCAGTATCAATGAAATATTATACCCTTTTCAAATCCTTTGTTTTAGTGACTTTTATTTTTGTATTTTCTCCCATTGTATTGATGAGTCAGGAAGCAAATCTGCGTGGATTTGTTTATGAAGCCAGTAATGGAGAACCTGTCATTTTTTGTAATGTATATTTGGAAGGCACTAATTTTGGAAGTTCTACAGATATTAATGGTTATTTCAGTATTACGCGTTTGCCTGAAGGTCGGTACACTTTACTGGTTACCTATCTTGGTTATGACACGATCCGTGAAATTATTACAGTCACGAAAGGTGATGTACTCAATAAAAGGTTCAAGTTAACTGAGTCATCTGTAAGCCTGAGTACGGTAAATGTAACAGCAGAGCGGATGGAGTCAACTACAGAAACAAAAACTTCCGTTATCAATCTCACCCCAAAAACGCTGAAAAAAATACCATCTATCGGTGGACAGGCTGACCTTGCGCAGTACCTTCAGGTATTGCCCGGTGTGATTTTTACGGGCGATCAGGGAGGCCAGCTGTACATTCGTGGTGGTTCACCCATTCAGAATAAAGTGCTGCTCGATGGAATGATTGTTTATAATCCTTTTCACTCCATTGGATTATTCTCTGTTTTTGATACAGATATTATAAGGAATGCTGAGGTTTTTACAGGTGGTTTCAGTGCTGATTATGGTGGTCGTATTTCTTCTGTAATGGATATCACAACACGGGATGGTAACAAAAACCGCATTGCCGGAAAAGTTGGTGCAAGTACATTCGGTTCAAAAATCATGGTTGAAGGGCCCATTGTAAAAGCCAAGACGGATCAATCTTCAAGCGCATCCTTTGTGCTTTCAGTTAAAAACTCCTATTTAGAACAAAGTAGTAAATCTATTTACGCTTACATCGACGAAAATGGGTTGCCATTTAATTTCCTCGATATATATGGAAAAGCTTCCATCAATGCTTCAAATGGCAGCAAAATCAATTTCTTTGGTTTTAATTTTGATGACAAAGTAAACAACTATAAAGCATTGTCCGATTTCAGCTGGAACTCTTTCGGGGGTGGTTCAGATTTTTTAATTATTCCCGGAAAATCACCTGTTCTCATTGAAGGTAATCTGGCTTATTCTTCTTACACTGCAACACTGGCAGAACAATCAGCGCCTGACAGATCAAGTTCGGTAAATGGATTTAATATGGGATTCCATTTTACTTATTTTCTTGGAAAAGATCTAATTAAATATGGTGTTGAGATTAATGGTTTCAAAACAGAATTTAATTTCACCAATGGCGTTGGTCGTATAATTGATCAGATTGAAAACACCACAGAATTGGCAGGTTATGTGCGTTATAAGGGGAGCTTTGGAAAGCTCCTGTTTGAACCAAGTTTGCGTTTGCAATGGTATGCCTCTTTATCTGAAATATCGCCCGAACCACGTCTTGCGATGAAATATCTACTTAGTGATCACGTGCGTCTAAAGTTTGCAACCGGCGTTTATTCGCAGAATCTTATTGCTGCCAACAGCGACCGTGATGTAGTAAATCTTTTCTATGGTTTCTTGTCGGGACCTGACAACTTGCCCAAAAAGTTTGACGGCAAGGAAGTTACGAGCAAGCTTCAGAAAGCCAATCACTATATTTTTGGCGTAGAAATGGATCTTAGCAGAAGTGTGAACCTGAACGTTGAAGGTTATCTCAAAGACTTTAATCAGTTGACAAACCTGAATCGTAATAAGCTTTATGATGAAAATACAGCCGATTTTGAGATTCCGGATGTTTTGAAAAAGGATTTCATCATCGAAAAAGGCGCTGCTTATGGAGCTGACTTGGCATTGAAATACGAAACAAAAAAGATATATTTATGGTTTGTATATTCGCTTGGCTATGTAACAAAGACCTTTGAGGAAGAATCAGGAGAACTATATTCATATCGGCCCCACTACGACAGAAGGCATAATGCAAACATTATTTTGTCCTATACAGCGGGCGATCTCAAACAATGGGAGTTTAGTTCACGCTGGAACTTCGGAACAGGATTTCCATTCACGCAGGTGCAGGGTTATTATGAATACCTTCCATTTTCATCCGGGATTAATTCCGATTACACAACAGCAAATGGGCAGCTTGGGATTATTTATTCCGATCTAAATGGAGGTCAGCTGCCTTCATACCATCGACTTGATCTGGACGCAAAACGCCGGTTCTTTTTTGGTGAAAACTCCGAACTGGAGATTAATCTTAGCTTGACCAATATATACAACCGCAAAAATGTGTTTTATGTGGATCAGATCACCAATGATATTGTCAGACAATTGCCTTTGATGCCTAGTTTGGGAATAACATTTTCTTTTTGACATATTTTTTTCAGATGAGCCATAAATCAGGTATAAATTTTTAAGCACTAAGAAGTTAAAGTTGAGATAGATATTTAAAGATATTGCAATTGAAAATAAATCAATATGCATGAAATATAAATTTTAAAATGCTATAAGCACATGAAAAATCATTTATTTACCGGCCCATTATCTGCGCTGTTTATTGTTGTTACAATGGTGGTAAGCAGTTGTACTACCCAAGAAAAAAACGAAATGAAACCTCCTAAAGCAAAAAAAATTCCGCACGAAATGACCATGCATGGTCAAACAAGAACCGACAATTATTACTGGCTTAATCAAAGGGAAGATTCTTCGGTAATCGCTTATCTGAAAGCAGAGAATACCTATGCTGACTCAATACTAAATCATACCAAAGCGCTGCAGGAGAAACTTTACGATGAAATGATTGGTCGCATCAATCAGACGGATATTTCTGTTCCATATCTGTTGAATGGTTATTTTTATTACACCCGATTTGAAGAAGGAGAGGAGTATCCCATTTACTGTCGAAAAAAAGAAAGTATGGATGGTGTTGAAGAAATAATGCTCAATGGCAATGAAATGGCAGAAGATTATGCGTTTTTTCAGATTGGAGGACTGGAAGTTAGCTCGAATAACAATTTGCTGGCTTTTTCGGTAGATACCGTAAGCAGAAGACAATACACCATTTACATTAAGAATCTTTCAACTGGCGAAATTTATGCTGATGCTATTTTGAATACTTCAGGTAATATGGCTTGGGCCAATGATGATAAAACATTGTACTACAGCATAAAGGATGAGACTTTGCGTCCTTATAAAATTCTGAAGCATGTACTTGGAAGCGATATTGCAAGCGATATTGAGGTTTATCAGGAAAATGATCCAACATTTTACAGCTTTGTTTACAAAACAAAATCAAGAGACTATGTTGTGATCGGTTCAACAAGCACTATGTCAGCTGAATTTCGCTATCAAAAGGCAGATAATCCTTCATCACCTTTCTTACTATTTCAGTCCCGTCAGAGCGATTTGCTCTATAGTATCGATCATTATGCAGATCATTTTTATGTGAGGACAAATCTGGATGCAAAAAATTTCAGGTTGATGAAAACCCCGGTTGATAAAACAGAAATGTCCCATTGGACAGAAGTAATTTCGCATCGTGATGATGTATTGTTAGAAGATTTTGATGTCTTTGCCAACTTCCTTGCTGTGTCGGAAAGAAAAGATGGTTTGGTGCAACTTCGTATCATGAAATGGGATAATAGTACCGACTATTATATTGATTTTGGTGAACCTGCTTATACAGCCTATTTGAGTACAAATCTTGATTTCAATACCAACAAGGTGCGCTATGGTTACACTTCCCTGACAACACCAAATTCTGTTTTTGAGTTTGACATGCTTGGAAGAGAAAAAAAACTGCTGAAGCAGCAAGAGGTGCTGGGAGGATACAATCCTGAGGATTATAAAACGGAGCGCCTCTATGCAACTTCGCATGATGGTGTTAAAGTGCCTATTTCGCTTGTGTATAAAAAAGGTCTTGTAAAAAATGGAGACAATCCAACACTTCTTTATGGTTATGGCTCTTATGGTGTTACCATGGATGCCTATTTTTCTTCTTCCCGCCTGAGTCTGTTAGACCGTGGATTTGTTTTTGCCATTGCTCATATCAGAGGCGGTCAGGAATTGGGGAGGCAATGGTATGAAGATGGTAAATTATTGAAAAAGAAAAATACTTTTTATGACTTTATCGCATGTGGCGAATACATGATTGAGCAAAAATTTACTTCTAAATCAAAACTATTTGCAATGGGAGGAAGCGCAGGGGGATTGCTGGTTGGAGCAGTAATCAACATGCGGCCCGATCTATGGAGGGGCGTTGTAGCTCAGGTTCCTTTTGTGGACGTAGTCACAACAATGCTCGATGAAACAATTCCACTTACCACAGGCGAATACGATGAATGGGGTAATCCAAACGAAAAAGAATCCTACGAGTTTATGCTTTCTTATTCACCCTACGATCAGGTGGAAGCCATAGAATATCCTGCTATGCTGGTAACAACGGGTTTGCACGACAGTCAGGTTCAGTACTGGGAGCCTGCAAAATGGGTTGCCAAATTGCGCGATATGAAAAAGGATAACAATGCACTTCTATTGAAAACCAATATGGATTTTGGCCACGGCGGTGCATCAGGTCGTTTTGAACGACTCAGAGAAGCAGCCCTTGAATATGCTTTTATGCTTAATGAGTTGGGCATTGAGGAATAGACGGATAGATGATTAAAATTTCAATGAACTTTTAATTTTTTAAGTTGTTTATATTCCGGAAGTAATTAAATCAATCCATTCGTCATTCTTGATCAGATGAATTCATTGATTGAAAAATTCAATTTAAAGATGTAAGGATGATTCAAAAAAACTGGACTTTAGATCAGCTTAATGCCACCAATAAAAATACATTGATGGAGCAGTTAGGTATTGAATATCTAATTGTTGAAGATGGTTTTGTTCGTGCCAGGATGCCTGTTGACGATCGTACCAAACAGCCAATGGGATTGCTTCATGGAGGCGGAAGTCTGGCATTGGCAGAAACAGTTGGAGGTATTGGTTCAACCATGATTGTTGATCTTGAAATCAACGATGTCAGAGGCTCTCATATGAGCGCCAATCATATTCGCTCCGCCAAGGATGGATGGGTGTATGCTGAGGCAAGAATTATTCACCGAGGAAGGAACACCCATATCTGGAATATCGACATTCTTGGAGAAGACGGCCAGCTTATTTCAACCTGTCGCCTTACCAATTTCATCATTCCAAAGCAGTTATAAGTACTTTTATTATGAAATTCATCGAGGCAATAAACCGTTTTTTGGTTGAGGAGATTCCCTTTGTTTGCTATCGCTTACCAGAAACATTGAACCCTGTGATTTGTGTTGGAGGTAGTTTCAGTAGAAATGTGCCTGATATTGACACAAAATATTTTGTTTTTGCTCCTTTTGATGAAGATGAAGTTAGCCCTGTGCTTTATTTCCCTTTTGAAAAACAATTCGAAGGAGCTGATATCGACGTGCTCACTTATTTTAACTCCCCTGATTCAAAGTTAGTTTTTACATCATCTGAAGAGCCTCATTTAAGCTCAAATATTGAATATCAGCAGCAAGCAAATGAACTTTTAAGTATTTTTCAGGAGGGGAGATTGAAAAAAATTGTGCTTTCACGTGTTATTCGGAAAGCACTCCCTGAAAACTTCTCATTAGAACAGATGTTTACTGAATTGTGCAAAAAATATCCAGCTGCTTTTGTTTACCTTCTCAGCGATGGTCAACAATTATTATGGATGGGTGCCAGTCCGGAGACCCTTTTAAAAGTTGAAGATGGATTGGCCGAAACCATGGCTTTGGCTGGAACAACTTCGGCAACTAAAGTACAATCTGAAAATTTCCAATGGGGTGAAAAAGAAATAAATGAACAACTTTTCGTTACGTTATTCTTAAGACAAAGATTGCTTGAAAGTGGTATTGCAGTTTATACGGAGCGTGGACCTCAAACAGTTTTTGCAGGTAATGTAGCCCATCTGCAAACCATGTTTTATTTTAAGATTCCTGATCAAATACCTCTACAACAACTGATTTCTCACCTGCACCCAACGCCTGCTGTTTGCGGACTGCCAGCCGATGAAGCCATGCAGGTGCTACGGAAAACTGAAAAACACAAACGACGCTATTATTCCGGATATCTTGGAATTGTAGAGTCGTCAAACAATGCGAAGATCTTTGTTAACCTGAGATGTATGGAGATTATGAATAAAACCGCCTTCCTATATGTGGGCGGCGGATTAACGTCAGAATCGGAACTTGAATCAGAATGGAACGAGACCAATTTAAAAGCAGAAACTTTAACTTCGGTAATCTCAAATTTATCCTGACCTTTGCATCATGTTTCACGATAAAACTGGTTTAATTCATCTTGCCGAAATGATGGCCCGCAGGGGTATCAAACATCTTATCGTATCACCCGGATCGCGTAATGCACCCATTGTGACTGTCTTTTCTCAGCAAAAGGAATTTCATTGTCATACAATTGTAGATGAACGCAGTGCTGCATTTTTTGCTCTGGGAATGGCGCAACAACTTAAGGAACCCGTTGCCATCACCTGTACCTCGGGTACTGCAGCATTGAATTATGCAACAGCAATTGCAGAAGCTTTCTACCAGAGAATACCTCTTATTGTGCTTACCGCTGACAGACCTGTAGAATGGATCGATCAGGGTGATGGTCAAACCATTCAGCAAAACAAACTTTACGGGCCTCACGTTCGTAAAAGCGTTCAGCTACCTTCATCGATTCATAATTCGGACGAGCTTTGGTATAACGACAGACTTATCGCTGAAACACTCAATGCGGCTGTTTATCCGGTTCCGGGTCCGGTGCATATCAATGTTCCCTTCAGTGAGCCTCTTTATGGCTTTGATCATAAACTGATAACACGACCCAAGGAAATAAAAGTTGCTGAAGTGTCAATGCAGCTTTCGGATGAAGCTTTTATCGAATTGGAAAAACAATGGAAGAAGAGCGAACGAAAAATGATACTTGTTGGTCAAATGCCTCCCGATGACTTGTTGCTTCAGCAATTGAAAAAATTGGCGATGGATTCTTCTGTGGTTGTGCTAACTGAAACAACGTCCAATGTGTTCGATGATATTTTCGTTGGATGTATCGATCGTAATTTGAGTACAATGGCAAATCCTGAAACGTATTACCCTGATTTGCTACTCACGATTGGTGGTCACATTGTTTCAAAACGAATCAAATCATTTTTAAGGGATAGCAAGGTCAAATATCACTGGAACGTTGATCTAATGGATTTCCAAATGGATACATATCAACATCTTACCGTTGCTATTCCAATGAAACCTACCGTTTTTTTAGATCAACTTATGACATTTAGTTCTACTTTAAAAAGTGAATACAACGCTCGGTGGAAGGAACTCAAGGCGAAGGCAAAGTTGGGTCATGACGCATTTCTTTCGATTTGTACTTTTTCAGATTTAAAAATCTTTGAAACGATACTTAAGTTCTTGCCGGCATCTTACGATGTTCAACTAGCCAACAGCACACCTGTTCGCTATTCACAGTTGTTTGACTATCCTGATTTACATCGTTTCGATTCAAATCGCGGTACAAGCGGTATCGATGGCAGTGTTTCAACAGCAGCCGGAGCTGCTTTTGCAACCCACAAACCCACTGTTTTGATTACCGGTGATCTTGGATTTTTTTATGACTCCAACGCTATGTGGAACAAGCATCTTCCGGTAAACCTTAAAATTATTGTAATCAACAATGGCGGAGGAGGAATCTTCCGGTTTATTGACGGGCCTGCAGAAACAGGATTGTTGGAAGAATTCTTTGAAGCACAGCACCAAACCTCTGGCGAATTCATTGCAAAAGCGTTTGGACTTGATTATTACACTGCTTCAAATAAAGATGAACTAAATCAGCAACTTGCATCATTTTTTAATCCTTCAAAACGAGCTTCCATTCTCGAAATCAAAAGTCCTGCCCGCAAAAGTGCTGAAACGCTCAAATGCTATTTCAAGGAATTATCACCAAAATTGGGTTAAGCTTTTGTGGATTTGAGTGGATGCCAGTTATTTTCATAAAGGAATGTCCATAATTTGATGATAAGATTCCTTTTGTTGAGGATGTTCTGCTGTTTTTCCTGCCGTTTTTTTCTAATTTTGCCCATCAGCAAACAAGGTATCGTTTTTTCTGTTTCCATATTTGAAAACTTCAATAAAACACATACCATTTTTGCTCAAAGATAAAACTGATGACTCTGTTCAAATAATTTGAAACAAAACAAAATCAACAATTGTTATATTAAAAAAGCAATTATGGAAACAAATAGAACCTGGAGCACCATCAAAGTTTTCAAAGATATTCTCTTTCAAAGCTGGAACCACATTGGTAAGATAACCATCAACAGGCCTGAGTTGCACAATGCATTTCGTCCGACCACAACTTTCGAGATTGCTGAAGCGCTGGATATCTGTCGTGAAAATCAGGATATTTATGTCATTGTTTTAACAGGTGCAGGAGACAAGGCGTTTTGCAGTGGTGGCGATCAGCAAGTAAAAGGCGAGGGGGGGTACATTGACGAACAAGGAATTCCTCGCCTCAATGTTTTGGATGTGCAGCGTAAAATACGTTCGATGCCAAAACCTGTTGTCGCCATGGTGAATGGTTGGGCTGTTGGTGGCGGACATGTTTTGCATGTAGTTTGCGATCTTACCATTGCGGCTGAATCGGCCAGGTTTGGGCAGGTTGGTCCAAAGGTTGGTAGTTTTGATGCCGGTTTTGGTTCGTCATACTTAGCAAGTATTGTCGGGCAAAAGAAAGCGCGAGAGATTTGGTTTTTGAATCTTTTTTATACTGCCCAGGAAGCCCTTGAAATGGGGATGGTTAATCGTGTTGTTCCATTGGATCAACTGGAAGATGCAACCATTGAATGGTGTGAGATCATGATGAAACGAAGCCCGATGGCACTGCGCATGATAAAACTTGGATTAAATGCTGAATTGGATGGTCAGGCAGGGTTGCAGGAATTTGCAGGTAATGCCACTTTGCTTTATTACCTTACTGAAGAAGCGCAGGAAGGTAAAAAGGCCTTTCTTGAAAAAAGAGATCCTGACTTTCATAAATATCCAAAATTTCCATAAGTTTATTGTTTGATGGCAACACTGCATTCATGGATTAAAGCAGCACGTCTGCGAACGCTTCCACTTGCGTCGGCAAGTATTGCTTTGGGTGGGTTTTTAGCCCGCTTACAACCTTCTTTCAATCTAAATGCAGTTATTTTTGCCGGAATTACAACGCTTTTTTTACAAATCTTGTCCAATCTTGCCAACGATTATGGTGACTCACGAAGTGGTATCGACAACAAAAACCGCATTGGCCCCCTCCGGACAGTGCAATCAGGTGAAATAACGCATCGCTCTATGAAAAGTGCCATCCTTATTGTATCTTTTCTTGCACTTTTAAGCGGTATTATACTTGTTTTATGGGTTGCTGAGATACCATTGTTTTCCCGTATAGGGTTTCTCTTGCTTGGCTTTGGTGCTATTGTCGCCGCCATTAAATATACCGTTGGACAAAAGCCGTATGGATACAGAGGACTTGGTGATCTTTCTGTTTTCCTTTTCTTTGGATTGTTAGGTGTTGCAGGCACCTTTTATGTTGCTACAAATACCTTTGATCTTACATTGCTGTTACCTGCATCGGCAATGGGATTATTGAGTACTGGCGTGCTAAATCTGAATAATTTGCGTGACTTTGACAATGATAAAAGCAGTGGAAAAAGAACAATGGTTGTTTCAATGGGTTATATTAACGCATTAAAATATCATACTTTACTCATTTTATTGCCATTTGTGTTTCTGGGCGTTTTCTCATATACTTATCTAACTGGCTTATGGCCCTATACTTTTATCCTTCTTCTTCCGCTTTTTGTTAAGGACTTGGTTGAAATAAAGAAAATAGAAAATCTGGCTCACCTTGATCCTTATCTTAAAAAACTGGCTTTGAAAACGCTCCTTCTGACGCTCGTCTTTGGAATTACAATTCTTTTGTAATATGCTTAAAGCGAATTACATACCTTATAACTTATTGTTCAGGCAAGCAGCAGGAACTTCCAGAGGAGTCCTTCGAAGTAAAGTTTCCTGGTTCATTTTTCTTTATGATTCAGAATACCCTGAAATAACCGGGATTGGTGAATGTAGTCTGATTCCCGGACTAAGTCCTGATCCAGCGGAGAGTATCGAAACAGAATTTGCTACGCTTTGTCAGCAGATACAACATTATGAGTCCTGGATCACAAAACGCGGATCGTTATTTCCTGCTTTGCATTTTGGGCTTGAAACAGCACTTCTTGATTTAAAGCAAGGTGGCAGGAGAATCTTTTTTATCAACGATTTTACTTTAGGACTAAAATCAATTCCTATCAACGGATTGATTTGGATGGGTACTCCTGAAAACATGAGAAAGCAGATTGCCAGCAAGATTGATGCAGGTTTCAACTGTATTAAAATAAAGGTGGGAGCGATTGATTTTGAAGAGGAATTAAAGCTTTTGCATTTTTTACGCCAAGAATTTAGTAGTCAGGAAGTTGTTATTCGATTGGATGCCAATGGAGCATTTGGTCCTGATGAGGCGCTTGAAAAACTAAAACAACTTTCAGCCTTCGGAATTCATTCCATTGAGCAACCAGTGCGACAGGGTCAGTTTGAGAAGATGGCTTTGCTTTGTGAAAAAAGCCCTATTCCAATTGCACTTGATGAGGAACTGATTTATGTTACCGGCAGACCTGAACGTGAGTGGCTGCTTAAAACTGTTAAACCCCAATATATTATTTTAAAACCAAGTCTTGTTGGTGGTTTGAAAGAAAGTGAGGAATGGATCTCTCTTGCCGATGAAAATGGAATTGATTGGTGGGCAACTTCAGCACTCGAATCAAATATTGGTTTAAATGTCATTGCGCAGTGGACTTCCACTAAAAAATTGACATTGCCCCAGGGTTTGGGAACCGGTCAGCTGTATACCAATAATTTTGAATCTCCCCTTCAAATATGCAATGGCATGTTGTTTCATAACCCTGATCTTGGGTGGAACTTTAATCAACTAAAGCCATGAAGGTTCCTGAAACACTGACTTTAAATGGCATTCATCACACAAAAGAAATGTTGATGAAACGAATTGAAAATCAATGTTTTGAATCGGATTTGCTTTTAAAAGAAGTGTTCACGTTTCTTGCCTTTTGGTTGGATGGAAAACCGACCATAGAGGTGAAAACATCCGGTTCAACAGGGACGCCAAAATTTCTTCTTGTTGAAAAAGAGCAGATGTTGCAAAGTGCGCTGCTAACGACAACCTACTTTGATTTGAAACCCAACATGAATGCCCTTTTGTGTCTTTCACCCGCTTATATTGCTGGTAAAATGATGATTGTCAGGTCTATGGTTGCAAATCTGAATCTTATTACTACAAACGTGACATCCTATCCGCTTGCCGCGATTGAAAGTAAGATTGATTTTGCCGCAATGGTGCCTTTTCAGTTTATAAAAACCTACTCGGAGACTCCTGAAAAACTAACGAAGATAAGTACAATCATTTTGGGAGGTAGTGGATTGAATCCCGCTATTACGCTTGCCGCGGAGAAGATAACTACTTCTGTTTTTCATACCTACGGCATGACCGAAACATTGAGTCATATTGCTTTACGTGCAGTAAATGGGCCAGAAAAAAGTGATTGGTTTACGCCTTTTGATGGCATTGATATCTCGCTTGATTATCGTGAATGTCTCATGATTAATGCACCGATGTTATCAAAAAAAAAGTTGATTACCAATGATATAGCGATATTGGATGAAAATAATTGTTTCCGGATATTAGGTCGTTACGATGATGTAATTATCACAGCTGGAATCAAAATTCATCCAAACATGATTGAAACCAAAATTGTATCTACACTCCGGTTTCCATTTGCGATTGTCCCTGTAGAGGATGACAAAGCCGGGCAGCTGCCTTTTCTCGTTATCGAACAAACATTGTCGTTAAGTGAAGTTTATGACCTTTGGATGCAATTGATGGAGCATCTTACAGAGCAAGAAGTCCCAAGACAGATAGTTTCAATTGAGCCATTTCCCCTTCTCGAAAGCGGTAAAATAGATCGCAGAGCAATAAGCAATATGCTCAAACAAAAGTTTTGAAGTGTTTTTTTATCTGAGAATGCACGTTTTTTGAAATCAAAGCTGGTTCTAATATTGTCATCTTATGATTAAAAACCTTCAACCGATTGCGGTATTATTCTTAAGATGGAGTTTGTTTTTAGTGGAGAATATCAATCTGGAATTATTATCTTTACCCTTCAAATTTTTTAGGATTTCTATTGCAGACTGATTTTTTGTTGGTATTGAAATTGCAACAAAAATCCAATTGAAAAGTAAGCATGTCATAGTCATTCATTTTCAAACTGATAATAATTTAAGTATGAAGAAAGCCCTGCAAAGTCGATTTAGACTCTTCCTCATAATGGTTTTTATGGCTGTCCAACAGCTTTTAACAGCACAGGAACTAACCCGTGTTGAACCTCCGTTTTGGTGGACAGGAATGGAGCATTCCGAGCTACAACTCATGGTTTATGGAAAAAATATCAGCGTATTACGTCCTGTGATTGAGTATCCGGGAGTGACACTGAAAGAAACAATCTTAGTAGAAAACCCAAATTATCTTTTCTTAAATCTTGTAATTGAGAAAGAAACCCTGCCAGGAACTTTCCTTATACAATTTGATAACGAAAAAAGAAACGAAATTAGCTATTCATTTGAACTTTTTGAAAGAAAGTCTGGTTCCTCACAGCGCAAAGGATTCAGCAGCAGTGATGTAATTTATCTTCTGATGCCCGACAGGTTTGCCAATGGTGATGTATCCAATGATGATATGCCCGGGATGATAGATAAAGCTGACAGAAATAATCCTAATGGAAGGCATGGGGGTGACCTGAAAGGCATTCGCGACAATCTGGACTATTTTGCTGATCTGGGCGTAACTGCATTATGGATCAATCCTGTTTTTGAAGCCAATGTCCCAAAACCTTCCTATCATGGCTATTCTATAACCAATTTTTATCGTATTGATCCACGATTCGGAACCAATGATGAATACCGTCAGTTGTCAGAAGAAGCAGGTAAGAAAGGAATAATGATTGTTAAAGACATGGTTTTCAATCATTTTGGAATCAATCACTGGTGGATGAAGGATCTCCCGATGAAGGACTGGCTCAACCAGTGGCCTGAATATACCCGCTCTAATTTCCGGGCTGGTACAATCATGGACCCATATGCATCTGATGCTGACCGCGACAGGATGCTCAAAGGATGGTTTGATACCATGATGGCCGACCTCAATCAGAAGAATTCATTTGTAGCCAATTACCTTATTCAGAATAGCGTATGGTGGGTGGAATATGCAGATTTGGGAGGCATTCGTATGGATACATATCCCTATTCCGATAAAGATTTTATGGCAAAATGGATGAATTATATCCGTAGCGAATATCCTGACTTTTCTGTTGTTGGGGAGGCATGGCTGAATACTACCCCGCAAGTTTCTTATTGGATGGAAAGCAATCGTAATGCAGATGGGTTCAACTCAAATTTGAATTTCGTTTTCGATTTTCCGCTTAAATATGCCATTAACAGTGCTTTTAATGAAGACAATGGATGGAGTTCAGGTGCTGCTAAGCTCTATGAAACGATCAGTTTTGATTTCCTTTATAGTCATCCCAGCCAGATCGTAACTTTTGCTGACAATCATGATGCCGATCGTTTGTACTCAGTATTGGGAAAAGACTTTAATAAATTTAAGATGGCTATAGTTTTTTTAATGACAACACGCGGAATACCTCAAATCTATTATGGAACAGAATTATTGATGACGGGTTGGGAGCACGATGGACATGGTTTCATAAGAGAAGATTTTCCGGGAGGTTGGGAAGGAGATACCGCCAACGCTTTCATTTCAGAAGGTCTTACCACTGAACAGAAAGATGCATGGGATTTTATGCGCATGCTTCTGAACTGGAGGAAAGATAAGCAAGTGATTCATCAAGGGCAGCTGAAGCATTATATACCTGAAGAAGGTGTTTATGTTTATTTTCGTTACGATGAGGATGAATCAGTAATGGTAGTTATTAACAATAATAAAGAAAGCCGTACTTTCAGAACCGATCGTTTTGCTGAAAGTTTAAAGGGATATTCTACAGGTACCGATATTTTACACCGTACTAATTTCGATCAGTTGAAGATGATTTCTATTCCTGCAATGTCGGCAAGAATCATCGAATTAAAAAAATAAAAAAAGGAATTCGTCTTGAAATTTACTTATGAAGCAGCATAATACTTTAAAAATCCGTTCATTTCTATTAAGTTTCTTTGCTTTATTCGCGACACTTTTTTTCACTTCCAGTCTGGTTGCTCAGATTATCAAAGTGAGTCCACAGCAACCAAAAATTACCGATGAGATCACTGTAATTTTTGATGCTTCTCAAGGCAATGCAGCACTATTTAACTATGAAGGGCAGGTCTATTTTCATGCAGGATTGATAACCACTTTAAGCCGTGATGAGCGTGACTGGAAGTTTGTGGTGGGCAATTGGGGCAAAGAAGATTCTAAGGTTGAAATGGAATCTTTAGGCAATAATTTATTTAAAGCTGTCTTTATTCCAAAATCATTATTTGCTATTCCTGATGATGTTAAAGTAAATCAGATTGCCTTTGTTTTTCGCGATGTCAATGGTTCTTTGGTTGGAAAAACAATAGATAATGGAGATGTTTATGTTCCTTTGGATGGTTATCAGCCGAAGGTGGAAAAGCTGGCTGAATATCTTTTCAAAGAACATATTTATCAGGGACATCAACAGGAGAATGGAAACCTTTTCATTGAAACATCACAGGGAACTATTGCTTTGCGGCCTTTCAATGATAGTATTGTTGAAGTTAGCTGGCACCCTGATGGTTTTAAAGCATTTTTTGAATCTCATGCAATTGCCGTTGAACCCGTAATTGTTAAAACCTATTTGGCCGAATCCGGAAATATAATTATGTATGACCTTCCTGGAGTGCAGGTGCTGATTCAGAAGAAGCCATTTAGCATAAGTTACTTGAACAACGGAAAGCAATTTTTTGCAGAGGAACGCGGTTTTTTTAAACGAACCGACGCCTCAGGCATTCGTTTTTCCCTTGAGGAGGATGAACTACTTTATGGAAGTGGCGGTCGCGCCAGCGGTATCAACCTTCGCGGCAGGAAGTTAGGTCTGTATAACAGGCCTGACTATAATTATGAATTTGGAGCTGATAACCTTAATTACATGATTCCTCTTTTGGTTTCATCAAAAAAATACATTTTATTTGTTGACAACCCTCACAAAGCCTGGTTCGATGCTGACAGTAAAGGCGATGGCGTACTCGAGTTTGCTGCCGCTGGTGGACCAATGCGTTATTTTCTGATCACCGGAAAAAGTTTCTCTTCGCTGATGATGCAATATGGCCACCTAACCGGAACTCAACCGATGTTGCCGCGCTGGGCATTTGGAAACCTTCAGTCGCGTATGGCATACCGCACACAAAAGGAGACAACCGAAATCGTGGATCAAATGATAAAGGAGGATTTCCCGATTGATGCTATAATCCTCGATTTTTATTGGTTTGGGGATAGCATTCTCGGGCACTTGGGACGCCTCGATTGGTGGAAGCCAAACTGGCCCGAGCCTGAGCAAATGATTCGCGATTTTAGAAAAAAGGGCGTAAAAACTATTACCATCTCAGAACCATATATAATTGATAGTCTTAAAAACTGGTCCATTGCAGATACGTTGGGTATCCTTGCCAAAGACAGTATGGGCAAGAGTTATATTGACAAGCAATTTTATTTTGGCAATGGCTCACTTATAGATATTTTTAAAAATGAAGCCCAGCAATGGCTTTGGCAACAGTATCGAAAACAATTCGATATCGGTGTCGAAGGATTATGGGGCGATCTTGGCGAGCCTGAAAGTCACCCTTCTGATATTGTTCATGTTTTAGGTAAAGCTGATGAAGTTCATAATATCTATGGCCATTATTGGGCAAAGATGATCTCCGAAAATTTCAGAAAGGATTTTCCTGAGAAACGTTTGTTTTTTCTTGCGCGAAGTGGATATGCAGGTTCGCAGCGACACGGAATCGTCCCCTGGAGCGGCGATGTGAGTCGGAGCTGGGTCGGATTAAAAGCGCAATTGCCAGCCATGCTTAATATGAGTATGTCAGGTATTCCTTATATGCATTCTGATGCAGGCGGTTTTGCTACCGGAGTGAAAGATAATGAATTATACACGCGGTGGCTTCAGTTTGCTGTTTTTACCCCAATACTTCGTCCTCATGGCTCGGTTATTCCTTCCGAACCGATTTTTTATAATGATACCACAAAACGCATTGTCAGGCATTTTATGAAACTCCGCTATGAATTGCTGCCTTATATCTATACTGCATCATGGAAAAATTCGGTAAATGGTGTTCCTGTCACAAAGCCTTTGTTTTATTATCATCCCGATGATGAACGTTTTGGAGATTCATTTAGTAGTTATTATTTTGGGGATGATATGCTTGTGGTTCCTGTTGTTGAGCCTGGAATGCAGAAAATGGATGTGTCTCTGCCTTCGGGTCTGTGGTATCATTTCTGGACAGGACAGAAGTTGATTGGAAAACGAAACATTCAGGTGGCAATAGCTCCTGAAAGTATTCCGGTTTTTATCAGAGGAGGAAGTATTATTCCACGTGTAAAAGCAGTGAATACTACGGATGCCTATTCTTCCCGCATTCTTTTTCTTCATGCTTATCTTCCCGATGGGGATGGCCCGTTTAGCGGACTGATGTTTGAAGATGATGGCGTTAGTTATGGCACGTATGATTCAGGTGATTATGAACTTCTGCATTTTAATGGGAATATCAATACCGGTGAAATCACGCTCGAATTGAGTCGTACCGGAAATGGATGGACAGGAATGCCTGAGTCGCGCCTGGTTGAAGTGATACTTTACGGATTGCCCAAGAATCTTAAAGAAGCGCAATATGACGGAAAAAAACTTGAAATGTTAACCGAAGAGGAAATTGCAGGAAATAACAGCGGCTTTTGGAAAGACGCAAAAGAACTCTGGCATTTTCGAATCCAATGGCCGGGTCATAAAAGTGTAATTGTTACAAAATAGTGTATCATGAATAAGACTAAAATTATTTTCATGCTGATGTTAAGCATTTTTTCGGTGAATTCTTCAGGACAAAATCAGGATTTTAAAAGCCTTGGAAACCATCTGCAGCATGACTGGGATGGCCAGCGCCTTGAAATAAGCACGACGGAAGGAAAAATGCGTATCACGCCATATAGCAGTCATGTTATACGAATTCAGGTAGTTCAGAACAGTTTTGAAAAAGATTTTTCATATGCTGTTATTCAGTCAGCAGAAAAAATTGCTGTTAGTTTCGTTGAAAACAGAGGTTTTTTTGAACTAAGTACCGATGATCTTACATTGGTGATTAGCCTTCAACCTGTAAGGATCAGTTTTTATAATAAAAATGGAGTATTGCTCAATCAGGATGATCCTGCTTTTGGAACATCGTGGCAAGGAACACAGGTGACTGCATATAAAAGTTTGCAGCCAAACGAGAAGTTTATCGGACTTGGCGCCAAAACAGGAGGCCTTAACCGCTTTGGGTCGGCTTATGTAAACTGGAACACAGATAATCCGCATTATGAAAATTATAGTGATCCGCTCTATACTTCCATCCCTTTTTATATGGGTATCGTGAACAATGCTGTTTATGGGATTTTTTTCGACAATAGCTGGAGGACACAATTTAACTTTGGAGCATCCAACGATCGATTTTCATATTTCTCAGCCGATGGTGGTGAAATGGATTACTTTTTTATTCAGGGAGAAGGTGTTGCTGAAATCATTCAGTTTTATGGCAATTTGACGGGTAAAATGCCTCTGCCTCCGCTTTGGAGTCTCGGTTATCAGCAAAGTCGCTGGAGTTATACTCCTGATAAAGAGGTGTTGACTGTGGCACGCACTTTAAGGGAAAAGGAAATACCGGCTGATGTGATGGTTCTTGATATTGATTTTATGGATGCGTATAAGATTTTTACCTGGCATCCTGATAATTTCAGTAATCCAAAAGGATTCCTCGATCAGCTCAAGGCAATGAATTTCCATACAACAGTTATTGTTGATCCCGGAATAAAAGTTGAGAAAGGTTATCATGCATACGAAGACGGACTTAAAAAAAGAGTTTTCGCTTTGTACCCTGATGGGACCCCTTATACGGGTCAGGTGTGGCCTGGTTGGTGTCACTTCCCTGATTTTACTTCTGAAATAGGCCGAAGTTGGTGGGGTGATAAATTTGAAGGGTATGTCGGTTTAGGTATTGATGGTTTTTGGAACGATATGAATGAAATTGCTACATGGGGTCAGCAAGTTCCTTCACTGGTAACTTTTAACTGGGAAGGCCGTCGTGCTTCTTATCTCGAAGCAAAAAATGTATATGGTATGCAAATGGCGCGTGCTACTTTTGAGGGTACTATAGCGCTTATGAAAGGTAAGCGACCCTTTGTGCTTTCCCGTGCAGGGTTTTCAGGAAGCCAAAGATATACTGCGCTTTGGACTGGTGATAACCAGGCACATGATGAGCACATGTTGCTTGGTGTGAGACTGGTGAACAGTCTGGGTCTTTCCGGCTTTGCTTTTACTGGCTTTGATGTAGGTGGTTTTGGTGGCGATGCCAACCCAGCCCTTTATAGCCGATGGATCAGCATAGGTGCTTTCACGCCTTTCTTTCGGGGTCACACTGCAAAAAATACATCCCGATCTGAACCTTGGTCCTATGGCGAAAATCCAGAGGCTATTGCAAAAAAATTCATCAGCTTCAGATATCATTTGATGCCTTATATTTACAGTGCATTCAAAGATGCTGCAACCACGGGATTGCCTGTTCAGCGCAGTCTTGCAGTCCATTATTTTGCCGATGAAAAAATATTTTTCCCGGATTATGAAAATCAATATCTTTTCGGAACATCATTGTTGATTGCTCCGGTAAGCAGTGAGCAATTGGCAGCAAAAGTTTACTTGCCGCAGGGAGGATGGTATGATTTGTACAATGATAACTTTTTTAATGGCAATACTGAAATCTGGCATCCAGCTCCTCTTGACCGTCTGCCAGTTTTTGTGAAAGCCGGAAGTATTATTCCACTCCAGTCACTGGTTCAAAATACAACTGAGAATCCTTCAGATACATTGGAAGTACATGTTTATAAGGGTTCTGATTCTTCTTCTTTTCTATTCTATGAAGATGATGGTCTTACGTATGCATTTGAAAATGGAAGCTTTTATCAACGCCAGTTTCAGTTCTTGAACAATAAAAATCAAATCATCCTCGGAAAGCCCGAAGGTTCCATGAGCAGTAAGTTCAAAACACTGCATTTTGTTATGCATGGTTTTGAAGGTGCTCTTACAAAACTCTCAGTCAACGGTAAAACCAAAAGCCTGATAAAGCCTGAAGTTACATACTTACAAACAATTACGAAGGAACTTAAAGCTGAACAAACCTTACAATTTATCCTGGATAATTCCGATCAACAAATAATTATTAACTGGTAAATTTATTTAACATGAAAAAATCAATGATTCAAATGCTATTTATGGCGCTGGCAGTAGTAGTAATTGCTATTGCTTTCTGGGCCTGTGGAGCCAGCAAAACAAAAGAAAAGGTTATTGCTAAACCTGTTTCTTCAGTTGTTACCCCTGAGTGGGCAAAAAATGCAGTGATTTATGAAGTGAATACACGTCAGTTCACTTCTGAAGGAACATTCAATGCTTTGGCAGAGCATCTGCCCCGTTTGAAAGAATTAGGAGTTGACATTTTGTGGTTTATGCCAGTTCATCCTATTGGTGAACTAAACAGAAAAGGAGGACTTGGCAGTTATTATTCAATCAGAGACTACAAAGCAATCAATCCTGAGTTTGGAACGTTTGAGGATTTCAAATTACTTGTTGATAGGGCACATCAGATGGGATTTAAAGTAATCCTTGACTGGGTTGCAAATCACACATCCTTCGATCATCAGTGGGCTATCGACCATCCTGATTGGTACAACAGGGATGATAGTGGTAAAATTATCTCTCCTTATGACTGGACAGATGTTGCAGATCTGAATTATGAAGACAATCCGGAGTTATGGACTGCGATGATTGATGCCTTAAAGTTTTGGGTTTCAGAAGCAGGTATTGATGGCTATCGCTGCGATGTAGCTGGAATGGTTCCAACTGAATTCTGGGAGAAAGCACGCATGGAACTTGATGCTATTAAGCCTGTTTTTATGTTGGCTGAAGATGAGGGGAAATACGACTTGATGAACAAAGCTTTTGATGCCAATTATGGATGGGAATTTCATCATATTATGAATCAGATTGCCAAAGGAGAGAAAAATGCTGCTGATGTGTTTGCTTATTTTGTAAAAGAAGATACCTTGTTTGCCCCATCTTCCTTTAGAATGATGTTCACTTCCAATCATGATGAGAACTCATGGAATGGAACAGAATTTGAAAGATTGGGTGAAGGTGCAAAAGCCTTTGCTGTAATGGCTTACACCGTACCTGGCTTTCCCTTGATCTACAACGGGCAGGAGGTTGGACTTGACCATCGTCTTTTGTTTTTTGAAAAAGATGAGATTAACTGGGATAAGGAAAATGATTATACTGCATTTTACACACGTTTGAATCAGATTAAAAAAGAAAACGAACCGTTATGGAATGCGTCCAATGGTGGGGAAATGATTCCTGTTGTTACAAACAAACCCGCTGAGGTTCTTTCATTTACGCGCACAAAAGGCAGCAACAAAATAGTGGTGATGATCAATGTTACCAGTGTTGCTCAGGAAGTGACGATCACTGATGACGCATTTACAGGTACCTTTACCGAACTACTAACTGGTGAAACGATCGACTTTGAAACAAATAAATCAATAAATCTTCCTGCTTACGGTTTTCTCATTCTGAAGTAGGTTGATCCGGTATTTTTATGAACTTAACCTCCATGTTTTGATTGAAAAGCATGGAGGTTTTTTTTGAATGGTTGTCACTGGAATTTTTTCAGAACCTGAATAAATAGTTTTTGATCCTAAAAAAAGACTCACCTAAGCTATAAGAGAAACTTAAACAACTTACTGCCTCAACCTCAACCTCAACCTCAACCTCAACTTTGGGAGCGGCTATACTGTCTTGCTTTCTTATAGGAGTATTTTACTCAGAACGTTACATTATAAAATCAGTCTTCAAATTTGAATATCATTTTTTCTTTCGGGTGAAGTCAAGCACCGCATTTATAAAAGTGAGCGGATGAACAGGATTTCCCGGGATGAATAAGTCAATAAAATGGTTGTTTAAGAAACTTCTGTCAATTGCAGGGCTGTCAGCAAAAATGCCGCCGCTGATGGCATCTGTACCGGCAAGGATTATTATTTTAGGTTCGGGCACTGCATCATAGCACCTTTGCAATGGCTCGGCCATGTTTTTTGTAATTGGACCAGTAATTACAATTCCATCGGCATGACGAGGTGAAGCAACAAAGTCGATACCAAAACGGCTCATATCAAACTGAACATTATTTGAGGCAGTAAGTTCCCATTCATTGCTGTTGTCGCCTCCTGCTGACACTTGTCTTAATTTGAGCGAATTGCCAAATAGCCTGTGAATTTCTTTACGTACAAGTAAAGGGTTGACCTCAATTGGACTATCGATGTCTTCGTAAATGAATAGCCTTTCCCTTATATTTGTTCCGAGCTTATAGTCTGTTGTAAATTTTATTTTTTCAGGAAACTGAATGGCACATTCACCACAGAAAGTGCACTTGCCCAAGTCAATGCAAAAAGGATTGTTTGAAATGGCTTTGGTAGGACACAATTCAATGAGAGAACCTTCATCCACATGGGCTTTGGAAATAACGGGTCTTCCGCGAAAGATTCCCGGAACTTTTGCTTTTGTCACATCAGGGATGAATTGTTTGCCCTGATGCCATAGTATTTTTATGTTTTCAAACATTGCTGTTTATATTTATGAAAGTTTATCTATGTTTTTTTCATGCGCTTTCCAGTCGGTAATAGTTTTGCTGGCAACACCTGATGCTATTGCAGCTTTTGCAACTGCCTGAACTACTTTTTTAGCGAGGCGTGGGTCGGAAGCCTTTGGCAGAAAGTATGCACGGCCGAAAGGGTGACTATGCGATTTGTTGGATATTACTAACGGTTCTTTCGCCAGAGAGGCGATTGCAAAAACAGCTGCCTTTTTCATTTCGTCATTAATTTTTGAGGCTCTGGTATCGAGAGCTGCCCTGAAAATAAAAGGAAATCCAAGGATGTTATTTATCTCATTGGGATATTCTCTTTTGCACGATGCATATATCACTTTTGCATTTGCTTTGATTGCATTATAATAGTCAATTTCAGGTATCGGATTGGCCATAGCAAAAATGATAGGATGATCAGCCATTGATTTTATCATGCCGGGTGTTAGTATATCGCCTTTTGAAAGGCCAACAAAAGCATCGGCTCCCGATAGAGCTTCTTCCAATGAATTTAAATAAGTGTTGGTGGCAAACACTTTTTTATATTTATCAATGTCCATTCGGTTATGGGAGATGACCCCTTTGCTATCGAGCATGATGAGGTTCTCTTTTTTTAGTCCGAGCGATAGGTACAAATTGGCACATGCAAGGGCTGATGTTCCTGCACCATTTATTACGAGCTTTATTTGCGACAATGATTTACCGGCAATTTCGCATGCGTTAAGCAATCCTGCGGCCGACACAATTGCTGTTCCATGCTGATCGACATGCATTACAGGTATGTCAAGAGCGTCCATCAATCTGTGTTCAATTTCAAAACATTCAGGCGCTTTAATGCTTTCGAGGTCAATAGCGCCAAAAGTTGGAGATATAGTAATCACTGTTCTTACAAAAACATCAACATCCAATGTATTGAGTTCGATATCAAAGACATCAACTCCCGCATATTTTTTCAGTAACAAGGCTTTTTTATTTATGGCGGGTTTTGATGCCAGTGCCCCAATGTTTCCCAAGTCAAAAACAGCCGATCCATTGGTAATAATTCCAATAAGATTGCCCTTGGATGAATAGTTATACACCTCATCAGGCTGTTCTTTGATCTTGAGACAAGATTCAACAATACCTTTAATTGTGGTTAATTCAAACGACTGAACCACAGGACTTAAGGGCTGAGAAACGATTTTATCGTTTTGTTCCCTGGATTGTAAAAGAAAGGCTTCGTTATGTGGCCGAATATTCATCTTTGTTTTTATAAATCGTGTCCGCAATAGGAGAGATTAAAACTTTTGTTGCAAATAGGAAAATCTGAAATTTCATTGTTTCGCACTGACTGTGCCAGTGCCATCCAATTATGGTGGGAAGGATCTTTAATTTTATACGTTTTCAAATTGCCCTCACCATCGGTGATGGCACAATGACAGATTTCTCCCCTCCAGCCTTCAACCAATGACAAGGTAAATTTTTCTTCGCCCGGGACAAATAAAATATTCTCGGGTTTGTGGAATTGAGGAATGTTTTCAAGCAATTTTTTACAGTATTCAATAGATTGCCTTATTTCATCTCTTCTCAATTGAACTCTTGAGAAAACATCTCCGTGGTGTTTTAATAGTGGTTCATGAATGAAAGTATTTCCATAAAGATTACAGGGGTGCGATAATCTTATATCCCTGCTTAAACCACTCATTCGGGCGCTTATTCCTACAGTACCTATTTCCAACACTTCATCATAAGTTACTATTCCTGTTCGTTCAATACGTGATAAAACGCTTGGAAGTGAAAAAAACTCCTCAACCATCTCATTAAAATCAGATTCATAGGCTTTAAATAATTCAAGTAATCTTTTTGCCAAAGCTTCATCAAAAGGAAAGTTAATTTTTCCTGGTCTGATCAGTCCTTTGGCCAACCGATTGCCTCCCCATTCCTGGAAAAAATTGACAATTGGGGTTCTTAATCTGCCAAAAACAGCATTGCCCAATTGGTAAGCGATGTCGGCACAAATTGCAGCAAGATCACCTGTATGGATGGCAATTCGTTCCAATTCCTGAGCGAGGGTGCGGGAAAAATTTAATGCGTCTGACGTACTGGTTTCGCATAAACTCTCATATAAATTTGAGAAAGCAGTGGTGTGTCCAACGGTAGTATCACCTGCGATATTTTCGACCAGTGTAACCCTTTCGATGAGTTTTGACTTTTGAATAAATAGCTCCTCAATCCCACGATGCTGGTAACCCAATTGAATCTCGAGGTGCATGATCTGTTCGCCATTGCATATAAAACGAAAGTGACCCGGCTCAATAATTCCGGCATGAATAGGGCCTACACCAACTTCATGCAGTTCATCGCTTTCGACTTTATAAAAAGGATAGTCTCCTACATTTAAGTCTTTATTATATTTGTTGTTAGCGAAACGATACGGTTTTAACCAGGGGTGGTCTGTAAAGTTAATGTCGAAATTTTCATGTATTTCACGCTCAAATTTCTCAAAGTTATGGTTTTGCACAGTAAACGATGCAATGGATGAACCTTCCTCCAAAACGCATGATGATACATAGATTTTATGGGTTAAGTCATCTGCAATGCAACAATAAATACGAATTTCCCTATTATTTTTTACGCCGAAGTAATTCACGCAATGCCTTTCTGGCCTGTTCTTGAGTAGTTGAAGGTTTCCTTCCAAAAAAACATCATACCCATGTTCAGGAATGTCTTTTACGGAAACCGTTTGATTGTTGTAGAGTGTGAGATAATTCATAATGTTATTGAATTAAAGTTGCTGCATCCTGAATCAGTTCTACAAAAGTAGTTGGTGGAGCATAGGCAAGGTAAGCGGCCAATGCCAGTAATACAAATTGTGAAACTGAATCCAGTGGATTTATGCGTGGAATTTTATCTTCATTAATAATAGTTGGAGGGGTGAAGAGTAACTTGAAAATATTAGTTCCAAATCCCCAGATGATCATTGTCAAAAGAATTAAAACAGCAATCAGAATAAAAATATGTCGAGACTCAAAAAGAGCCTGAAAGATCAAAAACTCACTGATGAAAAGACCCGATGGAGGCATCGCAGTTGCTGATATAAATCCTAACAAAACAACGATAGCTCCTGTCCTGTTATATTTGAAATAATGGCCAACATCATAAATACTTTTGCTCTGATATACCCTGTAAATCTGATTGAACTGAAAAAAGAGACTGGGTTTTACAAAAGTATGCAGCACAATATGCAGGATTGCAGCATATACACCAATACCTCCAACAGCCAGTCCTAACATTACAATCCCCATATGTTCGATGCTTGAATAGGCAAACATTCGTTTGATATTCTTGATGTGGGTCATGTAAACCGTAGCAACAAAGATGGATAATATTGCTGAAATGATAATTATCACCGAAGCCCAATGTTGAATTTCTGTATAAGAAACAACGGCATAAATCCGATATATTCCTATAAAACCCATATTCATTAAAATACTTGAAAACAATGCCCCTGCAGGTGCCGGCGCCTTGTCTTTTGCGTCAATACCTGCGGTGTACATAGGTACCAATCCAATTTTAGCCGTGAAACCAGTGAAGATGAATAGAAAAGCTAATTTGAGCCAGAAAAGATTAAGGTTGTCATAGTTATTTCTTATTGAATCAAATGACATATCTTCAATTCCTGCCTCTTTCATTGCAAGACTCAGGAATAGGATGCCGATATATATAAAAGTGATGCTTATCGCGCATATGAAAACATATTTCCAAACACCTTCCAAGGCCCGAATGTTACGATGATGATATATTAAAACTGAGGCACTTAAGGTGGTTATTTCGACAAAAATCCATGTTACTGCGATGTGGTCTGATAAGTATGCCATGCTGCAGGCAGAAATCAGCATGATCATTGCGGCGAAGAAAAGCCCTCGTGAACGTGGTGTTTCGTTGTGCATTGAAATATAACGGTAACTGTGGTAAAATGCCGGTATTGCTACGATGCACAGTGACAGAAGAAGCAGGATTCCCAGGGCATCGGTTTTGAAAAAAACAAGCTCGGTTGTGTTCAAATGCCCATATTCATATATTCCTAACGCCCATAGTACTATTGTGTAAATTATTACCAGGGTGTAATGGAATATTGTGTTTTTATTTATGTACAGTAATCCGCAAATGAGAATGGTTACTAATAAAAATATGCCAATCATGTCAGTTAATCTTTAAGATTTCGTAAAAGGTTTACATCAGGGTCTTTTAGCACATCACCTAACTTATTGAAGAATATTCCCAGAATAAGTACGCTGGCAAAAATATCAAGCATGATACCGAGATTCAGCAACATAGGCATCTCGTTTCCAACTGCAAGCGCAAGAACAAATACTCCGTTTTCAATGACAAGGTAACCTATCACATGTGTTATTATTTTTTTTCGGGAAACAATCAGATATAACCCAATAAACAAATTCGATAAAGCAACTACAAAAAAAGTTTTATCAAGATTTTGATCCTCCACGGCGCTCGACAAAATAATGGTTATAACGATGATAAGGGTGACAATTATTAATGAGATAAAGTTAGGAAGATAGGGTTCTGCTTCTCTTGTAATACTGTTTCGCTTGATGATATATTTAATAAACATGGGAACTGCAAGCGCTTTAAAAACAATCGTTTCAAGCAGAATAAGAATAAGGTTTGTAGTATTAATATCAGTAAGTGTGATAAACGTTACGCCAAAGAGAATGAATCCCTGAAAAATAAGAATATTCAAATAGGTATAAATTCTGTTGGCGATACTCATAAAGAGCAAGGTTATGGTAAACGTAATCAATAATATATCTGTCATAATCGTCGATTTAAATAAATTTTCCTAAAACCAGTAATACGCCAAAAAAAATGAGAAGCGACACAGATGTAAGTATGAAAATAAACTGTGGGTTGTGGCTCATCCTGAACCTTGCCATAAATGATTCCAAAATGCCTACTGCCACTGCAAAAACAAATTGAATGATAAAAAAGGACGGTATTGAGATGGGCAAAGGAACCGCACCCAAAAATAAATTGGCGATTAATGCGCCGTACATGGAAAACTTTAATGAAGTTGCATAGAAAATATTACCAAGATCGAAACCGCTGTTGTCGAGTATCATTACTTCATGAATCATCGTGAGCTCAAGATGTGTTTTGGGGTCGTCAACCGGCATGCGGCTGTTCTCAATCATGGCAATTAAAACCAAAACAAATGTTGCTAAAAGCCCGATAAGATAAGAAATATAAGGGCCGTAATTAAGTGTGCTGAAAATATCATAAAAGGATGTGTAACCTGTGAACAATGCAAATGAACCCATAATGATAAAAAATGCAGGCTCAACAAGCATGGAATACAATGCTTCACGACTTGCACCCATGCCTTCAAAACTGCTTCCGGTATCAAGAGCAGAGATGATCATCCAGAATTTGCCAAATGCAAGTATATAGGCAAACATGACAAAATCACCATCAAATGAAATGATTCCGGGGAGCTTTCCATGCGGAATCATTGCTATGGCCAATAAAATGGATGCAAGATAGATTGTTGGAGCCATCTGGAAAATAAAGCTTGAAGTTTTACTGTAAACAGCACCTTTTCTCCAAAGCCTGATAATGTCTTTCATCGGTTGCATAACGCCAGGGCCTTTTCTCCCTGAGGCAATACTTTTGGTGCGCACTACCACACCAATAAAAACGAAACTAGCCAATATGATAAGTAAAAAGCTGACCATATTATAATTGATTTAAAAAGTTAATAACTACGAAAATTTTAGCAATGATAAGCGGCAAGAGGAAGACTGTCGTTAGAAAAATAAATCCGTAAAGAATATACGATTGAATGTTGCCGTTCTGCAAAAAAACAAAACGGTTTAAAAATCTTTTGAAATAATAAATAGGTTTGTCGATGAATGCTCTCTCAATTTTGTCATAGGGATGTGTAATCTGTTCAATTATACCAGGATACATGCCAACAGCCAGTTTTTTTTCTTTCTTGATCAAAAGTATCGGCTCGACCAATTTCCTATATGTGCGAATAAATGAAGAAGCAGTGTATTGCATTTTTTGGTTATCACCAACATAGCCGCATCCCCAGGTTATATCTTTTTGAGACACCAAACGATTGGTAACACGATGCCTGATGTATAGCATCAATGCTGTAAGAACCATAAATCCCAGCGAATACAAACCAATAGCTGTCAGGTTATCAAACGTTTCTTCCATGTTTGCTGCCTGCAAAGTTGATAAGTCGTATTGAAAAAGGTTTGTAATATTTAAAAGCATTGAAGAAAACAGCATAGGAAATATGCCAATCAGTAGAATAAAAAAAGCAATGAGAGTCAATGGAAAAACGCTTAGTGGTTTTTCATCTGCAAGGTCATCAGGTAAATGCGATCGGTTGGTGCCCAAAAAAACAATTCCAAAAGCTTTTGTGAAGCAAATTAAGGCGAGCCCTCCAATAAGTACCAATGCAAGAATTGAAAATAACATGACAAGGATGAACAAAAAATTGCTCGACTGTATCCCTTTGAATAAACCACTGTAAATAAAAAATTCTGAAACAAAACCATTAAAAGGAGGGAGCCCGCATATGGCCAGCGAACCAACAAGAAACAAGTAGGAGGAGCGGGGTATCCTTTTTATCAGTCCGCCCAGCGATTCAATATTGACCGTATGCGCTAACTGATAAATATTTCCGGTACTGTAAAACAAAAGTGATTTAAAAAGAGAATGATTAAGTGTATGGAGCAATGCCCCACCGAAACCAGCAGCAATCAACCATTGCTGCGAAGTTCCAATTCCTAAACAACCCAACCCAATGCCTATTCCAATTATTCCAATATTTTCGATACTGTGATAAGCAAGAAGTCTTTTAAGATTGTGCTGAACAATGGCTAACATTACGCCGTAGAGTCCAGAAATAATAGATACAAGCAAAACAAAATAGCCAATGACAGTAAAATCTGTTTTAATAAAGGTAAGCATGCGGAGTATCCCAAAAATGCCGATTTTAATAATTACTCCCGACATGATGCCCGAAATGTGTGCCGGTGCAGCAGGATGGGCCAATGGTAACCATGTGTGAAAGGGCACAAAACCTGATTTAATTGCAAAACCGGTAAAAAACAGCATGAATAGCACCAATCCCACGGATGGATGGAGGGTTGTAAAGTTTGTTAATAAAGCAAAATCATAAGAACCAGTTTTAACTTTAGCATAGATAAACCCAATGGTCAATAAAAGAATACTAATGTGTGATTGGATTAAAAAATTGATACCTGCTTTAAGTGTGTCTTTTTTATAATGTTCAAAGATTATGATCGTAAAAGAACTTAATGCCATAATTTCCCAGACAACCAGAAAAACGAGCGCGTTTTGAACAACACAAATGTTAATTAGTGAAGTATAAGCCAGTGTCAAAGCAATAGAATGAAGCGCAAGATTGCTGGTTTGATCCTTGTATTTCTTCATATATTGAACACCATACCATGTGCCGGTAAGGAATGTGAAACTGATAAGCATGATAAACCAGGCCGATAAATAATCAAAACGAATGGGAATTTCGCCGGTCGTAAATGAGCCGCTATAGCTAAATTCAGAGAATCCAAATGAAAAAATCCTGTAAACCAAAATAAAAGCAAGAAGAACCTGAAGGCTGATTGCCGTAAGTACTGCAATTCCCATTTTCTTAGCAGTAAGAAATGGAATCAATATCACCAGCAAAACTCCAATCAGGTTAAAGACTTCTAACAAATGCTTCTCCATTCACCCAAATTATTATTTGATTAAGCTTAACGCTGTCCCTAGAAAAACGATCAGGATAAAAAATAATCCATAAATGACATAGGATTGAATTCTTCCATTTTGTATAAATTGAAAATAGTTCAAGGGAAAAGACAACTGTTTAACAAGGGGCGTCACCAAATATTTTTCGAGCAAGTCGAAGTAATAGGTTGAAAATTTTCGGTGACCCGGATACAATTGCGTTTTTGATATCTTATCAAATACCTTCCGTTCTCTGATTATAATTCCGAAAAGATCAGCAAAAGAACGGGCGTAGGATCTTCCGGTATATTGAGCATGAGGAATTGGCGCAACATAACCACAACCCCAGGTTTCGCTGAAGCTTTGTGTTCGTTTCTTTAACACATAGTAGCGCATTGTAAAAATTAAAACCACTAATGCCATAAAATATAGACTGATTTGCCCGATTGTAGTCATGTTATTTGTAGTAGAAGCCATCTGCAGCGCACTGTTACTGATATGCGTGGAAAAAACAGATTCGACAATTGTGATCGAATTGCTAAAGAAAAATTGTGGAAATATTGCAATTGAAAGCATTGCAACTATAATAAGATATTGAGGTAATTGCATTATAAAGGTCACTTCTTTCGGTTGCTCATGTAATTCTGATCTCGGATGGCCTAAAAAAATCACCCCAAACAACTTGGTAAATGCTAATATTGAAATGCCACCCACCATGACAAGGCCAACAAGGGATAAGACTAATAAAATAACATTTGAAATTCCTTTGATTGTGAACAATCCGTTGAATATGCCTGAGTAAATAAGGTATTCAGAAATGAAGCCGTTAAATGGAGGTAGCCCGCCAATTGCAAAAGCGCCAATGAGAAAAAAAATGGAAGTAACAGGCATCGATTTCATTAAACCACCCAACTTCTCGATATTGCGTGTATGGGTCTGTTGATAAACACTGCCGGCACTAAAAAATAATAGTGATTTATACAAGGAATGATTCAGGATATGTATTAAAGCACCGCTGAATCCCAATATGATAAGTGTCTCTTTTTGAGCACCAATTCCAATGAGGCCTAATCCTAATCCAATTCCAATAATTCCAATGTTTTCAATTGTACAAAAAGCCAGACTCTGCTTAAAATCATTTTTAACAGCAGCATTAATTATGCCGTACAGGGCAGTTAATACCGAAAGACTTAGCAGTATTTCCCCAATAATGAACCAACTGTGATTGAGGTATGATATAATCCTGATAATTCCAAAAATGCCCAACTTCACAATTACACCCGACATAACACCTGATACATGGGAAGGTGCAGCTGGATGGGCGTGCGGAAGCCATGTATGGAATGGTATAAAACCGGCTTTAATGGCGAAACCTATGAAAAAGAGGATAAAAATCCATAGACTATGCTTGCTCGAAGCAACCTGAGCTAAAGATGATAAATTGAATGAACCTGTCTCCGTGAACAGCCAGATAAACCCAATGGTGAGAAAAACAACACTCAGGTGCATCTGAAGCATATAATTAATTCCCGCCTTTATAACATTCTTGTTTTGATATTCAAAAATTACAAGCATTAATGAAGACAACGACATAAGCTCCCATGAAATGAGAAACATAATCCCGTGGTCAAACACACAAACCCAAACCATCGAGATGTGAAAGAGGATATAAAAAACCCAATGAAATCCAAGATTTGTTCTTAAATTTTGGTATGATTTCAAATATCCGCTTCCAAATAATGCTCCGTTGACAGAAGTGAAATTGATGATTAAAATAAACCATGCTGACAAACCATCAATATGGATGTCTATTGTTCCACCAGGAAAATGTGGTAATAGTAAGTTGTCGGATTGCGGATTACCTGTTAATGCCATAATCGATGGAATGGAAGTAATTACTGCATTAATAATTACGATTGAGATTGAAAGTATAGCTCTTTTATCAGATGAAATAAACGCCAATCCAACTATGCCGGCAAAAAGTACCAATACTGATAATAAAATATATTGAGATACATCCATAAAAAAGATATAATTCGAGATAATCGATTTTTGAAATGCAAAATTAAACCACTTGAAACTTGATTAAATTGATTTCAATTAAGAATAAAATTGATTGAGATCAATTAATTAGTAATTTTGTTCTAATATTTATAAACCTAAGCTGTAATTAAAGGTTTCATTAGCTTTTTTGGATTAGCTAAAAGAGGGTGAAAGTCTTTCTAAAAATCTTTGATCGTATTGAATTTCAATCATTTTTTTCCTTTCTAATTACTTTTTGGTTTTTTGCATTTAATACTTGTTTTAAAAACACTCTCATTTTAAATTATAGTATGGAAACTTCTTTATCTAAAATAAGAGAACGGTTTCATTTGAAAAGAGAATTTGATTTTGAAAGTTTGCCTGCCTATGTCAGGGATGATTTTACCAATCAAATGATTGTGAAGAATTTTAAGCGGGGACAAAATATTTTTACTGAAGGTGCTTTCCCGTCAGGCATATATTTTGTGAAAAAAGGGAAGATAAAAAAATTCAAAACGCTGAACAGTGGCAAGGAGCAAATTATCTATTTATGCAGTGAAGGAGAAATGATTGGCTACGCTGCTTTTTTAGGAGAAGAAAGATACCACGACTCAGCTGCTGCAATCACCGAATCATCAATTGGCTTTATTTCAAAAGAGAGTTTGGTGCGTCTGCTGGATAAACATCAGGAATTATCCAAGCTGCTTGTCAAAAAACTCAGTCATGAGTTTGGAGTGATGGTTAATTTTATTGCCACTTTTACCAAAAAAAGTGTCCGGGAAAGAGTAGCCTTGACGCTGTTAATTCTGAATGAAAATTTCAGACAAAATAAAAATGATGACAACGAAATACAGATTGATTTAACGCGGGAGGATTTCTCGAATATAGTTGGCATTGCAATTGAAACCTTGGTAAGGCTTTTAAGCGATTTTGAAAAGGATGGTTTAATTAGTAAAAAAGGGCGTAAAATAATCGTAAGAGAGCCTCTCAAACTTTTTAAAATAGCTGATTTAACTGATGCCTTCTAGCTTCAGAAAACACTTAAAGTGTTTTTTAAGATCCCCATGTTTCCCTGTCCAGACTTCTGTATTGAATAGCTTCGGCAAGATGTTCCGTTCTGATGGTGTCACTTCCCTCAAGATCAGCAATGGTACGCGAAACTTTCAGAATGCGGTCGTATGCTCGCGCAGAAAGGCTTAGACGTTCCATGGCGTTTTTTAGTAAACTCCTGCCAACATCATCAATGTCGCAGTATTTGTGAAGCATTTTACTCGACATTTGTGCGTTGGAGTGCACATTAGGTGTATCCTTAAAC
This sequence comes from Bacteroidetes bacterium HGW-Bacteroidetes-1, assembly GCA_002842755.1. GTDB lineage: Bacteria > Bacteroidota > Bacteroidia > Bacteroidales > F082 > JALNZU01. The sequence continues at coordinate 16,508 of PHDU01000013.1, read as the reverse complement.
CTGACTTCCTGAATTTTTCGTGCTTTGATAACCCTTTTTCGTATGCTTTCACTCAGTTCTCCGCTGCTGCGGTCTGCCAAATCTTTGAATGGAACCGGAACAACTTCAACATGCAGATCGATACGATCCATCAAGGGGCCTGATATTTTATTAAGGTATTTCTGAACGATACCCGGACTACATACGCATTCCTGATCGGGATGGTTGTAATACCCGCAAGGGCAGGGGTTCATGGCAGCAACAAGCATGAAGCTTGCCGGAAAATCAACACTCATCTTTGCTCTTGAAATGGTTACAATTCGGTCTTCCATCGGCTGTCGCATCACTTCGAGCACAGAGCGCTTGAACTCGGGCAATTCATCAAGAAACAAAACACCATGATGCGCCAATGAAATTTCGCCAGGCTGCGGAAAGGTGCCACCACCAACAAGGCCCGCATCCGAAATAGTATGATGCGGACTTCTGAAAGGTCGGACTGAAACAAGGGCTTTGTTTCGTCCCAGTAATCCGGAAACAGAATGTATTTTAGTTGTCTCAAGGGCTTCTTCTAACGAAAGTGGCGGAAGTATGGAAGGAAGGCGTTTAGCAAGCATCGTTTTTCCCGATCCGGGAGGACCAATTAAAATGACGTTATGGCCACCTGAGGCTGCGATTTCAAGAGCACGCTTAATATTTTCCTGTCCTTTAACATCGGAAAAATCAAACTCGTAATTGCTTACGCTTGATAGAAAATCGCTTTCGGTATTGATAATCGTGCGTTCAATGCCACCTTTTCCATTGAGAAAATTGATGACCTCCGTAATTGTTTCTGCACCGTAAACCTCAATCTCAGATACGATAGCGGCCTCGGCAGCATTTTCTTTAGGCACAATCATCCCTTTAAAGCCCTCTTCTAACGCTTTGATGGCAATTGGAAGGCTGCCTTTGATAGGTTTTAGCCCGCCATCAAGCGAAAGCTCACCCATGATGATAAATTTATCAAGCAAAGTATTTTCAATCTGTCCAGATCCGGCCATTATTCCAATAGCAATCGGTAGATCGTAGGATGACCCTTCTTTTCTGATATCAGCTGGCGCCATATTGATGACGATCTTTTGTTTGGGATACTTGAAGCCGGTATTGCTGAGCGCTGCCTCGATCCTTTGCTGGCTTTCTTTCACAGCGCTATCTGGGAGTCCTACAAGAAAGAACTGAATTCCTTTATCAATGTTAACTTCAATGGTGATAGTGATCGCTTCAATACCAAAAAGTGCACTTCCAAAAGTTTTTACAAGCATAGTGGTTGGTGTTGGATAACAAGAATTTCTTGTCAGTGACAAATATAGAAAAATGAATCATGCATGCATAAAAACTTTTTTAAGATCATTTCCTTGATTTTACAAATGGTAAAGGCCCTCTGCGATGGCTTTTTTGCTAAATATTTACTGGTCGTATTATATAACATGCCTTTTATGAAAGCGATATCCAATTATTTTCATGGGATTGAAAGAATTAAAAACCAATCAGGATTCCGACCGCACCGGCAATGAATGCAACAAGCAGATTTACCGCTTTTACAGCAATGAAACTTTTAGGTGTTTCAGCGAGTAGTGGTAATGTCCCGTGTCCATCCTGAGCAATTGAACTGGCCAATAAAATACTTAAAGGCAATATTCCCTGAGCGAAAAGTAATACGAAAATGTAATGAGGCCCTGACTCAGGGATAATACCTATCAAAAGCGCCAACCCTAAAACTACCCACAAATTGGCCGAGATCCATGACTCAATGTTTACAAACTGATTTAAAAAATAGATGGCAAGCAGTACCCCAAAAGTCCAAAGGAAAATCTTAAGAAAATGTTTACGAATAATATGATTCCACAAGTGATCCTGAAGAAAATGATCTTTTACAGTAACAAAAATGAACAATATTACCACAAAGATACTGATAAGACTGATTCTGATCCAATCAGCTTCTACACTATGGTCATGCCCTTCGTGAGCATGATCTTGGTGAGCATCTACTGCATTACCCATCAATGTATTAAGATGATGATTGCCATCAATGGCGCCACTAATTATAGCCAATAGCAAGCCAATGACGCCTGCTATGAGAAGTGCTCTGGTGAAACTGATATTTTTCAGATTTTGAAATGCTTGTTTTGGATCGTAAGGATTACACTCTTCGTTGCGATGATGCAGTGGAAGATCCACATGACCTTTCAAACCGATAAATTTATTTTTGACGGTATAATGAACAATAATTCCGACAGATACCGCAATGGCCAACAAAATGATGTTAAGTTTTAACGCTGTACCTGGAATCAGGGAGAACATCAGAAATGCCTCATCGCCAGAAGTGGCTATCATAGTTGCAACGATAGCAGGAAACATAACAACCCGATGGATATACAACGAGACCATTGTGTATGACCCAAGGCAGCCAGGAATAATACCCATCAATGATCCGAGCAATATTTGAGTGAAGGGTGATTTTTGGATGTTGTCCGTCCAGAGTCCTCTTGTTTGAACGTTAACATATTCGATTATGATCATCATCCCCATCACAAAGGTGGTAATAATGAAAGTTTGTTGAATCATTAAGGTAAGCATAATCGAATCTGTTTTAGATGGTGTTATCTTTATTGAAGCACAAAAATACACTCATTTTAAAAAATTTCCATTTAGAAAAAATAAATTTAAAAAAAGGTTGTAGATTTCCGTATTCTGTGTAATTTTGGTATTTAATTACTTAATAATACGAGATGTCTAAAATAGTTACACTTACAGAAGCTGCTTCTATTGCGCTGCATGGCATGATAATCGTTGCTAAATCAGGAGGAAAGTCAAATGTAATCCAGATTGCAGAAATTACCAATAGTTCGAAACACCATGTTGCCAAAATTTTTCAACGACTTGTAAAGGATAATTTTCTGGATTCTCACAGAGGTCCATCAGGCGGATTTTCGCTCAAAAGAGATCCAAAAGATATTTCTTTGCTTGAAATCTATGAATCTATTGAAGGCAAAATAGAGGTTACTGTTTGTCCCCATGATAAACACATTTGTCCTTTTGATAAATGTATCATGGATAAGGTGACCTATAAAATGACGGCTGATTTTAAAGAACATTTATCGAAAAACACCCTTGCAGATTATCTTTAATTCTTTTAAATCAATGGGAATAGTAACTTTAAGTTTGCGTTCCCTTTTTCTAAGAATCTATTCAAGTAAATTAATACTTTAATTCTTGTATAAAACAAATATTTTTATATTTGCATTTGAATTAGTATGAAAAATTATGCAAACAAAAATGAAGAATCGACTTTTTTTAGGGTATAAATGGGTGTTGATTTTTGTGTTTTTAGCACTTGGAAACAACCTAATCGCACAATTTACCTTAAATGGAGAATTTCGCCCTCGGGCAGAATATCGTCATGGGCTAAAGACACTTGTAGCAAAAAATGATGATGCAGCATTTCATATCTCACAACGTACAAGGTTGAATGCCGGCTTTCGGGTTGAAAATCTGAAATTCGGACTTAGCATTCAGGATGTGCGCTTGTGGGGAGAAGCACCTCAGCAGATTAATAATTCAAATCGTTTAATGTTACATCAGGGATGGGCTGAATACGGGTTTTCGCCTGAATTTTCTGTAAAGCTAGGTCGAATGGAACTGGTTTATGATGATGCGCGTATTTTTGGAAATGTTAACTGGTCGCAGCACGCAAAGTCCCACGATCTGGCGCTCTTTAAATATGAAAAGAATTTTAAATTGCATGCAGGGGTGGCATTCAATCAGCAATATGATCAATTGCTGACAACAAATTATGATATGAAAAGCAACTATAAGACAATGCAGATTTTGTGGTACAATAAAAAGTTTAACCAGCTTGGAATGAGTATTTTGTTTTTAAACAATGGGATGGAGAATGTGAAAACAATCCAGAATACCGACATTTATAAAACAGTTTTCAGCCAAACCTATGGGACACATTTGACTTTTGATTTAAAAAATATAGCTCTTTTTGGAAGTGCATATTATAGTGGTGGAAAAGATGCATCTGAACGTAAACTGAGTGCATGGTATGCGGCATTAGGATTGGATCATAAACTTAGTAATGCTGTGGGAATAGGGGCTGGATGGGAACTCCTTTCCGGAACAAGCCAGAAAGAGCTCACCGATAATCCTGATTATACCAATAGGAGTTTTAGCCCTTTATATGGTACCAGTCATAAATTCAATGGTTTAATGGACTATTTTTATGCTGGCAATCATTTAAACACGGTCGGACTGAGCGATCTGTATCTAAACCTGTCCTATCAATACAAAAAAATAAACTGGGTGCTTACCTCACATTTTTTCTCAGCTGCCAATGATGTACTGAAAATAGGGCAAACCTCTGAATTAATGGATAAAGGACTTGGAACTGAAATAGATTTAACCCTGGAATATGAGCTGAACGATTTTGCTACAGTCAATGCTGGCTACTCGCAAATGTTTGGTACGGAAACCTTACAGACCATTAAGCAAACAGGAGATTATAAAGCAACGAATAACTGGCTATGGCTGATGGTTACTTTTAAGCCGGTGTTTATAAAATGATGTAACCAAAGGTTGGGATTTCTATTCAATGAATGTCACCCGAAATGTCGGAATAGCATTTTATTTAGTACCAACTAGTTAATAATTAATAGAATATAAATTTTAATATTATAAAAATGAGTTTATTTAATCATTCTGAGGTTTTTCGATTTGATGAAATGGTAACCTATTCAAACGGAGGCGTTGTGAGCAAGCAGGTAATGAAAAACGAAAAGGGAAATGTAACGCTTTTCGCTTTTGATAAAGGAGAAGGCCTATCGGAGCACACTGCTCCTTTTGATGCACTAATACAAGTAATTGATGGAGAAGCACTCATTTTTATCGGTGGAAATCCTTTCAATGTATTAGCAGGCGAAAGTATCATTATGCCAGCCAATATTTCACATGCTCTAAAAGCTACGAAAGCATTCAAAATGATTCTGACCATGATTAGAGCCTAGTCTTAATCTTTCTTATCTTTGTGTTGCAAACAAACAAGAAAATGGCAGCGCATTATAACGAATTTGCTTTAGCACTAAGTGGTGGAGGCACAAGAGGTATTGTTCACGCAGGATTTCTAAAAGCACTTGATGAAGAGGGACTGAAACCTGCTGCAATAGCAGGAGCAAGCATGGGCGCTATTGTTGGCGCCATGTATGCTGCTGGTGTTGAACCTGACCGCATGATTCTGGCAATAAAAAAACCCGAATTTCTATCGCTTCCCTCATGGATTGGACTCAAAGGTGGCATTGGTTCAATGGATATATTACGCAAACAACTTGAACAATTTATACAATCCGACCGATTTGAGAATCTAAAAATTCCACTTACAGTTTCGGTTACCAACCTCAATTCTGGCAAAAATGAACTTATTAGTAGTGGTCCGCTTATTGAATGGGTTGTTGCATCTGCTTCTATTCCAATCGTTTTTGAGCCAGTATTTATTGGCAGATCTTATTATGTGGATGGGGGCCTCACAATAAATATGCCGGCCAAATGTCTTGTAAAAAAAGACAGGATGGTTATAGGCTTAAATTCCAATTTTCTACAAGAAGTGGATTCTGAATTTAAATCAATGAAAGTAGTTGGGGAGCGCTCGCTTTTTATTGCTGTACAAAATACACTTCGCGATCAGGTGGATGCTTGTGATCTTTATATTGAAGCAAAAGATGTCAGAAGCTATGGTACTTTCGATTTCGATCATGCTGTTGATATCTTCGAGAAAGGCTATCAAATTGGTAAAGAAAATATAGGTAAAATAAAAGATAAATTACGGCCATTATAGTAGCTGATCTTACACTGATAATACTGTTTGCTGTAAGACGGTTAGTTTTTTAAAATTTCAATGGTTTTGATGCTTTCTGCAAAACAAGAGCAGTTTGTTCTTCCATAAAAATCTCCATTTTCTTTTGAACTTCAGGGTTAAATGTTCCAATAATTCGTGCTGCAAGAATCCCGGCATTGGCGGCTCCATTTATGGCTACAGTTGCTACCGGGATTCCTTTTGGCATCTGCACAATTGATAGTAAAGAGTCGATGCCTTCGATGGAATTGGACGATTTTACTGGAACTCCAATTACGGGAAGAGGTGTTAAACTAGCAACCATGCCTGGCAAATGTGCTGCTCCACCTGCGCCTGCAATGATAACTGCAATGCCCCTTTGAGCAGCCTCTTTAGCAAACTGTACCATGTATTCGGGAGTGCGGTGAGCAGAAACCACTCTAATTTCATATCCAATTCCAAACTTTTCAAGGCTAACAGAAGCATCTTTCATTACGGGAAGATCAGAATCAGAACCCATGATAATACTGACCAGAATTTTTTTATTGCTCATAATGTTTCATTCGTATTGTTAAAACCAAATGTTGTAATTCCTTTGTCTTAAGCCTGTGCTTTCAGTGTGGACAATACTCTTTTTGCTTTTTCCAAAGCCTGTTCGGCGTCAGTATCAAGTATCGTGGCGTGTCCCATTTTGCGATAAGGTCTTGTTTGTATCTTCCCATAGATGTGTAATTTAACGCCATCTATTCCAAGCACTTCATTCAGCCCTTTGTAAACAACCGGACCTGAAAACCCTTCTTGTCCAAGAATATTTACCATAACAGCAGGCATTTTTAGTTTTGTCGAACCGGGGTGATACCCGAAGATGGCACGTAAATGCTGTTCATACTGAGAAGTAATGGCACTTTCGATGGTGTGGTGTCCGCTGTTATGAGGACGTGGGGCAACTTCATTGATTAATATGTTTTGATCTTTGTCAATAAACAATTCAACTGCAAGCAGTCCGGTAATCTGAAATGCTTCGGCTGCTTTAAGGGCAATTTCAGTAGCTTTGGCGATAAGTTCATCAGATATACGAGCTGGAGCTAATAGGTATTCTACCAGATTGGCAACCGGATTGAAAATCATTTCCACAGGGGGATAGCATTCCATTTCACCCGACTTATTGCGGGAAACAATTACGCCTATTTCCATGGCATCCGGGACAAAAAACTCTACCAATGATGGTGAACCAAATAGAAGATCAAGATCGGATACTTCCTTGACAATTAAAACCCCCTGTCCGTCGTAGCCTGAAAGACGTGTTTTTTGAACAAAAGGAATTTGAAGATTTCCTGAAGCAACCTCTTGTCGTATTGCTGAAGCATTGTCGAATAATGCAAAATTTGCCGTTGGAAGATTATTGGTTATAAAAAATTGTTTCTGGAGACCTTTGTCACGGATTATTCTTAAGCACGAGGGTTCAGGATAGATAGGAAGACCACTCTTTTCCAGTTCTTCTATTGCTTCAATATTGACTCCTTCAATTTCTATGGTAAGTAGGTCAACATCCTGTGCAAACTTCATAACCGTTTCATAATCGCGAAATGAACCATGAACAAATTTTGTTGCAATACTGGCTGCAGCAGCTTCAGGATCTGGATCTAGAACATGGGTGGAAACATCCCAGGTGCTTGCAGCCTGACACAACATTTTCCCAAGTTGGCCACCACCCAGAATCCCGAGTCGAAAGGATGAACTTATGGTTTGCTTCATCGTAAGGAGCTGAAATTAATTTATAAAAATTGCTATTCCAGTATATATTAATGGTTTATAACTGGATATGTTATGCAAAATTAATCTTTATCCTGAAAAATAGAGAAAAAACAGTCATTGATGTTGAAAGTACCTTTTACCAGAAAACAATTCCAGATAAGAAATGTCAGTCTGTGTTGAGACTTATTAGCTGTGCATCAACAGATTTCACCAAATTTAGTTTATGCTCTATCTCTTTCATTTTATCAACATCCCCGGTAAGCTCTAAAAAAATAAGGCCTGACTGACTGCAATTTTCTAGTACATCATCATGTAATCCGAGTCGTGTTTTGATAAAACATCCCCAACCTGTTAAGATTTTCTGAACTTTTTCGGCTGCTTCCTGCCGCGATCCGATAAGAATTAACATTACGTGTCTTGTCATGGTGTTTGGTATTAAACAATATTCTTGATATTAACTTCAAATTTAGCCAAAAAAAGAACATCGTAGAACACATGTCACAGAAATAATGTTAATTTAATAACACTACAATGTCACTTGTTGATATTTTTCTCCAATCGGACTCTAGAAGACTATAAACTTCAAGATCAACTTACACTTCAGGCAAGGGCATATTTGGTTTTGAAATAAAATTTTGTGATACATCTCCATCTCTTGCAATAGCAGAGATGCGATTTTTTATGAAAGAAATGTTTTAAAATCAAAATTATTCTATAATTTGGAATATTATCTTAATTCGGAAGAAAAGTTATATTTTTTTTATTGTTAAGAAACATATATAGAAGAACTTAGATAATTTGGCGTAATTTTGGATATATATATTCTATAAAATATTGAATAATGAAAAAGCATGGTATTCTTTTGAGTTTAGTAATGATAGTTATTAGTTTGTTTTCTGGATGCAGAAAAGACCATGAACAGATCCAGAAAAAAGCGGAGAAAACATCTGAGCTGCAAGTGCCAACAGACTTTAAGTGGAAAACTACGCTGGACGTTAGTTTAAGGGTTTCATTGCCAATGAATGGGTTTTTTCCTTTGACATCAAAACTTTCGATATATCAGGGAAATCCATTTTCCGGAGGTTTGCTGATAGTTAGTGGGAGTGTTTCAAAAGAAAATTCTTTTGATCAGATAGTAAGAATTCCAGCTTATCTGAATTCACTTTTTTTGTATTTGGAAACAACAGCTGGAACACAACAAATCGTTGAAGTTCCAGTTTTGGGAAACCAATTGAGTTACACATTTGAAAGTTCTGAAGTAAAACAACTTTTTAAATCTTTGAATGCTGTTCAGGAAATTGGCCCGGAGTGCGACGATTGTGATCAGGTAATTTCCGGCAGTGGAAACTATAACATTGGAAATGGTCAAACCTATTGTGTTCAGGATAATTTTACAGGCACAATAACTTTTCAGACCTGGAATGGTGGTGGAACACTTAAAATTTGCGGAACGGCCACAATTAACCAGAATATTTCACTTGGAACGAATAGCTGGATCATTGTCACTCAGGGCGGAAGTCTTGATATCAACGGCATCCAGATGTGGGGATCAAACAATGGTGTAAAAGTTTATGCCAATTCATCCATTCAAATAAGTGGTGGTTTGAGTACAACCGGAACATTTGTAAATCATGGAACGATGACAATTGGAGGATTTGCAACATTTCAATTGCTGAGTACTCCTTTTATAAATACGGGTGAACTTAGTGTTGGTTCAGGTGTAAATTTAAATAATGCTGTTTTGTTAAACAGTGGAACTTTCAGTGCTGCTGGTGTTATAAAACTCAATAACGGAAGTAGCATAACCAATGATGGCACAATAACAGCAGGGGACCAAAGTGAACTGAATGGAAGTTCAATGATGAATAATGGTAGTTTTATTATAAATAATTCAAGGTTCAATATCAATGGAGGCAGTACTTTCACCAACAATGGGGATATGGGTGTAACCGCAGGAAGTTTTAATGTGAATTTTAGCGGTTCAGTTGTCAATAATGGCTCGATTAGCGCTGCAAGTCAGATAAAATTTAACTCTGGAAGTAATGTTGCAAATAATTGTATGATGACTTGCGGTGACCTTGCTGAATTCAATTCAGGAAATATTGTTTTTCAAAACGGCTATTTTCGAAGTGATGATCGGATTCAAATTAATAGTGGCGCAAATACAATCCTCAAAAATGGCAGTATGATGTCGTCGCCGAAGTTTTTTATTTATACGAATATATCTGGTCAGGGATCAAGCAACAGTATTAAAGCTACTTCAGATTTTACAATTTCTTCACAAACTGTTTCCGGACCAATAGAATTGTCAACAAATAATTTGATAATATTACCTGGTACTCCTGCTTCTCAGCACTTTATTAATGGAGCAACTGTTGTTGCTATTGGCGAGGAGCAGAATTTTACGGCAGTTACTGCATGCAACCCTGAGGGACTTGGAAGTATAACTGTGACTGATATGGATGGTGACGGTGTTCCGGACGAGCTTGATGCATTCCCAAACGACCCGGACAGGGCTTTCCGTTCATGGTATCCAAATGAGAATAATTTTTCAACAATTGCATTTGAAGATTTATGGCCAGGAATGGGCGATTTCGACTTTAATGATATGGTTGTTATTATGCAGTACGAAATTGTTACCAATGCCGAAAATGAACTTGTTGATTTGAATGGAAAATTCAGATTAATGGCTGCTGGAGCTAGTTTAAACAATGGTTTTGCTGTTGCCATTGACATTGCACCTGATAATGTTGCTTCTGTAAACGGAGGTGTTATTGCCGGATCTTTAATTAATTTTGATGCCAAAGGTTTTGAATCTGGTCACACAAATCAAACCGTATGGATTGTTATGGATGCTATAAACGATCTTTATCCAGGTCCGGATTTCCTGAATACTGTGCCAGAACTTGCTTATGTTGAGACTGATACAATTACTGTTTCGATGATACTTAGTACACCACAGGCAAATTACGGGATTGCACCTTTCAACCCATTCATCTTTGTGAATCAGGAGCGTGGAAAGGAAATCCATTTGCTTGATTTTCCACCTACAGCTTTAGTTGATCCAGTTTATTTTGGTATGTGGGAAGATAATTCAGTACCTCAGGTAGGAAAATATTATAAAACAGATTCCAATCTTCCATGGGCAATTGAAATACCAGTTAGCTTTGATTATCCAATAGAAAAAGTAGATATTTTGCAAACGCATCTTAAGTTTGCCGGGTGGGCTACTTCAGGAGGAACGCTATTTACTGACTGGTATCTCAACTTGTCGGGATACAGAAATCAGGGAAATGTCTATGTGAAGCCATAGTTGGATAAAATAAATATAATTTACAAAACAGAAAGCATCAATTTTACTTGTTGATACTTTTCTCCCAATCGGACTTTAGAAGACTATAAACTTCAAGATCAACAAATTGGTTATCGTTTAAGATTTCACCTTCCCGCTCAATGCCTTCATAATGAAAATCCAATCGTTGTGGAATTCTTTTGCTGGGAAGATTTCCTGTTGCACATCTGATCATGATCCTGTTTATATTCAACCCATTGAAAGCATAATAGCAGACAGCTTTAACCGCTTCGGTTACAATTCCCTTTTTTTGAAGGTCCTCCGAGAGCCAATATCCAATCTCTGTTTTAAGGTTGACATGGTCAGTGTCACGAAAACCAATCAGGCCTGCAAAAACATCCTGATAAAGTATGACAAAAACAAGGTCTTTCTTTGAAGGAGTTGCATTTACAATGGATTGTACAAATTTTCGGGTGTCCTCCTCAACTTGTGTGAAGGCAACAAAAGGTAACCATTTTCCCAGATAATCACGTTGTGAATGAATAGTTTGGAAAATATTGTGAACATCAGATAAGCAGAGTTCTCGTAGTAGAATTTTATCAGAAACCTTAATTGAAATTATATTTTTGGTGTTTTGCATCCTAATTTTTTTAATTATTTAAGGTGAAAACGATATGCCGCTTTGCGAAGGCGGTCCATGATTGCAATTCCGATTCCTTGTTCTGGAATGGCCTCACTCACAATAAAATCAATATCTGATTCTTCCAGCCAATGCAATGCCCCAAACAAATTGACGGCCGCTTGCTGAAGATTTCCGGAATGTGAAAGATATGCTATTGTTTTATAATCTTCAGGAGCGCTTCCATTAAAGGATAAAAAGGCCGCATTGCTCAGTTCTTGCGGAATATCATGTTCTCCTAAGATGTAAACAGGTTTCTCAGGGCTGTAGTGCGATTTCATTAATCCGGGTGAAGCAGAAATCAGTATATCCTCAGATAATTTTCCGGACATTGGTAAAACTTTCGATAAATGATCCGATGTAATTGCTCCAGGTCGAAGAATGCGAAATCCATCTGTTTCAAGCGTTATTACGGTTGACTCAACGCCTACAATTGTTCTCCCGCTATCGAGAATACAGGATAATTCGGGGAGCTGTTTTCTTACGTGTTCAGCACTCGTAGGACTAAGTTTACCAAATTTATTGGCACTCGGAGCAGCAATCGGACATCCGGCAGCATCGATAAGTCGCAAAGCAATGTCATTGTCAGGCATTCGAAGGCCTACACTTTCGAGCCCGGAAGTAACGATATCCGGAATGATGTTGCTCTTTGGCACTACGATCGTTAACGGTCCCGGCCAGAAGTTTTTTGCGAGTTTGTAAACTCTTTCATCTTCGTTCAGTGATAGCTTTCCGATGTCCTCATTATGACAGATGTGAACAATCAATGGGTCGAAAGAGGGTCTTTGCTTGGCAATAAAAATTTTTGCAACAGCATTGGCATCGTATGCGTTTGCCCCCAGACCGTAAACAGTCTCCGTTGGAAACGCAACCAAACCACCGTTCCTTATGATCTTAGCAGCTTCTTCTATATCTTTTTGTGTTACCATTTCTTCGATTATACCCTTTTTCAAAAGCAATAGTGTTTGCTTAAGTTTTGCGGAATGGCAAAATTAGATTTTTTAAGTGAGTATTTGATTCTTGATAAAAACCATTTGTCAAAATAGAAACCAGAAATTAATAACTTTTTCCAGGTAAACTGCTCTCTTTATATTTTATGATTGTAGGTTTGTCACTCATTTCAAATAGCAACTCTCCTCCTTTCATTATTTCCTGATGGGTGATAAAAAGTTTGTCGTAGCGCTCCCCATTCAGGAAAATACTTTTGATATATTTGTGATCCTTATCGTTGTTTTTTGCCTTAATAATGAAGGAGTTGCCGTTTTCGAGTTTTAAAACTGCTTCATCCACCAAAGGACTTCCAAATACATATTCATTGCTTGCAGGACAAACAGGGTAAAAGCCAAGCGCTGAAAACAAATACCAGGCTGACATTTGACCGCAATCGTCGTTGCCTGGCAAACCATCAGGAAAAGGTTTATAGAGTGTGTGCAATATTTCTCTAACCCTTTGCTGGTTTTTATGTGGCATGCCGGCATAACTATATAGATAAGGAATGTGATGGCTGGGTTCATTACCATGAACATAATTCCCAATGATACCATGATGTGAAATATCCTCTGATTCGGCGATATGTTCTTCATCTAAAGGCATCTCAAACAGCTGATCGAGTTTGGAAACAAAAGGCAATACACCGCCTGTAGATTCAATCATAAAATAAACATTATGAGGCACATAAAGCGAATAATTCCATGCGTTGCCTTCAATGAATCCCTGACCTTCTGTTTTGAGCGGATCAAAAGCTTCCTGAAAAGTTTCGTTGCTCAGTCTTGGTCTCATAAAGTCTGTCTGCCGGTCATAAATGTTTTTATACGATCCGGCCCGCTTGAAATAGGTTTCAGATAGTAATTGATTTCCTGTTTTTTTGGCAGCCATGGCAAGACACCAATCATCGAATGCATATTCAAGTGTTTTGGATGCTGCATTCACATGCATATCTGAAGGCACATAACCTAATTTTCTGTAGTCCCCTATGCCATCGTAAGTATCATATTCAGCGCTGACTTGCATAGCTTCCAGGGCTTCACCTACCTCAAAACCACCGATATCTTTCATTATGGCATCTGCAATCACAGGCACAGCATGGTACCCAATCATGCACCAATTTTCGTTGGCATGATGCGACCAGATTGGCAGAATGCCGTGAACGCTTTGCTTGCGGTGGGCAAGCATAGCATTGATCATATCACTTGTGCGTTGTTGCTGAATAAGCGAGAGAAATGGATGCAAAGCTCTGTAAGTATCCCAAAGCGAGAAAGTTGAGTAGTTATGGAAATGGTCTGTTTGGTGAATATTCTGGTCGATGCCGCGGTATTTTCCATCTACATCTTCATACAAGGTCGGTCCAAGAAAACTGTGATAAAGTGCCGTATATGCATTCACCATTACAACCGAATCGGCTTTGATGCTGATGCGACCGAGCTCCTGGTTCCAGGCAGTTTGAGCTTCAGCTTTTATTTGGTCAAAAGTCTTTGCGTATGTTTCACTTTTGAGGTTGTTCAGAGCCCCGTCTGAACTTACAGAGGATACGGCAAGCTTGACAGTGAGTGGCTCGCTGGGTGAAATATCAAAGCGAAACCATACTTTCAGGTTTTTACCTGCCATCTCGGGGAAAGATTCTTTTTCGTTGAATTTGCGATAGAAACCTTTGTAGATGATCTCCTCCTGATTATCGCTCCCATAATCGCTGATTGGTTTTGAGAGCGACATTGCAAAATAAATCAATCGGGTTCGCGCCCATCCACGTGTCTGGCGATAGCCTGTGACAAGTGTATCGTTTTCCACACGTACAAACTGCCAGATATTTTTTCCGGGATAGTTATAAATACCTGCTGCCATATCAAGAATGAGGTTCATTTGTGTTTCTTTATCAGGCGTGTAGCGGTGAATGCCGGCTCTTTCCGTTGCAGTCAACTCAGCCTTAATTCCATAATCGTCTAGGAAAACTCTATAATAACCTGGTTCTGCTATTTCTGTTTCATGAGAAAATCGACTTCGATACCCTGATTCAGGAAGACTGGCAGTGCCGGGGTTGAGCTTTAACTTTCCTGTTGTAGCCATAAGAAGAAAATCGCCAAGATCGCTGTGGCCTGTGCCTGAAAAATGTGTGTGACTAAAACCGCAGATGGTGGAATCATAGTACTGATATCCGGAGCAATAACGATAAACCTCCTGGTTGTAGCCTTGTCTGGTAGAGTAGGGGATTGTATCGGTGTCTGGGCTGAGCTGGACCATGCCAAAAGGCATTGTTGCGCCAGGATAAGTGTGTCCCATTTCAGCTGTACCGATCAAGGGATTTACCCAGTCAATCGGTTCCTGACTTAATGCAATTGTGCCTGAAAAGAACAATAAAATGATGAAGATGTATCTATATCTCATGGGTTAGTATATATTTAGACCGTGTATTCTCTTAAGTGCTTTCATCAAAATCAGGAATCGATGATCTAATTAATTTCCACTCAAAGGTACTATGACTTTTTTGTTTAAAAAAAATGTTGAGAATAAGGATATCAAAAAAGAAGTGGAATTATTTAATAGGTTGATTTATAATCTAATACAGTTTTTGATTAACCACTCTTTCTCTTTTACCGCTTAATAAAGTGGATCGAATGGCAGTGACAGTAATGTTGTTGATACCGTATTTTTTTTGATAGGAAATGGAATGGAATATTCAAAGTAAGGTTATCGTTGAGTTGAATCAATCTATGTCGCATAAGTATTGTCAGATTTAATGTTTACCTTTGTTATAATTCATCCGCTTAAATTGGTTTTCTGTAGCAGATTCAATAGAAATTACAAAAATTTGCTTCTTAAATATCAACAATAGGAGATCTAAATCTAAGTCGGGCAGGAAACCAAATTAGTGATATGTTCAAGATATTTATAATTACAATCTTAATTGTTCTGTTTGGTAAATGCAATCAGTCTCAAACCGATATTCCCATTGTTGAGCCTGAAATACCCAAATCGATTGTGGTTGACAATCGCAGAAGTGAACTCATTGCTTTCGCTAAAAATTATCTTGGAACAACCTATCAATATGCAAGCGTGAATCCCGGAATAGGATTTGATTGTTCTGGCTTTGTATATTTTGTATTTCAGAAAAACAACATTGTTGTGCCTCGAACCTCACGTGAATACAAAAATCTTGGAACCTCACTTAAACATGATGAATTCAGGATTGGGGATGTGCTGGTTTTTTACGGTTATCTCGATACTAAACAAATTGGTCATGTCGGTATAATTTGTGAGGCGAACGGCATGAAATCGAAATTTATCCACGCATCTTCAGGTAAACCTTATGGGGTAACGATAAGTGATTTGGATTCTGAAATGTACTCCCGTCGTTTCTACAAATGTATTGATGTGATGCAATAGAGCGATAAAACCATTGTTTTAATTAAATACATTGCCTGTTCCTAATTGTTCTTGAACTACTGTTCAAAAAAGGCAATTGTTTTCTTTATCGTCTCTTCAGACTTTAATGTTAACAACAAGGTTTAAGAAGGACATAGGCCAACAACCTTGAAAAATAAAAGCGAATTTGAAAACGAAACACAAATAAAAGCGAAACGACTGAGGGATACGTCAAAAGAATTAGTTTTATTCTAACCCACAAAAGTCAAAAATGCATGCCTTCACACACATGATACATTTCCTAGTAACGACACATAGTAAATAGTTTTACAAAAGTAAAAGAGACAAACCTATTAACCTCACAATTTTATTTAATTATACTCATAGTCCGTTGTATGATAAACTACATTTGTGCAGTTTTGCACTTGTGGACATTAGAGAAAAGATAGGAATAAGATTAAGGGAATTAAGAAAACTTAAAGATCTTAGGAATTGTCAATAAATAATATACTCATATTTAAAGTAAATTAGTTACCTTTGTTAAAAAAAACAATGGACACTAATGATATCATTAAAGCTCG
>PHDU01000099.1 GCA_002842755.1 Bacteroidetes bacterium HGW-Bacteroidetes-1 | reverse complement strand
ATTTCCAACTCGACAGACTACAACTACTTACAACCCGTTGATAAAGCACCGAAAATTGTTAATAACGTAGTATTTTTGTCAAACTGATTAGTTACAAAATCTTTAATTAAAACGTAAGAAATAGCAGAAATTCCATATTTATAAATATTATCTACCCGGTTTTCGGCAAAGTGACTTCAAAGCCCCTTTCATTGAATACAGAGAAGTGCAGGATAATTTGGAGTAGTTCAACCATAGGAGGATAATACAATCAAATTGTATTATCACATTTTTAAAAATCAATTAGAAAAATGGAAGAAAACATGAAACAAAAAAAGGCCCTTATTACCGGAATTACCGGTCAGGACGGTGCCTATCTTGCTGAATTTTTATTAAATAAAGGATATGAAGTGCACGGGATAAAGCGCCGTGCATCCATGTTCAATACGGATAGAATCGATCACTTATATCAGGATCCGCACGTTGATAACCGGAACTTCGTTCTGCACTATGGCGACCTGACTGATTCTTTGAATCTGACAAAAATCATTCAGGAGGTACAACCGGACGAAATTTACAATCTGGCAGCAATGAGCCATGTAAAAGTGAGTTTTGACACACCTGAATACACAGCAAATGCAGACGGAATCGGGATGTTAAGAATTTTAGAAGCTGTCAGATTATTGGGGTTGACCAAAACAGCGAGGATATATCAGGCTTCCACATCCGAATTGTACGGCCTTGTGCAGGAAGTGCCACAAAAAGAAACTACACCATTTTATCCAAGAAGCCCTTATGCTGTGGCAAAACTCTATGCCTACTGGATTACAGTCAATTATCGTGAGGCATATGGAATGCATGCCAGTAACGGAATTTTGTTTAACCATGAATCTCCTATCCGTGGCGAAACTTTTGTTACGCGCAAAATTACCCGCGCCGCTGCACGGATTGCTTTGGGAATGCAGCAAAAGTTGTTCTTAGGCAATCTTTCTGCCCAACGCGACTGGGGTCATGCCAAGGATTATATCAAAGCCATGTATTTGATGCTACAGCAGGACGAACCCGATGATTATGTTATTGCCACAGGCATAACGACTGAAGTACGCGAATTTGTAAGGATGGCTTTCAAAGAGGTTGGAATTATACTTGACTTCCGGGGTGAAGGAATCGAAGAAAAAGGGATCATCGTGGAAGTTAAAAATGAAAGTAGTCTTGTATCTGTAGGCCAGAAAGTAGTGGCCATTGACCCACGTTATTTCCGGCCAACTGAGGTAGAGCTGCTCATTGGCGATCCGACAAAAGCAAAGACAAAACTTGGTTGGGAACCGGAATATGACCTCGAAGCACTTGTTAAAGACATGATGCAAAGTGATCTTAAGTTGATGAAAAAAGAACTTTTCTTAAAAGAAAGTGGTTTCAACACAATGAATTACTTTGAATAATGGAAAAGGAAAGTAAAATATATATTGCCGGTCACAAAGGTATGGTAGGGTCAGCAATTCATCGAAATCTGACCCATAAAGGCTATTCAAATTTTGTGTATAGAACATACGACGAACTTGATTTGTCATGCCAACAAGATGTTGAAGCGTTTTTTGAAAAAGAAAGACCTGATTATGTTTTTATGGCTGCAGCAAAAGTTGGCGGCATTGTTGCCAATAATACCTATCGTGCTCAGTTCATTTATGAGAATCTTATGATTCAAAACAACATCATTCATGCTGCTCACAAATACAATGTTAGAAAACTTTTGTTTTTAGGAAGTTCTTGCATTTACCCAAAAAATGCGCCCCAGCCTTTGAAAGAAGAATATCTTCTTACCGGATTACTTGAGGAAACAAACGAACCCTATGCCATTGCTAAAATTGCCGGCATCAAAATGTGTGAAAACTATTTCCGGCAATATGGAAGTAACTTTATCTCGGTAATGCCAACAAATCTCTACGGTCAGAATGATAATTATGACCTTGAAAAATCGCATGTACTTCCTGCCCTCATTCGTAAAATGCACCTTGGGAAATGCATTGAAAATGGTGATTGGGAAGCCGTCCGAATGGACCTAAACATAAGACCAATTGAAGGCATAACTGGTGAATATGATAGAAATGAAATACAACAAGTTTTAGACAAATATGGAGTAAGATTAGACCAGCCAAAAGCCAATAGCCAAAAGCCAATAGCTAGCGTAGAGCTCTGGGGCACAGGAAACGTATTTCGCGAATTTCTGCATGTGGACGACATGGCTGATGCATGTGTTTTCATCATGGAAAATGTTGATGCAGAGAAACTTTATAACGGGCTGAATCAAACACATATCAACATTGGAACAGGCATTGACATGACAATAAAGGAGTTGGCCGAACGGATTAAAGAAACAATCGGTTTTACAGGCAACCTGCTCTGGGATGCCAAGAAACCAGATGGAACCTTCAAAAAACAACTCGACGTGAGCCTTTTGAATTCACTGAAATGGCAATCAAAACTTGAACTTGTAGCGGATATTAGCAGGGTATACACTAATTATCTTCAAAAATATTCCTCGTAGCTCTGGCAAAGGATTAAAAATAAAACAAAGATGTTTGCAAAGGAAACTCAACAATGATACCTCGATTCTGTGCATTGGGGAGTTCATTTCTCCTCAAAGTTTAGCATAATTATCATAAAAACTCAATACCCTTGAAATCAGACCTTTGCTGATGCAAATCACATTTTTAGAAGTGTCTTTTCACGGAAATATGCTCTATAGAATCTGGTTCCTTTTGCTTGATTAGACAAAATTAAACCCATTTATATTCTCATTCTTCAAAGCACACCCACCCCAACCAATTTATTGCATTAATTAACCAAGATAGAATCAAAATAAATATCTGAATGACCCTAAAAGAAAAAACGACCAAAGGCCTATTCTGGAGTTTCGTTGATCAATTCTCAGCACAAGGCATTAGTTTTATTATTGGGATTATTATTGCACGTATTTTAAATCCAGCTGATTACGGAATGCTTGGAATGTTAGCTATCTTCATGGCTGTGGCCAATACTTTTATTGTTAGTGGATTTGGTGCTGCCTTGGTTCAAAAATCAAACCGATCTCAAGTTGATTTCTCAACAGTTTTTCTATTTAATCTGGTTGTAGCTGCTTTTTTGTATTGCATGTTATTTATTGCTGCCCCCTTTATAGCCAATTTTTATGAATTGCCAGAGCTCACCCTAATTACAAGAGTCATTGGATTAACACTTCTAATAGGAGCAATTTCTATTGTCCCACGAACAATTCTAAACATTAACATTGATTTTAAAACCCAGACCAAAATTTCAATTATTAGTAGCATTATTTCGGGAAGTATTGGAGTTACTTTAGCTTATTCAGGATATGGAGTTTGGGCATTGATCGTTCAAAATATTTCTGCTGTTGTTCTCCAAACTGTTTTGCTTGTTTATTTTATCAAGTGGAAACCATCCTTTGTGTTTTCAAATCAGTCATTTAATCAATTATTTGGTTTTGGTTCAAAATTACTGGCATCTGCATTATTAGACACAATCTATAATAATATCTATTTATTAGTAATTGGAAAACGTTTTTCAGCCGACGATTTGGGACAATATACGCGCGCACAGCAGTTAGAAAATTTTCCGGCATCAAATATTACTAATATCATACAAAGGGTTACTTTTCCTGTGCTTTGCAGTATACAGGATGATCAGACCCGATTAATTGATGCCTACAGAAAATTAATCAAGATGGCAGCCTTTCTTATTTTCCCAATTATGTTTTTATTGGTTTTAGTTGCCAAGCCATTAATTCTAATTTTACTAACCGATAAATGGCTCCCAGCCGTGGAATTATTTCAAATTTTATGCTTTTCAGGTATGCTTTATCCCATTCATGCTATAAATCTAAATATATTGCAAGCCCAAGGACGATCAGACTTATTTTTCAAATTGGAGATTTGGAAAAAATCACTGGGTGTTTGTATTCTAATAATGACTCTGCCGTTTGGTCTAAAAATACTCCTTTGGGGACAGGTTGCCACTTCATTTATTGGGCTCTTTATGAATACCTGGTATACAGGCAAACTCTATAACTATGGAATATGGAAACAAGGGAGAGATATCATTCAGTATTTATTAACTGCAATTATAATCTGCTTTTTTCTATTTTACATGATTAGTTTTTTTGATTCTTATTGGTATAAATTAATAATAGGAGGATTCTTTTACACAATTTTATATATAGGAATTTCATGGATATTTAAATCCGAAGAATTAAAACAAATCGTAACTTTAATATTTTTGCCAATTCAAAAGATTAATCGCAAATCATAAATTCACAAAATGAAGAATCCAATATATGTAACACAGCCAGCAATGCCGCCTCTAGAAGAGTTCACTCAGTATTTAGAAAAAATCTGGGGAAATAAAATTTTGACTAATAACGGCCCTTTTCATCAACAATTTGAAAAAGAATTAGCTGATTACCTTGGTGTTAAATATGTCTCTCTTTTTTCAAATGGGACGTTGGCACTAATAACTGCATTACAAGCATTAAAAGTTACAGGAGAAGTTATTACTACACCTTTTAGTTTTGTTGCTACTGCTCATTCACTTTGGTGGAATGGGATTAAACCGGTTTTTGTGGATATTGAACCCTATTTTTGCAATCTTGATGCGGAAAAAATTGAAGCTGCAATAACACCTCAAACAACTGCAATCATGCCTGTGCACGTTTATGGTAATATTTGTGAGGTTGATAAAATTCAAAAAATTGCGGACGCTTATGGTTTGAAACTAATTTATGATGCTGCCCATGCTTTTGGTGTAAAGGTAGATGGTAATTCCATTTTAAATTTTGGTGATTTATCAGTTTTAAGTTTTCATGCTACTAAAGTTTTTAATACAATTGAAGGAGGTGCAATAGTTTCTCATGATGAAAAAACTAAAACACGAATCGACTTTCTTAAAAATTTTGGATATGATGGAGAATTAAGAGTTGTAGCTCCGGGAATAAATGCAAAAATGAACGAAGTTCAAGCAGCCTATGGTTTGCTTCAATTAAAATATGTTGACAGAGCTATATCTAACAGACAAAGAATAAGCGATTTATATAAAGAATTGCTTCATAATATAAAAGGGCTTGCTTTTCAGAATGATCAAATTGATGTTATCCATAATCATGCTTATTTTCCTGTTTTTATTGATGAACAGTTATTTGGTATGAGCAGAGATGGACTTAATGAGTTTATGAAAAGTAATGGAGTTTTCGGACGCCGGTATTTCTATCCATTAATAAGTCAATTCCCAACTTATAAAGGACTATCTTCTTCAAATCCAGCGAATTTACCCGTAGCAGAGCTTGCTGCGAAAAAAGTTTTTTGCTTGCCAATTTATGCTGATTTGGATTTAGATGATGTTAAAAGAATCTGCACTTTAATTAAATCTGCAGGGAAATAATTCTATGAAAAAGATTCTAATGCTTGGCGGAAGCCATTTTCAGGTACCAGCTATAATATATGCCAAAAAAGCAGGCTATCATGTAATTACAGCCGATTATTTACCAGATAATCCAGGTCATAAATATGCTGATGAGTACCACAATGTTAGCACGATTGATGAAAAAAAAGTATTACAGCTTGCTGAAAAATTAAGGATTGATGGAATTGTCTCTTATGCCTCTGACCCGGGGGCTCCATCAGCTGCTTATGTAGCCGAGAAACTCTCATTGCCTGGAAATCCGTACGAATCTGTAAGGATATTACAGAGAAAGGATTTATTCCGGGGATTCCTAAAGAGTAATGATTTTATGGTTCCTGAAACCGCTTCGTTTCGCGATTTGAATGAGGCGAAAGAATTTGCTGCCTCTCGGTTAGAACAGAAAGCCATTGTTGTAAAACCTGCTGATTCTTCGGGTTCTAAAGGTGTTACAAAACTATTAACTATTGATGATTTTGATCATTCCTTTCAAAATGCATTAAATTATTCGATTGCGAAAATTGTTGTTGTCGAAGATTTTATAGAAAAAGCTATCTATGAGATGGATGGTGATGGATTTGTTTGGAATGGAAAACTAGTTTTTCGTTGTTTTGGCAACCAACACAATGACCTTGAATGCAATCCTTATGTGCCAATGGGTATAAGCTTCCCCTACATTCAAGAAAAAGCAATTCAGCAAAAAGCACATGAAATCATTGATTCAATCCTGACTAAATTAAACATGAAGGTAGGCGGTCTTAATATTGAGTATTTGACAGATAAAGATGGCAATATATACATCCTAGAGATTGGCCCCAGAAGTGGTGGAAATTTGATCCCTGAAGTTATAAAACTATCAACTGGAGTGGATTTGATCGCATATTCCATTGAAGGAGCAATGGGAAAAGATTGTACTGATCTAAGAATGACCGAAACAAATGGTTTCTACTCTTCATATATTCTTCATGCTAAAAGGGATGGTAAAGTGAAGAGCATCAATATAGATGCAGAAATAAAACATAAAATAGTCCAGCAAAACATTTTTACGAAAGCAGGCGATGCTGTAAAAAAGTTTGATGGATCAAATAACACATTAGGAACCTTTATCCTTAAATTCGAGAATCAAGATGAAATGATTTATTACCTTGATAAAATGACAGATTACATTTCCGTTGAATTATTTTAATAACATATTCTAATTGTATAAATATGTTTAGATGGAAAAAATTAGGTAGAGTTTTTAATCCTACTGAGATAGAAGGAAAATATTGGATAAGTGAGTTTGCTCAAGCACCAGCAACACTGTTATTTGATGATTTTGTGCGTGTATATTTTTCTTGCCGATCTCAAAGAGATAAGGATGGACAGTTTGTCAGCTATTCTGCGTTTGTTGATTTGAACCTAAAGAATCTTTTTGAAATTGTAAACATCTCAAAAGAACCGGTATTAAAACTTGGTAAGAAGGGATGTTTTGATGAATTCGGAACATATCCAATATCAGTAATCAAAGAAAACAGTTATCATGTAGCATATTATGCCGGATGGACAAGATGCGTTTCGGTACCATTCAATACGGCTATTGGTATAGCTAGGAGTTATGACAACGGGGTAACTTTTCAAAAACTAGGAGATGGCCCTGTATTGTCTTATTCGCCTGATGAACCATTCTTAATCAGTGGCCCAAAAATCAGAAGATTTAATGATACTTATTACCTATTTTATATTAGTGGCAAAGAATGGCTATGTATAAACGAAAAACCTGAAATGGTCCTTAAAATAAGGATGGCAACATCTCAAGATGGTTTAAGTTGGAACAAATTTAATAAGGATCTTATTACCGAAACTTCAGACTTGAATGAATCTCAAGCAAGTCCTGATGTTTTTTATTCAAATGGAATATACCATATGTTTTTTGACTACTGGATTCCAAGCACCTTCCGTGAAACAAAATTGAGAAAGATTGGTTACGCTTATTCAATTGATTTAGTTAATTGGACAAGAGATGATAACAGGGTGGGTATAGACGTATCTAGTGACAATGTATTTGATAACGAGATGATTGCATATCCACATGTTTTTGAAGTTGATGGAAAAATCTACATGTTATACCTTGGAAATGAAGTTGGGAAATTTGGCTTTGGACTTGCTGTTTTAGATGGAGATTTGAAATGATGAAATGGAAAAAGTTGGGGCAAATATTCGAGTTCAATAAATCGACACTAACAAACACTTTTGTAAGTCATGCACAATCTCCACAAGCAATAATCCATGATGATTTTGTTAGAATTTATTTTTCGACAAGGAAATCTGATGCCAATTTTTATTATTTAAGCCATATCCAGTATATTGATATGGATATAGAGATGAAAACAATTCTTCACACATCAAATCATGAGGTTATACCAAAGGGAGATGTTGGTTGTTTTGATGAACACGGAATATTTCCTATAAGTCCCATCAGAGTTGATGATATAATACTTGCTTACACAAGTGGTTGGGCAAGGAGAACTGCAGTATCAGTTGAGACTGGAATCGGTCTTGCAGTTAGCGATAATGATGGGTATACTTTTAAAAGATTTGGCAAAGGCCCGGTATTAACTTCTTCGTTAAATGAACCTTTCCTGATAGTGGATGGATTTGTTCGCAGTTATAATGGTGTGTTTTATATGTTTTACATATTCGGGAAGAAATGGACAGAAACAATTGAGTCTGCTATTCCAGAGAGAATATATAAAATTGCTTTAGCAACTTCCGTAGATGGAATAAATTGGAAAAAAAATGATGGTAATCAAATTATTGATGACGTGATTGGTGATGAAGAGTGTCAGGCATTGCCAACAGTTATTAATAGAAATGGAATATATCATATGTATTTTTGCTACCGTTTTGCTACAGATTTCAGATCAAATCCTGACCGAGGCTATCGATTAGGTTATGCCTATTCAACCAATTTGATTGATTGGGTGCGTGATGATAAGAACAGTGGTATGGAATTAGGCAAGCCTGGGGAGTGGGATAGTGATATGATGTGCTATCCTCATTTAATGGAAATACACAACAAAGTGTATTTGCTCTATAATGGTAATAATTTTGGAAAGGATGGTTTTGGTTTGGCTGAATTAATTGAATCCTAAGTATGCCGGACATATTTTACAAAAAGAATCAGAGTAAAGCTGGTGAAATCCTTGAGCACTTGGTGGCTTGTGATAAGGAATTTACACCGCCTCTTAGTCAACGAGTTGATCTGTCAGCCTATAGCGAAAAAATGATCAACTTTGCAACTAATATTGAGGCTTGGAATGATAAGACAATTCTGGTTGGATTGGTTTCTGCTTACATGAATGATCCTGACAACAAAACTGCCTACATTACCAGCGTTAGTGTGTGTCCTGATTACACCGGAAAGGGCATTGCAAAAAAACTAATAGCTGAATGCTTAAAGGAAGCCAAAAAAAATGGATTTAAACAACTACAATTGGAAGTAAATAAATCAAATTTGCCAGCTGTTAATTTATATAGGTCATTTGGATTCGAAGTATTTGAAACAAATAAAGAAACAATAAAAATGAGCTTAATATTTAAAAAAGATGACACACCTTAATCAAAGAAACTACAACATTGAACTGAAAGACACTAATGATCATAAATATGCATACAATTTTGATTTCGATGTAATGCATCATTATATGTTAAAATCATTTCTCCCCTTTTTTAAAGAAGGCAATTTTCTGGAACTAGGAAGTTTTAAAGGAGATTTTACAAAAAGATTTATAGAACACTTTAATGATATTACTTGTGTTGAGGCATCAGATGAAGCAATAATGGAGGCCAAAAATCTTTTTAGTGACAAGGTAAAGTTTTATAATTCGCTCTTTGAGGAAGTAGTATTGCCAGTGAGATATGATAATATTGTCTTGACACATGTTTTAGAGCATATAAGTGACCCCGTAAAAGTTCTAAAAAGAATAAACGATGAATGGCTTTCCGAAAATGGTCGATTCTTTCTGGTTTGCCCCAACGCAAATGCCCCCTCCCGGCAAATAGCTGTTAAAATGGGGCTTATTTCACACAATAGCGCCATTGCTCCTGCTGAAAAAGAGCATGGGCATCAAATAACCTATACTTTGGATACACTAGAAAGAGACGCAAAAAAAGCTGGCCTTCATGTGGTTCATAGATCTGGAATTTTCTTTAAAGCGTTGGCAAACTTTCAATGGGATAAATTATTGCAAACAGATATAATCACGCCAGAATATTTAGAAGGTTGCTATCAATTGGGGCAGCATTATCCTGATTTATGCTCCAGTATATTTTTGATGTGTGAAAAGGGAAAATAATTACTTTTACTTCTATTATAGCTCTACTGATGGAAAATAGCACATAAAATACATCCAATTCAAATAAAGACAATATAGTTCATGGCATGGACTGGGGCGTGAATGAATTGAAAGACCTTGAACTTTCAAACTATAGAAAATATCAATTTGACCTAATTGGAGACCTAATTGGTAAAAACATCTTAGAAGTCGGTAGTGGTGATCGAAGTTTCACAAATCAAATAGTTAAAAACTCGCTTGGAATTGAGCGTATTGTTTCAATAGAACCTTCAAATACATTATTGCTGGCATATAAAGACAAATATAATCTTCCGGATTACGTTACCATAACAAACGATAATCTATTTGACCTAACCCCTGAATCATATGGCTTATTTGATACTATTATTTTAATTCATGTACTGGAGCATATTGAGAACGATAGAGATGCATTAACACATTTACATTCATTGTTACAACCTGGTGGCAAAGTCTTAATTGAGGTCCCGGCAATGAAATCTCTTTTCTCTGTTCATGATAAAATGTTAGGACATTATAGACGTTATAACAAAACTAATTTTATAAAAATGGTTGATCCTGAATTATATCAAACAAAGGATCTTTGGTATCAAGACGCAATTGGTATGATAGGCTCGTTCATTTTCTTCAAATTAAAAAAAACAGAGCTTAAATCCGAGAAGGGAATTGGTTTGATAAAGAATCAAGGAATGCTGTACGATAAGTATATTATTCCAATTGAAAAATTCTATGAAAAATTTATCCGTTTACCGTTCGGATTGAGTATTACAGGAGTTTTAGAAAAACGATAATTATCTAAGATCATGAGCTTAATATCTGTCTGTTTTGCCGTTTATAAAACGAAGGTAGTTTAACTTTCTTGTATTACGAAATTGTAAAACAATTGGAAGCTAATTATCCAAAATATGATTTTGAATTTATCTTTGTAAATGATGGTTCAAAAGACAATTCACTTACTGAGTTGATTGAGCTTAAGCAAAAGACTTGCGACCAAAGAATAAAAATAATTTCTTTTTCAAGAAATTTTGGTCAAATGGCAGCAATACTTGCTGGGTGGAAATATGCGAAAGGCAATGCTGTTATCAATATGGCAGCAGATATGCAAGATTCACCAGAATAATGTGTGGAAATGATAAAAGAATGGGAACTAGGCAACGAAATTGTGGTATCTTATAGAAAGGCACATGGCACATCTAGAATAAATAAGATTACCTCTTTCCTTTTTTATAAAATGTTAATGCCTAATGTTCCTCCGGGTGGTTTTGATTTTGTTTTACTATGTAGAAAAGCCCTGGACGCCATCAACAAACTAAAAGAAAGGAATAGATTCTATCAGTACGATATATTATCTATAGGGTTTCGAGTAAAATTTATTCCTTATGAAAAACTAACAAGAAAAATAGGAAAATCTCAGTATAATCTAGTAAAACGATTTGGTAACTTTATGGTTGCATTTATTAGTGTAAGCTATTTTCCATTAAGGTTAATGACAATTTTAGGCCTTTCATTTGCATTTGCCGGTTTTTTATATTCCATTAGTATCTTAAATGCTTATTTCATTCATGGAACTCCTTTTGATGGTTGGGCGCCTATAATGATCCTGCTATTAATAATAGGAGGCTTAATAATGTTAATGCTTGGAGTATTAGGCGAATATATTTGGCGAATCTATGATGAAATAAAGCAAAGACCAGTTTATATTGTTGACAAAGAACTTTGATTTGAGAAATCTTGATTAGTCAATGTAAAAAAGTTGGAGTTTATGTTTTTGAATCCTAATAATATTCAGTTTCTTAAATATTTATTAGTAGGGGACTTAGTACATGACAAAAAATATAAACATTTGATAATCAATTAAATATGTTAATAACTTGGTAGTAACTTTTTGTATTTAAATGATTTAATATACTGA
>PHDU01000098.1 GCA_002842755.1 Bacteroidetes bacterium HGW-Bacteroidetes-1 | reverse complement strand
TCCTGCCTAAAAAGCCTGGTATTAAGTACGAAATGTTAACCAACAACGGTCAACTTACTCTTTTTTAGCGTTTTGCTTATGTCGAACTCAGGTTAATAGTTTAATCCGAATTTTAGATAGCAACAAAAACGTCAATAAGCCTATTGTTTCAAATTTTACTTTCCTTTCAAATATTTATCCAGCCACTGAATTGTTTCCCAGTGCATATGCAATACCGATTCGCGTGCCCTGTATCCATGGCTTTCGTTGGGCAGCAACACCATTCGTGCAGTAGCTCCAAGTCCCCGAAGTGCATCGAAATACCTTTCGGTCTGCATTGGAAAAGTGCCGGAATTATTATCTACCAATCCATGAAGCAGTAAAAGAGGCGTTTTCATTTTTTCTGCCTGCATAAATGGAGACATTACATTGTAAACTTCAGGGGTCTGCCAATAGGTTCGTTCTTCTCCCTGAAAACCAAAAGGAGTCAGTGTTCGGTTATAGGCGCCGCTGCGCGCAATACCCGCTGCAAACAAATCGCAGTGAGTGAGCAGATTAGCCGTCATAAATGCGCCATACGAATGGCCTGATGCAGCAAACATATCGCGATCAGAAACCCCCATTTCAACCAACTTGTTGATAGCCGCTTCAGCATTCGCAACCAACTGTTGGATAAAACTGTCGTTGGGCTCTTTATTGCCTTCACCAATGATTGGAAAGCTGGCATTGTAAAAAACAGCATAGCCCTGCGTAACAAGAATTATTGGCGAGCTGGCACTGATGCGGGTAAAAGAATAGGGAGAGCCACTTACCTGGCCTGCAGCATCAGCACTTTTGTATTCATTCGGATAAGCCCACAATAAAGTGGGTAACGGAGCATCCTGTCCGGGCGTGAAACCTTTTGGCAAATACAATGTGCCTGAAAGAGGAATGCCATCAGCACGATCATAATTTATCATTTCCTTTTGGATTCCTTTTAACTGAGGCATAGGATCAGGAAAAAACGTCAATTGCTTTATCTTTTTGCTTTTCAACAGTCGTGAATAATAATTCGGCTGAACTTCAATGGATTCCCTTCGGGTTATAAGTTCCATTTTATCAACATCCATTATTTTTACAGGGCTTTCGAACCAGGGAGCTTCGCTGCGCCATAATCGTGTTGTTTTTCCTGTAATAATTTCGTAAACGTCAACGAAAGGACGGTTACCCTCCGGGGAAGCTCCTTGTCCAAAAAGAAAAAGTTTTTTCCCGTATTTATCGAACTGTAAAACATTGAATCCAAAACTGTTGGTGATCGTTTGAAATCGTCCCGGATCGTTATAACGATCTTCTGTTGATCGTTCAAAAAGTAAAACTGGCTCTCTGTCAGGCAAGGACGGATCAAACAGATAAGTGCGGGTGTTGCGGTCTTTTCTCCAGTATTCGCTAATCAGCGCAAAATCATTTTTACCCCAGATGAATCCTCCATACCGAAGCCGAAGTTTTATGGAAGGGATAGGTTCTCCATCAAAAGGCGCTTTCAAAAGAAAGATTTGGTCGCGATAGATTGCTTTTGCGGCAGGATCACCCCCATCAATAGCTTCCACCCAAAAAAGAGTGGATGCAACATCCGATTGCCACGATGGACTTCTCATGCCCTTTGCAACAGCATCAAAACCCTGAGGCAGATTATCTGCAACCGGTACTTCGGCCAGCAAACGAACGCTGTTCCCTTCTAAATCGGTTATCTCGTAGGTTTGTGGAAAACGGTAATAGGGGACGATATATGAATACGGTTTGATGTATTTGTTTACAAGCAAATACTTTCCATCAGGCGATGGAGTGAAGTTTCCAATAACACCGGGCTCACCAACAGGCTTTGCTGAACCCTCTAAAGAAACTCTAAAAATCTGTGAAGTGGCATAATAATCGAAGAGCAATTCATCCTTGCTGTCTTTGAGCAAATCCTGAAAAGTGCGCACTGCCGCTTTTCTTCCATAACTTTCCTGCACTACAGGACCATTTACAACCAAATTCATCACAGGCCTTTCCCCTCTTCCTTCCGGCACTCCTTTAAACAATAATGTTTTATTGTCAGAAAGCCATGCCAAACCATTGCCCAATGCTTCGTTCGCATACATTGAAGTCAGTTTTCTTGCGTTACGTGTTGACACGTCCAAAATCCAAATTTCAATACCACGATCAGATGTATGTGTAAAAGCAATATGTTTTTCATCAGGCGACCATTCAATGTTGCGAATCCTGGGTTTTTTTGGCAAGCCAACAACTGGTTGTATGTTTTTCCCGTCGAGGTCCATCATCGAAAGGCCAATACTGAATGATGCTCTGCTCATCCCATTGGTAGCCGGATTGATGCGTATTCCTGCAAGACGAAGTTCTTCAGCAGATAGTTCCTCCAGGGAAGGCAACTCTGAATTTTCAATAACAAGTATTTTACCCGCTTTACTGCCTATAGAAACGGAGGGCGTTGCAGGAGCATCCACTATTTCAATCACTTCCTTCGGAGGCAATTGGTAAGTGAATTCCTCTTGTGAAAACAGATGGATAAACAGAGCGAAAAAGATTGAAGTCAAAAGGAATTTCTTTGTTTTCATAGTCCGGGGATTAATTGGTATATGATCAGATTAGAGAGAATAAAAATAAACTATAACCCGAAGATCTTAACAATGAGCAAGTTTTAGGCGGCTTTGAGCAAGAATGTGAGATGGTTTCAACATCATTTCCAACAAATAAAAATTTAATGTGAGTAATAGAATATCAATGCGTTGAACAATTATTCAGGTATGTCTTTGAATGATTAAATGCCGGCATTGACAAATCCATAGGTCTTATTGTGGAAACCATTTTGCATGAATAGCCGTGTAAGTGCCGTCAGATTTTGCATCGTCGAGTGCCTTTTGCCATTGATTAACTATAGTCTCCGAAGTGCCCGTTGAAAATGCAATAAAATAATCGGTAGCCATTAACGGAAATGCGGCATTAACTTCACTGTATGTATAGCCAAGTTCTTTTAGAATATCAGGAAATGTAATATCGGTACAAACGAAAGCATTGATTTCACCCGACATTAGTTTTTCTACCATGACGGAAGGGTCGCTGTCGGAAACCAGATTGGTAAAACCAAGTTCACGCAAATACTGGTCAGAAAACCAGGAGTTTACAGTACCAACAGATGCAAGGTTTTTGGCCTCATCGATAGAGTTGATTGAAATACCTGAGCCGGCTTTTGTATAAAAATAAGTTGTGTTTGTTCCTATGGGGCCAACCCATTTGAACAAGTCCTCCCGTATTTCGGTACGATCCATTGTGAAAAGACAGAAATTGGGATTGTTCAAGGCCAGTTCGTAACCATTGCTCCACAATGAAAGCTTGATTTTACTGAAGGATTGATTTCGTTTCATTATCTCATTCACTACATCGGTTCCAAATCCTGTGATTTCACCAAAGTTGTCGCGAAATGTTAGCGGTGGATATTGTTCTGTATAAATTTGTAAAATTTCAGGATAGTCGGGCGATTGCATGAATTTTTGATACAGCGATTTTAGAGTGCCATTTGCTTTCAATGCATCCATCTCTTGTTGAAAATCCTCAACAACTTCATCCGGAATGTTTTTGTTAAAAGCAAAATAAACCAAATCAGTACGAATCGACAACTTTCCGGTAACTTCATAGATGGACCTGTTCAACGCTTGAAGTGCTGCTTCGGCTGTAATTTTATCCGAAGGGAAAAGATCAATTTCCCCTTCTAACAATTTATCAAAAGCATCTATATTGTTATCGCAATACACCAGATTTGTAAACCCCTGTCCTATCAAAAATTGTTCTATGGAGTAGTCTCGCAGCACACCGATGCGACCAACCTCTCTGGCTTCATCCAGTGAGTTTATGGTCAACGGATTCTGTGAGGAGGAACAAAACAACCAATCCAGTGATGCAAAAGGGCCGGCCCATTTAAACAGATCTTTTCTTTCGGCATTAAGGATGGTAGAATAAAGCACAGCATTTTCGTTGCTTTGGGCCATTGCGAAACCCACTTCCCAGGGCATAACTTCAGTTTCAAAGGGAATTTCGAGACGATCGCAGATTTCATGTAGCAATTCAGGAGCCAGACCTGTGAGTTTACCCTCTTCAGTATAATTAAGGGGCTTGTATTCTTCCGTTATAAACTGAAATTCAAACGGATATTTTTTTTCGCTTTTACTTTTACATTGTGTTGTTAAAACGATAAAAACGGGCAACGAAAAAAGGAGGATCAGTATTTTATTTTTCATATTTCTATAGCTGTTATACCATTAATATTTTTGGATTCATCTATAATTCACTTTGGTATAAAGTGCTACAAAACTATAAAACTATTGCTGATGAAGGAACAAATTTTAAAAAAGCGGGTGGTTCTTGTTCTCGTTTGTGCAGTTTATTGGCTCCCCGACAGGGCTCGTGTTCATCAGTTATTTTTTTCTGCAATTTGATGGCTTTTTATTTATTTCCTTTCGCCCTATTGTGCGTCTTGCATAGCATTTGACAGTTTTTTAAATCTGTTACACCTCCTTTGCTCCACGCTGCTACATGGTCGGCGTCCATTTCGGCCAACTTCCAAATCTTATGTTTGTTTGCATCATGTCCAAGGGCACAAAGCGGACAGTTTGATTCTCCTCTCGTTTCAGCTTCAGAAGTTTGTTTTGTGTAAACGGATTTCTTAGTTGCCTCGTCAAAAACACGGACATCGAGCAATTTTGTGTCAACTGAACCGCCAAGGATGTACTCAAAAATACCTTTACGGTTTTTAACATAAAGATCGCCGTAAAGCTTCTGAACTTCTTCCGACACTTTAGCGGGATCATACGCTTTCCTGTGATACGTTTCGTACAATCGCCCCCATTCCAGCCCGCGCATCTCGCTTTCTACATCTTTAAACACGCTCGAAACCCATTCAATTACACTATTGAAATAGGTTTTTAATTCATTGATGTTCTTGTCGTAACGGTGACGGCTCATATAATCGCTGATGTTGCCTTTGCTCACCCAGTCGAGGGCGCATTCCAGAAAATCCTGCCGGTTGGCGCTACCCGATACATACGCGCTCCATTTTTGGATGTTGGAGTTTTGGCTGTTGCTAAACTCCTCTTTGCCGAGTGTTACAAATGGTCCTGAGAAGATGGCATTGAGCAATTCCTGATTATTGAGCGGAATACCTGCAATATTAATCGTCCGAAACCACTGTTTTATCTCACTTTCGCTGCCTTCGCATTCGTAAATGGTAAGTTTCGTTTCCAGAATCAGAGCCTGCTTGTCGGCGGCAATACCGCTAAAATACTGCTCCATGCCGTTTTCATCTTTTACAGCAAATTTGTTGGTAACAAAGCGTCCGAAACTGGTAATACGCTGTTGTCCGTCCAGCACTTCTAGATTATTGTCGCTCACTTTGTTGAAATAGATCAAACCAAGCGGATAGCCTTTGAGGATTGAATCAATGACGGCCACATCTTTTTTGCCATCGGCATAAATATAGTTGCGCTGATACTCCGGTTGGATGGTGAGTTTGCCGCTCAGACCAAACAAGCCCTTGCCTTCGAGTTCGTTATAAACAAAGCCTTCGCAAATGTCTTTGACGGTGATATCGGTTTTGAGTGTTGTTTTCATATTGTTTTTTCCCTATGCTTAATAAAAATCCTTTTGTACACTCTTTCATTCCTCACTACGGGTTGCGAAATTTTACTCGTCTCGTCCCATAAACCCTCTGAAAAACCTTTCCCTTCACTCTCTGTTGCACCAAGAATCTCAAATTGCTCAGGCGAATATTTATCGAGAAAACTAATTGGTACACCCATCACGCCGTCAAAACCACTCGGTATCGCATCGGTAAATGGCACTTCAATGGCGTCGTAGTTATCATACTTCTCATAGGCTTCTTTGCCTTTAATATTCTTGTGTTTGCTGAATTTAAGATTATCGGCCATTGTCATGAGTGGCAGCGGCTGGTGACGTCGTCCATGATCGAGGTTGGTAAACCAACAAACATTCCTAAATTTAACTAAGCCAGTTTCGGGGTTATAAACACCTGCCGCATATTCTTTGGTAAAAGTGGTTGAAAAGTAAGCATTGCCAGCATGAAAACCGTTTCCAAGCCACATCTTATCACTCTTAATCAGTGGAAAAACTTCTTTGTAGGTAATCGCATTCATGTTGCCGATAATCACAAACTGCTTTTCAGCCTCAATTATCCATGCTAAAAACTCACGAAACAATGAGAAAGGCGGATTGGTAATGATGATATCGGCTTCGTCGCGGAGTTTTTTAATCTCATTGCTTTTAAAATCGCCATCGCCTGCTAAGTAATGCCATTCCAAATCATTCACATCCACTTTTCCATCACCCGACTTGTCGTGGTTAAGGATAAATATTTTCCCGTTTTTCTTGGTTTTATATTCATCGAATTGAGGATCATTAACTTCAAATAATGTAGGCTGGTAAAAGCTTTTATATTTCTTGCTTTCAACAGCATAACTTGTACTGATAAGCTTTTTAAGACCAAATCGCTCAAAATTTTGCGCAAAAAACTTGGTAAAGTTGCTCCACTCCGGGTCATCGCAGGGCAACAGCACCGTCTTACCCCGAAACACATCAGGGTTGAATTCTAAATATGCCGTGATTTCTTTTTCGATGTCGTGGTATTGGGTGTAGAACTCGTCGTTTTTTGCATTTTTTGCATTTGTAAGATTGCTGTTAGCCATAAATTTTAAGTTCGTTTAAGTCGTAAATTTACAACTTAATTTTTGGTTGGTTTATGTGGGGATTAGTTTTGTGTGGTTGCGCTTGGAATTGGGGGGGATGGTCGATGCTAAAAGCTAGTGGGCATTTCTGAGAACTTCACTATCAGCCTAAGAAGAAGTTTATTAGTTGCAATGCCTTTCAATTTGGTACTGCTTGCCCGCTTGATTTTGGCCTTTGTTATCAGCTGGCCATTAATCAATTATTAATCATGATCCAATTACGCTAAGAGGTTCAAATCCACTATTAATTAAAGAGTCGTCTGTCGCAGCAAGAATATGACTGAGTTTCGGTGAAAATGTTGCTTGCGATATTCCTGGTTGTACGATAGAGAAAATAAACTCTACTATTTTAATTTTGCTCATTAATGCAATAAAACCGTCTTTGTCACCTACAATAAATTTTTCGTTGTGCAACTTTGTCCTGTTTAAGAGCTTATTTTTAAAAGTATGTTTATTTGTAGTCCATGCCTGTGATTTGACAGCTTGCATACACACTTCATAAACGTCTGCTACTCTATCACCGGGATTATTACCAGTGGAGCCCTTTACATGATACAAGTTTATTTGGATTTTGTCGGCAAACTCTTTCATTGTTATAAAATCAGCAACTTCACCTGTACCATGGTCATAAATTATAATATCGTAATTCTCCGCAATCAATGTAGCATGTAAAGTTTCATGAATTGAATTCCTATTACCGTTATCAATTTTTTCCTGAGCGTCCTTATAGAATTCCCTTGTTATGTCTGTATTAGTTACGTTCCAGTCTGACGATAATATTTTATCAGCAGAATATTGGTAATCGCCTTCTTTTGGTGGAGCAAAGAATTCATGATTAGCGATAGTTGCAAAATCGTCTAAATAAATTTGAAGTGGAGCCTCATTTAGATACTCAAGTAAATCGACATTTTGTCCATTGACTTCAAGTGAGTAATTAAATACTTGTATTTCCCGAAATTGGAAATGATCATCAAAATCATATGATAAAGGAATGATTAAGCCATCATGTACAAAATCAATTGCAAGCTTATTTAAGTCACTTAAATCTTTTTTTACTTCGATTGCAAAATCTAGGAGTTGTAAGGATAAAAGAATTTCATCTTCCAATAACTTGTGAAGAAAAGGAGATTCACTGAATGTGTCATGATGCCATGTTGCACTGTGAGCTGGTAATTGAAAATTGTCAACGACTTTTCCAATAGGAAGATTGTCAAAACCCGTATTTGTCTTAACTTCTCTTTCACTTACAATTTTTGCTGCAAGTATTTTGCACCAATTAATGAAATTTGGAATTTTCTCATAAGCGTTACTCCAAACTTTTGAACCACTGCTATACCCAACGGTAACATTTGAACCTTCAGACGTACCTTTCATAAATACGTGACCATTTGCATAATTCTTACTGTGGTTTTTTCTTATCGTGTTTTCTGCATTTGGCCCTGCAATGATTCTGTATGATTCGCCACTATTTGCTGAACGATTTTGCATTCCGATATTAAAAAATTCTGGGTTGGAAATATCCATCAGAACCTTATTTATATCATATTTGGAGATTCTTTTATAATCACCAGTGGCAAATTCTTCTACTAGTTCATCATAGAATTGTACCGTTTTAATTGAGGAATGAATAAATAATAGACTGGTGTTAACATCATAGTAGATTATAAAGAAATAGTGCTTAATGTTTATTAAATCGTCAGTTAATATCCATTTTGGTCTTTCTGTTTCTTTAGTTATGAAAATAACAGCGTTATAATCTCGACTTATCGCATGATAAATATTTTGATGCCCCGATATTTCAATCATACCATCTAAATTTACTCCATCCGCTTTGTAAACTTTCACATGGCAATAAGGATTCAAATTATAGAAGGAAATATCTTCTTTGCTGTAAGAATCGGTTTCTTCTTTTTCAAATGTGTCTAATACAGATTTAATTTCATCTTCTTCTTCTATTACTTCTTCACTCAGGTTTTTTATAATGTCATTCCAAATTGCTCCTTCTTCATAAAGTTTTCTTTTCCCAATTTCTATGTCCGATGGAATTGCTAAAAATTTTGCTTCTCCGATATTTTCTGCATTAGTTCTTGCAAACCTACCAATGAACTGTAAAGTATTTGCCAAAGATTTTTTAGGGCTATGGATAGCAGCAATTTTCAAATTAGGAAAGTCAAACCCCTCTCCTAACATATCAACACAGATAATTCCATCCAATTCCCCATCTCTTAGTTTTTGGATTGTTTTCTTGATGGAGCCATAACTTACTGTGCTGTCAACTTTTTTAAGTTTTAGGTTAGTATTTTCTTGATATAGCTTTGTTAGAACATCGGCATTGTCTTTTGTTTCAGTCCGAACCATTATAAAATGCTTAAAGCCTGCTACTTTATCTGCATTAAAAACCTTTTCAGCTTCAAATGCAATAGCTAAATCGGTATTTGGATTATCAGTTATTACAGGATAGTACCCAATATCTCCAAATATTTTATCCTCATAAGCTTTTGAAAGCGGATATATATAAGCTAGTTTTCCTTCTATTTCTTTTTTATCTCTTCTGAAAGGTGTTGCCGTGAAATATATTTTCATAGCCTCGCCAAATGCTTTTACAACATTTGTCCACGTGAAAGCTGGAACATGATGAGCCTCGTCAACAAGAATTAAATCAAAAAAATCTTCAGAGGGTCTGAATTCAGCATTTATTCCTTCATTAATACTATTTGGAATGCCCACAACAACATCAAATTCTTTAAGGGTTTCCCATTCCTCTAGTGATCTGATTGGAGATTTTATTTCCTTAACTTTAGGCGTCTCTAGCTCAGCGAAAAACACGTTAGAGCCTTTCAAAGTCTTTAAAGTCTCAAATTCTTCTACAATTTGCCCACGGACCATAACACTTGAACTAATCACAAGAACTCTAGTGGCTCTTAAAAGATAAGCGGATAGATTTAATACTGCTGTTTTGCCCGATCCTGTAGGCATTACTACTAAAGCAGGTTCAATTTTATTTATTGTAAAATGTGAACCTATAGCATAAATAGCTCCTAATTGAACATTTCTTAATCCTCTAGTTGCTTCTGTTGCAACAGGATAATTTATTCTATTATAATTTGTTGAAAAATAACTCATATTCTAATTGATTCAGAAAAATAAAGTTTCATGTACATTTGGCTTGCTGATAACGAATATATACCCGCAATACTGCGTCATTTTTTACCATGTGTTAAGGTCTCATTTTCCAGGGTTTTTCAAGACATAAAGATAAAAAACAATCGTTCACCTTTATGTTCTTCCGGATTTTTATGGAATAAAATTGAGGGAAAGGAATGTTTGTTCAATATTTTATTAGTGAACCTTATTGATATGAAATCGCTTTTGGTTATGTCAGACATGATTATATAAGACTTCCGAACTAAAAGCCTGCCCTTTTTAATTGATTGGTCAATATCCCGGAATGGGGATGTATGATCAGGAATTTGCAGGTTTTTGGAAAGGATTGTGAGATGGGAGTTGGGAAGGGATTTTTACATCAATCTAGCGGCTATTGCAATTAGGACGTCAACCCCTTTTTCAATGTTTCCAATTGCGATTGCTTTTGATTCATTGCTTTTCGTTGTATCTTTGACTTCCTTTAAGGTACTAGCTAAATCCTGTTGGCTAATTCCAGTATCTAAGATTAATTGATTTATTTCAGTGTCATTAAATCTTGTAATACTAGAAATTTGATTTGCAAAATGCTCATCTGTGGCATTTGCTGCTTCGGTTACAATTTGATTCCAATCTATTGGCATTTTCTCAGATTTTATTTGTTGAGTAAAGTATCTATATTTTCGTTGAGTTGGTATATATTTTGCCCCCAGTCACTCGAATCTTGAATAAATCTATCAAGAACACTTTCCAATTTGTTAAAGTCCACTCC
This sequence comes from Bacteroidetes bacterium HGW-Bacteroidetes-1, assembly GCA_002842755.1. GTDB lineage: Bacteria > Bacteroidota > Bacteroidia > Bacteroidales > F082 > JALNZU01. The sequence goes on along the minus strand of PHDU01000098.1, from coordinate 1,290 downwards.
ATTTTGTGATAACTGAGAAGCTTGACTAAGTAATTTCTTTCTTTCTTCATCAACTTTTACTGCGGATACAAGAAGTTTTTTTAATTCATCACAAGCAAGTTGGAAAACTCTGTGATCTTCATTTAATCTATCTAAGATTTTAATTCTATTAATCTCTAAAGCATTTTCCATTGCGCCTCTTTTCTCAATAATTTTTTGCATTGATGCATTTAAGATATGAGGCAGCTCATTTTTTATGTCTATATTGTCAGGGATTAGTTTTGTAATTTCTTCAATATATTTTGGTGTATACTCAAGTCTAATGAAATTGTCGATTTTCTGTCTCTTCTCATTAAAGATTAAGTTTACAAGTGTTATATTAATTTTATGCATTCTTTCACCTTCTTTCTGAATGTTTGACATCAAGTCAATAGATTGAATCGGAATCCTTGCACAGGATGTAATCATAAGGAAAATCGTCAGGACTAATAATTTTGCTTTCATTGTTCAATGTTATTTCAGTAAAAATATGAAGTTTTTTCAAAATACCACATAACTCTTATTTAGGCATGTATTGTTACTAACATTGAGCACTGATCGGTACTCGCTCTATATAAAACTTGAAGCGATCCAATTAAGTTGAATTTGATACTGAACAGAATATAAAATATACTGCCTGCATCCAAATGGACGTTCTTGTCAGTCAATGGTTTGAGATTCATTTTCAATTCTGTCATTCCGTATTCTTTTTCTTAAAAAGATTTAGTTTTTTTATGTCGGCAAAGTCAGCGGTGGCAGACAGACAAGCACTTTTGCAATTTTTGGTATACGGGTTGACATGTGTGAATTGCAAATGTGCTTGGCTGTGAGTTAGATTACCTTTTTATCAAACAAATAATTCATAAATTGTGCGCTTGTATATGCAGCAAATTTTTTCCAATTAATTTTTCCATCATTATCACTTTTATTAAAAGTAAAATCCATAACCGATTTAAATATAATTGGTTTTGTTTTCCCCTTATTAGCATATCTACATGCTCTAGCAACACCATAACTCTCCATTTCAACAGCGATTGTCTTTCTGTCAATAGACTTTAATGTATCTTCAAAAAAGCCTTCTTTATTTATGACCATTGTGCTACATGCCATTGGTTCATAATGTAAATTAATTCCATTATCTAAGTTTATGGGAAATTCATCTTTTATCTTTTTATCACTAGTGTCTATTAATTTTCGTTAAATTACTCTGTAACTATTTTATGCACAGTATAATAACTCGTCAAAACCTTGTCGCCCTTTTGAATTTTGTTC
>PHDU01000097.1 GCA_002842755.1 Bacteroidetes bacterium HGW-Bacteroidetes-1 | reverse complement strand
CTGTAGCGGGTGATTTCTGATTTTATTTCGCTTTGCAATTTCATTTTTCGCTTGGATTAATTCATTAATAATGCGGCAACCTCTTTGAGTTGTTCCTTGAAAAAGGATTTGCGGTTACCGTTGCTACCCGCACAAAATCGAAAGCTGAAATCATGATTGGGTCACATCCCAATGGAAAAGCTGTTGCATGGACAGTTGAAGATGAAGAAGGTTTAAGTCAAATGATTGCCAATCATGATCTTACAGTAAGTTTATTACCTTGGATGCATCATATTCTTGTTGCAAAACAATGTATTGCCCATCGCAAAAACATGGTTACAACATCCTATGTAAAACCTGAAATGAAAGCCATGGATGCCCAAGCTAAGGAAGTAGGAATTATCATTTTGAATGAATTAGGTCTTGATCCGGGAATTGATCATATGTCGGCCATGAGAATCATTGATAATGTGCATGATAAAGGAGGTAAAATAGAAGAATTTTATTCAATTTGTGGCGCGTTGCCCGCCGTTGAAGCCGCCAATAATCCATTCAAATACAAATTCAGCTGGAGTCCAAAAGGCGTGGTAATGGCCGGCAATAATGATGGAATGTATCTTCGTTATGGCAAAGTCCATGAAATTCCAACAAGTGATTTATTTAAAAATCCACTTCAAGCAGATTTCCCAAAGGTGGGTCATTTGGAGATTTATCCTAATCGCGACTCACTTCCTTACGTTGAATTGTACGGTATTCCTGAAACAAAAACAATGTTTCGCGGTACTTTCCGTCATCCGGGATGGTGTGAAAGCATCGATGCCATGAAAGCAATGAAATTAATTACTTCTGATATTTATGATTTCACCGGAAAAACATATGCTGAGATGATCGCCTTATTAATAGGTGAAGAAAGTGCAACAGACATACGTCAAAAAGCCGCTAAATATTTGGCCATCAAGGAGGATAGTTATGCACTTGATGCGATTGAGTGGCTTGGTTTATTCGAAAATACACCAATGAACAGAGAAAAAACATCTGCTTTCGAAATTACTTCAGATGCCATGATTGCTAAAATGGAACTTGGTAAAAATGAACGCGATATGGTGGTGATGCAACATGTGTTCCTTGCCTCCTATCCTGATGGCAAACAAGAAGTGATAAAATCGTCCATGCTTGATTTCGGAACGCTTGCAACTGATACTGCCATTGCGCGCACTGTTGCGCTTCCGGCAGCAATTGGTGTTGAAATGATTTTAAAAGGTGAAATTACTGAAACTGGTATTCATATTCCAGTTCTTCCCGGAATTTACAATCCAATTCTTGACCGACTTGAAGACATGAATATCCGAATGATTGAGCAATACGGATTGCCTTTAAGCGAAAACATACAATAATTAAACATATTTTTCATTAAAACTCTCTGAAAGGCCGTCTATCAGAGAGTTTTTTTATTTGAATTTCATATCATTATCATTTAACCAAATTTTGTTAAAGATGCGTCCAATCGAATGGCTTATTTGTAGCATCAAATTGAATCACTTACTTTTGTAAAAAAAATAATATGTCCTTTTTCTTTTCAATTCTTCTTATAGTAATTGCTTTGTATTTTGCTATTAACTGGTCAAATAGTAAAAACTCAGCAAACAATTCAAAAAAATCTTCAAGAGGTTACTCTAAGTGGGTTGGCGGTGGCTTGGGTTGGGCATTTGGAGGACCAATTGGCGCTTTATTGGGATTTACTTTCGGAAAAATATTCGAAGATTTAAATACTGGTAGCGGCGGCTATCATCAAACACGCCAAGGCGACTTTAATATTAGTTTATTGGTGCTTTCTGCAGCTGTAATGAAGGCTGATGGAAGCGTGAAACGTTCAGAGCTTGATTATGTTAAGGCCTTCTTAGTACGCAATTTCGGGCCTCAAAAAGCAGAAGAGTATCTACTCATGCTTCGAGAAATCTTGAAACAAGATATCAATGTTCGGGAAGTATCAATACAAATTGGTCAATTCATGGAGTATCCTTCAAAGCTCCAATTATTGCATTATTTGTTTGGCGTTTCTAGCGCTGATTCAATCCTTACGAAGGAAGAATTAGATATGATTTCTGTCATTAGTGGTTTTCTCGGAATTCAGCCTTCTGATTTTGCTTCTATTAAGGCGATGTTTATCAAGGATACCGACAATGCCTATAAAATTCTTGACATTCCTGCTAATTCCAGCGAGGAAGTAATCAAAAAAGCATATAGAGAAATGGCGATGAAATACCATCCTGATAAAGTAAATCATTTGGGAGAAGATGTGCGAAAATCCGCCGAAGAAAAATTCCGTACCATTGCAGATGCCTATGAAATAATCAAAAAACAAAGAGGTATCAAATAAGTTTGTCTTACAGATGTTTCACACATTATATAACCTAGTAATAATTTATGTCAAAGAAAATATCAAATCCCTTATACTGCTGATTATCAATAATATAAATCATCCGTTTTCGAATGAATTTTACTTTGTGAAACTCTGCGCCTTCTTTGCGAAACTCTGTGTAACAGCTATTTCACAAAGAGACTCAAAGAAGCCACAGAGAAGCCACAGAGAATTATTTCTCGTGCAAAACACTATGTTTCAAATTATTATATATTTTTAGAAAAAATACGAAACGTCAATTACTTATAAAAACGCCAACTTACTCCCAAATAAAAACGAGGATCAAGCATTGGATAATGAGGAGTTGTATAATAATTGAAGTCTTGTGTGAGACCAAACACATTGGTATATTTAACAAAAATTCTTGCTCGTTTTACTTTCAGCGCCAGATAAACATCTAAAAAAGGATAGTTTCCAATCTCCTTTTCGTTTTGCAAATAAAACGATCGTAAAGCCGGCATATATGCATCAGCAAAATACGAGCTGAACCAAGTAAAAGTAAATCCGGGTTCCATAGTTGCCGCACCTTTGAATAAGTTTTGTGTATAAGAGAATCGAATTTTAGTAGAAAATTCAGGAACACGAATTATAGTATCATTGTCGCTTTTTTGATAGTTAAAGCTTCCTTGAATATCGAATTTACCGGGTTGAAAATGAAAATTTTAATAGAGATGCAACATTTTAGTTGTACCGCTGGATTGGTTAGGCCTGGCATCCGTATTCAAATAGATGTGCTTATCAATAAAATGGATGTTTGCACCAAACGTCACTCCTTTAAAATAATAACCGGCTAAAAAACTCACATATTTTGATGAAGTAAATTCATTTTCCCATCTGAAATGATTGGAATAATAGCGCTCGAAAATCCAAGAAGGAGATTGGTTCATCAACTTAAATTGAAAGAATATATTACCTAGATTCCTGCTTTCAGTGCCAAGAAATTGCTTCACACCCCCGTTAAAAACCAAGTCGCCATTTGAATGATTCCCTGTGATTAATTTTACATTCCCATCGATATAAAAAGAGCGGAACAACGAAATTTGCACGCCACCATAAGGATTCACTTGCCAAATATCTTGTTTATAAGTTGAATCACTGGTCGAAGCATTCACCAATTCTACTCCACCATATATATATAATGGAATATCATTTGCATGCATTTTATATCCCAAATTACTCCATTGAAATCTGTTTTTAAATGTCATTTGATAAACACTGTCATAGGTTTTCAATGAATCCAAAACGATGTCAAACGGCTGATAGAAATCTGCCAAAGGACTTTTTTCGCTATAAATCAGTTGGTTACGCAAATATTCCAATTGGTGTGTAATACGCCCTAAGCGGAATTTACTTTTTGCTTCAACTTCAACACTATCTGGTAAAATTTTAGTCGGTGGCGAAAGAATGAAATATTGCTCTAGGCCTGCGCCCGATTGTTTTATTTTATTATTTGCATCTTGCAAATTCACTTCTATCAATCGACGATCTGTTTCAAGATTGTTTTCGAAGTCAGCATCATTTACAATACCGCCATTTTCTTGAACTAGCACTTTATTATTGAAATAATTTGAAGTAATGCCGTAACGATTATTCTTTACATTATAACGTGTTGTAAAATACACCCTACTATTTTTTGATTGGCTATATTTATAGGGTCCAGGAGCATCATCAATCATAAATTCCATTCCAATAAAAAGCCTATTGGCAATTTGTCGTGTAAAAGTCACACCAAGATGCTGTTCTTTTTTTGATCCCATCATATAATTCAATTCCGAGAAGGGGATCAATGGTTTAAGAAATCTAGTATCCTCACTTGTTTGAATATACCTACTGAATGAATGCTGACGGGTATCGAATCCATTGTAAAAATTCGGAGTAAAAATCATGCTTTTATATGCCAGACCATTACTGCTTAATGTTGAAAACACATTATAACCTTTGTTAAGTGCCTCAAAATGAGAAAAATTCAATAAGCTCGTATCAATTGTATTTATTCTACCTAGAAAAAGACTGTCGAAACTTCTATTAAAATAATTTACAAGCATTGAATCAACACTGGCAACTTGCTTTTCCTGTTTTTGAGCAAACGCACTGCTGAACACAAAAAGCAGTGCACAAAAAATAATTATTTTATATTTTAAATGAGAAAGCAGAACCAACATTGCCATTATTAATTTGGTGTAAAATTACGTATAAGAAAGCTATCATGCACATCAAAACAAAGCTAATAAATATATCAGCTTTCTAAAACACGCTAAGCTATTGAATTTTTGACAAATAGAAGCATTTTTCCTTTAACTAAATGTATTGTGGAAATAGTATGTTGTTGTAAAATCAGAAATTTGATCAAACAGAAAAGAGTATTTAAAAAGTGTTATAACTATCCAATCGTTTTGAGTTAATGCGCCACTATGACCAGCCTTAGGTATTATATATAGTTGATACAGTGATTTCTTGTCCCTTGTCTCTCCATACTTGCATAAATTTTAAGAACTAGGATCAACGATTTGAGATTTTAGAAGAATGATTTTGCATTTTAGTATCCATATTTTTTTAATCAATAATTTTTCCGTCTTTCAGATAAACGATTCTTTGGGCGTAAGATGCTACTTCATCAGAATGTGTTACAATAATGATTGTTTTACCGGTTTTATGGATACGCGAAAACAATTGCATCACATGGCTACCGTTTAACGAATCAAGATTGCCTGTTGGCTCATCGGCTATAATCAGGCGTGGGTCAACAACCAAAGCTCTTGCAATGGCAACCCTTTGCTGTTGTCCGCCCGACAATTGATTCGGGTAATGACTGGCACGTGCCCCAATCTCCAGCTGTTTCAAAATGTTGTTAACTTTTTCTTTTCGGGAGGCATTACTCATTTTAACATATTGCAAAGGCAACATTACATTGTCAAAAACAGTCAACTCTTTGATTAGGTTGTAATCTTGAAAAACAAACCCAAGGTTTACTTTGCGCAACACAGCTCTCTTTTTCTCATTATATCGGCTGATGTCATCCGACATAAAAAAATACCTGCCTTCAGTTGGAGTGTCAAGCATTCCTATCAGATTAAGGAAAGTGGTTTTGCCACAGCCTGACGGCCCCATAACCGCAATAAACTCTCCTTCATTTATCGTTAAATTGATGTTATGTAAGGCAGTAGTCTCAATTTCTGAAGTAAGGTAAACTTTCGTAAGGTCAATGGTGCGGATGAGTTCCATTATTATATGTTTCGTAAGAATTTTTTTATTTATTTCCTTTCAAATGCTTCATCGGACTTGTATTGAGTGTTTTTTTGAGTATTAAATAGCAAATAAATACAATAAAACTCAACATAATAACCGAAATAGCAAAGAGTACAAACCACGAATAGGGAATAGCATGGTCAAACATTTCATTAAACCTTGAAATTAGCTCCCTTGAAAATGGTATTGAACAAGCGATTGCAATCGCTATTATCAGCACGAAGTACTTCGAAAAATCTTTTATAATTACAAGGTTTGATGCCCCAAACACACGTTTCACTGAAATACTATATTGAGTTTCGTTAAGGTAATACAAGGTTATCCCAGTTAAACCAATTATCGCAATGAGTGAAATTACTACAGTAAAGAACAAAATAAAATTACGAAGACCAATATCCTTTTCATACAAACCACGAAGTACATCATTGAAGGTGTGGCTTGTAAGCAATTTGCCGGGCAATACCGACGAAATTATTTCCTGCACTGCAATTGTTTTTTCGGGCGAAAGATCATGATGAAACCTAATTGCCATTGATCTGGAAGCCATTTCATTTGGATAAAAAATCATCGGCAATATCCCTTGGTGCAGACTGTGAAAATGAAAATCTTCGACAACGCCAGCCACCCGCCTTCCTTCGATGCGCTCTTGAAGTGGATTTTCAAATCCAAATGCTTCGGCTGCTTTTCTGTTGATAACAACACTGTGTGTTAAGTCCAGTCCGCCCGAAAAATGAAGCACATCTCCGTCAACAAATAAATCAAATGTTTCAAAAAAGCCGTCATTTACACGGTATGTTTCGCAAATTACTGATTTATTTATGTCATTATCAGGTATGTAATCCCGCCATGAGCTTGCGTTCGAAGGCGGGAGCAGGATGCCTCCTGTAACAGCTTTAACCATTCCGTTTGCTAACAAGCTTGTCTTCAGTATATTGTAATCATTGCGCTCGATATTAGAATCAAAATACAAGAGCATTATTTTATCAGATATTTTGCTTGAATGCAGCGACAAGCCGTAATTCAACTGTCGATAAATATGGATTGAAAATGTAAGAAGAACTAAGGAAACAAAAAACTGTACACCTACAATAAAATATAGGCCATGCTTTCTGCTGCTTTTTTGTCCTTGTTTTCCATAAATAGCCTCAATGGGTTTTAAAGCTGAAACATAAACACTTAGATAAACGGTAGAAATAACGATTATTCCAACCAACAATATGCCGAGCCAAACAATATATTCCCAAAGCTTATTCATATGTATTATTATTTGTGGTAGCAATGATCCATCCATATAAGCATTATAAAACATATAATATGTTGCAATAAAAGGAAGTGTGAAAACGGCCAGCATCAATGCTTCTACAAAAAACTGAAATGCTAAGTTCATTTGGCTGGCACCATGCACTTTGCGTATGCCAATTTCGAGGTGGCGCTTTGCCGTCAGGTTGGTTTGCAGCAGTATATAGTTAAATGAAGTGATCAGCAAAAGAACTAAAATTGAAATGCGATAATATTTTAAATTTTGTATATCGCCTTTCTCGATAAAATCATTTTTCACTTTGGCCGAATAGTGAAATATATCTTCAAAGCGCTGAAGTAGCAGTACAGTTTCTCTGAGCTCTTTTTTATAGGCGTTTTGCGTTAAATTGTCAAAAGCATTCACAAAAACCCTTTCGCTAGTGTTTTGTTCTCTTTGGATTAAAAAACACACATTATCTTGATATAAAGTATTTAAAAGTTCATTCCGGTCTTCGTTATATTCATATATCAAAACATCTTGGTAAAAGTTTAAATCACAAACAAAGCCCGGTCGATATGTATTGTTCCACGCGATATCCTCAAAAATACCTGAAACGATAAAAGTATGGCGTTTATCCTTTAGCTTCATAGCGAACTCCTCTCCTATAATATCGGAAGTTCCAAAATACTTATATGCGTTGGACTTGGATAGTAATATATTGCCGGGCATGAGTTTTAAGGGTTCATGGCCAAAAAGATTCTCAAAATTCAATAATTTCATAAAATTACTGTCAGCTGCATAAACCTCATCTTCAATGATTTCGTTATCATCCTTCACACCATACATTCTGCCAATATTTCCGGGCAATTTAATAAATCTAGAATAGGCTGAAAAACTGGGTGATTGTTTCAAAACCATTTCAAAAAGGGGATATGGTGCAATAGGCTCTTTGAATCCGCTTTTATTCCTTGAAATAATTCTGTAAAGCAATTCTCCGTTTTTAACATCCTCATTATAGCTCATTTCGTTGATAAGCTTGAGGGAAAGGATAAATATTCCGAATAAACCCATGCTTAAACCTGTAATTGCAAGCAAAGCAATGACCCTATTCCTGAAATAAAAACTGAAGAAAGTCCTCATTGACACATTCATTTCATATATGTACTTTATCTATTTTACACAAATCGAAGCTTCCCAAATTCAGATTATAGTCATTGATTGGCGGACAAAAACAATTGAACAAACAATCCATACATGGCTTCACTTTGTTTCGTGTTAAAAACCATAAGGACTCCTGATTATGTAGTTTCTCTCTTATTTGAGAATTCTTTTCAAAAATATTTCCGATTTTATTGAGATTAAAGCTTGTGTAAAGATCACCATTCGCATCAATAATTATTTTACCATAAAAGCAGGAATTAAGTTTCTCGTTTACAGAAATATCTCTAAGACTATGATTCGCACTTGTCAATTCATCCAGTGTAAAAGCAATGTTACTTTTCATAAAATCGTCATTACTACCATCAAGATAAGGCAGGTATTGAAAATTACAGTGTGGGTTATTTTTAGATAATTTTTCAGCATAGCCATACTCGTTGCTATTTTTTATAATTACACAAAATACTATTTGCCTATTTACCAAATAAATACTACAATAATCAATAATTGCATCGATTTTATCCACATTTGGTAATAATTCAAAAAAATACACATAGTATCGTTCAGGTTCAAAACCAAGTCTAGAGAATGAATCTACAAGTATCTTAAATTCCAAAAAAGTCACATGGATCATAAGGTTTAAATTCTTAAGGTCAATACACTTTTTGATAAACATGTCAATAGCTTTAATTGAATTCCATTGGTGAACGTTAAGATTGATACTTCTGACTTTATATTTTATAAAAACATCAATAAATCTTAAAAGATTCTCAAGTTTTGATATGCTGTCTGTTTTTGCAATAGGGAAATTGAATTGTTTGTAATAATTCGACACTAATGTATCCTTGTATTCTATATGTCCACCATTAACATGAAGGAATATTTCGTCAAATGGATTAAACATATTTCCAATACTTTTTTGTCTTGCACCTGAATGAATACGTGGTTTACATGATAGAAAAACTGGTATTGAGTTGCTACATATTATTATGGAATCTATTATGAAAGATTCTCTTAAATTAATGAACGTTTGATCATTCATAAGTTCAAAATGAATGTACTTATTAATTTCCAAATAAATAGCATGTGGATTGAGCGATATATTAAATAAAAACTCTTTAAGTTTGGGGTGTAGATTATATTTACTAATTATAAATTTTTCATTATTCAAAACATTAAATATGAAAACATCTTTTCCATTTGTTCTTATAAGCACATATGATTCAATATACAAAATGTAATATTCCTTCATGCAATCCTTTATTTTATTTTCATTCATTTAAGATTGTGTCTGTAATTTCAGGAAAAGACTCCATATCATTGACTGCATCTGATAGGTACTTAATAAAGTCTTCTTCACTTTTAAATTCAGTACAAAATGGTTTACCATATGAATTATATTCCATATTAAGCATGCATACACTACAGTTTTCTTTGAAGAAACATATATTACAAATGCTTCTATGTTGTGAATGAATGCTATTATAAAACTTTTCTATGGCGTTTAAGTTTAATCTTACTTTATTTGGAGTGCAAACACCAAGTCTAAATCTAAAATCAATATGCTCACAAGGTAAAATCCAGCCCTCAACTGTTAAAAAAAGCCGCAATTCAAAAGGCGAACAAGTACCAGCAGGCAAGTGAGTGTTTGAAGTTTTTTTACGTCCATTTATAAATGAATTAAAATCGGTCGATACAATATCAATCTCCTTTGATAGTATATCTTTAATCCTTTTAAAAACAGGATGTTTTGTTTTTAATTCCAATATGGTTTCTAACGAATCTTTCTTGCTTTCATCAGACTGAATAAAAAACGTGTTAAAAAAATCTTGCTTTACAGTGTCTTTTACACCAGCCGTCTGTATTGATGAAATATGTGGAGTTTTTCCAAATTCCTCTTTAAAGTAGAGTAGCAAACTTCCCAAATCATTTAACTTATGGAATACTGTCAAAATACTAACATTATCCCGAAAGTATTCTGGGAAATTAATGCTTAAAAACTTTAGGTTATTGTATACCTCATGAAAAGAATTATTTCCATTTTTAAATATTCTAAACTGATTATTGGTAGTGTTTCCATCTAAGCTTACAGATAGTCTAAAATTATTTTCGATTAAATACTTGTGCTTATCTAATAAAAATACGCCATTTGTTGTCATTGAATACTCAAACACAAAACCCATATTTTCATAGTTTTCTTTAAGATACAGAACAATTTCTTCAATAAATGAGAAATTAAGTAATGGTTCGCCCCCATAAAAACTAATAGTAATATTATTAAACACATCATTCTTGATTTTAATCTCTAATATATGATCTAATAATGTTTTTGCTATTTTAACATCTAAATTCTTATTTTTTCTTGTTTTATCGTATTCATAGTATTTACCATAAATGCAATATCCACAATCCAAATTACATTTTTGTGTTACCTCCAATAGTATTTGGTCTAGAAAAACAATATTATTCATGACATTTGATTCATTATAATTTATGAAAAATTCTTCATTATTATGTATGGAGATAGTTTTATTGGAAGATGAATTATTACCTTCATTTTTGCTTTCAAACATCTTTTTCAAAAAAATCGCTTTTCTGTCATAATACTTTAATTTTCCATTAGTTTTGCAATTCATTGCTTCCTTCAGATGAGGAGGCATATAAACCAATAATTTATTAGATTGCCCATAAAGATAGTTATGAGCGTTTACTGTCTTGAAAGTAAAACTACGCATGAAACTCACTTGCTAAAGTGAGTAATAAGGCTATCCAAAAAGGACTGAGGCAGCCTTATTACTCAGAAATTACATTTATTAAAATCAGTTGCTAATATGATATCTAATACGGGATCATTACTAAAACATTTGTTCTAAATGGCTCCCCTGAAACCTCGCAATAGCATGCTCTGTATGTATTTCCATTTTGTTTTACTGATTGATATTCGGAAGTGGGGCCTCCTGCACAATCACAAGACACATCACCTCCAACGATTTTTCCTTGCTTCTTGTTCTCAATTATATCTGAATTTAAAACTAGCATATTAATCTTTTTCATATCCTTATTTATAATTAGTTACGCATTTGATTTTTCTTAATACATGATTATTTATTAATTAGCCACTACAGAAAATTGAAACAAATCTGTATTGTGGCCTCATCGATCGAACTTATTCTTCCCTATCTTAAAGATATATTTTGTTGTGCAATAAGGTACAAATTGTTTATCGAATAAAAGTGAATGGTGTTGTGTGTGGTAAGCACTTAAAAAGGAGTCTATTGAAATAGAAAGCCCACACTGCACAAGTATTGCCGGGGGGGGGGGGGTAATACCAGTTGCTAGCTGTAACATGATTGGTTGTTTTTGCTACTCAATAGTACAAAATATTTCAAGGAAAGTCAAAATGAAAAATTTAAATATGTATCAGTTTCAAAAACCAAAACGATATAATATGCTGTAAATAAATGATTTATGTAGCTATTTAGAAACACAATAAATTATACAAGAGTAAATTGTTGCGCATTTTTTACTCCTCTTTTTAAGCTTAATTAGTAAGATGATTTTTGCGTTAAATAATTGAAGTTCAGCTTATCAGGGATCAATCTGAAAAGTTGGGGGAATTCAATAAATTGATTTTCTTTGGAGAAAAATTAATTCGATGGAATCACTTTAACGAATCCAAAGCAGAAATAGTGTTAAGTTGATGTAAATGAATGAAGGTAAAAAAAAACCAACATTACAATTTCTTTAAATAACTTAAGTTCTTTCAAAAAGAATATGTTTTAGCGGTTGCAATATCCTTTGAAGCAAGCGAATATCATTGGTTATAATCTCAGCAGTGCCGTTCAGGCGTTGAGTAAAAACCAATGCTTTGCCATAGCTGGTTATTAATCCATCGGGAAAAACTACCGTAGCATAATACATT
>PHDU01000176.1 GCA_002842755.1 Bacteroidetes bacterium HGW-Bacteroidetes-1 | reverse complement strand
GCCGTTCATGTTAATAAGTCCAAACTGTGGTAGATGTTCATGACCTGTAAATCCCCTATCAAACATCGTTGAAGTCACATTGTAGTCATTCCAGTTGCTGGGATTTCGGCGGCGGCCCCAGGGGTCGTAGCTTAAGCTTTCTACAAGGTTGCCAGTGGCATCGGTGATGGCGGTGATGCTGCCAAAGCTATGTGTAACCTTAAAACTGTAAGCACTTGCCATGCCTGAGTGGGTGTTTTGCGAGGGTAAAGATAAGGGGAAAATTTAAAGATGTTTTAAAAAAGCCCTATTGCTCGGGCTTTCTCGTTATGGATAGGTGATTGTCCAGTTCATCCGTTTTAGATCATTCAGGCTTAAATCATACCGTTTTAAAATGTTATAGTCACTCCTGATTCTTTCCCAATTATATTTATCTACTGTGTCCTTGCTTAAAATAAATATACTTAAGGTGTCTTTAGGCGCGACTAAAACTTCATCCCAATCTTTGTTACTTTCCAAAGAACTATATTTTGAAGGATAAACCATTTTTAATCTTGGCTTTATCACATCAATCATTGTATCTGGGTAGGTGTAACTCTCATAAAATTGAATAGTATCTTGTGAGTTATTTTGAATCTTTATAATATAAGCATGATCCACAAGTTTCTCACAGCTTGCACTACAAAGCACTACTAACAATACAAATAAAATATTCATTTTCATAACTTTAATGTTAATTGATTAAAAAAACAACCACCACATAAATGGTACGGGGGGATGCGCGAATAACCAGTACCAATTTGGGTTATATACTCTGGGATACCTTGTATCGTCCCAAGGTAAAGCAGTCAAAGCATTCGGGTCATGATTGCGAAAATACCTCTCTGACATTCTGTTGGCTTGTGTTTCATACCATTCTCTGTTATGGTCATTCCATCCTATATCATCTAATCCTTGCCCAATTAGGCTGGGCAAAGCTATATGTGTTAAATATAAAGGACCAACTAGCTGACTTTGTAAGGTATGACCATATTCATGTCTGAACATATCATCAGTGTATGGATCAGCAACCATATTCTTAGAATTTATATATGGTCCAAGGCTAAACCCCCATTTGATTCTTGTATTGTCATTCATATTAACCAATGTAGCTCCACCATAATAATCAACATTGTCAACACGACCTGAAACGTTTCGTGTATGAGAGGCTAAATTGCCAATAAGCGTTTGGGGCAACTCCCATGTAAAGCGCGAGATAAACTGTAATACCCTTCTTGCATCACTTCTATTGGGATCAGTTTTAATGAACCCTTTATCAATTTTCCAAGCCTTATTTGTTTTTGACCAGGAACCAGAAGGATCAAAATCTCTCCATGCTTTGCCTCTGTTTTCGGAAGTGTTCCAAGGATCAATGCCGCCCTTTGTAAATATAGTTGTTCCTAAGTCCCACAAAAATGTAAATACTGTTCCAAAAATTTCACCCGAAGGGTCAGTATATTTCAGCGGATTATTCACACAATAGCTGTAACGGTTGTAGTTTTGGGTGTAATCTGGTGCCTGCACGAATGGGTCGGGCGAGAGGAAACGCGCTAAGAAGGGATCATACACACGGCCGTTCATGTTAATAAGTCCAAACTGTGGTAGATGTTCATGACCTGTAAATCCCCTATCAAACATCGTTGAAGTTACATTGTAG
>PHDU01000096.1 GCA_002842755.1 Bacteroidetes bacterium HGW-Bacteroidetes-1 | reverse complement strand
CTGATAATTCTGAAACATTAGAAAACTATAGAGAAATTCAATTACGGTACGAAAAATTGATTAACCTACAATATTTTTAAACAGAACCTAAAATAATAAATGTTGATTGTTTATTGTCTCATTCAATCTTTTGTTTGACAAATTCTATTGCCATAAGCTGGAATTGTAGGGTTTATTTCCTCTATAAGAACTGGATAATTGACACCTTCAACAAAATGTCCCCGGTCTTTTATTTCTGTTCTAACAATATTATAGAATATGATTTGAGGTATTGTCAAAAAGATAAATATTTTCAATAGTTTAATTACACTTTCATGAACCAAACCAAATTAAAATGAATACTTTACTTAAAAATCTTCTGCTTGTGGAATCATATTTTAATATTAGAATGCCTTTCAAATAAAATGTATCAGATCTTCAAAGCATTTCTATTGAAGTAAATATGACTTATTCGTCCAAGAACAAATTAATCCACAGTAATTTCAATCGTATAATATTATTGGATCGTAAAAAAAAATAAACTAATTCATTGATAAACAATTAATTTGACTGACATGAAAAAAAATTATTTTTTACTGTTATTGTTATTTTCTTTCACCTCGATTTATTCCCAATCGTGGCTTGAAAATCTTCCTCAAGATAAATCAAAAGAAGAATTAACTTTTTTTGATTATAAGAATGCATTTGAAACCTATTGGGCTCCTTTCAATGTTGACAAAGGATATTATATTGAAAATGGAATAAAGATAAAAGCGAAAGGTTGGAAACAATTTAAGCGCTGGGAATATGATACAGAATATAAGATTGATCCTAGAACCGGAATACTTCCAACGAAAACTGCTTTTCAGATTTATGAGGAATTTCTGCAGGTTAATCCAGGTATAAAATCACCAGCTGCTGCCAACTGGACTTCCATGGGACCAAATAGCAGCACAAGTGGATATGCAGGTATTGGTCGTATAAACTGTATCGCATTTCATCCAAGTAATAACAATATGTATTGGGTGGGAGCTGCTTCGGGAGGACTTTGGGTTACAACGAACAATGGTTCTATCTGGACTTGCCTGACTGATGGAAATAATGCTTTAGCAGTAAGCGACATTGTTATTCCATCCGACTTTGCATCTTCCAACACAATTTATATCGCTACGGGTGATAAAGATGCCTGGGACAATAGAAGTGTAGGGGTGTTGAAGTCGACAGATGGAGGAATAAATTGGTCTCCAACTGGAATATCGTACACTCTTTCTGATGGAAAAATGGTTAACAGGTTGTTGCTTGATCCTTCCAACAATCAGACTATTTTGGCCGCTACAACCAATGGGGTGTATAAAACTACCAACGGAGGCACCAACTGGAGTACTCAAATGACGACTTATAATTTTATCGATATGGAGTACAAACCTGGTAATTTCGCTACCCTCTATGGCTCTACAACCAATGGAAAAATTTATGTTTCGACCAACAGCGGAGCAACATGGACCCAAGCTTTCAGTAATACAAGTGCCTACAGGATAGAATTAGCAGTATCTGCAAACCAGTCAACGTGGGTTTATGCAGTTGCAGCAAATTCTTCTCACGGCCTTTATGGAGTATATAAGTCAACAAATAGTGGAGGAAGCTATACTCAGGTTTTTTCAGGTTCAACGCGTAATTTGCTTGGGTGGAACTCCAACGGATTGGATGCAGGTGGTCAGGGTTGGTATGATCTTAGCCTTGCAGCCTCTCCTTCCAACGCAAGCACTTTATTGGTTGGTGGTGTTAATACCTGGAGATCGACAAACGGTGGTACATCGTGGTCCATTGTTAACCATTGGTGGGGTGATGGGGTTCCAGCAGTTCATGCAGATAAGCACAATTTAATCTACAGAAATAATGGCGACCTTTTCGAATGCAATGATGGCGGAGTATACTCTTCCATTAACAACGGGACATCATGGACGGACAGAACCAATGGTATGGTCATTAGCCAGATGTACAAACTGGGTAATTCTGCTACAGTTGCGAATGAGGTTATTACAGGATTGCAAGATAATGGCACTAAACTTTTTGGCAGTAGTACTTGGACAGATGTGAAAGGTGGTGACGGGATGGAGTGTCTTATTGATTATACAAATGTAAATGTCCAGTATGGAACATACGTTTATGGTCAGATTTCAAGGACCACAAATCACTGGTCAACATCAACATCTATTGAGCCTGCTTCTGCCGGTGATGGTGCCTGGGTAACACCTTATATAATTAGCCCTACTTCTTCCCAGACCTTATATGCTGGTTATGCAGATGTCTGGAAAACGACAAACAGGGGTGATAGCTGGACTAAGATATCCACAATGAATACCTCAAACAAGATACGGTCAATGGCAATTGCTCCTTCCAATACTCAAGTGTTATATGTGGCTGATGAAACTCACATCTGGAAGACAACGAATGAAGGTTCAAGCTGGTCGAACATTACTGGTTCTTTGCCCATAAGCAGCGGTTACCTGACTTATATTACAGTTAAAAATAATGATGCCAATACTCTTTGGGTAACCTTGAGTGGTTATACTGCAAATACTGTTTATCAATCTGTTAATGGTGGTACTACCTGGACAAATATCTCTGCTGGTTTACCTCAGATTCCAGCATATACAATTGTACAAAATAAACAAGTAACCTCCGCTATTCATCTTTATGTAGGAACTGAACTAGGAGTATATTTTAAGAATGGAACAAATAATTGGATTCCATACAATACAGGATTGCCAAATGTTAAAATCGGTGAAATGGAAATCTATTATGCAACGAATGCAGCAGATAGTAAATTAAGGGCAGCAACTTACGGCAGAGGTCTATGGCAAACAGGACTGACAGTTGAGAGTAGTGGAACACCTTCCATATCCATTTTTCCGTCGGAATTAACCGAGACACATGTCACTTCTTCTCAACAAACGACACAAATTGTTACTGTCTCCAATACTGGAACAACACCACTTACATTTGATTTGGTTGTAAACACAAGCAGGAACATGTTTGTAGAAGACAGTCCTGCAGACTATGCAAGGCTCTACGAACCCAAGCAAGCAGATGGCTTATCAGACAACAGTTTCATGGCAGGCAATGCACAGCCAGGGGGCAGCTCACCCAATCTAACCAAAGACGCTACCCTTCGTTACGACAATGGCGTAAACAACGACGCCATCGGACTAACAGCAGGAGGCACCTTCCAGGTAGCCGCCTACTTCCCTGCCGCGACGATGGGACAATATGCAGGGATGAAACTCTCACAGATGGAGATATACATCAATGATGTTCCGGTACCATGCGTACTGAAAGTATACGGACAAGGCACCGCCACCTCCCCTGGAGCATTGCTGCACGAACAGACGGTAACCCCAGCAGGGATGTCATGGAACACCTTCACCTTAACGGATGAAGTAGATATCACAGGACAAGGCCTATGGATAGGCTACCAGGTGACCCATGCAGCAGGTCAATACCCTGCAGGCAGTGATGCAGGCCCACACGTAACCAACGGTAACTGGATTTCCTCCGATGGCGTAGCCTGGGATCAGCTTCACATCATTGCGCCAAGCTTAGACTATAACTGGAACATAGCAGGATTTTTAGTAAATGGAGCTACCCCCTCAACATGGTTAAGTGCAGCACCTCTGTCAGGGACAATAGCTCCCGGGGAATCGGATGAAATAGTTGTTACCTTCAATTCTACAGATTTAACAAACGGCATTTATACCGGAAGTCTGGTTTTCAGTTCTAATGATGCTGCAAATCCAATAGTTACAGTTCCTGTTACTTTGACAGTTGGCTCTTCCGTCTTCCCTCCACCTCAGAATCTTACCAGTGAAGTAAATGGGTCAAATGTAAATCTTGCCTGGGAAGCCCCTGAAACAGGTGGCGGAGGTGGTACAACCGATGATTTTGAAGAAGACTTTGAATCAGGGAATTTGCCCACAGGTTGGATGTCGTATGATGTGGACGGAGACAGTTACAAATGGGAAAATACAGCCCTTGAGTTTGATGTTTTTGAGGCGCATACTGGGCAATATTGCATGGCAAGTGCAAGCTACCGAAACGATGTAGGCGCTTTAACGCCCAACAACTGGCTCGTTTCACCTCCAATTGCCGTTACAGCAAGCTCACAATTAAAATTCTGGGTTAGTGCGCAAGATCCATCGTGGTCGGCAGAACAGTATTATGTTAAAGTGAGTACAACAGGCAACGCTGTTGCAAACTTTTCTCAGACCATTCATTCAGCAGTTTCTCCGGCAAACTGGGCAGAAGTGGTTAAGAATCTGAGTACTTATGCTGGACAGACGATTTATATTGCTTTCCAGCATGCCAATGTAACAGACCAGTTCTTCATTAAGATTGACGATTTTAAAGTCACCAATACTGATACAAAATCAGCTTTTACTGAATCATTTGCACTTGTTAATACGAACGGTATCCCTTTTAAAACAAAGGGCATGAGCCAGCATGACATAGATAGAAAAATGAGACCGACATTCAATTACACCTTTGGCGCATCAGCAGAAACAACAACAATCGGTGGAGAAATAATGGTTGTTCCACAAGGCACTAAAAATCTGGCAGATAAAAGCGCAAAATCATTGCTATATGATAATGGCCCCTTTATCAATAGTCCTGGCACAGGTCCGGGAAGCACCGACCAGAGCATACTGCAGAACATAACCTTGGGTATGAACACGCTTGGAGTCGGTGCACAGTTTGCTGCGGGCAATCATATGGCCGATGACTTCGTGGTAGAAGAAACCTGGACTGTAGAAAGTTTCACTTTCTATGGCTATCAGACAGGCTCATCCACAACAAGTACAATGACAGGAGGATATCTGCAGATATGGGACGGCGACCCAACGACCGGTGGACAGATAATCTGGGGAAACATGACCGCCAATCGGATGAGTTCGACAGCATGGACCAACAGTTACAGGTTGAGCGAAGGCACGCCAGGAACGACACGTCCAATAATGAGCATTACATGTGCCACGCCAGACCTTGTGCTGGAGCCAGGCACCTATTGGGTAGAATACACCTTAAACGGAAGTTTGGCCAGTGGACCATGGGCACCTCCCATCACCATCAACGGTCAGGCTGTAACTGGAAATGCAAAACAATATCTGGGTTCCTCCAGCGAATGGACTTATTTTCTCGATACAGGGACAGGTACGCCTGCACAGGGCTTGCCTTTCCTGATACTTGGGAATGCAGGCAGTGGTGGAAACTATAACCTTACCGGTTATAATATTTACAAAGATGGAGTTCTGATAGATAATATTTCGCCCTCGATTACAGTCTTTACTGAAATTGACGTTCCGGCCGGGAATTATTTATATGGTGTTTCAGCTGTTTATGATCAACCATCTCAGGGAGAGTCAGATGCAATTACTACAGAAGTTTCAGTAACTCAGGCTTCGCTTACAGTTACTCCTTCCAATCAAAATGTGGCTGCTATTGCCGGGACGACAACCTTCAATGTTGCTTCCAACACATCATGGGTGGTGAGCGAGAGTGTATCCTGGCTTTCGGTGAGTCCCACCTCTGGCAGTAATAATGGTGCTTTGACAGTAAATTATACAACTAATACTTCTTCCTCCCCAAGAACTGGTCAGATTACTGTTACAGCCAGTGGGGGAAGTCCTGTAGTCAATGTTACTGTTTCCCAGGCTGGTGTTAATACAAACCTTGCCGTTACTCCATCCAATCAAAATGTATCTGAAACCGACGGAACTACAACCTTCAATGTTGCTTCCAACACATCATGGGTAGTGAGCGAAACTGTAGCATGGCTTTCGGTGAATCCCACCTCAGGTAGCAATAATGGGACATTGACTGTCAGTTACAATGCCAACACCTCCTCCTCTCCAAGAACTGGCCAGATAACAGTTACAGCAGGTGGAGGTACGCCATTTGTCATTGTTACTGTCACACAGTCTGGCACGCAAGGTTGTTTACCTCCATGGGTTCCGGTTACTAACCTTCAATACAACATGCAGGTGATAGGAGAGATTATTATCGATGGTATTGTATCAAGCAATGCTGCTGATTATGTAGGAGCATTTGTTGGTTCAGAATGTCGTGGAATGTCTTCTCCTGATCCAGCAAGTGGGTTGGTGTTTTTGACAATTGGTTCAAATACTGTATCAGGCGATCAGATACAATTTGTTGTTTGGCGTTCAGATCAATGCACGGAATGTCCCACAACTTCACAACTTGTTTTTGAGAATCAACAGCTTATAGGAATGCCTAATGATCCTTATCCTTTTAACTGCGGTTTTGAAGAATTAAACCTTAGCTTTGGACAAGGATATACCTGGTTCGCTGTGAATGTGAACCCGGGAAATATGACTGTCAGTAATCTTTTTGCTGATCTTACACCTTGCCAGAATAACCGTATCATCGGTCAGAGTTCATTTGCTTTGTATTTTAACAATACCTGGATGGGAAGTCTGACAACCATTTCTCCGTCACAGATGTATAAGATGGAACTTTGCTCGCAGCAAAACCTTACACTGCAAGGAATGGGAGTTTCAATAACCCCAATTTCTCTGGGTGCAGGTTTTACCTGGCTGGGTTATCAACCCCAAGATTGTATGGGGCCAAATGATGCCTTGGCAGGTCTTACTCCAGCTCCATCTCAAAATAATCGCATTATCGGACAAAGTGATTTTGCAATCTATTATGGGAGCAGCTGGATGGGAAGCCTCACTCAAATGTGTCCGGGAAAAGGGTATGTGGCAGAACTCTCAAGCAACAGCATTTTAACTTATCCAACGGGCTCAAAAAATATTGAAGCTTCAAAAAATGTTCCATTGAATAACCCTGTAGGTTTTGATCTCAGTACGACTTTGAAACAACACAATATGAACTTAGTAGCTGGTATATTTGATGCAGAAGGAGTAAGGCTGGCTCAAGATGACATGGTGTTGTATGCCTTCCACGAAAGTGAATGCAGGGGTATGGTTGGGCTCGATTCAGACAGCGGTGGACTGATGTTTCTCACAATAGGTTCAAATTATGAAGCCGGAGAGCCTATCAGTTTCAAGTTATGGCTACCCGAACAAAAGCAATTGCTCGACATTCGGGAGGTCATCTATTTCGAATCCTATAAACTACTGGGTACGCCGGATGATCCATTTTTGTTGTCAACGTTTGGATTAACAAGTTCGAATGAGATTAACACGAACGTTGCTAAAATTGGTGAACCTTATCCGAATCCTTTTACCCAAGCCACAGTCATTAATTATGCAGTAAAAGAGGCTTCGCAACTAACACTGAATGTTTTTGATGGCCTTGGTCAGAAAGTAATTTCACAAAATGTCAGTAATACAGAACAGGGTAATTACCAGTTAATTATTCAACGCAATGATCTTAAAGCTGGAATTTATCATTACAGAATCGTTGTTGCTAACGGAAAGCAGGAAATTCATAAAGCAGGTAAACTGATAATTTTTTAATCATTTCTGGAAGAAGCAAGTCTGCACATTACCGATGACCATTTATCGGTAATGTGCTTCACTATAACATAATAAATGATAAGTCATGAAATCAAGTAAATATCTTTCTATCATCATCATTTTGTTCGGAGTTTTTACTTTCTGCCATCAGCACGTAATTGCTGCGCCCCCCGACTGGACGCCTGTTCCCAGTCTTCAGTACAATATGCAGGTTGTTGCAGTACTACAGTATTCAGGAGGGTCGACATCAACCAATTCCAGTGACATTGTTGCTGCTTTTGTTGGAACTGAATGCAGAGGCGTTGCTTCACCTTTTTCCAATGGATTCATTTTTCTTACCATTGGCTCAAATGTAATCTCCGGAGAACAAATAACTTTTAAAGCCTATCTCGCAAGTTTGGATTTGGTTGTTGATCTTGATCAAAGCTTTTCTTTTTCTAACCAACAGCAGGTAGGCGATCCAGGTGAACCATTTGTTTTCTCTTATACTGTTCAAAATCCAGTCCTTTATACATCCACAGCGAGCTTATATTTTGGAACGATTCAATCAGGAAGTTGCAGCACACTGAATTACCAGTTAACAGGTAATAATCTTATTGCAAATGTTATTATATCAGCCCCTTCAGCTTTTGAGGTCTCTACCCAGCCTGCAAGTGGCTTTGCTGGATCAATAAGTATTCCAGTCACTTCAGGGGCAGTAAATCAGACCATCTATGTCAAATTTTGTCCGACAGCAGCCCAATCCTATTCCGGAAACATCATCAATGCATCAACAGGAGCATCAACGGTGAATGTTTCTGTCAGTGGAGCAGGAACTGCGGAATGTGACCCTGGTTGGATACCTCAGAGTAACCTTCAGTACAATATGCAGTTTATTGGACAGATGCAGTTTGATGGTCAGATGTCAAACAACACGAACGACATTGTAGGTGCCTTTGTTGGCGGCCAATGCCGGGGGATAGCTTCTCCATTGGGAGCAGATGGATTGCTTTTTCTTACAGTTGGTTCAAATACTGCATCTGGAGAGCAGATCACTTTCAGATTATGGAATTCCGAATCCTGTCAGGAATGCAATTCCCCATCAGAAATTACATTCGAAAATCAGGCACTGATCGGGAATCCCGGAGAACCCTATATTTTCAGTTGTGAAGCACAGTTGCCAGAATTGATTGTCGATCCGGTATTAATAGCATTTGGTAATGTGGTACTTGGAAATTGTGCCACTTTCAACTATCTGCTCACTGGAAGTAACCTTACCGCAAATGTAACTATCACAGCATTAACAGGATTTCAGGTTTCAATGATTGAAAACACTGGGTTTGCAAATCAAATTTCGGTACCCCAAAGCAGTGGTGTGGTAAATCAAACGATATTTGTTAGATTCTGCCCAGCATTAGCCCAATCCTATTCCGGAAACATCACCAATGCATCAACTGGAGCATCAACGGTGAATGTTTCTGTGACGGGTACGGGTCAATACCCGCCATTGCCCACTATCTACAATGTGGGAGGCGGAGGATCTTATTGCGCTGGAACATCGCCAACGGGAATTTCAGTTACATTAAGCAGTTCTCAGCCTGGAATTACTTATCAACTTAAGAAAAATGGGGTGCCGTCAGGATCGCTTATATCCGGAACAGGATCATCGCTTTCCTGGTTGAATCAAACAGCCGGAACATACGATGTTGAAGCCAGTAATGGTTATCAAAGTATTATGATGGCAGGTTCGGCAGTGGTAATTGAAACCCCCTTATCACCCGTAAATGTTACCATTCAGGCGAGTGACAACAATGTCTGTGCCGGAACACAAGTGGGCTTTATTGCTACCCCAACAAATGGCGGAAGCAATCCCGCATATCAATGGAAAGTAAATGGCAATAATGTCGGTGGCAACAGTGCTTCTTACAGTTATATTCCGGCAAACAATGATATGGTGTCCGTGGTTTTAACGTCCAACGCAAACTGCACAAGCGGTAATCCTGCCACTTCGAATGCAATTGCAATGATTGTAAATCCATTATTGCAGGTCAGTATAAGTATCCAGGCGAGTGCTAACAATGTCTGTGCCGGAACACAAGTGGGCTTTATTGCAACACCTACAAATGGCGGAAGCAATCCCGCATATCAATGGAAAGTAAATGGCAATAATGTTAGTGGAAACAGTGCTTCTTACAGTTATATTCCGGCAAACAATGATGTGGTGTCGGTGGTTCTAACGTCCAACGCAAGCTGCACAAGTGGTAATCCTGCAACGTCGAATGCCATTACAATGATTGTAAATCCTTTATTGCCAGTCAGCATAAGTATTCAGGCGAGTGTCAACAATGTCTGCGCCGGAACACAAGTGGGATTTATTGCTACCCCTACAAATGGTGGAAACAATCCCGCCTATCAATGGAAAGTAAATGGCAATAATGTTAGTGGAAACAGTGCTTCTTACAGTTATATTCCGGCAAACAATGATGTGGTGTCAGTGGTTCTAACGTCAAACGCAAGCTGTACAAGCGGTAATCCTGCTACTTCGAATGCAATTACAATGATTGTAAATCCATTACCGGTAGTGACATGGGAAGCTTTTGATCCTGATACACTTTGTATTTTCTGGGAACCTGTTGCTCTCACAGGTGGTTTTCCTTCTGGAGGGATCTACTCTGGAATAGGTGTAACAAATAATTATTTTGATCCATCATTGGCAGGCTATGGGTCAAAAACACTACTTTACACTTTCACAAATCAGTTCAATTGTTCCGCTAACGCCAGTTTTGAAGTTTTTGTTGACTATTGTACTGCTTTGCCAGAATTGTCAGCTGACGAATTGCGCATTAGACTTTATCCAAATCCTGCAAAGGGAATTATTACCATTGAATTTAATGATCCAAATTTAATTGTATCAGATTATGCTGTTTACGATATTTATGGTCAGTTGATAATGAAAAGAAAGGAAAGTTTATGCAATAAGAGTGCTATTCAATTTGGACAGGTTCCTAAGGGAGTTTATGTGTTGAAATTGAGGTTTGGAAAAGAGGAACATCCAATATTGTTTTTGGTTCAATAAAAATCACTTTTTTGGACTTTTGCTTTTTCGTCAATGTTTGCCTGACCAAACTTCTTTAATAAAGAAAGTTTTTAGTATTGTTGAATGTATTTTTGAAAAGAAGGATAATAGCTAATTAAGGTGAGAAAATCCCGTAGTTTATTAAATATCACTGTTTTGAACCAATGCAAAATAATCATTTTCAAGAGGAAGATAACCGTAATCGTAAACAAAATAATAAACACGGCCATCACGGGTTGTGTAGGTACTGGTGAAAAGTTTGAAATTAAAACCTTCTTTTTCCAGGTTTGAACGCTTTACTTTGCTTTTGCCATCAGGGTTCAACTTGGCGAGGATCAGCCTGTTTTTTCGTAGCTGGTTGTTGATATTCCGGATGAAAGGAATTGCATCACCTTGCTGTTTCTGATAATGAGTAACGCGACACTGATCATTACAAAACTTTTTATCTGCTCTACCGATGAGGGGTTCACCACATTCAAGACAAATTTTTGTGAGAATTGATGGTTTTATCATTTTCAAATAGGTTTAAGATGCAAATATAGATAAACGAGCCTGCAAAACAAATAGTTGCAGGCTCGTTAATGACATAATGCGATATTTTTTGTTATCTTACAACAATCTTCTGTGTCTTTCTTTTATTTTTATGGATAACTTCAACAATGTAGGTCCCAGATTTATAGCTCTTCAGATTAATAATTGTTGTCTTCTTTTTCTGACTGATTATCTCATTTGATAGTCTTCCATTCAAATCGAAAATGCGTATAAGCGCTCCTGTTTCTGCTTCAATATGCAAATAATCTGTTGCCGGATTTGGGTACACTGCAACTGTTATTTGATTATTGCTGAAAATGTAATCAACAACAGTTACTGTAAATGATTCTGTAAGAGTAAGTTGATCAATCATTAGATTGTGCAGTCCGAGGGAAGTGTTCTCAGGGATTGAAAAGACTGCACTCAATGAATTATTGGTTAGTACAGTCACTGATGTTGCAAAAAATTCAATAGGCAAGCTACCTGAATAGACCATTGAAACCTGTGGTGTTGAACCTACCCAAAAAGTATTTTCAGCGGTGACCGTAAGTTCCACGGTTTCACCTCTGGCTGCAGAATTGGGTACAACTGAAAGCAATGACGGAAACAGTTCGATTACAGTAAATGCAGAAGAAAGAACAAGCTGATCGACAACGAGATCGTAGATGCCTGGAGTGGCATCTGGTGCAAAGACAAAACTCGCGGATAACTGTGTGTCGGAGCTTACCGAAACACTCGTTGCGGTGATAACATCAGCAGTATTATCTGCTTTGCGTAACGTAACCTGCGGATTTGTTCCCACCCAGGTGGTGTTTTGTCCATTTACTGTTAATGTAGTGTTGCTTGCCTGATTGGCTTGATTAGGCAACACGCTCGCTAAGGAATTGTCAATAAATAATATACTCATATTTAAAGTAAATTAGTTACCTTTGTTAAAAAAAACAATGGACACTAATGATATCATTAAAGCTC
>PHDU01000095.1 GCA_002842755.1 Bacteroidetes bacterium HGW-Bacteroidetes-1 | reverse complement strand
AGCTTTAATGATATCATTAGTGTCCATTGTTTTTTTTAACAAAGGTAACTAATTTACTTTAAATATGAGTATATTATTTATTGACAATTCCTAAGATACAAAATCCCACATTAATTTAAAACAGAACCTTTTGAATTCACTGCTATCAGGGTTCATTTCAAAATAACAGGATTTATAGGGGCCACTTGAAAGGAACCAATGTATTGAAATACTATTGTTCTCTATTTTATAATAATATGGGCCGGAGAAGTAATCAGGAAGTTTTTGCCCTTCAATAATACGATAACCACGTTTAAGATCAAAAATTGGATTTAACCCATCGTACTTCGGTAAAAATGAGATGGTATCCTCGCCCTTTACCTTTTCAATCCATGAGCCACCAATCGGACTTTTCTTAAATTCACTATGTTGAGCGTAAAGATGGATATATAATACTATTAAAAAGATTAAAAGTAGTGTTGATTTCATAATAAATGTGATTTTATTTGTAACCTGGTTTTTACAATTTTCGCATAAAGAGTGTTCGCCAAATGGCAGTTATTTCGGCATTATATGCATTCCAATTATTCCATAAATAGCTGATAAGTCTAAAATTACGTCAGTATCAATAAGAATATTTTTCATTTGTTAAAGATATTTTTCAGTAAGTCTTTTAGAAAGCTCTTTTTAGTAGTCGATGCTTTCGGGAGCCTTAAACGTAGCTTTTAACGATTATACAATCGGGGTCAAATCGACACTTACAACATTATCTTCCTTTGTTATGGCTTTTAGGTAGTTTTCAACCATGTCGGATAAACTACGACCATTAACCTTGGCATATTTCTTTGCCTTCTCTATTATTGTTTTCTCAATCGTCAATGTCAATTTTGTATTCATGGCAACAATGTTTTATCAATAAATTTATACGTGCAAAAATGTTTCATAAAGCATTTGTCATTTTGTTTATGCAAAGAGTGAACAGGATCTTTGTAAGTCTCGTAAAACTGCTTCATCCGCCAAATGTTCTTGTCGGAAAATCCTTTTATATCAAGTTCGTTTTGTTGAATAATTATGGCTAATTCTGTCACTAAAGCATTCATGGATTGCCGGGAGAAGCTCTCTGAGTCTGATTTATTAGCAAGCTTTAATTCTTGATTATTTTTTTAACAATCAACACGTTGTCATTCTTTAGTTCAATGAAATAGATTCCATTTGCAAGTCCTGCCAAGCTTATTTCATTTGATTCTGAAGTTATTCCTTTTACTACAATTTCTCCACTCATGTTACATATTTTGTATTCTATTGTCCTATCAATGTTTTGTATTGAAATAATGCTATTTGTGGGATTGGGAAAAATGAATATTCTTTCCTTGTTTGTAGTTTCTTCAATATCAGTTGTTATTTCTTCACAGTCCTGATGATTCCAACCATAACCTCCGTGAAAAGGATTTATAAATAGGTTCGTACCATCCTCCTGATAACATCTAAGTGGTCCATTCATTGTGAGATCATTGGTAGGAAACATGAAATAGGAATTTCCGATTCCATCAATTACATGATTACCAAATTCAATAACAAATCCATCTCCACAAGTGATGTGTTGTATTTTCCTTTCTTGCCCACTTACCAATATTGTTCCAGTTGAATCAATAATCATTTGTAAAGGCGTGCCAAATCCGGTATTAAAATACTCAAGCACAATGGTATCTCCTGCATTTGCCCCAAAATCATACAATAAATGAAAATCGTTTTGTGCAAAAAAGAACACACTATCATTTTCAGAATACATATAATGATAGATAACATTTGTCGTGTCAAGATATCTTTCGACTTCTATCATTTTTCTGCATTGTATTCCGTTGATTGAAGTGTCGGAGATGGATTCAATGGTTTTATATGATGTCACGTTTGGATTAGTAGTCCATTGTGTGTAATGCCAAATTGCTCCTATTGGTGCAAAATCTTGGCCATAGTTTTGAATCGTTGCGATGATTAGCACTAAAAGAATTATTGTCTTTCTCATTTTTCTGATTTGTTTAATGCATGCTAACGAGTTTACACCTGCCAAATGGCAGTTATTTCGGCATTATCTGTATTCCGTATTTTCCATAAATGACTGATATTATGCAAAATAGAAAATATTCTACCATTTGTCATAAGTGTTACTTTTAAAAACACCACATGTTTTGCGGTCCTTTGGTTGCTTGTGTCAGTTACATTAGCCAAAGTTAGAAACGATTTTTATTTATCCAACAAAACCTATGGACTTTTTATCTGGTTAAAACCTATGATGGTAAAAGCGGTGTAAATTTCAGTGGTTTTATAGTAAAGTGAGTTTTAGTTTAATCCAAAAGCTGTCATGGAAGAATGTTACCTATTATTCGATTTATTTCCTTGATTTCTATTATGAAATGGTAGTTTCCCATTATTCTTTTCCATAAATCTATTTATCCAATAATTTTCCCATTCGAATTGCAAAGCTTCGCTTCCAATTTCGGACACTTCAATTATTGAAATATCCCAATCAGAAAGTCGACCAATTTCCTTAATCCTTGTCCTTATATTACCTTTCCCAATATATATTATTTTATTATTTTCATCCCGGTATTGATATATTCCCTCCATACTGGTAGGTATTTGATTGACCTCATTTACTTTAAATTTTAATTCAAATGAAGGAATTAGTTTTATAAACCATTCATTCTTCATTCCAATTCGAATTGCCTTAAACTTTCTCTCTGAAGTATCTTTTAGAAGAGCAACAGACTTTATCCATAAATGATCGTTAACAAGACTTCCTGAAGTAGATCGATATGTCTTTTTATTTTTAAAATTACTAATAAGATAAGAAAACTCGTCAATATCATTTGAATGGAAAGAAAATCTTATCGCTCTATTTTCAATATTTAAAGAATAACTCACCCTTGTAAAATCATCCAATCCGGCAATCTTGGAAAAAATAGCGTTATAATTAAAATGATACTTGTCAATCATAATAATTGGATCATTATGTTTTATTATTCTTTTTTTGTAATCGATGAATTCCATATTTTTTATTTACTATTAGTTGCATTTATATTAAAATTGAATAACAGTTATCCGTTCGGCTGCAAACGCAACAAAATCATCAACTTTGAGAGTTCTGTTAAATATGGCTTTGTTGCGATTTAGTGGCATATTGGCTGCTGTTTTATAAATTTCTAGAACAAAAATTTCTTTTAAAGCAATTCGAATCAATATACTTAATCGTAAAATCTATTTCTGCAATTATTCTATGTATATGAGGATTTGATTTAACCCCAGATGGTGGTGCTTGAGTCCATTGATCCTTTAAACCTAGTAATATTCTTTTTGTAACTGGATAATATTCGGAGAATCTTCTCATTTCAAAAACAATTGCTATTTGACGATCCAATTTTGGATTCGCAGTTGCGCCAACCAAGTCATCTATCAATTTATGATACGTTTCAAATCTTTTATCTCTTCTTAATTTCCGCTGAGATCTCAAGTAACTGAAAAGAGGCATGAATAGTGAAAAATATCCAATTATAATAGCGGATCCAATAGCAATAATTTGCAAAAGACCTTCATGATTTCTGTAAAATGTTTGAATTGATAATATTTCCATGTTTTTTCTTTCTAAAGTACCAACCAACGATCATACACCCACCAAATGGCAGTTATTTCGGCATTATCTGTATTCCATATATTCCATAAATGGCTGATATTATGTAATATAAAAAACATGCTACCATTTGTCATAAGTGTTACTTTTAAAAACATCACATGTTTTGCGGTCCTTTGGTTGCTTGTGTAAGTTACGTCAGCCAAAGTTAGAAACGATTTTTATTCATCCAACAAAA
Organism: Bacteroidetes bacterium HGW-Bacteroidetes-1; assembly: GCA_002842755.1. GTDB lineage: Bacteria > Bacteroidota > Bacteroidia > Bacteroidales > F082 > JALNZU01. The sequence continues at coordinate 8,497 of PHDU01000095.1, read as the reverse complement.
CCTGCGGACTTTTTATCTGGTTAAAACCTATGATGGTAAAAGGGGGTGTAAATTCAGTGATTTAACACCGATTGGAGAAATGTAATAGTCCAATTATCGCTCACTCAATTGGCCTAACATTTCTATCCATCGGCATTCTACCATAACAGCTTTTGGATTCATCTATAATACACTTTGGTATAACTTGTGGTTAAAGAATAGTACGGACCAAATGAATAGAATAGTTTGATTAAAATTTTACCGGATAAAAGATGAGTACCATTGAAAAACATTCTACATCAACAGTTTCAACATTTCATCCCTGCTCAATGTAGAAAGATATTTTTCTTCAATAATAAAATCATCTGCCAATTGCTTTTTGTTTTGCTGCAATTTCAGAATTTTTTCTTCTATGGAACCTTTGCTTATAAAACGGTACACAAAAACATTTTTTTCCTGACCAATACGGTGCGAACGACTTATTGCCTGCGATTCTGCAGCAGGATTCCACCATGGATCTAGCAGGAAAACATAACCGGCTTCCACAAGGTTAAGTCCCACACCTCCAGCCTTTAATGAGATGAGAAAAACCTTGACTTTATCACCCTTACGGAATGTGTCAACTACCTCTTCCCTGTTTCTTGTTGAACCGGTAAGCATGGCATAGTCGATATCGTTATTCTGACAAAATTCTTCAACAAGAACGAGATGCGATACAAAGGAAGAAAAAACCAAGACTTTATGATTTTCTGCAATCAATGTTTCAAGCCTGTCGGTTACAGCTTCAAATTTACCACTCTCAGCATCCAGCGTTTTATCAGCCATTTTTGGATGATTGGCAAATTGTCTCAGCCTCATTAAAGCCTTCAAAACCATGATCGCATTTTCATTGCGGTTCGTTTCTTCTGTAAGTCCCTCCAAAAGAAAGTTGCGCAACCGCGATTTTTCTGCTTCATAAAGTTTCTTTTGCGCTTCCCCCATCTCGCAATACACCACCGTTTCTGTCAGAAGAGGCAGTTCAGGCGCTACCTGTCTTTTTGTTCGACGCAAAATGAACGGGCTTATCATTTCTATCAATTTTCTTGTCTGCGGTGTCTCCGGGTTTTTATAAATAGGCGTTGCATAATAATGATTAAAATCAGATAGTCCGCCTAATAAACCCGGGTTAACAAAATTCATTTGCGACCAAAGGTCGGTGAGTCGGTTCTCAATAGGAGTACCTGTAAGAATGATGCGGTTTTTCGCCTTTAACAGATAGGCTGCCTGCGCCGTTTTTGAATTGTGATTCTTTATATTCTGGCTTTCATCGAGGATAATAAAACTAAAACTTATTTGCCTCAGCATTTCAATATCATTGCGCAAAGTTCCGTATGTAGTTAAAATAAGCTCTGCTCCAGTCCATTTCCGAGATGAAAACTTCCTTCCGGTACCGGTATAGTCCATCACACGAAGAAAAGGTGCAAATCGTTTTAATTCATTTTTCCAATTATGTACCACCGAAGTAGGAATGACGATCAGAGCAGGTAACTTATCCTCTTTCACAACCTGAGATGATACTATATCAATTGCTTCAAAAAGACTCAGCTGAACGTTATCTTTTTCGCTGGCCAATTCACCAATCTTACTTTTGTCTTTTGATTGTCCTTTTTGATTTTTGTAATAGTCTGAAAGCACTGCAATCACCTGCAACGTCTTTCCAAGGCCCATATCATCAGCAAGAATGGCCCCAAAACCATTTCTAAGCAAACGATGCATCCAGTAAAATCCAAATTCCTGATATGTGCGTAATGTCACCTGATGCAAATCCGGCAACTGTGGAACTTCATTGAGGTTTTCATTATTTTCTAATTCAATAACTTTTGGAATTTCAAAATCATGCAGCAATTTAAAATGATGCTTATCCAAACGCAGGGTGTCATCCATAACATATCCATGAATCAGGATGCCGGTGTAGCGTTCAAACCAGACTTCAGGAATTAAAAAGTAATTTCCCTGCGGGAGCGGGAAAATTTTTTCACCCCTCAGAATATAGGGATGAAGGGCGGTAAACGGAAAGCTGTAATTACCAACGACAATGATTATTTGCAGGTCAAACCAATCGTTGCTAAAGCTCTTTTTCACGTTCAACCGCGGTTTCTCAAGAACAAATTTTTGATCCTCCTTTTGAATAATTTCAAATCCCAACGACTCAAACACAGAAGCATGTTCCATCATAAATGATACAAAACCGGTATGTTGACTCCGGTCGTCTGATAAAAAGAAAGAGAAAAAAGAACCTTGTAACAGAAGTCCTGTTTTTTGAAGCATTTCAATTTGCTGTAACTCCCATACTGTGTTGCGTTTAAACCGCTTAAAAACAAAGCCCTCATCCTCCATAAGTAGTGTTGTGAATGTTTGCTGCGGGTTATTGGCAAGAAGTTCACGCTCGCCATAATCGAAACTCAACACCAGTCCATACAAACCCCGGTAATCACGCTCCATTGACAGTTTTGCTTTTGGATGCAGATCAAGATCGATGATCCGAAAACCAATTGCTTCAATGTCTGCTTTACTGGCAATTTTTTTTATAAAACGGCTGTAATAGTCCTTCTCAATCCGTTGAGGAATTTCGATCGTATCCTTTTTTCTGAAAGGGATTAGAAGTTTTCCACTGATGTTATCCTCAAACCGTAACATACGGTCCCCTGCGATAAAATAACATGGTTCATGCGTAAGTATTATATAATCAGTGTTTTGTAAATTAATCATTTCTTCTCCAAGCCATACCTCCAGTGTATAATGCGTTCCATTTTCAGTACGGTTGAAGCGCAATTGCATTCTGGGACTTTCCTTTTCAAGATGTATCCTTTCCTTGGGATAAAGATTAGGCCATGATTTACTGCTATAAAATGGAATTTTATGGGAAGAAAGTATCTGAATCATTTGATCTAAATTCTTCCAGATAAAAGGCTTAACAACTTTTTCAAGAATCTTTTGCTCCAGTTTTGCAAAAAAATCGTTCGTTGAGAGATTATCCTTTGAAAAGCGTTTGGCTATTTCTCTCGGATCAAGGTTTTTACTTAGCTCAACCAGTTTCAATTGCCAAATACCCTCCTCATGATCTGTAGAAATATTATCTACCGAAAGTGGCTCAATCACCGTCATGAAATTGGGGTTTGACCAATTGCAATAATAGATCTGGAGCGTCAATCCAATGTGACGAACAGGTTTCAACACTGCCACAATCACCCGCTTTTCATCCATGAAGTTAACTTCTTCCAACTTATAAAATATTTATTTTAAACGTGTTAGACCATACAGAAATAACTGACCAAAGTAGTCTATTTCGTTAAATTACATTACAATTAATTTTTCTCAATAAAGTGTTTTGCCGGAAACTACCTGCGCTTAAACAATTTACATAACATTTAGAATTTCATACAATGAAACAATCGGCAAGAACAAATCTGAAATGGGCATCTCACGATAATCTTAGCTCAAAAATCTCTAAATTTGCAAAAAAAAGAAATGATCTCATTTGAAGAGGCACTAGGTATTGTAACCACAGACATTCCGGTTAAACCAGCCGAAAAAACCGACTTTCATCATGCCGTCGGGAGGGTACTTGCCGAAGATATCTTCAGCGATATCAGCATGCCTCCTTTCAATAAAGCAGCTGTTGATGGTTTTGCGTGTCGTAGAATGGATATTCAGCAACCCATGCAGATGATTGAAATCATTCCGGCAGGGAAAAAACCACAAAAATCAATTGCTCCGCATACATGTTCTAAAATAATGACAGGCGCAATGATGCCCGATGGAGCTGATTGTGTGGTAATGGTTGAACAAACAAAGATGGATGGTGATGTGGTTTTCATTACTGAACCAAAAACAAAAGACAATATTGCCTTCATGGCAGAAGACATAAGGGAAGGCGAAAAGGTTTTATCTAAAGGAACTTTACTGAAACCACAACATATTGCAGTATTGGCATCAGCAGGGGCTATCTATCCATTGGTTTATCAAAAAGTGATGCTCACCGTTTTGTCAACAGGCGATGAATTGGTCGAGCCTGAAATGAAACCAAAAACCGGACAAATACGCAACAGCAACGGCAGTCAGCTGGTAGCACAGGCCATCGCAACAGGAGCTTCTGTTTTTTACGGCGGCATTGTTTCCGATGATGAAGAAACATCGCGGTCGATGCTCAAAAATGCTTTAAGCAAAAGTGATGTCGTCATACTTTCCGGAGGTATTTCAATGGGTGATTTCGATTACATTCCGCGTATTTTAAGTGAGTTAGGTATTGAAATTCTTTTTCGACAAATTGCAGTGCAACCGGGTAAACCCTCCGTTTTTGCACGATCAGGAAACAAGTTTGTCTTTGCATTGCCTGGAAATCCCGTTTCATCTTTTAATATTTTTGAATTGCTGGCGAAACCATTTATCTACCGATTGATGGGATGCGATTTTCAACCGTTAAGGATTCGCATTCCCCTTGGTGAAGCCTACAAAAGAAATGCAGCCGGACGTCATGGATTTGTACCAGCTATCATTAACGATGCAGGTGAAGTGCTTCCTATTCATTATCACGGTTCAGCGCATATAAATGCGCTGGTAAAAGCCGATGCTCTTATCAGCATACCGCTGGGAATTACCGAAGTAAACAAAGGAGATTTGGTGGATGTACGACTCATTTAACCGCAAAATCAATTATTTGCGTGTATCGGTAACCGACCGGTGCAACCTTCGCTGCACCTACTGTATGCCTGCCTGCGGAATTGAAATGTTACCTCACGATCAGATTCTTTCTTTTGAAGAAATCGTTGAAATCGTTTCATTTGCAGTTCATCATGGCGTTAACAAAGTACGGCTTACGGGAGGTGAACCATTGGTACGCAAAAGTATTATAGAACTGGTAACACGCATTGCAGGTATTCGAGGAATCACAGATTTTGGAATGACAACCAACGGCATTCTGCTCAACCGATTTGCTGCTTCTTTAAAAGAGGCGGGTCTTCACCGTGTAAACATCAGTCTGGACACAATCAATCCGGAAAAATACCGGCAGATCACGCGTCAAGGTTCTATTAACGATGTTTTTAAGGGAATTGAAGCCGCGCAAAAAGCAGGCCTTGATCCAATTAAAATAAACTGCGTTGTAAAGCAAAACTCACTAGAACCCGATGCCGTTGCAGTGAAAGAGTTTTGTGATAAAAACCAGCTGAAAGTCAGGTTTATCAAAGAAATGAACCTTGAAACAGGTCTTTTTTCTATTGTTGAAGGGGGTGATGGAGGCCATTGCAGCAGTTGTAACAGAATACGACTTACTTCCAATGGCGATCTAAAACCGTGTTTATTCAGCGATCTCAGTTACAACGTGCGAGAATTGGGCATTGAAAAGGCCTATCTTTCTGCAATTCAAAATAAACCCGTCTGTGGGTCAACAAATATGCACAATCAGTTTAATAATATTGGAGGATAGTTTTTAACAGTTATAAACAGAAATTGTTAAAAAAACATCTTCTAGCCACTTTGGAACTACTTTTGTGGCATATCATCCATTCATTAACGATAAATTTCAATGTTTCATGTCAAAATTATCGCATACCGACCCTGAGGGTAAAGCAATCATGGTGGATGTTACACCCAAACCACCCATGCATCGCGTTGCCACTGCTGAAGGGTTTATCAAGCTGCAAAATACTACAATTCAATTGATCAGTGAAAATCAAATGAAAAAAGGGGATGTCCTTACTGTTGCAGAAATTGCAGGCATTCAGGCAGCAAAGCAAACATCAAACCTGATTCCTCTTTGTCATCCATTGCCACTTACAGCGATAAAAGTGAAAGCAACACTTCAGGATAAAGGTGTTATGGTGACTTCCGAAGTGAAATGCACCAGCAATACAGGTGTGGAAATGGAAGCGCTTACAGCCGTTAACGTTGCCTTGCTTACCGTGTACGATATGTGTAAAGCAGTTGACAAACAAATGGTGATTACAGATATCCGTCTGCTGAACAAAACAAAAACAGCTTTCTAACGCAAAGTCATTGTGAAAAAAGGAAGCTTTTACACCGTACTAATTCTAATTATGTTTTGTTGGGTTCAGCCAATGCTGGCACAGGTCAATCACCGTCATTTTCTTTTTGCCGGAAGAGTTGATCTGTCAGAAGAGCGATTTGTTGATGCTATCCGCAACTTTAACACCGCTATTGCAAGCAAGCCCGATCACTTTGAGGCTTACTTTTTCAGAGGTATTGCAAAATTCAACCTGAGCGATTACCAGGGTGCTCTTTATGATTTCAATCAAACAATCAGTATGCACCCGCTTTATGCAAGGGCTTACCATTACCGCGGCATTGTAAACGACCGGCTTACCAATTATTTCGATGCCAAAACAGATTTTATACGGGCATTGGAGATTGACCCATACAATGCAGATTTATATGTGGCTTATGGAGCAACAAAGATGCATCTCAACGATTTTGAGGGTGCCGTTAAGGAGTACGACATGGCGCTACTCATCGACCCAAAACTATCATATGCTTGGCTCAATCGGGGCATTGCGAAACGGCTTCTCAACAGAAAGGAAGAAGCGCTTGATGACATGAACAAAGCAGTTTATCATAATCATTTCGATCTTGATTCATGGCTGAAACGCGGTATTCTTCGCAATGAACTTGGGGATACAGCTGGTGCCATGAGCGATTTTAATCAGGCCATTTTAATTGATGCAAAAAACCCACTTGTTTATTTTCAAAGGGCTGGAATTTATCTTCAAAACGGGGATACTACTGCTGCTTTAAATGATTACGAATATGTAAACATTCTCGACAACCGCAATGCACTAACCTATTACAACAGAGCACTTCTTCATTCGATGCGCAAAGAATATGAAGAGGCAGGGATGCTCTATCAGGAGGTCATCAAAATAAATCCAAACAATATTTACAGTTATTTTAACAAAGGCATTGTGAGTTATGAAATGGAAAAATATCAGGAAGCGATTGCAGATTTTACCCATGCCATCGACTTGTTCCCCGCATTTGTTGGCGCTCTCATCAATCGTTCCTTGTCCCGAAAGAAAATAAAAGATGAAGCCGGGTCGAATGCCGACTATGAAAAGGCCATGGCAATTATTCAAAGTGTCAGCGGTGAGAGTCAAAAACCAGAAGCCCTCTTCTCCCGTTATGCAGATTCAGCCTATTTTAATAAAATAATCGAACTTGAATCTGACTTTATCAGTGGAAATATTTTGCCGGGGCGCGTTCAGTATCAGCAGATTGATATTCTGCCTTTTCGTAGTTTTGTTGTTGCTCTTGTTGAAACATCGCCATCAGGTAAAGAAAAAACACCTTCCCAAAAAAGCTATTCTGATCTGAGTCTGTCGCAACTGAACGCCATGCTGACAGGAAACCTTAAGCTTGGCTATATTTCACAAACCTATTTAAAGCATGAAAATGATGATAGCGAGGTGGAAAGGATACAATCTGAAGACGAAAGCAAAATATCCTTCAATCTGCAAAAATTTCTTCTGGGAACTATCAACCAGAACCGTCATAATTTTAACAGTGCTGCCGAGGCTTACAATGCGCTTATAAAAGATAAGTCACTCAATCCGTTCATTCTTCTTAACAGTGCTGTATTGCAATTTGACAAAGAAGAACTGACACTGATAGACGACGAATATGCCAATGCTGTTTCCATAACAAGCCGCAAGGAACCCTTGATTTCTCCAACTGCATCTGAAATGCGTGAACCTGATTATTCAGCTTCCTTACAAAGTTTAGATCTATTGATCTATTCCTACCCTGACAATGCTTTTGCGTATTACAACAGGGCCAATATTAAGCTACAGCAAGGAAAACATCACAGGGCCATTGATGATTTCTCAGAAGCAATTCGTCTCGAACCATCCATGGGTGAAGCCTATTATAACCGAGCACTTACATTGCTTTATCTGGGTGAAAACAAACTCGCCTGCAGCGATCTAAGCAAAGCAGGTGAGGCAGGTATTGCTGAAGCTTATTCAGTTATCAGGAAATACTGTGCTAAATAGAATCTGAATTTTTATGATCTTCTGACTTCTAAATGCTATGATAAAGTCAGCAAAATTAAGTGTTTTTTCCTGTTTGGTTCTGGCTTGTCCAGGTTATACCGATTGCCAGTAGTTTGAAAATTAAAAAACAATTTCTAACTTTCGGCTGTAGCAATATAGTTTAAACAGGAAATTGAATTCAAAGACGAATATGTATTCGAATTTTTCGATAATGTGAGTTGAGAATAAATATTTCGGTGCGATGCACCTTTCCTTGCTTTCAATCGGCTTTTTGTTACAAATATTTGGCGGCTCTGCCGCTACCTGCCACGAATGAAGGGTATGACAGAAACAAATAAGGCGATTTATACTCCTACCTTGACATCACCCAGGAAACCTCTTGTTTTCATTTTTGGGACACCCTAGAAATTTTTCATTACTAATTGGTATAATTCAGCTTGTTGATCATCCATTTTGAGAAGCTTTGATTTAGTATG
>PHDU01000175.1 GCA_002842755.1 Bacteroidetes bacterium HGW-Bacteroidetes-1 | reverse complement strand
ATCATGTGTTATTAACGAGTTTTTATCCTCGTTCTGTTAATGACTTAGTGGTATACTTTTCGATTGAAAGGTGGGGTACTTCTTAAGTGAAATAAACACGACAACAGGGCAAATGGAAGTTTTATAAGTATGATGGCTTACAGAGAATAATACTTGAAGGCATCATGCCTTCCGCTTCTAGTCGTGTTCAAATCCAAGCTATGGCATATAATGAAAGTTACGCTTTGTATGAGATTAAACAAGTTGGGTATTTTGATTACTTTTTTGGTTATTCAAATAATGCGTTCCCCATTGTTACAGGAGGGAATGGATTGATAAAGCAAGGATACTATTATGATGACTACCTATTTAAGGATAATGACCTTAACTCAGTTTATAATGATTTCTATCAAACAGATACAGCCTTTTCTGATAGTGCCACAATTTATACTAAAGGTAAAATTACCGGAAAAATTGATAAGAGTAACCTTACCAAAGAGATTTACTATTATGACAAATATGGTAGGATAATTCGTAGTATAGTAAGTACAACGGCCGGTGTTTTATGTGAAGGTAACAAATACAGCTTTAGCGGACATTTGTTAAAATCGAATAAGAGATATAATTACTCATCCAACCCCGACTTCAACTATTCTTTTTCTTACTTTTACGACCATGATTGGAGGCCAACCCACACTACTATGAAGGTAGGAGGCACTACCCAACAGATCAATGCTATGCAATACAACGAGCTTTCGCAGTTGAAAGAAAAATACATGCACGGAAATTCCGGCAGCTATATGCAGAAGCAGTCGTTTGCCTACAACATCCGTGGCTGGCTCACGGGTATCAACAGCCTGGGGACTAGCAGCACGGGGGCTTTTGCACAGAAAATTTACTACAACGAAGTTCCTTCCTATATGGCTGGCAAGGCAACAGCTCGTTACAACGGGAATATACAGGCCATTGAATGGCGCAATCAGAGTATCACGCCGACCGGTTTTGCCAGTGGTTATGTGTTTAGCTACGATGAGCTCAACCGACTGAACAAGGCTCTTTTTATGAAACTCAATTTGGGAAACGGATCTGTCACCTGGGATCAGTCGGCTACTGTTTCAAAATACAATTATGGTCTTGTCACCTCCGTTGGTACAGTAAGAGGTATCAATTATGACAAGAACGGGAACATCAAAACCCTGAGCCGATTAGCACGCCGTTCCTCCGATACCGACATCGTGCTTTTCGATAGTTTGAGCTACACCTATGTTGGCAACAGGTTGAAGCGTGTGTCGGATGCCATCAGCGGGCAAAATGCATTGAAGGATTTTCCCGGTGGTGGATTTCAGGCTGCAGAAACCTTTTTTTATGATGCCAATGGCAACATGATCAATGATAATGTGCGCGGCATTCAGCTCACCTACAACCCTATGAATATGCCACTGACCATCCTTAGCGATGAAGGCCGCATCGAAAACACCTATAGCTGGGATGGCACCAAGCGCCGCCGCCGTGTGCTTGATGGCTATGAGCAGCAGCTGAGCGATGAGCGCTATTTTGGTGATCTGGTAACCGAAAACGGAGTCCCGTCCCTTATCCTCCACGCCGATGGCTATGTAGATGTAAGCGGAATGCCTATGTTTAACTACCACCTTACCGATCACTTAGGAATTGTCAATAAATAATATACTCATATTTAAAGTAAATTAGTTACCTTTGTTAAAAAAAACAATGGACACTAATGATATCATTAAAGCT
>PHDU01000094.1 GCA_002842755.1 Bacteroidetes bacterium HGW-Bacteroidetes-1 | reverse complement strand
TCCCAAATTCTAAAATATTTTCTCCTGTAAATTCCATATTGATTAATTTTTAATCATTTATTCTTCCACAAGATAAGTATTTAATTGATCACCTCAATTTTATTTTAATGATGATTTTTCATTCTATACAAATTCCGGTTGAAATTAGGGTTGCAGTTTGGGATTATTCTTGTGACGATTTTTGTCGCGGGTAAATTTTTTTTCGAGATTCTTTTCCAGCGCCTCATTCAGGTTCACTCCGGTTTGATTGGCAAGGCAAATGAGCACAAATAAAATATCGGCCATTTCATCCGCCATATTTTCTTCCTTGTCGGATGGTTTTGCCGACTGATCGCCGTACTTTCGGGCCATAATACGCGCCAGTTCACCTACTTCTTCCATCAGAACTGCGGTATTGGTGAGTTCGCTGAAATAGCGTACACCAACATCTTTAATCCAAATATCGACCTTACTTTGTGCTTCTTCAATTGTCATGTCAGAAATTTTTCGGACAAAGATAGTTGTATCTTTTTGCTCATTTATTTCGACCAGAAAAATAAGTGTGTAATTGCCTTAAAATAGGCACGTTTCAATTAATCGCTGAAATATTGGAAGTTGTCAAATAATATTCTAATTTTGCACCCTCAAAAAAAGTTTCGATACTAGAATTATAAGTCAAATTAATCACATTTAAAAAATGCAAAACAAAGGAGCTATCAAAGTCTTTGCAATTGCTTTAGCGATCGTTTCGCTCTATCAGCTATCATTTACTTTCGTTTCGGGCAGAATTGAACGCAAGGCGAAAGCTTATGCTGAAAACGAGGTTGCAGCAACAATTGCAGATGAACTTGCTAAGGGTGACCAGGGACTATACAAGCATTTATTGGATTCCATTACAGATGCTCGGGAAACTTATTATCTCGACTCGATGAGCAGTAAGGTGGTGTATAATATCTTAATTGATAAATATACCTATCAGGATGTAAAAGAGCGTGAAATCAATCTTGGTCTTGACCTTAAGGGTGGGATGAATGTTGTATTGGAGGTTTCCGTAAAAGATATCATCAATGCGCTTTCTGGTAATAGTCAGGATCCGGTTTTCAGACAAGCTATGGAATCGGCCATTTTGAAACAACAAAATAGTCAAAAAGATTTTGTAACCTTGTTTGGTGAGTCCTTCAATGAAATTGATCCAAATGCAAGGCTGGCTTCTATTTTCCTGTTTGAGTTTAAAGACAAAGGGATAACCACCAATTCAACCAACTATGAAGTATTAAGTGTTATAAAAGAGGAAGCAGAAGGTGCTATTGATCGCTCTTTCCAGATTTTAAGAACACGTATTGACCGTTTTGGAGTTACCCAGCCTAATATTCAGAAATTAGCTACTACAGGACGTATTCTCGTTGAATTGCCTGGTATCAAAGACCCAAAGCGTGTTCGTAACTTGCTGCAAGGTACTGCTCAACTTGAGTTTTGGGAAACGTATAATTTCTCAGAACTTAATTCATTTTTTGATGAGGCCAATCAGCGTCTTGCGGTACTTTCTGATGGCAGCACTAAAACTACCGAAGAGCCACTTTCTGACTCATCCACTGTTGTTGAATCTGATTCTTTAACAGTAAATACAGAAACAAGTGAAACTGAACTCTTAAGTGATACCACTAGTCTTCTTGATAAAATCGGCGCTGATACTTCAGAAAGTAAAGATCAGAGCTTTGAAGAATATGCAAAGAAGAATCCTTTATACGCCTACCTTATGCCATCTTATGTTCAGAACGAAAGCGGAAGATTTTTCCCGGGCAATACAGCAAGAGTTGGTCAGGCTATGGTAAAAGATACTGCACGTATCAATGGTATGTTGAGAAAAGTTCAAAGTGTGTTCCCTCGCAACCTTAAATTGGCCTGGACTGTTAAGCCAAGAGGCGGTAGCCCTGATCAACCAGGAGCACTTGAGTTGGTCGCGCTGAAAGGGTCACGCGATAACAAATCGGCCTTAGGTGGCGAAGTTATCGTTGATGCTCGTCAGGATTACGATCAGAATGGCCGTGTTGAAGTCACTATTCAGATGAACAGTGAAGGAGCCAAAACATGGAAGCGTCTCACTGGTGAAAATATTGGCCGTCAGGTCGCAATTGTTCTGGATGATTATGTATATTCTTTTCCTGTTGTAAATGACGAAATTCCCAACGGCCGTTCATCCATTTCCGGTGGAGAAATGTCCATTGAAGAAGCACAGGATTTATCAAACATTTTAAAAGCGGGTAAATTGCCTGCTCCTTCCCGTATCATGGAAGAAGCCGTTGTTGGGCCTTCTCTGGGACAAGAGGCGGTTACTGCTGGATTGTGGTCTTTTGTGCTGGCCTTTTTCCTTGTGCTGGTTTACATGTACTTCTTCTATAATAAGTCAGGTTTGATTGCCGATCTTGCATTGTTTACAAACGTATTTTTTCTTCTCGGTGTACTCGCCTCCCTTGGCGCTGTTCTAACATTGCCTGGTATTGCTGGTATTGTGCTTACCTTGGGTATGGCTGTCGATGCCAATGTTATCATCTACGAACGTATCAAAGAGGAAATCAAAGCAGGAAAAGGAATGAGACTCGCAATTGAGGACGGATATAAGAATGCTTATTCTGCCATTATTGACGGTAACGTTACAACCTTATTGACTGCTATTGTTCTTTATACTTTTGGAACAGGTCCTGTTCAAGGTTTTGCAACCACATTGATCATTGGTTTGCTCACGTCCTTGTTTACAGCAATTTTTATTTCAAAAATCATTTTTGGTTATCTGTTGGACAACAACAAGACAATAACATTCGACTCAAAATTCACACGTGGATTTCTTGATGCAACCCATATCGATTTTCTTTCGATGCGTAAGAAAGCCTATATTTTCTCCATTGTGATGATCGTCATTAGTTTGGGGTCGCTCACTTTCCGGGGTCTTAATTTTGGAGTTGATTTCACCGGTGGTCGTACTTATCTTGTTCGTTTTGATCAGGATGTAACGGTTAATCAGGTTCGTCAGGCCCTAACAGCTGAGTTTACTAATGCGGTTCCTGAAGTTAAAACTTTTGGACCGGACAGACAGGTGAAAATTACAACCAAATTCATGATTGAAAGTGATGGAAAGGAAGTAGACTCTTTAATTCAAACCATGCTTTACAGTAGTTTAGGTGGGTTTTACAGCACTCCGATTACCTTTAATCAATTTACTTCTGATGAAGAGGCCAATGACAAATATGTTGGTATCCTCAGTTCTCAAAAGATCGGGCCAACCATTGCTGATGATATTCGTAACAAGGCAATCACAGCTATTATATTGTCATTAATTATCATCTTTGTATACATTGCTATTCGTTTCAAGAAATGGCAGTTTGGTTTGGCTGGTCTTATTGCGTTGGCACACGATACAATAATCGTGTTGGGTTTATTCTCAATTTTCTATAACATTCTTCCATTCAGCATGGAAGTCGATCAGGCATTTATTGCAGCTATTCTTACCATCATTGGTTACTCTATCAATGACACCGTAATCATTTTTGACCGTATTCGTGAAAACATGAACCTTCATCCCAAAAAGCTTTTAAAGATAAATATGAATGATGGGTTGAACAGTACTTTGGTAAGAACAATCAACACATCAGGCACTACTTTGATGGTATTATTCATCATCTCCATTTTTGGTGGTGAGGTTATCCGAGGCTTTGTGTTTGCATTGTTGATGGGTATCATGTTTGGTACATATTCTTCTGTTTTCAATGCCAGCCCTATTGTTTACGATCTATTGAAAGGTTCAAAACAGGAAAAAAAGGTGATTGAGAAAGAAGCTTTAACAAAAACCCAGAAGAAAAAGTAGATTTTTCTAACCAAAATAACCAGGTCCGGATGTCTGAAATAAGTCGTCCGGACTTTTTTATTTTGTTTTAATCATGAATTAGGATTCTGTGCTTGCATAATTCTTATTTTTGCCAACCTAAAAGTTTTAACAATGTTACTTTTTTTAGACTTCGGATCCGGAGAGATTATTTTAATCTTGTTGGTCTTATTTGTGGTACTAGGCCCTCAAAAATTACCAGAGGTTGCCCGTACACTGGGGAAGACAATCAATGAGATGAAAAGAGCATCTGCCGGTTTTAAAAATGAGATCAACAAAGAAGTTCAAAAGCTTGAACGTGAGACTCGTTACAACGATTTTCTGAACCAAAAGGAACAACAGAAAACCGTAATTGAAGAAACAGTCCCAACCAGAATGCCGGATAATACAGAACAGATTTCGAATAAAAAAAATAAACAAGTTACCCAGGCAATAAACCCTGAAGAAGGAAAAGAAGACACATTGACAGATGAGCCTGCCCAATAAAATGAAGGATAAGACGTTAACTTCAATGAAATGATTTGATAATCCATGATGAAATTTTTTTTAACAACACTTTTAATCAGTCTATTTGGTTTTTTAAGCCTTAATGTACAGGCTCAACGCAATGTTGCAAAATCAGCTGATGAAGCTTTCAGCCGGAAGCAATATTCAGTTGCTATTGACAGGTATAAAAAAGCCTATGGAAGGGTCAAGAAGAACTCTGATGAAAGAGACCGCATCGGTTATCGACTGGCCGAAAGTTATCGTTTAACCGGAAATTATAAGCGTGCTGAAATTACCTACAGACGTGTTTTACGTTCTGAAATTCCAAATAGAAATCCTGAGATTTTGCTTGTTTATGCCGACTTGCTGAAAATGATGCAAAAGTATGACGAGGCCATCGATTATTATAACCAATACACCAAGCGTGTTCCGGATGACCCGCGTGGTAAGCTGGGTGCCGAATCTGCTGCCCTCATCATGGAGTGGCTCGAGAATCCTTCTAAATACGAGATAACACCTTTGAAAAAAGTAAATTCCCGTGATTCTGATTTTGCGCCTGCCTGGTCTTCCAACAACTTCAACGAAATTATTTTTACCTCTAATCGTGATGGCGCAACAGGGAAAGAGAAAGACGGTTGGACCAACAAAAGTTTTAGTGATTTTTTCATCTCCCGACTCGACAGAAACAACCAATGGAGTACGCCAACATTGCTTGATGATACTGAAAGTATCAATACAAAAGCCAATGAGGGAGCGCCTTTCATGAATGCTAATTTCAGTACGCTTTATTTTACAAGATGTAACAATATCCCTTTGCAGGAATCAGGCTGTCAGATTTTTACAAGCAGTCGGAGTGGACGAAGCTGGAGTCAGCCGGTTCCGTTGCAGATGCGCGGCGTGGATAGTCTGGATGTGGTTGGCCATCCAACAATTAGTGATAGTGAATTGATACTTTATTTTGCAACAGAGAGAAAAGATGGTTTTGGTGGAAAAGATATCTGGGTGGCTATGAGAGACTCGAAAAAAGATGCCTTCAGCCGCCCTCTCAACCTTGGTGAAAGGATTAATACGAGAGGGGATGAAATTTTTCCTTTCCTGAGAAATGATACTACATTGTATTTCGCCAGCAATGGTCACGGTGGCATGGGTGGCTTTGATATATTTGTTTCTACCATTGACACAGCAGGAAACTGGGGTGAACCTAAAAATCTGAAGCATCCTGTGAACTCAATTAATGACGATTTTTCAATCATTTTTCATCCCACTGAGGAAAGAGGTTTTTTTGCCAGTAACAGAGAAAATACAAGAGGGGTTGATAATTTGTATTATTTTATTGAACCTCCGGTGCTCTTTACGCTTGCCGGAACCATAAAAGATGATAAGACGCTTCAGTTTATTGAAAATGCAACAGTAAATCTTGTTGGCTCCAATGGAATGAGCGTAAGTACAAGAACCAATGATAAGGGATATTATCTTTTTGGGAACTCCCAGTTGAACAAAAATACCACCTATGAAATTATTGTTGACAAAGAGAACTATTTTACCCTGTCGGCTGTTGAAACTACTGTTGATGTTGAATTTAGTAAAGACTTTGTAAAGGATTTTCTTCTAATGCCAATTCCTGAAAAACCTATCCCACTG
The DNA here is from genome assembly GCA_002842755.1 of Bacteroidetes bacterium HGW-Bacteroidetes-1. Taxonomy (GTDB): domain Bacteria; phylum Bacteroidota; class Bacteroidia; order Bacteroidales; family F082; genus JALNZU01. Next base: position 6,556 of record PHDU01000094.1, on the reverse strand, counting down.
CCTGATATTTTGTATGATCTTGCAAGCTGGGAATTAAAACCACAATATGAGGACTCGTTACAAGGACTTATTGAAACATTACAGCAAAATCCAACCATAATCATTGAGCTGGCGTCACACACCGATAGCCGCGATACAGACGAGCGAAATGATATTCTTTCACAACGAAGGGCACAATCTGTTGTGGATTATTTGATTATAAGAGGCATTGATCCGGATAGGTTGGTTGCAAAAGGATACGGAGAGCGTGTCCCTCGTGCTTTGGAAAGGGATTTAGTTACCAATGGTTTCAACTTTAAAAGTGGAAGTATTCTCACTGAAGAGTTTATTAATAACCTAAAGACAGAGAATGAGAAAGAGGCTGCTCATCAGCTGAATCGTCGGACTGAGTTTAGTGTTTTAAGCAAAGATTTTGTTCCTAAAGCTACCAACCAGCCTATTGACACCATTGCTGTAATTAAAATAAATCCCGAAGAAAATCAGATTGATTTCCGTATTGCAAGTGACGGTTCATTTGCTGCCAGTCTTCTTGTTGATGGTTTGTCTGATGAGTTTGTTTATGATCGAACAGCCAATGCATCCATATCGTTGAAAAAAGCGATGGATTTTCTGCAGAAAGGTATTATTAACAAAGAGAATCTGGTTGGAGATATTGAGCAGATTCAAGCTGGTACAATTGCCAATGGTGCTGTTTTTAAGCTGAAAGAAGTACGGATTGCTAACAGAACAATCAAAGACCTTGAAGTTACTGTGGATCATAAAATGCAAAATCAAATCATCCTTGGTCAGCGTGCCCTGGTACTCTTTGGTGAATTTAAATTCAATACCAATACAAAAAAGTTGATATTTCAATAATATGGGCGACCAGCGATACAGTCTGCGGGGGGTTTCTGCTTCAAAAGAAGATGTTCATCTGGCTATCAGTAATATTGATAAAGGATTGTATCCCAATGCTTTCTGCAAAATTGTTCCCGATATTTTAGGAGGTGATCCCAATTGGTGTAACATCATGCACGCCGATGGAGCCGGAACCAAATCATCACTTGCTTATCTTTATTGGAAAGAAACGGGAGATTTGTCCGTCTGGGAAGGAATAGCACAGGATGCAATTGTAATGAATACGGATGATCTGTTGTGCGTTGGGGTAACGGACAACATGCTGCTTTCTTCTACCATAGGTCGAAACAAAAACCTTATTCCTGGAGAAGTTATTGCTGCATTGATCAATGGTACAGAAGCATTTTTAGAAAAAATGCGCAGCCTTGGAGTTGGTATTTGGTTAACAGGAGGTGAAACAGCTGATGTGGGTGATCTGGTGCGTACGATCATTGTTGATAGTACGGTAACAGCGCGTATTCCCCGAAAAGAAGTGATTGAAAATTCAATCCGATCAGGTGATGTGATTGTTGGTCTGGCTTCCTTTGGAAAGGCTACTTATGAGGATCATTACAATGGTGGAATGGGAAGCAACGGATTGACCTCTGCCCGTCATGATGTTTTTCATAAAATGCTGGCATCAAAATACCCCGAAAGCTACGATCAGGCCATTCCTGATTCTTTGGTTTATGGAGGTCCTCATGCCCTCACAGATAAAACCGAAGTGGATGGAGTGGATGTTGGAAAATTGGTTTTGGCACCAACACGTACCTATGCACCAATTTTGAAGCAGGTCGTAAAAGAACACCGAAAGGATTTGCACGGCTTGATTCATTGCAGTGGTGGTGCTCAAACAAAAGTGCTACATTTCATCAACAAGCTGCATATCGTTAAAAACAATCTCTTTCCTGTGCCTCCTTTGTTTAAATTGATTCAGGCGGCTTCCGGAACTGACTGGCATGAAATGTATAAGGTGTTTAACATGGGCCATCGTATGGAAATTTATACCGATGCAAAAACAGCTGAAAGTATTATCAATATTGCATCAGCTTTTAATGTTGAAGCAAAGATTGTTGGATATTGCGAAGATTCTCCTCATAAAAAGCTTACCATTCGTTCCGAGTTTGGTACGTACACCTACCTCTGATCTTATACATAATCGTATTAATTCACTGGAATCAAAGTTATAATAAATTGTTTCCAAAGGAGTTTTTTGCTTCAGGCATAATGTGTAATTTTGCACTTTAAAAATCATTACTGTGGATATTGTTGATAAGTTAGAAACCATCAAGCGCAGGTGGGAAGAAATGGGTGAGCAGTTGAATGACCCGGAATTGATGGCGGATATGAAAAGGTTTGTAAAACTGAACAAGGATTATAAAGACCTTGAACCGGTTGTTGCAGCTTTTAAGGAATATAAAAATGTGGTGTCCAATATTGAGAATGCAAGAGAAATCATCAAGAAGGAGAAAGATGAGGATTTTAAAGAGATGGCCAGGGAGGAGCTGGATGAGCTTTTGGTGCGCAAAGAAAATATTGGCGAACAAATCCGTTTGATGCTGATTCCTAAAGATCCGGAAGATTCCAAAAATGCTATCGTTGAAATCAGAGCAGGCACAGGAGGGGATGAAGCCAGTATTTTTGCTGGTGATTTGTACCGCATGTATTTGAAGTTCTGTGAAACAAAAGGATGGAAAACGGAGATGGTTGATATGAGTGAGGGAACAGTAGGAGGTTTCAAGGAAGTAGTTTTCAATGTTACGGGCGATAACGTTTATGGGTTGATGAAGTTCGAATCAGGAGTTCATCGGGTGCAGCGGGTCCCGAAAACCGAAACGCAGGGACGTGTGCATACTTCGGCAGCTTCAGTAGCTGTTCTTCCCGAGGCTGAAGAATTTGATATCGATCTCAATGAAAAAGATATCCGTAAAGATACATTTTGCTCATCAGGCCCTGGAGGTCAGTCGGTTAACACAACATATTCTGCTATCCGATTAACCCATATCCCTTCAGGTATTGTCGTATCATGTCAGGACGAAAAATCGCAGATTAAGAATCTGGCCAAAGCTATGAAGGTTTTGCGAAGCCGTTTGTACGAGAAGGAATACAGCAAGTACATGGAAGAAGTGGCATCAAGACGCAAAACCATGGTTTCTACAGGCGACAGGTCGGCAAAAATCAGAACTTATAACTGGTCTCAGGGTCGTGTTACAGATCATCGCATCAATCTTACTTTGTATAATCTTTCTGCTATCATTGATGGTGACCTGAATGAAATTATCGAGAAGCTTCAGATTGCTGAAAATGCGGAGAGGCTCAAAACCGAACTTGATGCTTAAGCGATGAACAGTTCCCAGATTTTTGAAAAGATTAGAAGCAAAAAGTCATTTTTGTGCGTCGGACTGGATTCTGAAATCACACGAATTCCAAAACACTTATTTGCAGAGGATGATCCTGTTTTTGCTTTTAATAAGGCCATCATTGATGCTACTGCCGCCTTTACTGTAGCCTACAAGCCTAACACCGCATTTTATGAAGCAAATGGATCAAAAGGCTGGAGAAGCCTGGAATCAACAATCTCTTATATTCGCATAAACTATCCGGAAATGTTCATCATTGCTGACGCAAAACGTGGTGACATTGGAAATACTTCTGATAATTATGCCAGTGCATTTTTCAAGCATCTCGATGCTGACGCTGTGACGGTTGCTCCTTATATGGGCCTTGATTCGGTGCATCCATTTTTGGGTTATCCTGACAAATGGGTCGTTCTGCTCGTGCTGACATCCAACAGTGGTTCGGCTGATTTCCAGCATCTGACAGATGCTTCAGGCTCACCTCTTTTTGAGATTGTATTAAAAAAAGCTGCAAGCTGGGCAACCCCTGATCAAATGATGTTTGTTGCTGGTGCGACGCATCCCGATGCTATTTTAAGAATCCGCGCTTTAGTTCCTGACTACTTTTTATTGGTTCCTGGTGTTGGAGCTCAGGGAGGAGATTTAGAGACTGTAGCAAAGAACGGATTGAATAGTCAAGGTGGATTGCTTATCAATGCTTCGAGGTCAATTATTTATGCCTCTTCCGGTACTGACTTTGATGCTGCTGCTGCCAACGAAGCAAAAAAAATGCAGCAAATGATGGAGAAGGCTTTGCTGCACAAAGGATTGATATAGGTATGATTCTCTTTCGAGTTCCCTTGGTTTAACGATGTAAAATTTATTTCCGTAAAAAAGGGCGACCAAATAGCCGCCTTTTGAGTCGATTTCTTTAGATTCCTTCCAGAATGGTGGTCCATCCATGGATGTCTTCTATTTCACCCTCTTGAATCCCTTTCAGGGTTTTATAGATTTTTGTTGAATAAGGCCCTGCAGTTTCGCCATATTGATACACCTTTTTAGTTTCGCGATCTACAATCTTTTTGATTGGTGATATGATGGCAGCAGTACCACATGCTCCAACCTCATCAAAACTTTCAAGTTCGGTCATGGGAACAGGACGGCGTTCAACTTTTAACCCAAGATCAGTCGCAATTATTTCAATGCTTTTATTGGTGATGGATGGCAGAATGGTATTCGATTTCGGAGTAATATAAGTGCCGTTTTTGATTCCAAAGAAATTCGCCGGACCGGCTTCATCGATATATTTTTTTTCTTTGGCATCAAGGAAAAGCACCGAGGAATAGCCGTCTGCATGGGCGCGATCGGCAGGCCGTAAACTGGCAGCGTAATTGCCTCCAACCTTAATATGCCCGGTGCCGAGAGGAGCAGCACGATCGTAATCATGCACCAATTCTACAGAAACAGGATTAAACCCTTCTTTAAAATAAGGGCCTACCGGTGAAACAAATACGACAAACATATACTCTTTTGCTGGTTTAACACCTACCTGCGGACCCGAGCCAAAAAGCACAGGTCTGATATAAAGAGAAGACCCTGTTCCATAAGGCGGTATAAAACGAACATTCATTCTTACGGCCTTATCAATAGCTGCGAAAAATACTTCATCCGGGACTTTCGCCATCATAATTCCGTCGGCTGATGTGCGCATCCGACTGGCATTATCTGTCCAGCGAAAGAGGCGTACTTTTCCATCTTTGCCACGATAGGCTTTCAAGCCTTCAAATGCTTCCTGTCCGTAATGAAGAGCAGTGGCAGCCATGTGAATACTAATGTATTCGGAAGAACTGATTTCCAGTGCACCCCATTGTCCGTTTTTGTTATAGCAACGAACATTGTAATCTGTTGGATAATAGCCAAATGGCAGACTCTTCCAATCAATATTTTCCATAATTTTATGATTAAAAGTGATCAAATAATTTAATGGAGCTAAGGTAGGATTTTTTATTAGATAGTATGTGTGTTTGTGAATAAATAAACAGAAGAGCGTAATTATTTGATATCTCTAAGCCTTGATCTCTGTTCAATTTAATCCTTATGTAATTTCAATAACAGAGTGATGATGTAAAATTTGCAATGAATTTGGAATATTGCATGCTAATTGTCAAAAAGCACACCTTTTTTAGATGTAAACAGACGCTTTTACTATTATTCTAAAACATCAAAAAAATCCAGGTTGCTACAACAATTAACAATAGTGCAGGCAGTAAATTAAGTACTCTGATTTGAGTCACTTTCAAAATATTGAGTCCCAGACCAACAAGAATGACGCCTCCGGTGGCGGAAATACCGCTTATCATCAGTTCGGGCATGAAAGCTCCAAAATGAGAGGAAAGTAGAGTAAGACCTGCCTGGTATAGAAACAGGGGAACGATTGAAAACAAAACGCCAATTCCAAGTCCTGAGGCAAGAGCAATGGAGCTGATGCCATCCATGAGAGATTTTATATAAAACAATTCAGGTTTGCCGCCCATGCCTTCCTCAATAGCTCCTAGGATGGTCATTGAGCCCATACAGAACAATAAAAAAGCGGTGAGAAGGCCTTCGTTAAACCGAGCGCCTACTGTTTTAAAAGTTTTGCCAATACGTGTAGCCAATCGATCGAAAAAGTGTTCCAGTTGCAACAATTCACCGATGATACTTCCAACGATAAGGCTCAGGATAATCAATATCCATTCTGTTGCCCGAAGCGCCATGGCAATGCCTAAAACAATAGTAAAAAGTCCGATGGCCTGAAAAAGAATTTCTGTAAAACGCTGCGGAAGCCTTGCATTAAAAAGCAGCCCGATCAAGCTGCCAGCGATAACTGCAGCCACATTGACAAGTGTTCCTGTGATAATCATAAAATACAGTTTGTCTGTCTTACACTTTTTTACGTTTGTCTCTTTTTCCCCTTTTATCAGGTCAGAAAGTCAAAGATTGATAATCTGATCCCTAAAAAATTGTGAGGCAAATTTAACATAATTCGAAAGCAAAAAGGGGTGTTTTTTAAGGGTTAAGAATTTTAATAAGGAAGATAGATTTTAACTTATCCAGGGTCATTTATTTAGAACCAGATTTAACAATTGAGAATTGAAGCGGAATTTATTACTGTTTTGAATTTTTTAATTACAATTTAGGGTTCAATGCATGCAATGAATTAAAAAAAATATTTCCTAACTTTGGCTGACCTATCCAACAAAACAACTAATTCTACTTTACCAAATTGAAAAAGTGGTGGTTTGTTTGATTATATGATTAATAATTAGTATCTTAGCCTAATTATTAACGCATTCTGATTGTTT
>PHDU01000174.1 GCA_002842755.1 Bacteroidetes bacterium HGW-Bacteroidetes-1 | reverse complement strand
CGTCAAACTGTCTAAAAACCCAACAACTACTCACCTAAAAAAAAACCTATTTTCCTTTAAAATAACAGTTTTTTGTTTGGTTATTTAATTGAATATCAGTATATTTATACTGTAATTTAATTGGTTTTTTATGAAATTTATTACAGGAAAAAACAGGCAACAGGTTCAATTTTACACCCAATGTTTAGATGAAACCATTTCTCTGGATAACGAAGTCCGCCTTATCGACCTTTTTGTGGATAGTTTAAAACTTTCCGATTATGGGTTTGAAATGGATTTTAAAAAAAACCTGCCTAGCCGGCAGGCAGGAGGCAGACCCGCTTATCACCCTGCCGATCTGTTGAAGTTGTTTATTTATGGTTATTTGAATCGTATGCGCTCTTCTCGGGTGTTGGAAAAAGAATGTAATCGCAACATTGAATTGATGTGGTTAATGAAAAGTCTTGCTCCAGACCACAACACCATTTCTAATTTTAGAAAAGATAATCCTAAAGCCATTCGCAAGGTGTTTCAGGCTACCGTTGCTCTTGCCAAACATTTTGAGCTCATTGGTGGTAAACTCCTTGCTGGAGACAGTACTAAACTCAGAGCTCAAAATTCTAAGAAAAACAATTTTAATCCTAAAAAAATTGAACGCCATTTGGAGTACATCGACAACAAACTTAATGAATACAACGCTGCACTGGCTTTAGCAGATGATGACCTTAAAAAAGTAATTGAAGACACTATTGATAAACAAAACCAACGCAAGGATTTTTACAACGATTTAACCCAACAATTAGAAGAAACTGGTGAAACGCAAATCTCTACTTCCGACCCGGATGCTAGGCAAATGATTACCCGTAACAACATTACCGAAGTGGCTTACAACGTTCAAACTACGGTGGATGCTAAACACAACATCCCGATAGATTATAAACTCACCAACGAAAACGACAGCAAAGCCATGGGTGGAATGACACGAAGAACCAAAACCATTTTGGGCAAAAACGATTTTACCTTGCTTTACGATAAAGGCTACCACACCGGCAGCGAGTTTGCTTACGCCAATGCTCACGGTGTGGAAGTGATTGTAGCTATTCCTGATGTAGCCTCTCACGCTCCTGATGTGGCTTTTGATGTGGAACATTTTGTTTACGATAAAGATAAAGATTGCTACACTTGTCCTGCTAACGAGTTGCTGACCACCAATGGCAACTGGTACAACAAAGACAGAGGTAAATCAGTAAGCAAAGTAAAACACTATAAATCCAACGCTTGTCTTTCTTGTGAATTTTTTGAACGCTGTACCAAAAACAAAAAAGGACGGCTCATTGAACGCTCCGAACACGCAGATTTAATCTTTGAAAACAAGCAACGAATGGATGCCAACAAGCAACTCTACCGAAGGCGACAAGCCATTGTGGAGCATCCGTATGGCGTAATTAAAAGGCAATGGGGGTTTTGTTATGTTTCTACCAAAAAAGGCATAAAACGAGCTGCTGCCGATGTAGGGCTTATCTTTGTGGCTTACAACCTGCGTAGAATTTTTAATCTCATTGATAAAAACGAATTACAAAAGTTCCTCAAAGAACTTGCTCTTTTGTTTCGTGATTTTTTTGCTCTCCAAAACCGTTTTTTAGCCTTTTTGACAAACCCATTTTTTTGCAACCCGTTGGGTAACTTTTTTATGAACCTTCGGCAAATCGCTCTTTTTGCTTCGGTTTTTTTGTTATTTTTGATGAATTAACAGTGGTTTTTAGACGAACTGACGTT
>PHDU01000173.1 GCA_002842755.1 Bacteroidetes bacterium HGW-Bacteroidetes-1 | reverse complement strand
TTATTTTTAGGGGTAGTTTTTTATTGATTTAAAAATAAATAATAAAAATTAAAATACTGATAATCAGTACTTAAAATAATAAATCATAAACAGATGAAACGAGCCATAACAAATTTTGATACACACAGAAATGATTAATGGCGAACAGCAGCTGTTACCACTAAAAAATAAAATTTAAACAGATGAAACATCCATGACTACATTTTAGACACACAGGGGAATGATTATCTTTGTTGGATAATTAAACTTAAATAAAATGGACACAAAAAATGAAGTAGTATTTGAACAAGTTATTGAACGAGGCTGTGGCATTGATGTACATAAAAAAGTACTTGTTGCTACCATAAAAGGCACTGGGATAAAAGAGGAAACCCGTAGTTTTGATAGTTTCACAAGTTCTATCGAATTGATGCGAGATTGGCTTTTGGAAAACAAAATTACCCATATTGCAATGGAAAGTACTGGGGTTTATTGGAAACCTGTTTTTAATGTTTTGGAAGAAAACTTTGAAATAATTTTGGTAAATGCACGGCATATCAAAAATGTTCCAGGTCATAAGACAGACAAAAAAGACAGCAGATGGATTTCTAAATTACTCATTAGTGGATTATTGAAAGGGAGTTTTATTCCTCCAAGACCTATCAGAGAGTTGCGAGATTTGACCCGTTATCGTAGAAAGATAGTGGGGCAAATTGCTTCTGAAAAAAACAGAATACATAAAATATTGGAGGATGCAAACATAAAACTCTCAAGCGTTGTCAGCAATATGAGCGGTGCTACATCCAGTAAAATAATAGAGCAGATGATAGCTGGAGAAGAGGACATTGAAAAATTGATTGCTTATCATCATGGCAAAATGCAAGCCAGCAAAGACGATTTGAGAGAGGCATTAAAAGGATTTTTGACAGACCATCATCGGTTTTTGCTTCGAATGGTTCGAACTTCTATCCAATCCAAAGAATCATTAATAGTACAATTAGAAAAAGAAATAGACCAACATTTAGAGAGAAATAAATTAAAAGTCAGTGTAGAGTTATTGCAAAGCATACCAGGGGTTGGCAAAGATGGTGCTACGGAAATTATAGCAGAGATAGGCAACGATATGAGCCAGTTTCCAAACGAACAACATTTAGCCTCATGGGCAGGGATGTGTCCCGGCAACAATGAAAGTGCGGGTAAAAAAAAAGTGGACGAATAACCCACGGCAATAATTATTTAAAAGTAGTTTTAGTCCAGTGTGGCTGGGCTGCCACACGAACCAAAGGAACATATTTGCGTAGTAAATACGATAGTTTAGCAGGACGAAGAGGTAAAAAAAGAGCATTAATCGCCGTAGGACATAAGATCCTGATTGCCACCTATTTCATCCTAAAAAACCAAATGGCGTATAAAGAATTAGGCAATGAGTTTTTAGAAAACAAGAAGAAAGACAAACAAATTTTACACCACCTCAGGAGATTAAGAGAATTAGGAATAGAGGTTGGTGAAGTTGCTTAAAAGGTCGATTTTTACTGGAGGTTGAAACATCTTGCAAAACAAGAAACCCCGAAGATGAAACTGACATCAAACACTAAGCACACAGGAGTATTGCCGCAGAGCATGAAGATGAAATTTTTTTATCACTTAGCGTTGAGCAACTAAAATATTAAAATTACAAAAATCCTTATTTTTAGGGGTAGTTTTTTATTGATTTAAAAATAAATAATAAAAATTAAAATACTGATAATCAGTACTTAAAATAATAAATCATAAACAGATGAAA
>PHDU01000093.1 GCA_002842755.1 Bacteroidetes bacterium HGW-Bacteroidetes-1 | reverse complement strand
ATTAAATATCTAGAAACACAACTTGAGAAACTAAAAAATATAGCCTGATATAGAGGAATATACAGTTTGTTATATAGTAGCAAAAGTACAAGAGAAAAAAATCTATTTAATTTCTTATGTCGAACTCAGGTTATTAATAAACAGACCTGTAAATGCTATTCATTTCAAATATTGTTAAGCTTAAAACAACCATTCATTAGCACCTGCATCTAAAATTCCGCAGACTTCGACATGGTGGATCCATTTGTGATCACTTGCCTTCAGTAACCTTGGCTTTTTGACTTCATGATGTCATTGTGGGCAAACAAAACAGTCCAGACTGTTAGTTTATAGAATAACTCAAATAACATTCCCAATCTGGTACAAAAGAGCTTTATGCTGTTCAAAGTATTATAAATTATAACTAATTGTAATTCAAGTTATAACTACACTATTTCGCTTAATAAATGACCTATCGATCCGTGTCTGCGTAAAGTTTTCGGCGTTTTTTTCAATTTGGGAAATAATTGTCCAAAATTGGGAATAACTCTTAAATGTCTATAAATAAACAGGTACTCTAATACTCTTATTATCTGCAATATATATACTACACTTAATTCTCGGTATAGTATTTGTTATAGCGACAATCAGGTATGTTTGTACCTGAATAATTATTTAATGAAAATGTATGTTTTTGTCTAAATTTCATCAAAAAATTAAATAGAAAAATAAACAATAAGTCTAATCTAAACACGAAAAAATTCCGCATAAAACATCTACTATGAAACAATCACTACAATTAAGAAACATTTTCGTTTTAATTCTATTCCTGTTTGGAGTGCAGACTAGTATATTCAGTCAGCCTTTTGTTCAGGTTATCCAGCCAACAGAAGCAAATATCTTCTGGGAATTTGGCTCAACCAAACTCATTTCATGGAATAGTAATTTTATACAGCCAGTCAAAATTGAATTGTACAAAAACAATGTACTGCATTCGACTATTGCGGCTTCTGTTTCAGGTTCAACCTATCCATGGGCAATCACAGATCCTTTGATTTTGCCCGGTTCTGACTACAAAGTGAGAGTTAGCAGTACAGTTAACAATGCTTTTTATGCTGAAAGCTCAAATAATTTTTCAATTGTCGTCTCCCTGCCTACATCATATATCCATGTGGAGCAACCGAATATACCAGGAATTAACTGGATAAAGGGTACAACGAACTTAATTTCCTGGACGGATGAAGTACCCGGACCTGTAAATATTGAATTGAGAAGTACTGTTCCCTTTGTACTGGCTTCAGATAATGCCTCAAATTATGGTGGCGTTTGGTTGCATGGAGATAATGAAGGAAGTGGATTTGGACCATGGAGTATTTCAACTGGTACTGATGCTTTTTCCGGAGTTGGCGAAGTATTTATTGGCGATCCTGCCTTGGGCGGAATAACGGGGGGCATGGATAATCCTTCTTTCGGATTAAAGTCTTACTCAAATCCACAGGACGTATCAAATTTCGCAATTGCTGACAGAGCGTTTACGTCTCCACTTGAAGTAGAAAGTACTTTCAGTATTGATTGGGGCATTAAATGGGCCAATGGATCGGATCCATTTACTGGTGAAAAAGGAATCAAATTGTACACTGGTGGTGTTGGCGGAACTGAAATTATTGATATCAAGATGGTTAACACCGCTGTTATAACCATTAATGGTAGTCCAATGTTTAATAATTTGGGTACAGATTATATGACCCTAAACTTTGAATATGTATCTGATAATAACCTTCGGGTGTATGGTACTGGCAGAGACGGTAGTGAGACTTTTGATCAGTTAATTCCTGTTGCCGGTGCTCCTGATGCCTTGCGTCTTTATTCAAATGGACAATCAGATGCGTCATGGCAGAATCGTGTTCCTTATTTTAACAACCTGAAAATTACTACTCCAAAAATGCTTATTGCAAGCAATGTAGTTGGATCAACTTACCCATGGAATATATCATCAGGTTATCCATTGGGAACAAATGTTTTTAAGATAAGGGTTATCAGTGCTGCCGATGAATTGCTAATGGATGAAAGTGATAATTTCTTTAGCATTTCAGTTGCTGAATCGGGAGGAACAATTGAAGTTCTGCAACCAAGTGTATTTGGTATAACATGGCTTAGAGGTTCATCCTATCTCATTTCCTGGATAGATGATGTTTCCGGAACTGTAAAGATACAACTTGTAAAAAACGGAGTCGTAAATCCTACCCCTATCGCATCGAATGTTGTTGGTTCAACCTATGTTTGGACAATTCCAGGAGGAACCACATTAGGTTCTGATTATAAAATCAGAGTTAGTAGCACCTTAAATGGGGCAGTTCTGGACGAGAGTAATTTTGATTTCGCCATTGCGGATGCCAATCCTGATGCACTCATTACAGTTCTTCAACCAAGCGTATTTGGAATAACCTGGATACGTGGGACATCAAATCTTATTTCATGGAATGATAATGTCGCAGGACCTGTTAATATCGAACTTTGGAAAGGTGGTTTTTACCATGCAACGCTTGAAACAAGTGTTATAGGTTCAACATGGGTTTGGAATATCCCTGCTTTAACCTATCCAGTTGGAACTGATTATAGAATAAGGATTTATGGCAACAGCAACAGTGTATATGGTGAAAGCGACTATGATTTTGAACTTGCTGATTATCCAACAGGAGGCACAATTGATGTACTGCAACCCAGCGTTAGTGGCATTAAGTGGCTTCGTGGATCAGCCTATCTTATCTCATGGTTACCTGATTTCGTTGCAGGACCTGTGAATATCGAACTTTGGAAAGGTGGTTTTTACCTTGCAACGCTTGAAACAGGTGTTCTGGGTTCAACATGGGTTTGGAATATCCCTGCTTTAACCTATCCAGTTGGAACTGATTATAGAATAAGGGTTTATGGCAACAATAATAGTGTTTATGGTGAAAGCGACTATGATTTTGAACTTGCTGATAGCCCAGGTGGCAATATAACTGTTTTGCAGCCTAACGGTGGGGAGTTCCTTTATCGTGGAACAGCGTATCTCATTTCCTGGATTGATGACATTCCTGAGGCAGTAAATATTGAGTTATTAGAATACGATAACTTTGATGTACTTCAGAACACAACACCAGTTGCAAGCAATGTTATTGGTTCAACACACATCTGGAACATTTCAATGTTAACTCCAACCAGCGGATATTACAAAATAAGAGTTTTCAGTTCTGTAAATGGTTTCACACAGGATTTCAGTAATGGATACTTCTCCATACTGGATTTACCTCTTACATTTTCAGTATATCCTAATCCTGCCAGAGATGTTTTTAGTGTGAAATTTGATGAATCTGCAAATGAGACTTTCACTGTACAACTAACAGACAGGTTTAATATGTTGATTTTCAATAAAGTTGTTAATGGCGCTGAGTTGAAGGAATTCCAGATATCTACTGCAGAACTTCACAACGGAGTCTATTTCCTCACTATTACATCTGAAAAAACAAGAACCACTCAAAAGGTGATGGTTCAGCGGTAGAAAAATTTATCTACAAATGAGCGGTTCTGGTATTTATATAAAATATCAGAACCGTTTTTTTTGTTACAAACATACTTTTTCAAGTCTTAAATTGTTATTATTGCACTACTAATAATTTGTTTAATTTAATCGCTTTTATAGATATGACAAATGATTTGACGCTCGGAATTGGTTCAAGAATTAAACATCCACAGTATGGAAAAGGAGTTGTAATTCAGGTTTATACCGACTCTTATGAAATTACGTTTATTGATTTTGGGACGAAGACGATTCTAAAATCCTTTGCAGGGCTTGAGGTATTGGATTATGTTGGAAGTGAAATCGATTTGCTGAGTTTTGAAAAAGTAGAGCGGATTATCACAAAAATAATCAGAAAAATGTCCGATATTCAGGAGATTGTTCCAATGGGAACAAAATGGAATGGAGGTATAATGACTTTACAGCCAGGTGATCGAAACTTAAAACCTAAAGAAGTTCCTATTGAAGCTTTCTTTCACAAAATAGTGATGGTACGCGACAGGTTACGTGTAATGGAGCAAAGGATTAACGGCTCTGAACTCACAGATGAAGAAAAAGTGAATCTCCAACAATACATTACAAAAATCTACGGTAGTCTAACGACCTTTAATGTGCTCTTTGCTGAAAAAGATGATTATTTTATAGGAGATCAGAAATAATCTGAACGAATTAACATTCTTTCAATCAGACTTGTTTTCATAAAGAAAGGCACAAGTTATCTATTCTTTAAAAAGTTGGCAGTGTGAACAAAATAATTCCAAAGAAACTGCCTGCTTTCTGCATCCATATCCACTTTCTTCATTGCATTCTGCATACATGCCAGCCAATGATCTTTGGCTGTTTCATCAATGGGGAAAGTTACGTGTCTCATTCTGAGTTTTGGATGACCCCTCCGCTCTGAATAGGTAGCTGGACCTCCGAGGTATTGCACCATGAAAAGAAACAGGCGCAATTCAGCTGCTTCAAGGTCGCCAGGATACATTGGAAGAAGAACCGGATCAGTTTTGATGCCTTCATAAAAATATTCAATCAATGCCCTAAGATTGTCCCTGCCAATACGCTCGTAAAATGTTCTTTCCATATACTATCGGTACAAGCTATTTCATTCCACGGCTTTTAGCGGCATCCTCAAGTCGTTTTTGAAAAGCCGACTTTTTAACCGGTTTTTTCTTATTGGCTTCCATTTTTGCTCTCAGTTTTTCTTCATTAATTGCATACCGGAATACAAACATTTGTCCGAAAGTTATAAGATTTGCAAGTAGATAATAATAACTTAATCCGGAAGCATAATTATTAAATAAACCCAAAAACATAATCGGCATCAGATACATCATGGTCTTCATTCCAGGAAGCTGTGTACTTTGCGATCCCATCATCTGGTTGTTTAAATGGGTGTACATGATTGTAGAAACAGTCATCAATAGAGTAAATAGACTAACATGCGATCCATAGAAAGGAATTTCAAAAGGTAAGTTAAAAATGCTGTCATAACTCGATAAATCTGTCGCCCAAAGAAATGATTTTTGCCTAAGTTCAATACTTGAAGGAAAAAACCTGAACATTGCAATGAGAATGGGCATTTGCAATAGCATTGGAACACAGCCTGACATCGGATTTGCCCCAGCTCTTTTATAGAGGCTCATGATTGCCTGCTGTTTTTTCATTGCATCTTCCGACTTAGGATATTTTGCGGTAATCTCATCAACTTCAGGTTTGAGTACACGCATCTTTGCAGAGGACTGATATGTTTTGTAAGCAATCGGAAACAGAAAAAATTTGAGAATAAGCGTCAGAACAAGTATCACGATCCCATAATTCCATCCATAACTTCCCAAAACATTAAAAATTGGAATTACCAGATAAATATTGATCCATGCTAACAAGAAAAATCCCCATCCAAGTGGAATTTGTCTTTCAAGATCAATATTATAGGCACGCAACTCCTTAAAGCTATTTGGTCCAAAATAAAATGACATGGGTATTTTTTGATCCACCCCAAGGTTGACAGGCAAATCAACAGAAGCAGACATCGATTTAAGATAACGTGGATGTCCCTGACGCTCCTTATCAAAAGTACGCATATTGGCATTCTCGAAATAATCACCTGCAATAATAGTAGAAGTAAAAAACCTTTGCTTGAATGAGACCCACTTGACCCTTGTTTTTATTGACTTTTCATCATTTTTCGTTTCAGAAAGATAATCAACATCATCTGTCAAATGCTTAAAATAAATTGTTGAGCCATTGAATCTGTCAATTGAACGTTCCTGTTGTAATAGATCTAACTGCCAGTCGATGTTCATAAAGCTGGTATTGGAAGCGATAATCTTTTCCATTCCAACAATATTAAGGTTAAAGCCAACCATATATTTGTCCGGACGGATTACATATTCGAACTCAATATATTTTTGAGCATCTGATTGAGCATTTTCACCATCGGCAAAAAGTCGCATGCCGAGTAGAAGACTGTCAGAGGTCCCAATTTCTAATGAACTGTCATTAAATGGCTTACCATTCACAAAAGGTTTAAAAAATAGATCCTTGGTATTTATTGATCGATTGCGGGAGAAAAAAGAAAGATCAAGCATCGAAGTGTTCGGGTCGAATATGATCAGCGGTAAGGTATCCCAAGTGGTATAATTTTTAAGCTCTACTTGCTTAACATAACCACCTTTCGATGCAATGGTTAATTTAAAAACTTCATTTCCAACAACTAAATCAGTATTTTCTCCTACTGCTGAAGAAGCAAAAAAACCAAAGCGATCCTGGAGTGCCACAAAATCTGTATTCAGCAAACCATCATCAGAAGTGATAACAGAATCAATCACTATTTCAGCTTCAGCCTGTTGTATTTCTGAAGCAAATCGAAGCGAATCAATGATGCGTTGTTGCTGTCGAACCTGTGTAATTGAATCCTGTCTTCTTTGTTTATCAGCAATTTCCTCTTTAGAGGGAGTCATCCAAATAGAATAGCCAATTAAAATGAGGGCAATCAGAATGAAACCTATTGTGGTATCTTTATTCATAGATAAGAGTTATAATTCAGGATGCAAAAATAGCATTATTTGCCTTTTGCTATCAAAACAGTATGATTAATAAAATGAAATTAGTAAAAGGGCGAATTATTCGCATGAATAGATTACTGATTTTTTGCCACAATTAAATAAAAATGTGACTACAATTTTTTATTAAAGTGTATCATAGCTTCAACAAAACCAACAAACAGCGGATGAGGACGTGCCACGGTACTTTTGTATTCAGGGTGAAACTGTACTCCAATAAACCAAGGGTGTTCGTCAAGTTCAACTATCTCAACAAGATTTTCATTGGGATAAATACCTACCGTTTTCATACCTGCTTTGTTATAAGCTTTTCGGTATTCATTATTAAACTCATAACGATGGCGGTGTCGCTCCGAAACCATTGATTCTTTATACAGCTTATATGATTTCGAATCAGGGTCAAGCCTGCATGGATAAGCGCCCAGACGCATTGTGCCTCCCATGTTTTTAATAATTTTTTGATTTGCCATGATATCAATTACCGGATAACTGGTTTTTTGATTCATCTCTGTAGAGTGTGCATCCTTTAATTGCAAAACATTTCTTCCAAATTCAATCACGGCACATTGCATTCCAAGACAAATTCCAAAAAATGGAATTTTTTTTGTACGAGCATATTCAATGGATAGTATTTTTCCATCAATACCTCTTCCGCCAAAACCAGGTGCGACCAAAATTCCATCGACACCTTCTAATTTCTCAGTAATGTTTTCAGCATCGAGATGTTCACTATGAATATATCGAATATTTACAGCACAATCGTTCAAGACTCCACCATGTATAAATGCTTCATGGATAGATTTATAGGCATCTTTCAATTCAACGTACTTTCCAACTAGTGCAACTGTTACAGAATAATTGGGATTGTTTAACCTGAATAAAAAGTTTTGCCATGTTTCGATATCAATTTTATCCGGGATCGGGGTTTGTGTTTTTCGTAATACTTCAATATCCAGTTTCTCTTCAAGCATCAGAACAGGAACCTCATAGATAGAAGTTGCATCGATGCTTTCAATAACTGCGCTTATTTCCACATTACAAAACTGGGCTATTTTGCCCCTTATGGCATCATTAAGATGACGTTCTGTGCGGCAGACTATAATATCAGGTTGAACACCCTGTTCCAACATTGTTTTAACAGAATGTTGTGTAGGTTTGGTTTTAAGCTCTCCAGCAGCAGAAAGAAAAGGGACGAGCGTCAAATGTATTACAGCACAATTTTTCCCCATTTCCCACCTCATCTGTCTTATTGCTTCAACAAAAGGAAACGACTCAATATCGCCTACGGTCCCTCCTATTTCGGTAATCACAAAATCAAAATTACCATTTTGTCCAAGCAATTTAACACGTCTCTTGATTTCATCGGTAATGTGTGGAATTACCTGAACGGTTGTCCCAAGATATTCACCTTCGCGTTCTTTGTTGATAACATATTGATAGATCCTTCCGGTAGTTACATTATTTGCCTGAGAAGTGGGAACATTTGAAAATCTTTCGTAATGTCCTAAATCTAAATCTGTTTCAGCTCCATCTTCTGTTACATAACACTCACCATGCTCATAAGGATTGAGCGTTCCTGGATCTACGTTTATATAGGGGTCAAGTTTCTGTATTGTAACGGAAAATCCCCTGCTTTGCAGAAGTTTAGCCAGAGAGGCAGAAATAATCCCTTTTCCGAGCGATGAGGTTACACCACCGGTAACAAAGATATATTTAGTATTTTTCATGGTAAAGTATATGCTTGAATAAGCAGACAAATTTAAGAATGATATCCATGAAAAAAAGGAAATTAGTAAAAATTAAATTGGACATTTAGAAAATAGTCAGGAAACCTAATGAAAGGCTAAGAAAAAAATAGGATTTTTGATTAATAATAACGGTAGGTTTTCACTTTACCAATATGGCGGGCTAATCGGACCACCTGACTGGTGTAACCAAACTCATTGTCATACCAAAGGTACAAAATAACAGTAAGTCCATCTTCAGAAACATTTGTTGCAGGACTATCAAAAATACTTGGGCATGAATCACCAATACCATCAGATGAAACAAATTCAGTTGAGTTACTGTACCTGATTTGTTCAATCAGTGTGCCTTTGAGCGAAGCTTCTAAAAATAGATCATTGATTTCATTAATATTTACATTTTTCTCAATCTCCAGGGTAAGAATAGCCAAAGACATATTGGGAACCGGAACACGAACAGCATTGGAAGTCAGTTTACCCTTCAAAGCCGGTATAGCTTTAGCAGCTGCTGACCCTGCTCCTGTTTCAGTTATTACCATATTCAATGGAGCAGATCTTCCTCTTCGATTTTTTTTATGATAATTGTCTAACAAATTCTGGTCGTTGGTATAAGCATGAATGGTTTCAATATGACCCTTAACGATTCCATATGTTTTATGAATGACCTCCAACGCTGGTACGATGGCGTTTGTAGTGCATGATGCTGCTGAAAATATATTTTCTTCGTCAATATTTATGCAATTCTGATTAACACCATAAACGATATTTGGGATATCGCCTTTGCCAGGAGCCGTAAGCAATACTTTGCTTGCACCCTTAGATTTAAGATGACGGGATAAGCTAGCCCTGTCCCTAAATACTCCTGTATTATCAATCACAAGAGCATCGTTTATTCCATATTCGGTGTAATCAATTTCTTCAGGAGTATTCGCTGATATGAATTTAACAATTTGACCATTTACAACCATGCATGAATTTTCAAGATCTTCATTTGCAACGCCATTGAATGGGCCATGCACTGAATCCTTGCGAAAAAGTGAAACTCTTTTTTTGATGTCTTCCGGGGTATTGCTTCGGGTAACAATGGCCCGAAGCCGCAGATGCGAACCATTTCCAGCAAATTGGGTTATTTCGCGGGCAAGCAGCCTTCCAATTCGTCCAAAACCATATAAAACAACATCCTGAGTCTTAGTACTCCTTGGCGGGGCTTTTATAAATGCCTTCAATTTTTCCCGAACAAATGCATTTATGGAAGTAAACTGATCTTTTTCGTTTGTCCATTCTGCATTTAATCTTCCAATATCAATACGCGCAGGAGCCACTTCTTCTTCTAGGATAGCTTTTGCAATCAATAATGAGTCTTGTACTCTGACTGGTTTTTTTAAAATAGTTTCAGCACGTATATGTTTATTGAGGATTTTTCCAGAACCACGGTTCACAAGTACAGATCGAAGCAAAATAAGTTCAATAGACTTCTCGTACCAGAGACGGCTCAATACAGTAATCAGTTCTGCAGCAGCCATTTCATTATCAATCCACATTTTAAGTGATTCATTGAATTTTTCCATAAAGTGTTGGTTTTTATCCTGTAAAAAAGAAGTTAATATGCGAATTTAATTTCAAATTGTACCGGGGCAAATATAAAATTTTTCCGCAATCGTTTTCGGAAATTTCAAAAAAAATGGAAAATGCCGTAACATCTTCCTTTTTAATACTTTAATAAATACCCTATTGACCTAAATATGCTTTAAGCAACCTGTTTCGTGCTGTGTGTTTGAGTCTTCTGATTGCTTTTTCTTTAATTTGACGCACTCTTTCACGCGTAAGATCAAACTTAGCTCCTATTTCTTCAAGTGTATAACCATGACTCATTCCAATACCATAATACATATTGATGACATCGCGTTCTTTCTCGCTTAAAGATGCCAATGATCGTTGAATTTCTCTTCCAAGAGACTCCCTCATCAGCGGTTCATCTGTATCTTCAACATCATCAGGGATATACTGATCCAAAAACATGATGTCTTCATCTGTTTTAAGAGGAGCATCCATGCTGATATAGCGCGTAGAAATTTTAAGTGCAGTCTCAATCTTGTGCTCAGGTATGTCTAGTTGTTCAGCAATTTCATCAGAAGACGGAGGTCTCTCAAAGATTTGCTCCAATTTTGAAGTTGCTTTTTTTATTTTATTTAACGATCCAACCTGATTGAGAGGTAACCGAATAATGCGTGATTGCTCAGCCAATGCTTGCAAAATAGATTGACGAATCCACCAAACAGCATAAGATATAAACTTAAAACCTCTTGTTTCATCAAAACGTCTTGCAGCTTTAATTAAACCCAGGTTACCTTCATTGATTAAATCCGGGAGACTTAATCCCTGATTTTGGTATTGCTTGGCAACAGAAACAACAAATCGAAGATTAGCGTTAACCAATCTCTCAAGTGCCTGCTGATCTCCTGTCCTGATTTTTCTGGCAAGCTCCACCTCTTGATCTGCCGTCACCATGCTTTCTTTACCTATATCCTGCAAATACTTATCGAGCGATGCAGTTTCACGATTGGTAATAGATTTGGTTATTTTTAGCTGCCTCATTTGAAATTATTTATATTTTACTCTTTTAACAATTGAATACACATTTTGTTCAGGAAAAATATTCCCAAACAAAATGTAATTCACTTATTTTAATATTTATTACCTGTTTCTTTACAAAAATCGTGCTGTAATAGTATTTATGATTCAATTAAAGATAGATTTCTGAACTTTTTATTGTATTGCACCAAAAAGTACGCAAGTTATTTAAAATTATTCTAAATTACTTCATAAATTCAAAACTTATTTTCATTCCGTTTGGATACATTCCCTGAACACGTACTGAATTGCTTCTATTTGCGTTCATAGCTTTCTCTAAATCTCCTTTATTATCTACCCTTAACCCATTAATCTGTAGAATAATAAAATCCTTACCAATTCCTCCTCTCCGGAGCACTCCATCCTCAACATCAATAACTTTTAGCCCATTTGAAATATTATATTTTGCTTTCTCGGAAGCCGACAACCTTTCAAGTGTAACACCTAAATTTTCATTGAAGAAGAACTCTTCACGTTTTTTCACCTCAGTTGTTCCATCCTGATTTCTCAATCTTACATTGAAATTGATCGTTTTTCCTTTCCTCAATGCTAACACACTAACAGCATCTCCAGGCCGATATTGCCCAACCGCTTCAAGGAGTTGCGAAATTGTGTTTACAGGTCTTTGATTTACCTCCAATATTACATCACCCGATTTCATACCTGCTTCGGCTGCACCACCAGATTCGATAGCACGTGCTATGTAAACACCTTTAATTTCTTTTTCTCCTGCCTCATTCGCAAGTTCTTCATTCATCTCTCTTATCTCCACACCCAGAAAAGCCTTTTGAGGCTCACCAAATCGAATAATATCATCAACGACTTTTTTTACAATATTTGCAGGGATTGCAAACGAATACCCTTCATAAACTCCTGTCTGCGATGCGATAGCTGCATTGATACCAATTAATTCCCCTGCAATGTTAACAAGCGCACCTCCACTATTTCCGCGATTAATCACCGCATCTGTCTGAATAAATGAATCAACAGAAGATCTATTGCCTAGGATATTAATATTACGAGCCTTAGCGCTAACAATTCCAGCTGTGACAGTTGAATTAAGGTTAAATGGATTTCCAATCGCCAGCACCCATTCCCCTACCCTTACGGCATCGGAATTACCAAAAACTAAAAATGGAAGTTCTTTTGATTCTACTTTAATCAGCGCAATATCTGTAGAAGGATCAGTTCCAACAATTGTGGCTTTCATTTTACGCTTATCGTTAAACGTCACCTCAATATTGTCAGCTCCTTCCACCACATGGTTATTTGTTACAATGTATCCGTCATCAGATAAAACAACGCCAGAGCCAAATCCTACAAGGCTTCTTTGATTGCCATGATAGGGACTACCGTACAGATATTCGCGAAGCGACCCGAAGAAATCATCGTAAGAAGTAGTTCTTTGTGTCATTTCGGTACGGATATGAACCACTGCATTAACGGTACTCTCGGCTGCATCAACAAAATTAACTCCTTGTGGTATTGATGCATATCGTGCACTGTATATATTTAAAGCTTCTGGTTGAACAGAAAGTCTGGGTTCTTCTGTTGGATTAAAATCACCTGAACCGCCATTTGAAAAAATGATTAATAAATAGATGGCTATAACAATAGAACCGCCTAACATTCCAAAAGTGAGGTTTTTAACTTCTTGTCTCATTTTTCTATTAATTTTTAAGGTTCTGTTTAAAAATATTGTAGGTTAATCAATTTTTCGTACCGTAATTGAATTTCTCTATAGTTTTCTAATGTTTCAGAATTATCAGCAACAGCTT
>PHDU01000092.1 GCA_002842755.1 Bacteroidetes bacterium HGW-Bacteroidetes-1 | reverse complement strand
GCAAACTATCTTTCACTCGTTAGTGTTAAGGATGTTAATGCTTAAACCCCTTACATATCAGAATATTAAAATAAGTAGTTAACTAGACACCTCAATAAATGTTAAAGAGCACCTAAAATCAAGCTACAATTGATGCAGGCAAAAAAAGTTAAAAGATGAATCAAAGAAACGCGGTCATTCATTCAACGGGTATGTATGCACCTTCTCGTGTTGTACCAAATAGCTATTTTGATGAGCTGCTTGGCGAAGACGTAAGTAGTTGGCTCGAAGAAAATGTTCAAATCTATGAGCGTAGGTGGTGCAGCGAAAACCAGTCCACTGCCGATCTTTGTATCGAAGCAGCAAAAGAAGCTATGGAACGTGGTAATATTAAACCAACTGATATTGATTTGCTGGTAATTTCGACAGATACTCCTGAGTTTGTTTCGCCTTCCACAGCCTCAAAAGTGCAACACCTGATGGGGATGAATCGCGCCGGAACTTTTGATCTCAACTCAGCGTGTGCTGGTTTTGTGACTGCACTCGATCTGGCGGCCAAATATATTCGTTCAGACAAACAATACAATACCATCATGGTGATTGGCGCCTATGCAATGAGTAAGTTCCTTAATATGAGCGACAAAAAAACTGTAACCCTTTTCGCTGATGGTGCTGGAGCTGTAATCCTGAAAGCCGAAAAAACAGAGGATCGAGGATTTCTTACCAGCCAATTGATTACCAGGGGTGAATATTATGGATATATGGGCATTTACGCGGGAGGCACCTATATGCCCGTAAGCAAAGATATTCTTGACAAAAAAGACCATTTGCTGAAATTCGTTACAAAATTCCCAAAAGAACTTAACCCTGAGATGTGGAGCATGATGGCGCGAACCATGAATGACAGAATTGGTGTTACACCTGACCAGGTAGATCATTATTTTTTGACTCAGATTAATATCAACAGTATTTGGGAAACAATGGATATTTTAGGTGCTGACCGCTCAAAAGCTCCCACAGTAATGCACCGCTACGGTTATACAGGTTCTGCCTGCATCCCTTTTGCACTTCATCAAACCATATTAAAAGGAAAGATACAACGAGGTGATCTAATGTATTTCATTGGTTCTGGTGGTGGTCTGGCATTCGCTAGTGCAGCTTTCAGATATTGATAATTTAGGATCAAAGTATATTAACGTTGAAATATAATACACTATGAGTTCAACAGCACAGATTTCAGGCGCATGGATCCTTATCATCCTCTACATGATAGTTGTGCTTTGGCTCGTGTTGAAAGGCGCATCAAAAACCAAAAGCATGAGCGATTATGCTTTGGGAAGCGTATTGTTTTCACCCGTTGCAGTAGGACTCTCTCTGGCAGCTTCCATGACGAGCGCTGCAACTTTTGTAATTAATCCAGGGTTCATTGCTCATTATGGTATTTCAGGAATTATTTCCTACGGGATTGTATTACCCTTGGCTGCTTCTTTTTCGCTGATTGTGCTTACAAAAAGTTTCCGAAAACAGGGCCAGACAGTAAAAGCGCTCACACTTGCACAATGGATTGGAGCGCGTTATAAAAGCGAAAAATATGCTTTCATGATGGGGGTTCTCGCCCTACTTCTTATGACTTTTATCGTACTCATTGTCGTTGCGCTCACAAAAGTAATTGCAACATCCCTTCAACTGGATGAAACTGCTGTGATGGTCGCCATCGTTTTGTTCGTGTTTGGATATATGATGTTTGGCGGTGCAAATTCGATGGTTTACACAAATACGATTCAGGCAATTATTATGATTATTGTTGCTGTAATTCTGATCAGTTCAGGATACAGTCATTTCAGTGAAGGCATCCATGCCTTTATGAGTAAACTCGCAAATATTGACAAAAGTCTTGTGAGCGCAACCAACCCTGGAAGCCTACTTTTCAGAGATTATTTTGAAATCATTTTTGCGCAAATAATTGTAGGAATTGCCATTGTTGTGCAACCACATATCATTACAAAGTCGCTTTTATTAAAACGCGAAAGTGATGTAAACAAGTTTCTGGTTACGGCTGTTGCAGTAGAACTTCTCTTTTTTGCCGTTGTTGTAACAGGACTTTATGCAAGACTTACTTTCCCTGACCTGACACTAAATGGAAAAGCAATTCCAAATGATGGAATTATTCCTGCTTATGTTGTTCAGGTATTTTCGGACGGTCCTGTTGCAATATTGGTTGGCCTTTTTGTTGTTCTAGGTTTAATTTCGGCTGGAATGTCAACGCTTGAAGGGCTTATCCAGTCTGTTTCTACCACGATCACCTCTGATTTACTGAAGCCTTTGTTTGCAAAAAGGTTGCAATGCGATTCGACCCTGATCAAAGTGAACAAAGCTGCAATCGTTGTGATGGGTTTGGTAACCATTTATATGTCGTATGGCCAATTGATACAACCCAAACTAAGTGTTGGAATTTTTGCGCAAAACGGAGTGTATGCATACTTTAGTGCAGCTTTTATTCCTGTAATATTTGGCATATTTTTAAAAAACGTAAAAGTCAAAACATCTGTTATTGCAACTGTTACCGCAGTATTCGTCCATTTTTCTATATACTATTTTCTTCCTTTTGCAGTTTCCCGGTTTGGCTGGGAACTTGGCTTTTTCACCAAGTTTGTTCAGGGCACGGTTCGCAATCCAGCTATCGCTTCCTCTGTAGCAATTGTAATATCGACACTTGTTGGGTTTATCGCCTATTTTAGTCAAACTAAACAGACAAAAGACCATGAGAATATTTGACTGGATCAGTAAATGGGCTATTTATCAACCCGACAAAATCGCTGTTTCAGAATATGAAACAGGACGTTCACTCAGTTGGATTCAACTGAATAAGCTGGCAAATTATACCGCTTCCTGGCTAAAGAATGAATACCATATTGGGAAAGGTAACCGAATTGCAATTTTTTCAGAAAACTGTCTTGAACTGGTGGTACTGTTTGCTGCTGCACAAAAAACCGGAATTATTCTGGTACCGCTCAATTACAGACTGACAACTCCCGAAATTGATTATCTGATCCACGACTGTCGGCCTGATGCAATAATAACTGAATTGAAGTTTAAAGAAAAAGTTTCGGCGAGTAAACATTTCAGCACTATTTCTCATCAATGGACCATTGAGGATTTAGCTGCACAAAATGATTTAATCGTTGCTGATAAAGAAAAATATGAATTCGTGAATGAATCATTTGACGAAAATCATCCAGTTTTTCTAATTTATACCTCAGGCACAACAGCGTTCCCCAAAGGGAGCATTTACACACATAAGATGCTTTTCTGGAACAGCATCAATACACAGCTAAGGTTAGACATCACCGCGAATGACCGTTCAGTCAATGCAGCTCCTTCCTTCCATACCGGAAGCTGGAATGTATTGGAAACACCATTTTTACATCACGGGGCATACACTTTATTGATGCGTAAATTTGAAGCCGACGAAATACTTAGAGTACTCGATTCTAATGATATAACCATATGGTGGGCAGTTCCCACCATGCTCAAAATGATGATTGACTCTCCTGTTTTTGACCAGGTAAAGCTCAGTAAACTTCGGTATTTCATCGTTGGTGGTGAGGCGATGCCCATATCATTGATAGAAAAATGGCATAAAAAAGGAATTCTTATTCGTCAAGGTTACGGTCTTACAGAGGTTGGCCCTAACGTTACTTCACTCAACCACCAGGATGCGATACGCAAACAAGGGTCAATAGGAACTCCGAACTTTTATTACGACATACGTATTGTTGACAATAAAGGAAATGACGTTCCAGACAACGATGCCGGAGAACTTTTGCTAAAATCACCAACAGTAACCCCAGGCTATTGGAACAATACTGAAGCTACTTCAGAAACCATTGTTGATGGATGGTTTCATACAGGCGACCTTGTAAAAAGAGATGAAGAAGGTTTCATTTATGTGGTCGATCGCCTAAAAAACATGTATATCTCAGGCGCTGAAAACGTTTATCCATCAGAAGTTGAATTCAAGATTCAACAACATCCTGCAATAGAAAACGTTGCTATTATCGGAGTTCCCGATGAAAAATGGGGTGAAACAGGAATGGCCTTTATTACACTAAATGCGGGTCATACACTTTCACAGGAAGATGTCATCATCTTCTGCTCAAAGCAGCTCGCAAAATATAAAATACCAACCCATGTGCGTTTTTTAGACGAACTGCCAAAAAACGATGCAGGGAAGATAGATAGAAAAAAACTTAAATACTTATCGCAAAATAATGTTTTAAATTAAAATCAATTCACACTAATTATCAATTAAAATTAAATTTATCATGAAAACAAATCTTTTCAGGCTTATGGCCATCATGCTCGGAATGAGCATCTTAGTGAGTGCATGTAAAAAAGACGAGGAACCTGGAGTTCCTGCAACAATGCTGGAACTTACTATTAATGACGACAATACTGAAGCGACAATCGTGTTTACTGAAGGCGTTTACAAAATGAACAACAAAACAGGTAATCTCGACAAAACTAGCTTTTTAGTAACTATCACAGGAGGTTCTGCTACTTTGTCAGATTTTGAAGTTACGCATACAGCTGGCGCAGCTTCTGCAGTGATTAATCTTACCTTAAGCGGAATTGTCAATGGACAGGAAGTATTAAAAGTGACACCAAATACAACAGCAAGTATTTACAATGCAGCAGGTGTTGCAGTAGAAGCAACCCAAAACAAAACAGTAACCATGAGAGAAACAGGCATCATCGGCCGTTGGTATTCCTCTGGCGCTAATGTGGCTCCTATTTTACTTTCATTGGGAATAGATTCTATTTATGCTGATTTTAAAGTTGATGGTTCTTATCTTGTTGAGTCTTTTTCAGGCGGATCGAAAACAACTCTTACAGGGAACTTTCAGCAGACCAAGTCAACAAATGGAAATATCTGGGACATCACAGTAAACCAAAACCAGCCATCAAGTTTGGTGAGCAAAGGAATCTTTGAAGTAACTTCAGGTGCCTCTGTAACTATGCGCTACGAAATTGCGCAAACTGATCCGGAAATCCCTGGTGTAACACCTCCAACGGCAGCGGCTGGATTTGGCAGCACAAGCGGTGGCGCCTTTGGTACTTTAAATATTCAGACCTACATACGTATGTAGTTAAAGACATCCGGGGGATTGTTTACAGACCCCCGGGAGATGCAGTCAAGGGGTTTCAGAAGCAATGATCTTCTGAAACCCCTTGATTCCCGTCCTTATATAATACATTTTAGATATTGCAAGACAGATTACCCATTTTCCCGTTCAGTTATCTTAAAAATTAACATGGGATAACTTTTGATATCAATGAAACAAAAATCGTGATCCAATGAAAAAAAGAAATTTTACAGCAGGATTCGCACTTTTACTCATCGCGATGACTTATTCGTCTTTTGCACAGAATCCCAGTCTTCAATATTTTGAACACGAGATTCCTCAAAAAGCCAATAAAGAACTTCAGTTTTTTGCCTTTTTCATCAATCAGGGTGTGAGTTCTAATTTTTATCCTACCAATGAATTTCTAAGGGGACAAGTTGTCGGGCGTCTTTTTGGCCAAAATACAACTGTGAGTTCCGACACAGCACGTTCAATGTATGTAGAACAGCGTCTTATCCCATTTTTTATTTATCAGCCAAGTCTTTTTAATGGCAAGGCAATACTGAGAGCTTCTTTTGAGATCGACTGGACATGGGGCGATGCTTCTTATGGCACCGGTGGAAATCTTGGAGGAGGACTATCAGCTGACCAGGTTAACATTCAAACGCAAAATATTGAAATAGAACTACTTCCGTGGAAAGGATGGATGATAAACATCGGATTGCAAAGGATGTTCGATACACCTTTTAATCCTTATCGAACACTTTTCGATAAGATGACCAATACAGGCTATCGTCTTTCCTATTTCGGCACCGATGCTGTAGGCCTAAGTATACGTCACGACAGAGATTTCGGACGTTATAAAGCAGGTTTTTATAAATTTTACGAAAATGATATTTTCCGCGATGATGACGTCAATATGTTTGAATTTGTTGCTGACCGGAATCTAACCCCATTGTGGAAGGCAGGGGCTTCAGTTTATTATGTTAGAGATCGCTCTGGTGGAAAAGGAGGAATTTCTATCCTAGGACAAGGACTGAATTCATTGCTTAATGATTACAATGGCACTTTTAAATTTAAATTCGGAACCGATTCATACAAAGCCGACATCTTTTGGATCGGCACCTTTTTCAGCCGAAACATCGACATGATGGCCGATCCTTTCTCCCTCTCCGGTTTCTTTAACTACAATCTAGGAAAAGCCGATGTTCTCAAAGCCGGAACGTATGAAAAAGGTGCTGACATTGGCGGTTTTGCAGCCAACCTGAAAGGCATTTACCGCTACGGACAAACTACAGATGACCAGCTAAAAGTAGATCTTATCTATTCCTCAGGTGATGACAATGGCATCAACGACAAAAAATATTCAGGCGTTATGACAGGCAATACATGGGGTGCTCCGGGAGCAATTTTTATCAGCTCTGGCACCTATATTCTTATGCCTCATGGAAATGTAGTCAATCGTTACACCCCTGCTATTGCAGATATCTCAAACATGGGATATGGTATGAGCGCTGCTACAATGACTATATCGAAAGGAATCATCCCAAATCGATTGATTGCTCGTATAGGTGGTGGCATCGCATTCAGTAATGTAGAACCTATTTTAGGGGGCAAACATATTGGAACTGAAGGCAACCTGGCATTTGTTTATAATCTGGGCACGTTCATGAGCATTGAATGGCATACAGCACATCTATGGTTGGGTAAATTTTATGACAGCGCTGACGAGAGTCATGGCTATCCTATTAATGGAGGAAAATATGGCGAACGTCCTGTGAATCCCTGGACCAGTTTTTTAGTAATGAAATGGCTGATGTTCTGATAAATAACACCTAAAATTTACAATCATGAACAAAAACATTCTTACAATGAATACCATAAAAACTAGTAAAAATAGAGCCCGATATTTTCTTTTCAACGGCTTTGTGCTTTTGATCACTATTGCATTTTATAGTCAGTGCAAAACTGCAGATACCAATACTATGCATAAGAAATCTATGAACAGATATGCTGACCTGCCAGCATTTAAATCATTCGATGAAATTCCCTATCCTTTTGAAGTTAAGAAAATTCAGATCGATGCTGAAACACGCGTCGCATATGTGGATGAAGGTACAGGAAAAGAAACGATTATCTTTATTCATGGCCTTGGAAGCTATCTTCCTGCATGGAAAAAAAACATCGATGCGTTAAAAAATAATTACCGCTGCATTGCCATTGACTTACCAGGATATGGTAAATCCTCGAAAGTTCCTCATTCAGGCAGTATGACTTATTATGCAAAAGTGATAAGTGAGTTTATGGAAAAAATGGGACTTGAACAGGCATATATTGCAGGACACAGTATGGGAGGACAAATCGCCATGGTGATGTCACTCTATCATCCCGAAAAAGTTAAGGGTCTAATTCTTGCATCTCCTGCAGGATTCGAATCATTCTCAAAGGGTCAGAAACAATGGTTTAGAAATGTTATGACATTAGATGGTGTTATGAAAACCACAGTGGATGATATTCAAAACAATCTCTACTATAATTTCTTTCGCATGCCTGAAGATGCTGACTTTATGATCACTGACCGTATCTCAATGCGCCCGGCAAGTGATTTCGAGGCATATTGTTATGCCGTTGTCCAGTCGGTGGGTGGCATGGTTGATGAGCCGGTATTGCCTTTCCTTGAAAAAATAACGCATCCAACTTTGATTATTTTCGGAGAAAATGATAACCTGATTCCGAATCGTTTTTTGAATCCGGGATTCACGCGTGAAATTGCTGAAAAGGGGCATTCACTTATTCCAGGAAGTAAACTTGTAATGCTCCCTAAAACAGGACACTTTTTACAGTTTGAAAGCGCTGAAGCCTTCAATGAAGCAATAAAATCTTTTATAAAATAAACACGTTTTGAAACTTTAGCTAATTATTGAGTTTTGTAATATTATTCATCCAGTTTGTTTTTATTCTATTGAATAATGGTTAGTGTGAATAAGGTATCTGCAAGTCAGATACCTTTTTTTATTGGTTTTGGTAAATATTTTTCTTAAAAGTGATAAATAGCTGAAAGGAGTAACCTCAGATTGTTCACTTCCTCAGAATCTGTTATAATGCCATTCACATCCCTGTTTAGCTGTCACTGAGCGTTTTTTGTGGCATAAGAAACAGATTTAAACTCCACCTCCGTAGCAAAATTGAATTTCCCTTGAATAAATACTACTCTTGGAGAAAGCCGGACCAAAGATTGGATATTTGCTCCGCATATGGTTGCATCGTTTCCGGCAACTTTGTTTGAATAGTAAAAAAAATAGATTTCTTTGATCCCAGATTTTGAGAATATCCAGCCCACAATCCGAACTGAATATTTTTACCATTGGTTTGAAATTCGCCCCAGGCTGTAAATTGGTTCAAAGTAGTGTAAGAGACCGTGTTTTTTGTAGTGTCAAGAATATTGTGGACTGCATAACCTCCTAACATGATCAGCTCGAAAAGGTTCTCCCCATAAACTCCTTGCAATTTAATGGTGAAGTTAGGACTTTGTCGTTTAAAATATGCTGTTGCAGAAAGCCCTGCAACTTTTTCGGATGTAACAAAAATGGAGTTATTTTTTGTTGTCGTCAGCAGAGGCTGAAGCGTTTTAAAATCCACACCCGCACCCACATTGGTAGTTATTTCATTGCTTTTCTGAAGATAAGAAACCAAGGCGCTCACATTTGGCATGCCTGCATGTTGCAACGAAACAGAACCCTGAGGACTGGCAAAATCCCTTAAAACCGCTCATAAAAGTCGCACTTAAACTGTCGTGATAGCCATTCATCTGTGAAAATACTTTTTTTGGGATCATCAGCTCCATCTCTGTTAACTTCTTGATTATAATGTGATTGTTCACTGACTTTTTGTTATTAACCTGTGATAGTTGATGCATTAACCGTTGTTGCATCAAAAAATTGAAATGAAAAGCAACTTCATCAGCGGTTACCTGACTAAATACTTCGATAGCTCGTAGTGCATTAACCCTTTCAATGGTGCCTTTGACCCGAATGTCGTTGTGTAAGGCAAAAATGCCGGCAAACATATTAACAGATGCCAATGGATTTTTAATATCGATGGTTTCGGAGTGTTTACCCATTCTTTCAGTAATCAGATTTCCGAAAACATTGATTGACGGCTTGAAGGAATTGGCTGTTTGAGCTAAAAAGTAGAAGAATGCGGTTCGACCCTTCAAAGCTTCAAAAATAGATTCTTCAAGTTCATCAAACAGATGCTGGTCGCCATATATGATACGCAAATCAAAAAATACCGTGATGTTAAGTATGTTCTCTGGTTCAGCATTTACGATCCAATCAACAAAGTAGGCTTTCCAAACGCTGAGAGGCTGACACCATTTGGGGTTGCTATCCATATAACCACCGTTGCAAAGTGGCAGGCCGCTTTCGTCGAGATCCGCACAAATTTTCTCTCCAAGTCCAAGAAAACGCTGCTGCAATTCTTCATTCGATATGATTGGATGCTCTCCAAAAATTATCGCATTATCCTGATCTGAATTCAATGCAAGTTCTTCGCGACCAGCACTTCCGATTGAAACAAAAGCAAATGGTACCTCTGGCAGTTCGTTTTCCTTCAACACCAGTTCAATTATCCTGCGGGTAATGCGATGGCTATATCCTGAAATAATATTGCTAATGGTAGTTGCATTGCCACCATCATGGAGGATAGGTCCTATCAAACCGGGAATTTTCTTTCGAAGTATACCCAATTCCTTAGCGCTTCTGCAATTGTCAATAACTACTTCCAGTCCCTCGGAAGGATTTACATATACGCCAAACAAATTATTTTTACCGAGCACTCCGACGATTTTGCCCATTGAATTTTTAATGGTAAATCGCGAAATGGCGTTTTAACCATCAAAGCTGAGGCTTTTTCAACCGATATTGTTTCAGTAATAAAAATCACCGGGGCGCTCATGCATTCAGTTGCAAGTGCAGTATAAGGCATCTGATTGCTAAGAAACCTGTTTATCAAGTCGTTATGGGTGATAATTCCAATACATTTTTGATTCAAAGTAACCAAAACATAATTAGATTCATGCCCGACATAATTTCAATAACTTCCGACATTGTTGCATCTCCCGCACATGTTATCACGGTACTTCAATAATCGCTAACTGGCTTTTTGTTTATCGTAAAAACAGCTTTGAGGTAATCGGTATAAGGAGTTGCCTTATTGTCGCTTATGAATGTTTCTGCACCCTCCATAAACCCATCACAATAAGACGTCTCTCCGGAAACTTCGGTCAAGAAAAGGTGCAAACGAACGTTCCCAAAACTGCTATCTTTTCTTCGCAGTCGTATAATTCTGTCGATGATATGACTCTTTTCCTTCAACTCACGAACTAACTTCTTAAAGTCAGTAGTAGTTTCAAACAATTGACTTAGTGTAGTTTTCCTGAATTCTGCCTCATTTGAATAACCAAGCATAATCAGCACCTGCTTGTTCACTTGAGCTATTTTATTTCTTCCATTTAAAGCGACATAAAAAATATCTAAATTACTATAGTTCATCATGTTAGTAAGCTGAGCTATTGTTTTATTCAACTGCATCTTCACTGAACTATACTCGCTTATATCGCGGAAAGTAAGCAAAATACCTTCCTTTTCAAGAAAACGAACCGGAAGAACTGTAAAATGGCTTCGGTAATTTTACCCTCTTTATCATTGAGGAGAACTTTAAACTTTTTTTCGGTAGTAATTTGAGTAAAATCAATTTCCTCTTTTGATGAAAAGATTTGAGAAAGAGATAGTTGTTGCAACTCCTCCCCAGAGTAGTGTAATAAGGATTGAATAAAATTATTCGAATAGAAAATGCTGGAATTGTGCAGCAAAATGAGCCCTTCGGTTGATGATTCGAGAAGAGATCGATATTTCTCTTTCGACTCATGTAGCTGCTTTTCAGCTAATTGCCGTTTGTTTTCAATTGTTAAACTTTGATAAGTAATAAAGGTCACCATCTAAGCTATGATAGTACTAATTCCTACTAAAATCCAGATAAGATTGGTTGTAAGGGATGATATTTCATTTTCAACATCATTAAGATAAATTCCTGCTCCGATGATCCAATCCCAAGGGGCAAATTTTTTATCAAAAGTAAGTTTTGGGACAATATGAGATGTATCATCTTTAAACTGCCATTTGTACCGTATGAAACCCTCACTTTACTCATGCGCAATGCGAACAGCCTCCATAAAAAGCTTTTTTCCGTCAGGATCAGTAAATTCCTGAAGGCTCCTACCCGTTAGTTCATGCACATAAGGATGCATTACCATAGAAGGTGTCAGGTTAGTAATCCAGAAATAGTCTTTTTGTCAGTTCCATAACGTAAAACCTCTATTTCATTCCTTGCTTTTTCTTTTGCTTCCTCTGATGATAGTAATCCTATTGAAGCGTCGTGGTGGTATTTATCCAAAATACTCCAAACGGTATTGGTTAGTTCATGGAGCATAATTTGCTTCTGCTTGATGGCATTATTCTCGAAAGCTGGAATTACAAAAGCAAAAACGGACAAAATAAAAAGCAAAATTGCCAGCACAGAGGGCAGTATAATCCTTTGGAAGAAAGAAGCATGAATAACCTTTTTCATAAGATAAACCTACGATTTGTGTTCAAAGATACAGCGTTTATGCTCAAATTATTACTGTCGTAAATAGCAAATCCGTTCACCTGACCACTATCAGCCAAAGCAGGAATGGTAATGGCACAAACTTTATTTTTTATTTTCTTTTCAACAAAAGAAAAGTAATTAAATCCAGGAAAAAGTTGCGAAAAAAGCAATCATCCGGAGTATTAAAAATTCCCATTCCTTCTATATGCATGTGATCGCAAATACTTACTTTGTAATCATTTTGTTCCATGAATTGGAAATGATCGAGTAGTTTCTTGCCTTCGCCATGGAAACTCGAAACATAACCCGTAAAAACTGGGGAAAACAAAATGCGAGAATAAAACTTTGTGATTTCCAAATGATTTAATCAAAAATTCAGGCATGTCGTTTAATAATGAAAACTCTTTCGCCTCAAGGATTGTTTGACAATCATCGGTGTAATTCCATACTTTTCCATTTGATAAAGTATTTTTTTCGTCACCTTAAAGCTGGTACCAATTAGATGGAAACTTAAAGCCATTGAGATGCATGGGAAACTTCTTCAAATGAAAAATATCATGGTTTCCAAGTAAGATATCACTACAATTTTTCTTGATCAGGTCGATACATGCCGCAGCATCACGGGTGCTTTCGTATTTTGCCCGGGTATATGGAAAGCCAAGAATGTCACCAAAACAAATAATTTGATCACATTTTTCACGCTCAATCATTGTCAAAGCTTTTTTTAAGCTTTCAATGTCTTCATGAATATCAGAAATGACGGCAATTCGATTTATTTATCAAATTTATTCAGCACAAGACAAAAAACAGATGCTTTAATTGAAATATACATTCCAAAATATTTCATATCAACGCTTTAACTAATTAAGAAAACGAGTTTCAGAAGAAAATAAACGCTATAACCCATCAATGAGTGAAAGCTTTTATTTTACATTGTTTAGGTTTTCGGCTCAAAGCTACGTATAAAACCATGATTAATACACCTTTAAATTCTAAAATCATTGTAATTTTCTATGGTTCTGTTTAATATTAATGTGGGATTTTGTATCTTAGCACAATAATTAGAAATGAGTCATGGATACTAAACAGATATTAGCCGGCTTAAGCCCTC
>PHDU01000172.1 GCA_002842755.1 Bacteroidetes bacterium HGW-Bacteroidetes-1 | reverse complement strand
AAAACAAAACCTAAATATTGAACGAAATGATTTCCATGGCGAATGGAACTACAAAATATCACCTAAATTGTAAATGTTATTTATTGACAACTCCTAAGTTTAATTTGACCATTATCAACCAATTGCAAAATCATTACAGAAGTAAACATCTTTGTAATGGAGCCAATTCGGTAAACTGTTTTGATGTCAGTCCTGAGGTTGTTTTCAAGGTCTCTGAATCCGCTTGTATTGCTGTAAATTACTTGATCGTTTTTGGTAAGACTTACAGAGACCATCAGCTTATTGTTGGTTTCAAGCAGATTCAGGAGACTGTCGATATGGGCAGGTCGAAAAGAGTTTTGGGCTTGAAGTATAAGCCCAAAACTCAGAAGTAAAAAAAGAAATATCCTTTTCATCAGATTACGTATTGGATGATTTTTCTCTTTTTTCGATGATATAATTAAGCACCAAGGCAATACCTCCAAAGAGAAAAATCATTGAGAAGAATGCGACTTCTTCATGAAGCGTAGTTGTAGCAGTCAGAATGTTTGCTAAAAGAATTCCTGCTCCGACACCAATAAATAACATGCCGTATTTCAGGCTGCTATAGTGCAGAGGTGGTTTTTCGTTGTAGAACATTTTTGGATCAACTCCGCGTTCCATCATGGTAAGGCGCTCACGGCGGCGTACAAAAAGAAAAAAGAGACCGTAAATGGTTGAAAAAATGATGCCAACTACGGCAATTGTTGTAATGTCTATCATGGCTTTACTTTTTAAGTGAGTGAATTTTTTGTTTACAGCCTTTTGACGCAGAGACATGATCCGGTTACACAAAATATAACATTTTCACTATTTTTTTTCTACCCAATAAGAAAAATTGCTACTTAAATAATTGATAGTAAAATTATTAAGATTATTTTTAAAACATTGTAGTAATAGAATTGATTTAAATGCGTTACTTTCGCTCTATGAATCTTGTTCAGTTAATTTGGCTTAAAAATGAAAAATTTCCAGAAAACGTGATTTTATGAAGTATGTCTCTTTGATAGTCTTTCTGCTTTTTCCGTTTTGGCTTTCTGGACAAAATGTCCTCCTTTTGGCTGATAACACTCAAGTGTTCACTGCCCAGCGCGATACAATTTCTATTGATAGTGCAACTTGCTTACAGTCTTTTGATCCTGTTTTCCCAATTGACAGCCTTATCAATTTTTCCAGAAAATATATTGGAACTCCTTATAAATATGGAGGGGTAACGGAGAAAGGTTTTGATTGTTCTGGGTTTGTACAACATGTTTTTAAGCAGTTTGGTTTAGAACTTCCCCATTCCAGCAGGGCTCAGGTGAATATTGGGTCACCAGTAAAAATTGATTCAGTAAGAAAAGGTGATTTACTTTTCTTTAAAGGGCGCAATATTAAAAGTTCACAGATTGGACATGTTGCAATTGTTGCAGATGTTTCTGATACCAATGATGTGCAAATTATTCACAGCACACGACATGGATTGAAGGCAGAATGGCTCTCGCAGGAAGAATACTTCAAAAAACGTTTTATTGCTTCTAGGAGAATCGACTTCGAATCCCTAATAACAAAATAAGTGGCCTAAATAGGTTTTATTCTATTCAAGCTATAAAGGTTCTCAAATCATGCTTGAAATGTGAAGATAAAGTCTCTTAAATGCATATCGTTACCGACCAGAAAGTAACTTTCTATTGCAAGCTTCACTAATTCTACTTTACTAAACTGAAAATAACGACTTTTTGTATTGTTATATCATTAATAATTAGTATCTTAGCCTAATTATTAACGCATTCTGATTGTTT
>PHDU01000091.1 GCA_002842755.1 Bacteroidetes bacterium HGW-Bacteroidetes-1 | reverse complement strand
CTGAGGGCTTAAGCCGGCTAATATCTGTTTAGTATCCATGACTCATTTCTAATTATTGCGTTAAGATACAAAATCCCACATTAATTTAAAACAGAACCAAAAATATCTACCTGTGGCCTGGGGTTCTTTGTTTAAAATACTCGTAAATTTCCTTTTGCGACCTGATCATTGGTTGCCCCTCAACTGGTTTTTTATACACATTGATTTCTTCAGTGTCGGGTTGGTTAAGAAGTCTTGCTTTGGTATTGTCTGCAAGTTGAATTTGTAACATATCGAATAACTCCTTTTTGATATCTTTATCGTCAATTGGGCAAAGAACTTCAAAGCGATGGTCAAGATTACGTACCATCCAATCCGCTGAAGATATGTAGAATAAAGGATCCCCTGCATTGGCAAACGTGAAAATACGGCTGTGTTCCAAAAAACGATCCACAATACTTACTACCTCAATATTTTCACTAAGTGCTTCAATACCTGGCTTCAAAACACAAATACCACGACAAATTATACGGATTCGCACTCCTTCCTGGCTGGCCTGATAAAGTTTCTTGACGAGTACTTCGTCAACCAAACTATTCATTTTTAGAATTGCCCACGCCTCCTTGTTTGCTTTGACATGCCTTATCTCATTGTTAATTAGCTTAATAAAAGTCTTTCTAATATTGTAAGGTGAGATAATGAGTTTTTTTAAGTCGGGTGGGCTGTATGGTGTTTCAAATAGCCTGAACATTTGGCCGCTTTCTATTCCAATCTGTTGATTAGAAGTAAGCAAACTGTCATCCGCATAAATATTTGCTGTTGATTCATTAAAGTTTCCGGTACTTATGTTGGTATAATAAACATCCCGGTCGCTTTCCTTCCTTCTGATAAGCAAAAGCTTGGCGTGAACTTTCAATCCTGGGATAGTTTTTATTACTTTGACTCCTTCCTCATGCAGTTTTTCTGACCACTGAATGTTTGCCTGCTCGTCGAAACGTGCCTGTAATTCAAGAAATACAGTCACAGCCTTTCCATTTCTTGCTGCATTTACCAAAGCATTGATGACATTAGATTCGGGTGCAGCTCTATAAAGAGTCATCTTAATAGACCGAACTTTTGGATCGATTGAGGCCTCACGAAGAAAATCAATGATGTGCATAAATGTGTGATACGGAAAATGCAGCATTACATCCTTTTTTCGGATAACTTCAAAAATACTCTGGTAGGGTGGAAGATCGGGATGAAGCAATGGTGGCATTGGCTGAGACCAAAGCGAAGGCAGTCCGATATGCGGAAAGGACATGAAGTCTCGAAAATTGTGATACTGCCAGCCCGAGATGAGAATGTCTTTTTTGTTAATTTTAAATTTCTTCAACAAAAAATCGAGCACCTCTGCAGGCATATCCTTGTCATAAATAAATCTGACAGGAACCCCTCTTTTTCGCTGCTTCAGACTTTCAGCCATTATTTCAAGGAAACTTTTTGAAAGATCGTTCTCCAGATCAAGTTCAGCATCACGCGTGAATTTAATTGAATAGGAGTCAAAAGTATCGTAGCCAAAGGGAAGGAAAATTTCACCCAGATTATATCGGATTACATCATCCAATAGCAAAATATAGTAATTTGACGCTGTGCGTGGAAGAATAAAAAACCTTGAAACACGTCGTGTAGGCACTTTCACCAATGCATAATCATCCGGAAGATTAAGTTTTGAACTTCGCAAGCGGACTACAAGATAAATAGAGTTATCGCGAAGGCCTTCAACATCATTGACCCCATTCAACATAATCGGAAATAAATGTGGATGAACCGATTCCGTGAAATAATCTTTAACATTTTTTACCTGCTCATGGTTGAGATCGCCAAATCCAACAATGTGAATGCCTTCTTTTTTAAGACTATCACTAATGTCAAGATAGGTATTCATATATGCCTGTTCCTGAATGTCAATAATCTGCCTTATTTGTTTAAGCGTTTTAGAAGGGTCATATTCAAAAAATTCTTGTTTTCCTTTTTTTAACTCCTTTAATCGTCTGAGTGTGGCGACACGAACCCTGAAAAATTCGTCTCTGTTATTGGAATAAATACCAATAAAACGCAAGCGCGAAAACAAAGGATTGGAGGTGTCCATGGCTTCCTGCAGAACTCTGGCATTAAAATGAAGCCAACTTATCTCTCTATTTATCAATGTTTTATTTTTCATTTATTACAATTGTAAGCGTTGCAAAATGACATCTCGCAATTCATTTATGATGTTTTATATCCAATTTTAGGAATCAAGTAAGAATTAACAAATCTTCTAAGATCAATAAAGGAATAGGTTTTAGTTCTCAAGTCATTTAAAATCCAAATTTATAACTTTATAGGTATAAACTCTATCCCTTTCATAAAAAGTATTTTGTTGAAGTGTGAATTAATGAACAAACGTTCATTAAAACTAAAAAGACAAAAATATCATTAAATCTGATGAAACTTGATTTTGACAAGATATCGACAACGTAAGTTGATGATAATTTTCAGTTTCCAATTAATTTTGGAAATATCACAAATTTAACTTTAAAATCAGCTTTTTTTATTTGATCCCAATGATGGGTATCAAAGGCAAGACATACGACGCCCGAGGTTGGAAGCCAGTCGATGGGTGGAACGAGAAAATTGTTTGCAAAATTTGTAAGTGCCGGATTATGACCGACAATCATAACAGATTCAAAAGCATCAGAAAGGTCTTCAAACTGCTCAAATATTTTATCTTCATCCGCATGATACAAAATTGGATCTACTTTAATTATATCCTGATCAAGTCCCAAACCACTTGCAATATAACTTGCTGTTTCCCTTGCCCTCAAAGCGGAACTACTTATTATAAAATCAGGTTTAACTTTTTCTGATTGTAAATATTCGATTATTTTACGCGTTCTTTTCTTGCCTTTTTCGAGCAATGTCCGATCATGGTCTTCCATGTCAGGAGACTCCCAAGATGATTTTGCATGTCGAACAATATATAGTAATTTCATCTTTAGTTAATTAATTTTAAAGTGTAAAAGTAATGAAGCACTAATTAATTAAATGTTTTCTAAGGTTAAAAAAATGTAAAGAAAATGGCAATTAAATTTAACCTTGCACTACCATCACTCTTTACTTAAACTGTTTTATTGCTCCCTAAAACTGACTAATTATTGGTTGTGGGTAAAAATGATTTATTTTGGTCATCTGTTTGAAGTTAAAAAATATACACTAATTCCAGCTACAATGAAAAAAATCATGCAATTCAGTTTATTCACTTCCTTGGTTTTCTTGTTAAGTTTCGTTGCATTGGCGCAAAAGAAACAAGCGTCTGAGGATGTCTTAACAAAGGATGTTTTTGACGGATTGAAATTTAGAAACATTGGTCCTGCTCTAATGTCGGGCCGTATTGCAGACATTGCTATTCATCCTGAAAACAATAATGTATGGTATGTGGCTGTTGGTTCTGGGGGCTTATGGAAAACCGAAAATTCAGGTACTACCTGGCAATCTGTTTTTGATCAACAAAATTCATATTCAATGGGATGTGTCGCCATCGATCCTTCAAATCCTGAAAGCATTTGGGTTGGAACCGGCGAGAATGTTGGTGGCCGGCATGTGGGATATGGA
Source organism: Bacteroidetes bacterium HGW-Bacteroidetes-1 (assembly GCA_002842755.1). Lineage (GTDB taxonomy): Bacteria > Bacteroidota > Bacteroidia > Bacteroidales > F082 > JALNZU01. Next base: position 9,322 of record PHDU01000091.1, on the reverse strand, counting down.
GATGGGGTTTACAGAAGTGACGATGGAGGTAAAAACTGGAAAAACATGGGGCTGAAAACCTCTGAACATATCTCTAAAATTATTCTGCATCCAACAAATTCAAAAGTGATTTGGGTAGCAGCGCAAGGACCTTTATGGTCAAAAGGAGGCGAACGTGGTGTGTACAAAAGTACCGACGGGGGCCAAAGCTGGAAACAACTTCTTGGAGATGACGCATGGACTGGAGCAACAGATTTGATCATTGATCCCCGCAATCCTGACAGATTGTACGCTGCAACCTGGCAACGGCATCGCTCTGTAGCAGCCTATATGGGTGGAGGTGCAGGTACTGCAATCTATCTTTCCGATGATGGTGGTGAAAACTGGGTGAAGTCATCCAAAGGCCTTCCTTCTTCTGATTTGGGTAAAACAGGGCTCGCTATTTCGCCTCAAAATCCTGATGTAATTTATGCTGCAATTGAACTTGACCGTCGTTCTGGCGGAGTCTATAAAAGCATTAATCGTGGTGCATCGTGGGAAAAGCAATCCGATGCTGTTGCCGGAGGAACAGGGCCACATTATTATCAGGAACTTTATGCTTGTCCTCACCAGTTCGACCGTTTGTATCTGGTCGATGTCTATATGCAGATTTCTGATGATGGCGGAAAAACATTCCGCAGAATGAATGAAAACAATAAACATGTTGATAATCACGCTGTTGCTTTTCGTATGAACGACCCTAACTATATTCTTGTTGGCAACGATGGCGGGTTGTATGAGAGTTTCGACAGGACAAAAAGCTGGAAATTTGTTTCCAATCTTCCTGTCACTCAGTTTTATAAAATTGCATTGGATGATGATGAACCTTTCTATAATATTTACGGGGGAACACAAGATAATAATACCCAGGGAGGACCGTCACGAACGGATAATGTTCATGGTATAAGGAATGCTGATTGGTTTGTTACCCTTTTTGGCGATGGACATCAGCCGGCAACCGAACCAGATAATCCTGATATCCTTTATTCACAGTGGCAACAAGGAAATCTTGTTCGTTTTGACAGGAAAACAGGTGAAATAGTCTTTGTTAAACCACAACCTGAGATAAGAGATGATCGTGATCGTTTTAATTGGGATGCTCCTGTTTTGGTTAGTCCGCACAAGCCAACACGACTCTATTTTGCTTCCCAAAGGGTTTGGCGTTCTGAAGACAGAGGAGATTCCTGGACTGCAATTTCCAAAGATCTTACTAACAATAAGCAGCGGATCAATCAAAAAATGATGGATAAAAACCAAAGTTGGGATGCTCACTGGGATCTTTATGCTATGTCTGATTATAGCACAATCACTTCCCTGTCAGAATCACCACAGAAAGAAGGTCTTATATGGGCTGGTACTGATGATGGATTGATACAGATTACGGAAGATGGTGGACATAATTGGAATGCAATAAAAGTTTCTGCACTTCCGGGTGTTCCCGAAACAGCTTTCGTCAATGATATTAAAGCCGATCTTTTTGACGCGAATACTGTGTATGTTGCATTGGACAATCACAAATATGGTGATTTTAATCCTTATTTATTTAAAAGCAATGACAAAGGGAAAAGCTGGCAATCCATCCGATCCAATTTGCCCGACCGTACGCTCATGTGGCGATTGGTGCAGGATCATATAAAGCCTGAACTTATGTTTGTTGCAACAGAGTTTGGAATCTGGACATCACTCAATGGCGGTCAGAAATGGATACAGCTCAAAGGTAATTTACCTGTTATTTCATTCCGTGATCTTGCCATACAAAAAAGAGAAAATGATCTTGTAGCTGCTTCATTTGGAAGAGGAATCTTTATTTTAGATGATTATAGTGTTTTGCGTTCTTTGACAGAAGAACAAATGAAGCAGGAAGCAACGATCTTCCCTTTGCGTCAGGCATGGTGGTACATCCCACGTCAACTCCTTGGTAATGAACAAAAAGCGAGTCAGGGAGATGCTTATTTTGTAGCAGACAATCCCCCCTTTGGTGCAGTTTTTACTTACTATTTGCGTGATGATTTCAAATCGCTTTCTGTCAAACGAACAGAGACTGAAAAGGCTTTAAAAGCAAAAAATGAGGACATTCCTTTTCCGGGATGGGATGCATTGGAAAAGGAGCGGAGAACACTTCCTCCAAAACTTATTTTGGTAATAAAAGATGCGAACAGTGATTTTATTGCACGTGTTGAGGGTAATGGCAAGAAAGGATTGCATCGGGTTGCCTGGGATTTGAGAATGCCGTCTTCTATGCCTGTTCATTCTGCATCTTCAAACAGAGAGGCAAAAGGTCCAATGGTAGCTCCCGGAACCTATTTTGTTGAGTTATACCGTCAATTTGATGGAGTTATGGAAAGCTTGGCCGGACCTCAGTCTTTTGAGGTTGTTCCTCTTAGAAAAGGATCGCTTCAAGGGTCTGAACCTAAAGAAACAGTGGCTTTCTGGAAACAAATTCAAGATTTGAGCAGTGCCTCATCTGCTGCCTCAATAGTCCTGTCCAGTTCCATAAAAAAAATAGATCTGATGGAGATAGCTTTAACACGAACCCAAACTGATCCCAATGAACTGTTGAAAGAACTACATCACACAAAAACGATGCTTTTAGAAATTGATGAAGAATTGAATGGAAACAGGTCAAAGGGTATGGTAGGTGAAAAAAATGATGCGACCATAAGAGACCGAATTTTTGCTGCTTCAATAGGTACAAATAATTCTACTTATGGACCTACGCCAACACATGTGAGAAGTGTTGAAATTGCCCATGAACAGTTTGCTATGATTCGGGAGAAACTGGAAGAAATCGTCTTAGTGCAAATTCCTGCTCTTGAGAAATCCCTTGCAGCAGCAGGCGCACCCTGGATGGAAGGACAAGCTATTCCAAAGTGATTCCAATATAACGGATTACAGGACAAGTTCTTGTCTAAACAAACTTTTCAAGATTTTCAAGCGTGAAGCCTGTCAAAACGATGGTTACTCCAATGAGAATCCCGAGAATAATTGAAATGATGAGTAAAATACCGGTGATGGTGAAGTAATTGTTTAAATGTTGTAACGAATTGATAAAGTAGTATTTATTACCAGTTTGGGTGGCTTTTTGTACATTATTGGAGGCCTTTATTAGAAGTAGCCCTATCCAGATTGGCAACCAAGCAATGATGATCCCAACAATGCTTAGTGCTACTAAAGCGCCGTAAATAATCATTACAATGCCTAAAAATTTCATCCAGCCAGCAGCTCGGGTTAAAGGATAACTTATCTCTCTGACGAGGTTTTCTTGTTGTAAATCATTGTTTTCCATATAGATCGAAATTTTAATTTAAGATAACTCTCTTCATTGTATTTTTTGATGCTTGGTTAAAAGTAGTAACTTTGCTCTTTCAAATATAGTAATTCTTCTCATGGTTGAAAATAAGAACCAAATTAGTGTTGTTTCAGTGAATATATCTGAAAAAAAAGGAACAATTAAAGTGCCGGTTTCACACATTGATTTATTCGAAAAGGGTGTGATGGGTGATGCACATTCCGGAAATTGGCATCGAATGGTGAGTTTGCTGGGAACTGAGAGTTTCCGCAAGTTTGAGAAAGATGCTGGCCGGACAGTGCAATATGGTGAGTTTGCTGAAAACATAACAACAGAAGGTCTCGTTTTATTTGAAACTGCTCCTTTCGATACCCTTATTATTGGTGATATTGAATTGGAAATAACACAGATAGGAAAGAAATGCCATGGATCAGGTTGCGCTATCTTTAACGAGGTTGGTAACTGCGTAATGCCGAAAGAGGGGATATTTGCTAGAGTGAAAAGGGGCGGACGTGTTTGTGCAGGTGATTTTATTCAATATTTTCCGAAGGTTTTTAAGGTGATGGTAATTACGCTTTCCGATCGAGCAAGCAGAGGTGAATATGAAGACTTGAGCGGACCTGAAATTATGAAGTTTTTGAAAGCCTTTTTTGTCGAAAATCGTTGGAAGGTTTCGTTCGAAATGCATATCATTCCTGATGATGTGGAGATGCTGGAAACCTTGCTCCATAAAGCAAAAGAGGAAGAATACGACATGGTTTTCTCCACTGGCGGAACTGGAATTGGACCGCGCGACTTCACACCTGAAGTTGCAAAAAAGTGGATCGAGAAGGAAATACCTGGAATCATGGAAGCAATTCGACTCAAATATGGAACTGAAAAACCCAATGCCTTGTTAAGTAGAGGGGTGGCTGGTTTAATGGGAAATTCATTGCTTTATGTTCTTCCCGGAAGTGTAAAAGCAGTTCGTGAATACATGTTGGAAATCCACAAAACACTCAGGCATTTGCTTTTTATGCAGAAGGGTATCGATACACACTAGAATTTAAAAAAATTAACTGACATATTGTTTTCTGAAGTCTTTCATGTTATATTTGCAAACCATTGATTATGAAGCGCATTATACATCATTTATCCCGTTTTAAGTATATCTATACCTTGATTGCATTCGGGTTGTGGATGGTTTTTTTTGATCAGAACCGAATTCTTAATCAGTATAAACTGCAAAAAAATCTTAGGGATCTTCAAAAACAGCAAAGATTTTATGAGACCGAAATTAAAAAGAGCCAATTAACGTCAAAAGCGCTTGTTTATGACTCTGTTTTTATGGAAAAGTTTGCCCGTGAGAAGTACCTCCTTAAGCGCGACAATGAAGTAATTTATTTGATTGTAAAAGAAGAATAAATTAATCTGACTATTTTTTGTTTTGCGGATATTTGCCCCATAAATTCTAAGCTTTGTCTCACCTTATTCTTTCAGAAATTATGTCAAACCTATAAATTTCACTTACCAATAGGTGATTTTTCAAAAGGAATATTTGATTATAGACATGAATCATCAGAATGAACAATCAACTACATTTTTCCATTTACTTTTTATACCAAAGTGAATTATAGATGAATCCAAAAGCATTAATGGTATAATGCCGATGGATAAAAATGTTAGGCCAATTGAGTGAGCGATAATTGGACTATTACATTTCTCCTTTCGGTATTATAAGTTCAATCAATAAGATTGCGGAGCTCTTTTAACTCATTATAAAAAGTCCAGATTAATTTAAACCTGAAAACATAGTAATCTAAAACAAAGCAGGTCATCACAAAGAAAAAACCTTTGACATGCTAAACAGGCATGCCAAAGGCTTCAGGTTTTTTATAGAAACTACTATTTCTTACTTACAATATCGTAAGTGGCTTCTCTTTCTTTTGCTTTTTGCTTCCAGACTGGTATGATCTCTTCAAGAAATAATTTTTTTTCATTCTTTAGTTGATCCATTGGCAAACCAATGAATTCCTGCGCTTTTGCTTTTGTTGTAATATCGGGATAAGGGATTTCGGAGTTTATATTTTTGGTAGCAAGCAGGCGGGCAAGTTTGATGCGTGCACTTTGGGCGTGATCGATTGCTTTACCCATTACACGGGCGCTTTCAAGAGGAGAATGGAACGATCCTCCATGCGATGCGGCAACATAATCCCAAAACCATTGACCTGCGCGTATTTCATATAAGATATCTTTCATTTCATCGTCAGTAGTGCCATTATCCCAGGCAATCTTGGCTTCAACATGGGCGCGTGTTAACAGATTTTCGGCCTTGTGCCTGAGTTCTGCAACTTTGTTCTGCCTGTCGTAAACATTTTTCAGTAGGGTTTCTTCGCTTTCACGATGACAGGTTTGACAGGCTTGAGAAATATATTTTAAGGGTGAAGTAACATGATGGTTCGAGTATTTCAATCCGCCTTCACTCACATAAGGCATGTGGCAATCAGCGCATGAAACACCTCTTTCAGCGTGAATACCTGTGGTGTAAACTTCATAATCAGGATGCTGTGCTTTTAGCATGGGAGTTTTGCTTAAAGCGTGTGTCCAGTCACTGAAAGCAATATCGTCATAATATTTCAGCATTGCCTCAGGAGTAAAACCGTTTACCCAGGGAAAGGTCAGGTAATTAGGGCGTTCCTCGGGATTTTGATTGTTGAAATAATATTCAACATGGCATTGGGCGCATACCAGCGAACGCATTTCCTGATGGGTTGCTTTTGTAATGTCTTTGTTCATCGCCTGAAAAGCCTCGATGAGAGCTGGTCTTGAAATGGCAAGATCCATCGTTTCAGGGTTGTGACAGTCAGCACAACCAATTGAATTGGTGATTTCTACTCCATGTTTAGCCCATTTTCCTTTGTAGAACTCGGCAGGTCCTCCCAGCTGATTCATCAGTCGCGGCACATCCGGACTTTTACAAGCCCAGCATGTGCTTGGCATTGGGCCTGCATCTGGAGCCAATGGCCCACCAGTTCGGAGCGTATTTTGAATGTCTTCAATTGCATGAGAATGTCCTCTTCCTTGATTGTAATCTTTTGAGAAGCCGTAGCCAGCCCACATCACAACAAGTTCAGTACTTTCTTCTAACACATCCCTCATCGCATTGCCGCCATGTTGTGTACGAAAATCAGTTTGCTGTGTTTTGCGATAAGACTCGAATTCCCAGGGAAAGTTTTTGCCCCAAATTTCATTGCGGGGTTCAAATGGATTGAGTTTGACTTTTGGGGCATAAGCAAAGATGGCTTCAGCTCTTCTTTCTGTGATGGAGGATACAAGCAGTCCGAGAAAAAATACAACTGCCAAAGTGACTGCAAAAAGCGTCCAATTAACCCATGGACTGCGATTCTTTTTTTTGATTTCGTTCATTGCAATTAATTTTAATGTAAAGAAATTATTTTGTCATTTTTTTTAACCATTCAGGAACTGGCGATGCCAACATTGGAACCCTGGCATATGGGGTGCTTGATAAACTTTTTACGCGTCCATGAGGCACATCACGATGGCACTCCCAGCATAGTCTATCCTCAAACTTATGCAGATAAGTTTGCGTTTGTGCTAAAACTTTTGAATCGGTAATTAATGCTCCGTGGCAGCGAATGCAGTTCTTCTGAACTACCCCGATACCTGCCTCCTTAATAAAGATGTTTTGTGGCTCAAGTCTTAATGTGAACATCGTTGCATGTCGAGCCCCATCCATAGCTTTAAAATAATAAGTTCTGAAAATGTTGTCATGTGGCACATGGCAGTCATTGCAAGTGGCCACTTCGCGATGCGAACTATGTTGCCATGTTGCATATTGAGGTGCCATGATGTGACAGTTCACGCAGGTCTCAGGTGAATCACTAAGATAAGATAATGCTCTGCTTGAATAAAGTGCATAGAAACCCAGGCCTGCAATCGCACCCAGCATAATGATAACCGCTACGCGCCACTGTGGGGGTGGAATCAAATATTTAACGTGGTTTTTCATTTGATTTTCTATTAAAGTATTATGGTATTTATTTTCCTTTATTCTTCTACAAAATTAACTTTTCTTAACAACATAAGCATAGTTTTTATAAAATTCATTTGATTGGCCACCTAACCTGAGTAATAGTATAAACTTTAAAAAAGACAAAAGATAAAAGGCTAAAGATAAAAGAATTATAACATTAGCAAGGAAATAAAATCATCTTTACAAAATAAATTATGAAAATAGATTGGTTGCAACTGCCTGACTTTTATCTTTTTACTTTTTTCTTCTACATGAATAATACAGGCTGAATATTTTCATCTTTCCTTTTTTCTAAAAAGGTTTACTATTATATAATGACGCAGATGAAAAAGCCGGTCTGGACTGTAGCCTCCATTTTTTTTAAGCCAGATAATAATTCCGGAAATAAGAATCAGTAAGGTGCTGATTCCAAAAATGGGGATAATTAGAATGTAAAATATCCCAATTAAATTTTGGAAGATACGTGCCGTATGAATCTCCAAGGCAACATTCCAAAGTGGCATTGGTGTGCTTTGAATTGCAGGGGGCATCGGTATTTTTTCTTTCAATAAGCCATGATTATATTCGAATAGGAGTAATTTATTTTCAAGACGTATCATTCCTGAAATCAAGTGAGTGCCTAAAGGCGATCCGGCTGAATTTTTCTTATTTGGGACTTCGCCGGTAATATAGTCCTGAACCAATCCTAATGTTGGTTGCCATAAAAATAAACCATTGAAACTACCTACAAAATAGCTTCCTTTACCGGTAGGTTCAAACACATTGATACCCATAACTGAAACAGGAGGCTGATTCAGAAATGGAGCGGGGGCATTTTTTAAGGAAGCATCAGTAAAATATATGCCATCATTGGTGCCAATAAGCCAATATTCACCTTCTTCATTCCAGTGAATAGTGCGTAAACGATCGTGCCATGTATTGTGTGAATTCAGCACAGAAAAAGGAATTTTTCCCACCCTTACATTTCCAATGGCAATCAATAAAGGAGGCCTGAGGAACATGCCGGTTAATGTTGTCAGAATCAAAAAGCCACCAAGCCATATACCGAGTTTATTATGCCATTTAATGGAAAACCGGCTTGATTTGATGAGATTATTATACTCCAGTTTCTTCTTTTTACGTTTTTTAATCCATCTGGGGAAAAAGAAATATATGTATCCTGTTATAACAAAAAAGATGAGCAGCAGCGCAAAGAAATCTATGATAATCTTACCTGGTAAACCAAAAATTTCGCCACTATGAATGACCCAAAGTGTGCGAAAGAGCCCAATTTGATTATCATCATCGGATGCAGCAGGCAACAATACTTTTATAAATTCCGGAACAGCAGTATCGTAGCCCGCCAGAAAAATTTCCGACCGACTAAGAACGACCAATTTTCCATTCTTAATTGTGAGGTCAGTAATTCGCTCATCGTGAATGTCAAGTGCAATTTTTATCCATTCCTGTATTTCTCGCTGGAAAAAATAAATGCCTGTCTGGGTTCCTGCAAACAAATGACCATGGGGTGTTATGATAAGCCTTGAGGTTTTAATATTGTCAACTCCTTTTGGCATACCTTCCATGAAAGGTTTATATTGACTGAATGTTGTATCTGTTAACCAGATGCCGATATTTCCGTAGATAAGTAAACTGTCGGAGTTGAGTTGAAGCCCTGATCTCACTGAAGCATTGTTCCAGTTTTGATAGCGGTATTCAGGCGGAAGCAAGTTGCGATTGAGTTCAAAATTCGAAAAAAGAGATCGGTGATTTAGAATAATCCCTGAAATTGCCCACAAAATTAAAAGTAATCCCAGTACCAATGAAAACCATCGATGTATCCATTTCCACTTTTTCATAATGGGATTTATTCAGTTGACTTAATCAATTGTAAAAGAATGGAATGTAACTAATCAGTTTGACAAAAATACTACGTTATTAACAATTTTCGGTGCTTTATCAACGGGTTGTAAGTAGTTGTAGTCTGTCGAGTTGGAAATTCA
>PHDU01000090.1 GCA_002842755.1 Bacteroidetes bacterium HGW-Bacteroidetes-1 | reverse complement strand
CTTTATCCGAAAAAAATCTGTAGTGCCCAAAACGCTAACAAAAAAAAATGAAGTAACAGAAAATTATAATCTTATGTCCGGATAGCTGCAAAATGGGTTCAGCTTCGATATATACACTGCCGTCACCCTTATTTTGAACGAAACCGTAAACGCCCAATTCCATAGCCTTATGCACAGTATAGTATCGGAATCCTACTCCTTGAACACGGCCAAATATTTGAATTATCACTGCTTTAATCATTCATTATGGATTTAATCTTTTCATTATCAAACTATTAATAACATCAAATAGTTGGATGGGTTGATATGCTCTCCAGTTAAACTGATCAAATTTTCCTCCAAAGGCTAAATAATAATCAATGCGGGCTTTTACAAAATCTTCTACAACGTGCTCTCTGAAATTAAGACAAACAATCCATCCATCCTCGATATTGTCGAACCATTCCTGATAATAGTCATCACCGTCGTCATGAAAATTTAGTACATTCTCCCCAATTAATATAAAATGACAAATACCTTGATCAATCATTACCTCAATCACCTGTCGATAGAGATACATTATATCGTTGTATAACAAATCATTCCATTCTCCAATGAGTTCAATAATTGTAAAATGCATGTCATAGTTGCAATACAGTATTTTCATGTAAAGTGTCTTCGATCCGAATTCATCCCATTGTGGATGAATAAGATAGTTGTAAACTGAATTTGTAAAGTAAATCTCACTGTACCGTCTGCCATAAAACGGAGACTTGCTATCCCGTTCAGCAACATAATGGTGACGCCAATTGTAATGTGGTTCAATATCGTGCATTCAGAAAGAGGATGTTTGTTGTGTTATTCAATAGTAAGCAACAAAATTAAAAGGAGTTTTGAGTAGTTTTTACTAAATCTAAACTATTTATTTTGCTTATAACATTTAAATCCGACTTATTAGTTATGAAAATTTTTTTCGAAAACGAATGATGCATGCTTAACTTTAGCTCAATTTTGACGAATTTCCTAATTGAAGATTAGATTCCTTTTAATTCAAGAAATCAATGATTTAAATGGCAATTTTAATTCCGGGTAGCATTTTAAGGTCTGTGTATAAATCATCCATTTGCACTTTACTGAGAAGCGTAATGCGGATGCTAAAACTTATATAGTTTGAATTGCTGCTTTTTTTAATGCTCTGAAACTCAAACGGTATTTTTTGTCTGAGAAGAATCTCTTCAATATCTTGTTGATGCTTTTCAATGCCTTGATCAAAAACCATCACAACCTTTAATGTGTAGCTAATTGGGAAATCAATTTTAATATCATTTGGAACCATTTCCTTTTTATGGGATCCTCCATTTAATTTTTGCGATTTTTTCATATTTTATAGGTTGTAGTTCAGTGTCAAAGCTCCCCATCGATGTTCAACTCCTTGCTTAAATTCTGGTGATAAATAGATCAGTTTAAGGGTTATGGATGTCCTTTTGTAACTTGCCGCAACACCCATTGCTAATTGAAGTGTATATTTCATTGTATTGTTTCCTGAAATGACAAAAGGACTCTCTTTGTTGAAAAAGCCACCGTTCAGGCTTGCATCATAAAAAATACGGTTTCCATGAATATCAACAAAAAACCATACCGGAATATGTTTTTCTGATTGAACATGTTCTATCGTAAATAGCTTTGATGTTGCAAATGGATTGAAGGTTAAAGGAAGAATGCCTGCTCTGAATTTTAAGCCTGTGGCAGCTTTTGTCTGATAGGTTCCTAAAAACGCTTTTCCTTCAATGTTGATTTCGACATTACGGGTTTTAAGAATATTTTTTTCAATGGCAACATTTATGTTTAATAGCACATCATCCTTAATTTGAAATTTCCATCCGTTTGGTTTTAATTCATGTGCAGCATTTTGAAATGTAGAAGCCAAAGAAATTGCTCCAATTGCCCCCAATTGTATTGTTGCTGTAAGTCGCAAATGCCTTTGGTGACAAGTGCTAATTTTAAAAAGTTCAATCATCATGATGCCTGAAAATGGACGATCATTATAATTGATGAATTCTCCTTCGGGATCAACAGGAGTATACATGTTTTGCCTCAACCCAATGCCATAATGATTGATGGATCCTTTTCCTGCGTCAGGAAGTCTATTCAAAAGAAAAAAATGTTGTAACCCGGGATGGATTAAACTTATTTGAGTGCCATTGGTATAGTAAAAGTCGGTGTTCGTAAAGATATCATTCTCAAAATCGATCAAAAGATACTTATTCATGCTGGTAAATGACGCCTTCATTGCTTTGATGTCTGTGATACCCTTATTTGAAATAGAATCAAAATAGTCAGCGTGTGAGTTGGCCAATGGCAGCGATTCTCTTTGAATTAACTTTCCGATATTTTCCATCCGATAAAGATGGATGACCGTGGAATCTCCCTTCATCTTTTTGGACTTAGGTTCCATTATTTCTTTAATATCTGCCGAATTATTATTATGAAATTCAATGGGTTGCAGATGTTTGCTCGGAAGCATATTATTCGGCATAGGGTGAAACACATGACCATGCGCCAGTAATAATAAAACAAACAGAAAGCGACTTATATGTTTCATAAAGCGTAATTCAACACAAATATAGAATCATTTTGTCAAACTATCAGCTCTGACTAATAAAGCGGTGAAAACGAATAAAATTGATAAGACAACGTTCAATGTTCAATCTATAAATTGATGCTTTATTGGTTTGAAGAATATTTTAGACCTTTATATGTAATCAAATATCTAAAAAATCTTCGGAAATTTTATAGGGTTATAATCATGCATCATATTATAAACCATATCGAAAACATCTTCTGCATTAGGATTTGAAAAATAATCACCATCAGTGCCATAAGCGGCCCGATGCTCTTTCGCAGTAAGTGTTTTTGGTTCAGCATCAAGATATTGAAATCCTTTTTGAGTTTCGAGTACTTGTTGAAGCATGAAACTGGTAGCCCCTCCGGGGACATCTTCATCAAAGAAAAGAATTTTATTGGTTTTCTTAAGAGATCCTAAAATAATCTTATTGATATCGAAAGGAATCAGTGTTTGCACATCAATTAGTTCTACATCAATCCCAAATTCCTGGAGCTGAAGTGTAGCTTCCTGAGCGATACGTACACACGATCCATAAGTCACAACAGTTACATCAGTACCATTTTTAAGGATTTCAGGAATTCCGGGAGCTACTCTGAAAGAACCTAAGTTTTTAGGTTTTCTTTCACGAAGCCGGTAAGCGTTAAGAGGCTCAATGATCAGAGCAGGCTCATCAGAAGCAATGAATGTATTGTAAAAACCGGCAGCTTGTGTCATATTACGTGGAACAATAACGTAAACTCCTCGTATAGAGTTTATTACCATGCTTAAAGGTGATCCTGCATGCCAGATTCCTTCAAGACGGTGCCCTCTGGTACTTATGATCACAGGTGCTTTTTGGCCTCCTTTTGTGCGGTACTGCATTGTGGCAAGATCATCGCTAATAATCTGTAAGGCATACAATAAATAATCAAAATACTGAATCTCCGCTATTGGTCTTAATCCTCTGAGAGCCATTCCAATAGCTTGTCCAATAATTGTTGCTTCTCTAATGCCTGTATCACCAATACGCAACTTACCATATTTTTCCTGAAGACCCTCATAGGTTTGATTGACTCCTCCAATTTTACCAACATCTTCACCAAAGGCAACCACCATTGGGTTCATCCGGAATATCTGATCAAAATTGTCACGTAAAATTTCCCTACCCGGGACTAAGGGGGAATTTGAATCGTAAGTGGGATCAACAGGTTTTATTTTCATGGCCGATTGATCAGAATAGGAGTAAAGAAATGAACTATATTTCTCAGATCCTTCGGTTAGCTCTTTTTCCAACCACTTTGTGACATTAACTTTTAGCGAGTTTTCCGGATTGCTGCAGGAATTGCAGATAAGCCTCAGAATTTTTCGTCCAGAAGAAATAATATCTTTTCTTATTGGCTCGCCAATTCGAGTCAGATCTGTTTTGATTGATTCAATTTTTGTAGTTTTTGCACAATTACAAGTAGTTATATCAACCAGCTGGATAAATTCATCTCGTTTTCGATTTAGTGGTTGCTGAAAATGATTCCATGCATTTCGGCGTGCTTCGCGTACGCTTTGTTCTGCCTGTTTTTCAATTTCAAGGAGCTCTTTCTCAGTAGCAAAACCTTTTTCTAATATCCAATTTTTTAATTGTGCGATACCATCAAGTTGATGTTCTTTTTCGAGCTGCTCCTTTGTTTTATAGCGCTCATGTGAACCTGAAGTTGAATGTCCCTGAGGTTGCGTGCAATCAACAATATGAAATATTACCGGAACGTGTTCTGTCCTGCATTTTTCTATTCCTTCCGAATAAATTCTGATGAGCTCTTCATAATTGGTTGCACTTGCTTTATAAATATAATAGCCATTGGTGTCTTTTTCTTTTGCAAAGCCTTTTAGAATTTCCGAAATGTTTGATTTGGTAGTTTGATAAGAATTGGGTACAGAAATTCCCCACCCATCATCCCATATGGATATGGCCATTGGTACCTGCAAAACACCGGCAGCATTAATGGTTTCAAAAAAGTGACCTTCAGAAGTAGAGGCGTCTCCAATAGTTCCAAAAGCAACTTCGTTACCATTGATTGAAAAATTCGTTTGATCAGAGAGTAGGTCATTTTCCCGATAATGTTTTGAAGAAAGAGCAAGTCCAAGCAATCGAAGCATTTGACTTGCAGTAGGAGAGGTGTCGGGGGCAGAATTTTTCATTTTGGTCAGGTTTTTCCACACTCCATTTTCATTCAGCGACCGTGATGCAAAATGATTGTTCATGAGTCTTCCTCCATTTCCTGGATTTGCCTCGAGGTCAGTATCGCCGTACAATTGGGCAAAAAGCTCTTCAAGTGTTGCCATTCCGGCAGCCAGCATAAAAGTTTGATCTCTATAATATCCTGAACGCCAATCGCCTTCACGAAAAACTTTTGCCATGGCTAGTTGTGGAATTTCTTTTCCATCTCCAAAAATTCCGAACTTTGCTTTGCCTGTGAGCACCTCTCTACGTCCTGATATGCTGGCCAGACGACTTTCAACTGCAATTCGGTAATCGTTCAGAATTTCAGCTTTAGTCAGAGTTATTGAATGTTTTATAGGGTTCAATTCCAGTTTTTTCATTGTATGATATAAACAAGCAACTTTATTTTACGTTTGGGACAAAGTTAAGCAAAACAAAAAGAATAGGTGTATGCTTAGTGGATTTCGAATTTGATGATTCTTGTCTCGGGTTTGTTAATAATACACTCAATTCTGATTTTGTACGTTTAATGAACAGTATTTAGACTTCGCTTTTTAACACAAATATAATCTTGGTATCGAGCTTATTGGTCCAAATCTTGCGAATTTAAACAGGAAGCCATTCAAACAAAATTTATGACATTTATACAACTTTTGATAATTCAGGCGTTTTTCGCTGATTTTATTAGCGTGCTTTGTGAAGGCCGCATTCTTTTTGTTCAGGAAGCTCCCACCACCATCGGCCTGCCCTAAGATCTTCTCCAACATCAATTGCACGGGTGCATGGTTGGCAGCCGATGCTTGGAAGTCCTTTGTCATGAAGGGTATTATATGGAATATTGTTTGCTTTAATAAAATTCTGAACCTCGGTTTCAGTCCAGTTAATCAATGGATTAATCTTAACCATCTGGTGCATCTCGTCCCATTCTACAACTTGCATATTAACTCTTGTAATGGATTGCGAACGGCGTAATCCTGTGATCCATGCATCAAGCCCGGTAAGCGCCCGGTTCAAAGGATTTGATTTTCTAATTCCGCAACAAAGTTTTCTGTTTTCAATACTTTCGTAAAAAAGATTGACGCCATTTATATTTACCATATCTTCAACTTGCTTAGCATCTGGAAAAAATATCCGGATATTCATTCCATATCTGGCGTTTGTGCGGTCAATAAGGTCGTAAGTTTCAGGAAAAAGTCGTCCTGTATCCAAGGTAAAAATTGAAATCTTAGGATTATGTTTTGCAATTAAATGCGTTAATATCTGATCTTCAAACCCAAGACTACTCGAGAAAGCAACATTGTCATTAAAAATTTTATAAGACTGATGAAGAATTTCAACTGTTGAAAGATTCTTCCATTTTTCATTTAAGTTATTTATATCCTGTTGGTTCATTTCTTCTAAATTTTTTAAAGAGCAAATATAAACATATTGATTTCACTTTCTGCCCATTGGTATGATCTAAATAATAGTGTACTAATCACTTGATGAGCAAAATTCAGGCTCTTTGTTTTTTCTCCGAATTTTTCTTGATGATGAAATTTGTTTTTTGTATCGGAGCTAAGTAAATGGAATGAAACGTATTGTGAATCTTTTTAAATAACATAGTCATAGGTTTTTTTAGAAAAACTATTTATTCCATACTCACTCATCCATTAAAGGCCGCTATTTTATTATTTTTGACTTTTCAAAGAAAACACAAATGCGCGTACATTTTATTGCAATAGGTGGAAGTGCAATGCACAATCTGGCGATTGCTTTACACTTAAAAGGTTTTACAGTTTCAGGATCGGATGATGAAATTTTTGAGCCATCATACACACGATTAAATAAATATGGGTTGCTTCCTGAAAATATTGGATGGGATTCTAAAAAGATAACCGATGATATTCAAGCAGTAATATTGGGGATGCATGCAAGAGCTGATAATCCTGAACTACTTGAAGCGCAAAGGAAAAATATAAAAATATATTCGTATCCAGAGTTTCTTTTTGAGCAATCGAAGCATAAAATGAGGGTTGTCATTGGCGGAAGTCATGGCAAAACAACCATCACTTCTATGATTCTTCATGTGCTGCAGATCGTTGGGTTTAAAACTGATTATATGGTTGGCGCCCAGCTTGATGGTTTCGAGGTTATGGTGAAACTGTCAGAATCTGCCAAGTGGATGGTAATGGAAGGGGATGAATACCTGACCTCGCCTATTGATCGCGTTCCCAAATTTTTGCACTATCATCCGAATATTGCTGTTATCAGTGGAATTGGTTGGGATCATATTAATGTTTTTCCCACTTTTGAGAATTATGTTCATCAGTTTAAGTTGTTTATTGATTGCATTGAACCAGAAGGCAGCCTGATTTTTTTTGAGGATGACATAGAAGTCACAAAACTTGCTGAGCATTCAGCTGTTAAAAAACTTCCATACAGTATCCATCCTCATCATGTTGAACATGGGGTGACTATTATTCACGATGCAGACACTTCTTACAAACTAAGTATTTTTGGCCGTCATAACATGGCTAACCTGAGTGCAGCGCATTTGGTTTGTAAAGAAATGGGCGTCAGCGATGAACATTTTTACAATGCAATTTCCAGCTTCAAAGGGGCTTCACGAAGACTTGAACTTTTCGCATCAAATGGAGATTCATTTATTTACAGGGATTTTGCACATGCTCCTTCCAAGGTTAAAGCGAGTATTATAGCGTTAAAAGAACAATTTAGCGAAAAAAAAATTATTGCATGTCTTGAACTTCACACTTTTAGCAGTTTAAGTGAAGGATTTATCAATCAATATAGAAACTCTCTTGATGCCGCTGATGTTGCTATTGTTTTTTACGACCCTCATGCAGTTGCACTCAAACGACTTCCTGAAATTTCATTCCAACGATTGAGGGAGGCTTTTGGAAGGGAGGATTTATATTTATTTTCAAACAAAGAACAACTGATTTCTTTTTTATTAAACCAAAAAGACTTGTCCGATGTTTATGCGTTTATGAGCTCAGGTAGCTTTAATGGCCTGGATTTGAATAAATTGTCAAACGAATTAGGCATCACTTCAATTTAAGTGTAAAAAAAATCCGGATCACAATCTTGTGATCCGGAAGTTTAAAAAATTGAATATGAACACTTAACTGTTCATAGAGATTAAAAACTCTTCATTTGTTTGCGTGTAACGCATTTTATCTTTAAGAAATTCCATTGCCTCAATCGGTGTCATATCGGCCAAATGATTTCTTAGAATCCATACGCGTTGCATGGTGTCTTTATCAAGTAGAAGATCTTCTCTTCTGGTGCTTGAAGACACAATATCAATAGCAGGCCATATTCTTTTGTTTGATAAACGGCGGTCGAGCTGAAGCTCCATATTACCTGTACCTTTAAACTCTTCAAAAATTACTTCATCCATCTTCGAACCAGTATCAATAAGTGCAGTTGCAATGATGGTTAGTGAGCCGCCGTTTTCAATTTTGCGTGCCGCTCCAAAGAAACGTTTTGGTTTTTGAAGTGCATTGGCCTCAACACCACCTGATAGTACCTTTCCTGAAGCGGGAGAAACGGTATTATATGCCCGCGCCAGTCGCGTTATGGAATCAAGTAAAATCACAACATCATGCCCACATTCAGTAAGACGTTTGGCCTTTTCGAGAACAATATTTGCAATTTTGACATGCTTATCAGCTGGTTCGTCAAAAGTGGAAGAGATAACTTCAGCTTTAACGCTTCTGGCCATATCTGTAACTTCTTCAGGACGCTCATCTATAAGAAGAATAATCAAATAAGCTTCCGGATGATTTTTTGCAATTGCATTAGCTACTTCTTTGAGCAGTACTGTTTTCCCTGTTTTGGGTTGAGCCACAATAAGACCGCGTTGACCTTTGCCAATTGGCGCAAATAAGTCCATAATCCGTGTAGACATAGTGCTTTCAGCATGCCCTGTAAGGTTGAATTTTTCTTCAGGAAACAAGGGGGTTAGAAAGTCAAATGGAATCCGGTCACGTACTTCTTCAGGAAGTCTGCCATTGATAAAATCAACTTTAATTAAAGGGAAATATTTTTCGCCTTCTTTTGGAGGCCTTATGGTTCCTTTAACAGTGTCGCCAGTTTTGAGTCCAAAGAGTTTTATCTGCGATTGCGAAACGTATATGTCATCAGGTGAATTGAGATAATTGTAGTCGGATGATCGAAGAAAACCATATCCATCAGGCATGATTTCTAGAACACCTTCTGCGGCTACAATACCATCAAATTCAAAGGAGTATTCCTCTCTTTTTTGTCTTGTATTGCTTTCTCTTTGATGTTCTTTTCTTGGCTGATTGGGCTGATCACTCTGGCCATCCGTAAAAGATTTGTTATCTGTTCGTGCTCCTGGATGAACAATTGCAGATACTTCTCTTACGTTTCCTTCAGCTTTGTCATTGAAATCTTGTTTCTCTGTTCTTTCAACTCTTTCCGGACGATTGTTTCTATCTGCATTGTCGTTCGTTTCAGGAGATGTGTTTGGTTTTTCACCTGTTCGGTCTCTGATAGCTTGTTTAGGCCGGTGAATTGTCTTCTGTTCTTTGTTGACAAAATCATTTCTTTCACCTTGTATTTTTTGATCTTTTACCTCTTCGTTAGCATCAACAGGTGTTGATTTTAAGGAAGATATGGATTCATCTTCGATGGGGGTAAGTACGGGATGTGAAGGTTTGTTTTCTTTTGGTTTAAGAACAAGAGTGCTCTTTGGTCTCTCCAGGTTTTCGGCAAAAACGGGTTCAACTTCAGATTTTTTATTCATCTCTATCGAGGCTGGAGCGAATGCAGGAGGAGCTGTTTTGGGGGTATTTTCATCTGGTCTCTTACCGTTCTTTCTTTCAACCTTTTGTTTTTCAGGTTCTTTTTGAATTCGTGCTCTCTTGTTCAATCTTGCCTTTTCCGCATTTTCCTTTTCTATTGAGGCTGATGTTGGATTCAAGGCCTGCTGATCAAGGATTTGATAAATCAAATCTTGTTTTAAAAGTTTTTCAACTTTTGGAACATTTAATTCCTTGGCGATTTCTCTCAATTCGCCTACAAGCTTATTATTAAGCTCAACAATATCATACATGTGATAAATATTTAATAATCCAAAATGAAAAATGTCATTGATTTTGAAAAAACAGAAAAATATAATCCTCAGTAGAGGGAATGGATCTTAAAAAATTTCTGAGATTCCTTTGTATTATGCGAAGCAAAAATACATAAGTTTTAATAACAATAAAAAATGTCGTTAATTAATTTGGCAAAGATACACTTTTTTTAAGTTGAAACTTTTTTTAATGTTTTATCTTTGCACCTGATTAATAATTATACCATCCATCATATGATTCAGCGTATTCAATCAGTTTTTCTTTTTCTTGCAGTTATTTCAGCTGTTTTACTTTTTGTTTTTCCAATTGCTTGGTTTTATGGCGAAAGTTACAATCTGCAGTTTCATGTATATCAACTTAAGGATTTTGTTCCATCCAATGAACCGATTTTTAGCAAATATTATTTGGTGCTGTTAACGATTTTAACATCACTTCTGGTTATTAATCCTTTGATAACTTTGTTTTTATATAAAAACCTTAAAAGACAATATGCCTTTGCCCGCATTAATATCTTCCTTTCTATCTTACATATTGGTCTTACTTTCTTTTTCTATATCGATCAAATTGAAAAAGTTGTGTTAGTATCTCCAGATTATAGGTTGGGAATATTCATGCCTTTGGCTGCATTGGTTTTTTCATTTCTGGCCATGAGAGGGATAGCAAAGGATATTAAAATTATCCGGTCAGTTGATAGACTGAGATAACAGTTTTTTACCGGTCTATTTCCATGATCTCGAGATCATGGATTTGTTTTGCTGTGATAGAGAACCGTATAAAAGTTATTTTTTGATGGAACCCGGCATTTCCTGCAGCACCTGGGTTAAGAAATAGCAGATTATTTTTCTTATCTGGTATCACCTTGAGGATGTGAGAATGTCCAGCAATGAATAAATCTGGTTGGAGGGTTTCAATTTTTTGTTTGATAGTATGAAGGTATCTACCAGGATATCCTCCAATATGGGTAATAAGAACAACAGCTTCTTCACAAACGAATTGTAGAAATTCAGGATATTGCAAACGTATCTGTTGACCATCAATATTTCCGTAGACTCCTCTAAAAGGTTTAAATTTACTTAACCGATCAGAAACATCGGTTGAACCAATATCTCCGGCATGCCAAATCTCGTCACAATCTTTAAAAAAAACAAACACCCTTGGATGTATATATCCATGGGTGTCAGATAATAGACCTATTTTTTTCATTATTTGAATACATAACTGAGGCCAATGCTCAGTACTTCCTTAAATTGGGTGCGTGGTCCTTTGTTGCCATCTTTATCAGTAATCATAATATCATCGTCATAAATCAAATGTGCCGAGATATTAGCATTAAGCCAGCTGTTTACTTTCATTGTTATCAAAGTTTGCCAGTCAACGTCAACGTTCTGAGGGTTTTTAAGATAGTCGGAGAATAATTCCAACTTTGAACCAAGCGTAACATTCTTTGCAACCTCCAGCTCAAGTTTAGCCATTGCTTTTGCGCCAAGTTCAAATCTGAGATTTTCACCTGGTTCAACACCAAAAGTGCCAGAATCAGCTAAAGTCTGATCAGAAACAATAGTTATCCGTCCGGTCAGAGGTGAAAAGTTAAGGGTGAAATATGCATTTGGTTTCCAATCCATACCTGCGCCAAGTGTGATATAACCTGGGGCCATGAACCTTGATATAGGATTGGTTGAGTCCACTTTATAATCAAACCCGTCAGCGAATTGCGTCTTAAATGAAAATGTCAGGCTATAAAACAATTTTTCTGATGCTTTAAGTCCGTACAATGAATTAAATTCAATTTTATCGTCTGTTTTAATTGATTTTGCATCGCCAATAATGCTATATCCCAAATTAAGGTTCAAAGAATTATCCCATTTCGTATTGTCTTTTAAATAATTAGCTGAGTAGTTCAAATTTCCAAGAGAATTAAGTGAACTTTGACCACCGGCCGCCCAATTGGATAAATGATTTTGTGATAAGTTTAAACCGAATTTTCCTTCCCTTGTCCAATTTTCTGGTTGCTTATCCTGAGCGTTCAGCACCAAAGAAGCTATTAATAGATATGACAATAGCACTGCATTTTTTTTCATAAACGAATCATAATATGGTTAATAGATAGATTATAAGCCTGTTGATTGTCTGTTAGGTATTCCCTGAATCTTATTACTTGAAATTTGAAATGTGACATCCATTGAGGCATGACTTCTGATTGCAAGTTGATTTTTGATCCCTGGTTTCCATTGTATTGACTGCAATATTCTGATTGCTTCATTATCGCAGCCGCCTCCCACACTTTTATCAACCCTGATATTGGAAACAATACCATCATTTTCAATAACAAATTTTAGTTTAACTGTTCCCTGGATGCCAGCCCTAAATGCTGATTCCGGGTATTGTAACATTTCCTGAATATAATGACCTAAATTGATAAATCGTTTTTTAATAATTGGTTTCGGTGTTTCATCAAGGTCGGCAAAATTATAAATATTTTTATTTTTGTCAAAAGGAATATCGTAAAATTCGATTTCGCCATATCCTCTTTCTTTAACGACCCGGTAATAATGACTGCAATTGAAATCAATAGTAAATGTTTGAACGGTTTTCACAGCTTTTCCATTTTTCAGTGCAGGTTTCCATAATATCCTGCTAGCCAACCGCACCGCTTCATCATTTAAGCCCGCCGTTTGGCCAGATATAATCTCCACATCCACTGGATAACCTTCTTCATCAATAGTGAAAGATAGTTTTACTTTACCATCTATCCTTTTTGCCAAATCTTCTTTGGGATAAACCATCGCAGCATCAAGAAATTTTTTTATTTGCTGCTTGTTAGAGAGCGTTTCTGGTGGCACATCTATTTGGGAGAACCCAGCGATGTGATATGTGAATGTCAGAAATAGAAAAAATGTCCTTTTCATTTGAATAGGATTAGACTTTAAAAATAAATAAATTTTAGAAAAAGTGAAATTTAAAGTGCATTTTGTAATTATTTTGTTAAACTGGGGTACTCTCTCTTGATTGAATTCAAGAAAAACAAAGTATTTTTGGGAAATAATTCAAAAAATAATGGGTATTGTTAATTTAGTATGGTTTATTTATCTTTGTGCAGTTATTAACTTAAACTAAATCAGTATGGATAGTTGCCCAAAATGTAAAGGTTTGAA
>PHDU01000171.1 GCA_002842755.1 Bacteroidetes bacterium HGW-Bacteroidetes-1 | reverse complement strand
GATGATCACCTACCCTAAGCGCATTTGCCATAATTGTTAAAGCCGGATTAACCGCTGAGCTCGACGGGAAAAAGCTTCCATCCACAACATACAGATTTTCGACTTCATGCGCCCTGCAATTGATATTGAGCGCCGAAGTTTCAGGATCATTTCCAAACCTGATGGTTCCGCACTGATGCGCTGTACCCGCAATCGGGATTTTTTTTCCTAAATAGATATTATTGGGTAACAGATGTGTTTCGCAGCCTGTATGTTCGAGTATCCACCGTAATTTCTTTTGAAGGCGTTTGTGCCCTTCTATGTTATTTTCAGAATAGCTTAATACGATATTTCCATTTTTATCCAAAGTAACCCGGTTTTCGGGCAAGGGTAAATCTTCTGATGTCATCCAGAAATCAAGCGCATGTTTTGCCATGTATTCCAGGGTTAGGCCCGGAGCAAACGAAGGAGCGTCTTCACGGAACATTAGTGCGTCTGACTTGCCCAGCATTTGGATATGACCCATTGGAAAATCGAAATCCTTTGTGCCAAAATAATAGTCGTTGATGGCGAATGTTTTACCAAATTTGGTAGGATTTGGTTTGGTTGAAAGTGCAACCATCGCCGAATTGTTGTGCGCCATATAATGACGGCCAACCACATCGGAGCCATTTGCCAGGCCATTGGGGTGTTTTTCATTGGCCGAACGCAGCAACAAAGCTGCACTGTTTATAGCGCCTGCCGAAACCACCACAATATTAGCGGAATAGCTAATCGTTTCACCGCTTCTGATTACCTCAACACTTTTAATTTCTTTACCTGAACCATCGGTAAGCAAACGCGAAACATAACTGTTGGTTTCCAGTGTTACGTTCTCATATTTTAAAGCTTCTTTTATACCAACAACGTGCGCATCAGCTTTACTTTCGGTGGGGTCGGGAAAACCATCAAAGCGGTCTAAAACAACTTTTGATTCTCCATTTTCTTCTCCGTTTTTAAAGCCAATTGGCAGTGGAAAAGGTTTTAACCCCAATTTTTTTATATCATCAAAGAGTTCCTGAATGCGCGGCTCGTGTTCCAGCGGAGGCAACGAATACGAATTTGTTTCGGCTGGTTCGGTGGGATCGCTACCACGTAGCCCATGCACGGAGTATAGTTTTTCCGCTTCAAGATAATAAGGGGCTAAATCTTTATAACTGATGTCCCAGGCAGGTGAAATTCCGGGCAGCGCCATACACTTTAGTATTTCCTCCGACACAGTAGTGAATTCCCGGATGAAATGATTTCCCGTCTTTGTCCGTCCAGTTTTCTTTGGCTTTATAACGTGCTTTCAGGAAAACTTCTTCAGTATCCCAGTTTTCTTTTTCGCGCGGAATGTAATCACCACGTTCGAGGATCAGGATTTTTTTTCCTGTTGGAGCAAGCCTTCGGGCCAGTGTTCCCCCGCCAGCACCTGTTCCAATAATAATAATGTCGTAATGTTGCATATTGTTTAGTGATAATTTTTTATTAATAACTTACTAATCAGTCGTGGAAAATTGTAATCCTGACAAGCATTATGATTAAAGCACAGCTTGCAATTACTGATCAATTAATGTGTTGATATCTTGTTAGTTCTGATAATTTTGTATTTGGTCAAAGAAAAGTTTCCAGGCAAATTCTTTGGCTGAATAGGCAAATGGGGTATTCAACCGTTGCCCTTTTTTGGGGCCGTTTGTTATGTTGCCCATCAAGTCGTAAGTATTTCCTTCGTTGTCTCTCATGATGTCAGGAAGTTCACCGTTAATTGCATGAAAAGTTAACACGTTAGAGTTAATAAACGCGGTCGTAAATCCAAGTTCGTAGCTTCCGGCAATGACCAATGATAATCCTTTAAAATGAGTGTGAAAGATTGTAATTTTAGGGGTAAATAGATTGCTGGCAAACAGCAAGACTTCATCGCGCACCACCACGCCAAAATAGTTGGATAGAATAGATGATCCAACCTGTTCGGATTTTGTTGGCGGTAAACAAATGGAGTCACAAGAATGTGCATATGTGCTGTCAAACAGCACCACAGCATCGGGATAAGCCAAAATCGCCGTTGAATAAACGGTATGAAGCATAAACTTAAATTCAAGTTCATTGCCGCCATAGAGACCTTTAATTCCTTCAAGCTTCATTTGCGACCAGTAACTTCCGGTTTCCCTGTCGTACGGCACTAAATTGTTGTTGTACAAATGTCCCGAAACACCAAAGGTCGTTTTATAACCATCTACCAATCGGTTCCAAGCAATTCCACTGCCGGTAATAGGGCAATAACTAATGGCAAAGGCGCTTTCTTCATCCTTATCGTTGATGATCTCATGACTCCAGATAGTGTTAAGCGGATAAATCCTAAGTTGATTTTCAGTCTGGTAAACAAACACCTCCTCGTTAGGATTTATTGTAACTTCATCTACATGGACAAAGATCGGGTTATCAATTGACGGTATCCTGTCATGGCTGTTCTCATTTATTATAAGTTTCTCAGCCTCAACCAGCCATCCATTTTCTACTGTCGAATCAGGATTAACACTAGTAGTCTTTTCACAGGATGAAAAAACAAAAACTAAAATTATTACAAGAAGAGCAAAGTGAAATTTCATGATTAATTTCGATTTAACTTTTTTTTGACAACACAACTTTCAATCAAATTCAGGAGTTTTTGAACTTTCGAATCCCTTCATTCAGGAATTTGATATAACCATCAATGCTTGTATCATATCCTTTTGGAGCAGTCAGCAAATTACCTTCATGATCCGTTAAAACATAAAAAGGCTGAGAATTGGTTTTGAAACGGGTAGTTTCAAAATCACTCCATTTATTGCCGATGGTCTTTACTTTCCGGTTGGTGGTTTTGGAGATGTATTGTTCGTTTTCAGGTAAATCTGTTTTATCATCTACATAAAGTGAAATCAACACATATTCATTAGTAAGTAAACTCAGGACCGTTTTGTCGCTCCATACATTATCTTCCATTTTGCGGCAGTTTACACAGCTCCATCCTGTAAAGTCGAGGATAACCGGTTTGTTGACCTGTTTG
This sequence comes from Bacteroidetes bacterium HGW-Bacteroidetes-1, assembly GCA_002842755.1. GTDB lineage: Bacteria > Bacteroidota > Bacteroidia > Bacteroidales > F082 > JALNZU01. The sequence continues at coordinate 15 of PHDU01000171.1, read as the reverse complement.
GCATAGGCAATGCCT
>PHDU01000089.1 GCA_002842755.1 Bacteroidetes bacterium HGW-Bacteroidetes-1 | reverse complement strand
AACAATGTTGCTTACACCAAACCATCAATCAATAGGGATGCTTTTTGATGAAAGCTTCTGGATAAATTTTTAGGGTGACGCATTGTCGAAGTCAGGAAATATCAATCAGAATTGCCTTTTATGAATAAAAAAGACCGTAAAAGTTAAACTCTTACGGTCTTTTCATTTATAAGATAATGATCTAATTGATCAGCAACTTGGAATTTTTCTCAAAACCTTCGCCTTTGATGTTAATCACATAAATACCATTGGAAAACTCCATTTTCTTCTCAAATTTTCTTGTTGCAGAGATTTTTTCTGATAACAAGGTTTGTCCGGCAGCATTCACAACAGTAATTTCAACTTTATTCAGATCAAACTCTGACTCAACAACCAAAACTCCATCGCGGTTAAATACACGAATCTTACGCTCAGGGCTTTCGGCTACTCCTACGGGTCCCCAGTCTTCAAGTAAAACATTGTCAACAAACTGACCCATACCATCGGCTGAATAAGCATGCCAAGACAAGAAAATATATCCGTCAAACCCAGGTACGATCAATGAATTAGCCAATAACCAATCCTGAGCGTTAAAGGATGGATTATCAAAAAGAACATTGGTCATGTAATTGGTGTCAGCATAAGGTCCCCAAATAAGCTTTATTGATTCGGGAACTGAAGGATTAAAACAACGATATGCAAAAGATACCATATACTCTTTATCGGCATCCACCTGGAAAGGAGGAGAAACCAGATAATTATTCAGCGGAGATGTTTGCCCATTGGTGGTGAAGCAAGCAAACGATTTTGAGCTGTTATAGCCAATTAAGGAAGTTGTGGCCCATGACATTGATCCAAAATCCATTGAACCCCAATGCTCAGGCAGTAATGGTGCAGTAACACTTTCTACATTCATCAGGTAAGGCAATTCAGAAGTGGTAGCCATTGTTGTGAAACTATAGATGGTTTCACAATCGTTCACACCAAAGCTGTTTTTAGGTTTCACCACGAGATAATAGGTTGTTTCAGGCTCAAGATTCAATCTAACATAATTTTCCAATACCGTTTCGCCATTGAGCACATTTGATGGTAAGGTAACTCCATTACCATCAGTCCCAAAATACAATTCGTAACCTGTTGCAAAGGCAGCAGGAACCCAGGTAATTTTATGATTCAAAAATGCTTCATCAAATCCAGGAACAGGGTCAATCATGCCTTCTGAACATTCTGGTAAACCTTCAAACTCATCAATCCCTGAAATAATGAGTGAAAAAACCTGATTAGGAGAGATTGTTCCTGCATGATCCACGAGAATAGTGTAGGTTCCTGCCACAGGTTCAGAGAAATAAATCTGTTCAACATTATCGACAAAGTTTTTTGAATCAGTTGTTGCAGCATTGGCTGGGTTATCATAGTCAAGTTTATAGGGATAATAAACATTCAGGTTCTCATCCAAAATACGTAAATCGAGATCATGAATAATAACTGGAGTACGGGGGTTAAGGCTCTGCGTTGGAACATTACCATTTTTATCAGTCCAGCATATGGTTACGCGGAAAGGAGTACTTCCTGAAACGGTTACATCACGTGAATAAACACCATTGTTTTCAAGAACAATTTCATCAATTACATTTTGCATACCACCATCTTCAAGGATAATCGTAGCTGCTTTTTCTGTGTTCATCAGACCCCAGCCAAATTTATAATCAGGACCAGGATCAGCACCTGCTTCATCAGCAGTATGAATTACCAGACCTTTTAACGAAGAGGAACGCATTGGAGTGCCATTGTGCGTTTGCTGGTATAATTGCTGCAATAATGACATACTACCAACAACATTGGGTGATGACATACTTGTACCATTATAGCTTGCATAAGAGGAATTATTTGTTGAGGTAGAAGAATATACATTAACTCCTTTTCCAACGATATCAGGTTTGATACGTCCGTCATCAGCAGGTCCCCAGCCACTGAATCCACTCATTATTACATTTTGTGGTCCGGTGTAGTTAAGCACTTCATTTACTGCTCCAACAGTTAGTATGTTTTTTGAAACGCCGGAACCTCCAATACAGTCATAGCCATCAAGGCCGCCATCTTTCTCAGCATTACCGCCAGTTCCAGCATTACTTGGTCCTTCCCCGCGATCGTTACCAGCTGATTTACTTATAAGAAAATAAGGTGCATTGTAAGCAATGATATCCCATGTTCGTGCCTGCGAATTGTAAAAGCCAAAAAGATAATCTTCATCAGGAGAAACACTTGCAGTTCCATTCCATGACCAGGTGCCGGTAGTTTGATTTTGATCCCAACCACGAACCATGCCCCATGAATGGTTAGAAATTTCCATCCCATTGGTGGCAGCCGTCGACATTTCAGACTCAACACTGGTCCAATCGTATGCTTTAAGCGTAGCTTTGTGTGCCATCCCTTTTGCATTCGCATTTACGCCTCCTGCAATAATTGTGCCTGCAACATGCGTTGAATGAGCAGATTGTGATGTTGCATTATCAACCTGAGTAACTCGCTGGACACCTGTATTATTAAACTCCTGATGTGTTCGCCTAACAGCGCCACCATCCCAAATACCAACCTTGCTGTAGCCTTCGCCTTCAACAACCACTCCAATAGTTCCACCCTGCCATAAACGATTGGCTCTGGTAGTAATAGCGGCCCCCAAATTATCAGTTTTGTAGAAAATAGGTTGGCCATCGATAACATCAATCAGCTCAACGATTGTTCCATCAGGATATTCCTGACGAATCTCAATTTGATTCTGTCTGGCGTATTGTTTTACTCGTTTCTGCATCTGTCTCCACTCTTTTTCCTGCTCGCGGGAAATTTGATTTAAGGCCTCAACATTGGTTGAAACTTGCGAAAAAGATGGCAACGCCAACACTACTACGCAAAACAATACAAATGCTTTTTTGAAGAGATGTTTCATGGTGATAATTGAAATTTGTTAATGGACAAAAATATATAAATTTTGCAAAAAAGTAATAGGTAAATCCAATTGATTATCACTTTATTATCAATAAAATGATAACTGCCTTATTAAATGACGCTTAATTGCCACAATAAAAATTGATTTGAATGAATCTCTTTAGAATTTACTCACTTTGCTTTTTTGTAAATCTCAGCCTAAAATGACAAGGACTATTATTTCTTCATTTTCTAAAGAATTTGAAATGAAGAAGTTTAAATGGAGATAGAAGGAATATTCTCAATTCTACAGGTAAAAAGAAAATATTTGTTTCAATAATTCTATATGTTACCTAAAGAAGCCAGTCAATATTTTATGGGTTAAACTACTATCTTTGCACAAAATTTAAATTATGCAACCATCTATTGTCATTTTGGCCGGTGGAGGTCCGGCACCAGGAATTAACACGGTTATCAGCTCAGTTGCGAAGGTTTTTCTGAAAAGCGGGTTTAAAGTTATTGGATTGCACGGAGGTTATAAAAGTCTTTTTTCGGAGCATCCGGAAATGGTTGAATTCGACTTTGCTTTTGCTGATGACATTCAGAAGCAAGGTGGATCGGCACTTCAGATGAGCCGCTATAAACCAAAGGATACAGAATTCAGCACAAAGTTTTTTACGCAAAATAATGTAAAACTTCTCGTTACTATTGGTGGAGATGATACTGCCTCCACAGCAAACCGTATTTCCATTTTTCTGGCTGAAAACAAAGTAAAAATTCAGAACATTCACGTTCCGAAAACAATTGACAATGACCTTCCTCTTCCTGAAGGATCACCAACTTTTGGCTATTATTCTGCAAAAGATGAAGGAGTTCGTATTGCACAAACTGTTTATGAAGATGCCCGAACAAGCGGTAACTGGTTTGTGGTTTCAGCTATGGGACGCGAAGCTGGTCATCTGGCTTTTGGAATTGGAGCTGCCTGCCATTTACCTATGATTATCATTCCTGAAATGTTTAACAAAACGCCTGTTACCTTCGATAAAATTACGAGGCTTATCATCTCTTCGATGGTAAAAAGAAAAATTTTAGGGATTAAATATGGTGTTGCGATTGTAAGCGAAGGAGTGTTTCATTTTATGACAGATGAAGAAATTGTATCTTCTGGCGTAAATTTCACTTTTGATGACCACGGACATCCAGAGCTAGGCAATGTAAGCAAAGCCCATATTTACAATATGCTCTTACAATATAAACTCAAAGAACTCAACTTAAACATTAAAAGCCGCCCGGTTGAATTGGGGTATGAACTACGTTGTGTGCGCCCTACTGCTTTCGATCTGATGTATTGCGCTTTGCTTGGCTATGGTGTAAAAGAATTATTTGATCAGGGAATTTCAGGTGCTATGGTCACTTCCGACCCTGCTGGAATATCTGCACCTCTCTACCTTAAGGATGTTGCCGATGCAAACGGTAAAGTTAAGCCTCGTTTGGTTGATATGGAAGGAGAAAAAACTAAAATGGTGTTTAATAATGGAATACAATGTATTGGCTCTGAAGATTATGAAGTCGCCAAAAAGTATTTACCTGATCCTGAAGAATACGATTTTAAGAAAATTCTAAATTGGTAAATAAACAATCCTAAAAATCAGGTTGCACTCAAATCCCTATTCGTTTTTTTTAACACAACCTTAGGATTCAATTCTAAATGATTTTCCGATCTTTTCGGCAAGAACATGAGCAAGCTTATAATTCGACTCTTGTGTCCATCCTGCAATATGTGGGCTTAAAATCACATCTTTTCTTGCGATTAATTTTCTGAAAGCTACGGGCAGGCTTCTTGCCTGAATATCTTCGAAGGAAAACTTCTCATATTCCAGCACATCCAGACAAGCTCCTTTTACGATTCCATTCTCCAAAGCCTGAATCAAAGCAACTGTTTCGACAACAGCACCACGTGAAGTGTTGATCAGGTAAACAGGTTTCGAGAAATTTGCTAAGTAACCTTCATCTACAAGATAGCGAGTTTCGTCGGTCAAAGGCACATGGAAACTCAGGATATCAGCATGCTTATAAATCTCTTTCATTTGCACCTCCTCTGCCAAAGCTGAACCAAAGCCGGTTTTATATTTATCATAAGCCATAACGCGCGCTTCAAAGCCAGATAGTTTTTTGGCGAAAGCAGCGCCGGCGTTTCCATAACCTATGATGCCTATTGTTTTTCCTTTGATTTCATATCCGCGGTTTTCTTCTCTTTTCCATATTCCCTGACGCACTTCAGCATCGGCTTTAATCAAATTATTAAAAAGAGCAAGTAACATTCCAATGGCTTGCTCTCCAACCGCATCACGATTTCCTTCAGGTGCATTAAAACACATAATACCAATCTGCTGCGCATACATTGCATCAATATTTTCCATGCCTGCCCCTACTCTGGCAATAAATTTTAAAGATTTTGAAGCATCTAAAATTTTGCGATCAATCGGGATTTTACTTCTGATGATGATGCCGGTGTATTCTCCGACAATATTCAGATAGTCCTCATATTTAAAGTTCGGGAAAAAATGGCAAGAGTAACCTACTGATTCAAGTGAATCCTGCAAGTGAGGGTGTGCTGTATCAATGAAAAGTACTTTTTCAGTCATGGAATTTAATATAAAGTTGAATCCTGATCTTCAGATTGCTGCTAATCAGCATGTTTCATAAGATTATTCTCACGTCGGATAATATTTCCTGTAATCTGATTGAGTTGCTTTACCGCATCCATAATCATTCCACCATCGGGCGGAAACGGTGCCGGACCGCGCCTCATTAACTCAAGTGTAGGCGGAGTACATGCACGTAAATCACCATTGACTATTGCAAAACTATAGGCAAAATTAGAGGTACCCTCGATAGGTGTGGTATGAATGGTTCGTTCTGAAGTATTATCAACAAAATCAACAGAGCCTACCAGACGGATACTTTTAGTCAAAAGATTTTCATTTACGAAGGCCTCAGCTATTATATATCTGATTTCTTCAATTATCTTTCCTGTTGAATCGAGCATAATACCTCCATTACCATCTCTTTTGGGCTGTTTTCCATCCGCAATTTTCTTTTGTTCAGTAAATCGTCTCGATTCTACTTTTTCGGGTGACACGTTAATTTGCTTCAAAGATACATAAATCAGATAATCGTATTCGGTTCCTTTTTGCTCCACCAAATCATAACTTACATAGCCTTCATTAAACTCTTTCATCGAAAAATTAAGCAGTTCCTGCTCAAAATTCATTGGCAACATTACACCTGTCTGGTTATCAAAAAGTATAAGAACCTGATTTGTGCCCTGCAACAATGCCTGTCGCATCAATTGATCAATAGAAGGATAAACAGGATTAATCTGTTTTAGTTCTTCCAGATTTTGATATGCCATTCGCGCATCCATTTTACTTCCAGACCTGAGCAGTTTCTCAGCACTTGCAAAAAGGTATTGCTGAGCCCTCCCTTTGGCCTCTGTTATTTCAGTGTTTAAATCAAGAGGCACAAAACCTATGGCGTCTTTGATCTCATTTGAAAGGGATTTTACCTTTGCCTGACGCCAATTCATCGCTTGATAACGTTCAAATACTTCAGGCCAAATTTCAGGATCTCCGCTGGCTCGTAAAAACCCTATCCTATCATGATCTATTTGATTAGCTGCATGATACGCAGTTTTAAGCGCCTGAATGTTATCTGATTTTACTTTACCCGATCTTAGCTTTGCTGCAGTTTTTTCAATCGCTTCATCATAACGTTCGTTCTTTATCAATCGGGAAGGAGTGTTACAGGATATAATTGCAACAAGCATAAACACTGTTAATAAAAATATTTTTTTCATATCAATTTTTTATTGGAATACTACTTTTACAAAAGACTGAAGAACAAATATTGAACCAATTTTTTTTATTAAAAATAATGTACTAATTTCACCTGCTTAATTATAAATCGATTACGATTTCGCCAACTCATTTGTTTTTTTACGAACATTTTGATAATGTGGACTTTATTTACCAGAATAATTCTTAGATACCGGTTTACAAATTTAATTATTATTGGTCTCATAACCTTATTTATGGGATGGCAGGGCTCAAAAGTACAATTGTCTTATGACTTTGCGCGAATGTTGCCAGCATCAGATACTGCGACAATCGTTTATGAGCGTTTTAAAGAAATTTTTGGACAAGATGGTAGTGTAATGTTCGTTGGTATTCAGGATGAGCGCCTTTTTGAGATTGACCATTTTCTTGCCTGGGATAATCTCACAGAAGTAGTCAAAGAAATTGAAGGTGTTCAGGAGGTTGTTTCAATCACACATCTTTACCAGTTGGTGCGCAATGACAGCCTGAAAAAATTCGACTTTGAGCCGGTAATGAAACAGTTACCTGAAAATCAGACACAGCTGGATTCTCTAAGAGATGCTATTTTCAATCTTCCATTTTATGAAGGGCTTCTTTATAATAGTGAAAGTAAGGTAAACATGATGATGATAACCCTTGACAAAGAAATTCTCAATAGCAAAAACAGGGTTGGGTTGGTTTACGAAATTAAAAAGAACCTCGATACTTTCACTGATAAATATGATATACAACTGCACTATTCCGGACTGCCTTATATACGAACAATTACAGCAGAAAAAATACAGCATGAATTAGTGTTGTTTACTGGTCTCTCACTTTTGATTTCATTTATCATCCTAATGATATTTTTCCGCTCAGGTAAAAATGTCTTTTTTATTACCCTTATCGTTCTTATCACTGTAGTAATTTTACTGGGATCATTGCAATTACTGGGCTTTAAAATTACGATTCTTACAGGAATTCTTCCACCTCTTTTGATTGTTATTGGGGTAGAAAACTCTATTTTTTTACTCAACAAATATTACAGCGAGTTCTTTATTCATGGGAATAAAATCAAAGCAATTACTCGTGTGATTCGAAGAATTGGAGCTGCTAACTTTTTAACCAATGCAACCACAGCAGCAGGATTTGCTGCATTCATCGCTACTGGTAACGAAATGCTCGTTGAATTTGGCATTGTTGCCTCCATCAACATTCTGGGAGCCTATCTGATTAGCCTTTTCATGATTCCAATTGTTTTTAGTTATCTGCCTGATCCTAAACCACAACACTATCAACGTTTTGAAAAAGGAAACGTTAATTCTATATTACAAAAGATTTTATATGTTATCCTGAATCACAGAAATAAAGTGTATATAGTTACTATTATACTCGTGATAGTTGGAATATTTGGAGTTACAAAGCTCAAAACGACTGGAAATGTTGTGGACGACATCTCTCATAAGGACACAATGTATAAAGATTTAATGTTTTTTGAGAAACATTTTAAAGGCGTCATGCCATTCGAAATCAGTATCGACAGCCATCGTAAAAAAGGTATTTTGCGGGCCTCTGCAATTTCAAAAATTCAACAGCTTCAGGATACGTTGGCACTTTACCCACATTTCAGCAAACCCCTTTCTATTGTTGAAATGGTGAAGTTCTCACGCCAGGCCTTTTTCAGAGGAGATTCTTCCTATTATGATCTACCTAATAGTCAGGAAAGAAATTTCATTCTATCTTATATGCCTGATTTTAAAAGCGATAAACGTACCATCCTTAACTCCTTTGTTGATAGCAGCATGCAAATAGCGCGTATAAGCGTTCAGCTTGCCAATGTAAGCACACGACAAATAGATAGCATCCAGCAAGATCTTGCACCAAAAATTGATTCAATCTTTCCTCCTGCGGAATACACCGTATCTACAACCGGGACCAGTGTTGTTTTTCTGAAAGGCACCAATTATTTAGTTCGCAATCTTATCTCATCTTTGTTGCTGGCACTTTTTATTATTGCATTGCTAATGGCATTAACTTTTTCCTCGTTTAAGATGATCGTTATTTCAATGATACCCAACCTTATACCCCAGTTGCTCACGGCAGCAATGATGGGTTATCTTGGAATTTCTATCAAACCCTCAACAATATTAATTTTTAGCATTGCATTAGGAATTAGCGTTGATAATACTATCCACTTTTTATCCCGTTACCGTCAGCAATTATTATTAAATAATTGGAAAATTCACGAATCGGTACTTGCTGCTCTCCTTGAAACAGGCTTTAGTATGATTTATTCAGCTGTTGTTTTATTCTTTGGTTTTGCCATTTTCATTCTTTCCTCTTTTGGAGGCACAGAAGCTTTAGGCTATCTCGTTTCATTTACTCTCATTGTTGCAATGCTATCGAACCTTTTTGTGCTACCTTCGTTATTACTTACATTAGATCGGTGGAGTACAACAAAAGCATTCAATGAACCGTTACTCGAGATTTTGGATGAGGAAAGTGATATTGAACTTGACAATTTAAGAATTGAAGAGTTATCTAAGGAAAATAAATAGATTATTCATGCATTAACATCACCATACCATGAAAGGAATTATTCTTGCAGGAGGTTCTGGCACGCGACTTCACCCTTTAACCCTTGCAGTCAGCAAACAATTGATGCCCATCTATGATAAACCAATGATATATTATCCGATGTCAATTCTTATGATGGCTGGCATAAATGAAATACTAATTATTTCAACACCACAGGATTTACCTCATTTTCAGAAATTATTAGGTGACGGTTCATCACTTGGATGTTCTTTCTCCTATAAGGAACAAATAGTCCCGAATGGACTTGCTCAGGCTTTCGTGCTAGGCGAAGCGTTTGTTGGTTCCGAAAAAGTCGCATTGGTTTTGGGTGACAATATTTTCTACGGAAGCGGATTGCAGCAGTTGATGATCGAAAACAACAATCCTGAGGGAGGCGTGGTTTTTGCTTATCACGTTTCTGATCCTCAAAGATATGGTGTTGTCGAATTCGATGAAAACAACAAAGCAATTTCTATCGAGGAAAAGCCATCCCATCCAAAATCAAATTATGCCGTTCCTGGTTTATACTTTTATGATAACACAGTAATTGAAGTGGCAAAAAATATTCAACCAAGTCCTAGAGGCGAGTATGAAATAACGGATGTAAACAGATACTATCTCGAAAAAGGAATGCTAAAAGTGGGCATTCTCGGCCGTGGAACAGCCTGGCTTGATACAGGTACATTTGAATCATTGCTTCAGGCGTCTCAGTTTGTTGAAGTAATCGAGCACAGGCAGGGGCTTAAAGTAGGCTGTATAGAGGAAATAGCATATTATAAAAAATTTATCAACAAAGAACAACTTGAAAGGTTGGCTCAACCTCTTATGAAAAGCGGATATGGCCAATACCTGATGAACCTCATCAAATAACTAACACTATGACTAGAATTCAGGAATTTCAGCAATTAATAGATGATCTGATTGCGAAACAAAATTTCAAACATACTCCTGTCGAGTTATATGCGCCCATTGAATACGTTATGTCGCAAGGCGGAAAAAGACTTAGGCCATTGCTTACAATGCTATCCTGCGACCTTTTCAATGGGCAGGTATTGCATGCACTTTATCCGGCACTTGCCATAGAAGTATTTCATAACTTCACCCTTGTGCATGATGATATTATGGATAAAGCGCCAATACGCCGTGGTATGCAGACAGTATTCAAAAAGTGGAATGCTGATATCGCAATTCTTTCAGGAGATACCATGTTTGCTATGGCTTATCAATTTGCGCTTAAAACTGACCCTCTCCTTATCCCTGAAATTCTGGGCGTTTTCAGCAAGGCTGCAATTGAAGTTTGCGAAGGTCAGCAACTCGACATGAATTATGAAGGTTTGGAACATGTTTCAATTGACGAGTATATTCATATGATTACACATAAAACTGCTGTTTTATTGGGTGCAAGTCTTAAGATCGGAGCTATCGTAGCAAATGCTCCTGCCAATTCAATACAAAATATCTATGATTTTGGAATCAATATGGGTATCGCTTTTCAGCTGAAAGATGATCTGCTGGATGTGTATGGTATTGAACAGAAGTTTGGTAAAATGAGTGGAGGAGATATTGCGGCCAATAAAAAGACATATCTATATATTAAAGCCAGAGAATTAGCCAATCAAAAACAATCGGAAGAACTGTCAGCAATGTATTCCGGTCAATATGCTGATACAGAAGAAAAGATTAACAGAGTAAAAGTGATTTATGATGATTTGAACATAGAAGAACATGTTTCTCAAGCTATGGCCTATTATTATGAAAAAAGTTTAGAATTTCTTGAACTAACTGAAGCGAGTCCCGATAAAAAAATGCAAATCAAAGATTTCGCAGATCATCTATACAAAAGAAATCATTGATAATCAATTAATTCTGTTGTTATCTTCTCCAATTGTTGATGTAGTGTTTCCCAGTTCTCCATATATTTAGTGAGGTCAACTTTAAACTTATCGTACGTTTTATACCAATCACTATCCGATACAGCTTCGTTGAAACCCGAAGGATTTGTAAGCACTAAATCCATTTTATTCAATTGGTCTTCATTCATTTCAATTTGACCTTCAACACGCTCAATCTCCCTTTCAATTTTGCGTTTTTCTTTTTCAATTTGCTTTCTTTTTTCCCAGTTTATTTTACTTAGTGACTGATCTGTTTCAACTCCCTGCACTTTCTTTTGTTTTTCTTCAACTTCCAATTCCTGAAGCCGCTCCAGATCACGATCGCGTAAAAAATCATAGATGTCCCCAATAAACTCTTCGATAACAGGCTTTTTGAACTCAAAAACTTTATTGGTGAGGCCTTGTAAAAAATCCCTATCGTGTGAGACAATGATGAGTGTGCCATCGAATTGCAACAATGCAGTCTTTAAAATATCCTTAGACTGCATATCCAGGTGATTGGTTGGCTCATCAAGAATTAAAAGATTAGTTGGGAAAAGCAGCATTCTCGCCAGGGATAAACGAGCTTTTTCACCTCCTGAAAGCACTTTCACTTTTTTATCCACAGCATCTCCGCTAAACATAAATGCTCCTAATATAGCCTTGAGTTTTGTTCTTACATCACCCACTGCCACATCATCTAATGTTTGAAAAACCGTTTTCTCCAAATCAAGCATATCATGCTGATTCTGCGCATAATATCCAACCGAAACCTGATGTCCAAGGCGTAACTGTCCGGTATAATCCAGTTCACCAGCCAAAATCTTCGCAAGTGTTGTTTTACCTTCTCCATTGCGCCCGACAAAAGCAATGCTATCACCACGCGTAATGAGCAAATCAAAGTTTTTAATAACATCAAGCGACCCATAACTTTTTGACAACCCTTTCGCCTCGACGGTTATTTTTCCAGAATGAGGAGCTGGTGGAAAACGAAAATAGATGCCATGTTTGTCTAAATCCTCGATCACAATTTCATCCATCTTATCGAGTAGTTTAACCCGCGATTGAACCTGCTTCGCTTTAGATGATTTGTATCTGAACCGTTCAATAAAACGTTCAATTTCCTTTATTTCCCTTTGCTGATTCTGATAAGCTGAAGTCTGAGAATCTATGCGCATTGTTCTCTTTTCGAGATAATCAGAATAGGATCCTTTGTAATCGAATACTTTACCTTGACTTATCTCAATCGTTCTTTTTGTTACGTTATCAAGAAATGCACGGTCATGCGATACCAACATCACGGCTCCGTAGTAGGTTTGTAAAAAGTTTTCGAGCCACTGTATGGATTCTATGTCCAAATGATTGGTAGGCTCATCCAATAAAAGTAAAGAAGGATTTTTTAAGAGTATTTTTGCAAGCTCAACACGCATTTGCCAGCCATTGCTAAATTCATTCATGTTGCGATGCATATCACTATGCTCAAAACCAAGCCCAACTAATATTCGCTCGGCTTCTCCTTCCATGGAATGAGCTCCAAAAAGTGATAACCTTTCTGTTAGTAACGTCAAATTCTCTAATAGACGATGGTAAGATTCAGATTCAAAATCTGTCCGAACATTTAACTGTTCATTGATTTTATTTATTCTAAGCTCCATCGCACGTATTTCATCGAAAGCTGTCAGTGATTCGAGCAATACTGTTGTTTTACTCCCTAGCGCTTTTTCCTGAGGTAAATAACCAATTGAAACCTCATCGGGTAACACAATCTCTCCCTTATGAGGCAACTCCAATTTGCATATCAATCGGAGCAAGGTCGTTTTACCAGCACCATTCTTCCCAACAAGCCCTATCCTATCTTTTTCTTTTATTAAAAAAGAAATATTAGAAAACAGGTCTTCACCTGTAAAATGCATTGTCAAATTTTGAATAGAAACCATGTAATTCTAAATTGAAGGCAAAAATAAGGATGTTTTTCAGATAATGTCCTGGTGTCTTAAGGGTAAATAATAAACCATTAATCGCTAAAGATAAAACCCAGACTTTATTTTAATCTATTCAACCCACTTTGGGGTTGATCCGAGGATTGGCAATAATCTCTGAATGCACCGGAGGTTATTGTTATAACGCCTTCGGAGTTTACCAGAAGACCCGATTATTGAACTCCTTCGGAGTTCCCCGGACAGTCTGTGTGGTTGCTGTTTACCCCGCATTTCATGCGGGGTTATTCAGGTTCAATCCCTTCGGGATTGTGTATAACCTCAAGTCTGGTGCGGATTTGTAATCCGCCCCCCAACGTTCTACGTCAATACTCTAAG
>PHDU01000170.1 GCA_002842755.1 Bacteroidetes bacterium HGW-Bacteroidetes-1 | reverse complement strand
CTCGCTAATCATCATCGTAACTGTTCTTTTTAGTAGCAATTCGTTAAAAGCAGCTCCATATACCGGTTATTTTGTCGGAGTTTTATTGGTACTGTTTATCACTTTCGAAGCTCCCTTTTCAGGTATGAGTATCAATCCTGCACGCACAATAGCCTCAGCACTCGCTGCAAATGAATGGCAGGGCTGGTGGCTGTATTTTATTGGTCCGGTTTCCGGAATGTTGCTTGGCGGATTTCTGTATCGTTCCAGATTTCGTTCCAAAAACCACGGTAGCTGCACCTCGATGAATATGCACCTTTCGGGATATAAATATGATTGTGCAACGTATGAAGTACTAGGGCCGAAACGCTTACTAATTGATCCAACCGATTGAACATTTGAGAATTGTGATCTGGAATATCCAAACAAAATATTTAGTTTTGGAAATGAAAGAAATTAAAATCAAATCCGAGATTACCTGTCCGGTTTGTGGACATACAAAAACTGAAGAAATGCCTCACGATGCCTTTCAGTATTTTTATGAATGTACACATTGCCTTTCTGTTATCATGCTGCTGGCAGGTGATTGTTGCGTTTTCTGTTCATGTGGAACTAAAAAGTGTCCTTTCATTCAGAAAGCTGAATTGGATTATAACCATTGCTGTTTATGAGTAAAATAGAATTCGCCTTTGCCACTTTTACAAAAAGTCTGGGTGATTATTTCTCAGGCCTGTTTCACCTTTCCTGGAATAATTTCTTCTGGTGGTTCATCGGAATATCATTGTTTTTCTGGTTACTGGAGATCATCATTCCCTGGCGAAAAAAACAATCAATCTTCCGCAAAGACTTTTTTCTTGATGGCTTTTACATGTTCTTCAACATGTACATTCTGCCTGTAATCGGGCTAAACTTTCTGGCAAATCTTGTAAATACTTATTTTCTCGGGCTTCTTGCATTAATTGGCATAACCCGCCTCGACATATTTAATCTGAGCACAGTTCCGATTGGGTTGCAATTAGTCATTCTTTTCATTATCAGGGATTTTATTCATTTCAATATTCACCGTTTATTGCACAGGGTTAACTGGATGTGGGAATTTCATAAAGTACACCATTCGGTAAAAGAAATGGGATTTGCTGCCCATTTGCGTTTCCACTGGGTTGAAGGTGTTTTTTATCAGATGCTGCAATTTATTCCTCTTGCCCTTCTCGGGTTGAGTGTAACTGATTTTACAATTCTGTACATTTTTACCTTAGCTATAGGCCACTCAAACCATTCCAATTATTTTCTACCTTTAGGATGGCTAAAATATGTTCTGAACAACCCCCAAATGCACATCTGGCATCACTACAAATATCTGCCCATGAAATATGGAGCTAATTTTGGCCTGACGCTGAGCTTGTGGGATTACTTGTTTAAAACTGATTATATTCCCAACAGTGGCAGGGATAAAGAGCTGGGATTTACCGGCGATGAAAAATTCCCCAATAGATTCGTCGGTCAATTTATTTGGAAACTGAAATAAAACCAAATTATTGTCAGGATTTACACTTTGTAACGACTAAAAATGAAATCAACTTAAAATGATAAAGAAAATGAAAACAATACTATCGGGTTTAATAGTGCTTTGCCTTTTCTGGCAAAGCTTCGGGCAACAGCAAGAAGCATATTCAGGCAATGCAAAGCCTGTTTCGCATGAGTTATGGAACACTTTTACCGGAAAATATGTTTCGCCGTCGGGAAATGTTAACTATAAAACCATTGTGAAAAATAAAGCCGAACTGGAAGCATATCTTACTGTTCTTAAAAACGCGCATCCCACAGCCAAATGGACCGAGAATGAACGCAAAGCATACTGGATTAATGCATATAACGCTTTTACCATTAAACTTATCATTGATAATTATCCGGTTAAGAGCATTAAAGATATTG
>PHDU01000169.1 GCA_002842755.1 Bacteroidetes bacterium HGW-Bacteroidetes-1 | reverse complement strand
CGATCTTTGTTTGCAGCATATCCGAATAAGACACCGTCAGCGACAGGCTGATATAGACAGATATTATAAGCCAAAATCATTTTAGTAAAGTAGAACTATGAAAAAACAAAAGAAATCTTACTATCAATAGGAAAAGAAGTTACCGGCGATGTACCGGAAAAATCAAAACAAAAATGGAGTTTTCTTCAATATACATACCGTCTCGAAAATGCACAAACTGAACCTATGGTATCTTTAGTTGCAAATGACAATTGTGTAGTGTTTACACTTCGTTATATTGTTGATTACAAGAGAAGAAGAACAATGAAAACTGAATTATTTACAAAAATTCTAAACACAATCGAAGCAACAAATGGCGAGATAAAATTTGCATCAGCAACTTTCCATCTGATTGAAGCTCCTGGAATTAAAGTAAAAATAAATTCCTGACCCTGTTGCAGCTAATTTGCCAAAGACCCACAAGCCAACACTTAAACCAAATCCGAAATCCTTCAGGATGTCAAAAAATGCAATTTTGACAACTCTAATATAATTTCTAACTTTACACATCAATATTTCAATCATTTTGAAAAACATATTAGTCATAGACGATGAAGAAAAGCTAAGAAATCTGCTTGCAAAGATTATTAGCTATGAAGGATTTGAAGTGCATCAAGCTGAAAACTGTAAGACGGCACTAAAAAAAATGGAGCAGTTGAATATTGATGTTGTAGTTTGTGATGTAAAATTACCTGATGGAAATGGAGTTGATCTGTCAAGAGAACTTAAAATCAAATATCCATTCGTTGAAATAATTCTGCTTACGGCATACGGTAATATCCCTGACAGCGTTCAGGCAATTAAAAACGGAGCATTCGATTATATAACGAAAGGTGATGATAATAACAAAATCATTCCACTAATCAACAGAGCTTTTGAAAAAGTTGAACTGATGAAACGTGTTCAACACCTGGAGGAACAACTGGTCGACAAATTCTCATTTGACAACATAATTGGAAAATCCAGGCGGATAAAAAGTTCAATTGAACTGGCAAAAAGAGTAGCAATGAGTGATACCACTGTTTTGCTTACAGGTGAAACCGGAACAGGAAAAGAAGTTTTTGCTCAAGCTATTCATCATGAGAGTAAGCGTAGAAACAAAAATTTTGTTGCAATAAACTGTTCTGCATTCAGCAAGGAGCTTTTAGAGAGTGAACTTTTCGGACATAAAGCCGGTGCTTTCAGCGGAGCCATTAAAGACCGTAAAGGATTTTTTTCTGAAGCAAACAACGGTACTATCTTTCTTGATGAAATTGGGGAATTGGCATTAGATCTGCAAGCTAAACTGCTAAGAGTGATTGAATCAAGTGAATTTTTTAGAGTCGGCGAAAGTAAACCCACAAAAATTGATGTACGCATAATTGCGGCAACAAACCGTGATTTACAGAAAGAAATTGAAGCTGGAAATTTTAGAGAAGATTTATTTTACAGGATTTCTGCTTTTCAAATAGTACTGCCCGCATTAAGGGAACGCCTTGATGATATTGAACTTTATGCATATCATTTCTTACAACAATTTTCCTCAAAAGCCAACAAAAGAATTGAAAAATTTTCTGATGATTTCATTGGTATTTTAAAACAATACCAATGGAAAGGAAATATTCGTGAATTAAGAAATGTGATTGAAAGGTGTGTTATTTTGACAGATAGTGCAGTAATTACTGTCGATTTGTTGCCGCTTGAAATCAAACAAAATGCAATTGCTTCTTCTAAAAATAAAGAGATCTCTTCTTTTGAATTGGCATATGCCGAAAAAAATCATATTCAAAAGGTGCTAAGGAGTTGTCAATAAATAACATTTACAATTTAGGTGATATTTTGTAGTTCCATTCGCCATGGAAATCATTTCGTTCAATATTTAGGTTTTGTTTT
>PHDU01000088.1 GCA_002842755.1 Bacteroidetes bacterium HGW-Bacteroidetes-1 | reverse complement strand
TATCATGTGTTATTAACGAGTTTTTATCCTCGTTCTGTTAATGACTTAGTGGTATACTTTTCGATTGAAAGGTGGGGTACTTCTTAAGTGAAATAAACATACCAAATGAATGTGGCATGGAATATTATTAATATCGGAATTGCTGGTTATGCACTTTATCAATTTGCCAACAATAATCAGGCATTACTAATGGATTCGGAGCGTTGGAGTGAGCACTTAAGAATTAAAAATCTCTATCTTATAAATGCAGGCCTTGATGTTTTGTATGTGGTTGCTGGCTCATTTTTATGGGCTCGCTCAGTGAAAAGCGAAAAAAACAGAGACCGGTTAAAAGGATTTGGCCAGGCGATAGTTCTACAGGGAGGATTTTTGCTCATTTTCGATCTTGTAATGTATGGTTTGCAATCTAACAGTGAACGAATCTTGCTGATGCTTCCTGATTTTTAGGTTTAACAAGGGAGCAGTTTCAACGTCCTGTTTAATTTTGTAATTCAAATTGCAAGAAAAAGTTGATTCTTCATTGGACTGTCTGATTTTATCTTCTAAATTTGCTGCCTTCAAACCAAATACCTGATTTATGGTCTTCAGCAGTAGTTTGTTTTTATTGTATTTCCTGCCCGCCTTTCTGTTGTTATACTTTCTTGTTCCCAGAATACTTAAAAACTATGTCGCTCTTTTAGCAAGTGTTTTGTTTTACGCCTGGGGCGCCCCCGATTTTATTTTCATCGTAATTGCCAGTATCATCATTGATTTTTATTTGGTGAAGGTAATGCATACTAAAACTGGCAGACAAAAGCAGGTATTAACGGGTGTAAGTATTGCACTCAATGTGGGATTGCTTCTTTATTTTAAATATGCGAATTTTTTTGTTGAAAATATAGATGTTCTTTTAAAACAACTGGGTAGTGAACCAGTTAAGTGGACCGCCATTGCACTCCCGATTGGAATATCCTTTTTTACTTTTCAAAAGATGACATACGCCGTGGATGTTTACAGGTGCATCCATCCGCCGCTAAAAAAAGCAACAGATCTGGCGCTCTATATTCTCATGTTTCCGCAATTAATAGCTGGCCCAATTGTACGATTCAATGAAATAGCTGATCAACTTACTGACAGAAGAAGCAACGAAAATGCCGACAACAGGTTGACAGGTTTTTTTCGCTTTTCGCTTGGACTTGCGAAGAAAGTAATGATTGCCAATCCACTTGGAGCCTATGCTGATAGTGTTTTTGCAGTAGATCCTGCAATGCTTTCTACCGTTGCACTTTGGATTGGCATTTTAGCATACGCCTTTCAGATTTATTACGATTTTGCAGGTTATTCGGACATGGCTATTGGCCTGGGGCGAATGATTGGATTTGATTTTCCGGAGAACTTCAATAATCCTTATATTTCAAAGAATATATCTGAGTTTTGGAGACGCTGGCACATGACGCTGGGACGTTGGATGCGCGATTATCTTTACATTCCTCTTGGCGGAAACAGAGTTTCACTTCGCCGCATGTATTTTAATCTTTGGCTGGTTTTTATTATTTCAGGTTTTTGGCACGGAGCTGCCTGGAACTTTGTTGCCTGGGGAGCATTTCACGGGCTTTTTCTGATCGCAGATCGACTGTTTCTATTGAAGTTTTATAGTGCAATTGGCAAATTTCCAAGCGTGTTGATAACCTTTATCATCACGTTGATAGGCTGGGTGTTTTTCCGCTCTGAAACTATGGCACAGGTTTGGAGTTATACTGCAGGAATGTTCAGTTTCAGCGGGGGAGATTTTGTTTATGCAAGCAGAGAAGTTTGGATTACCATGATTTTCGCCATTGTTTTCTCTTTCTGGGCTTATTTTCCTGTTGTTGAGCGGATGCAAGATAAACTGTTTGGCAAACAGCAACGTCTTACCATGCTATTTCTTATGACATTTGTCTCAATTCTGCTTTTCATCATAAGCCTGAGTTCGATTACTTCATCAGGCTTTAATCCGTTCATTTATTTCAGATTTTAGAATGAAACAACGGATCAAATATATTCTGTTTGCTCTTATTTTGCTCATGATGGTACTTCCCATTATACAACAGCAATTTAATTACCCCAAGGTAAAAGATCTTAAAGGGTCCTTTAGTAAGCCAGTTAAACCAAAGTTTGATGTCGACAACATTTTCGGGGGCACCTTTCAGGATAGTTTAAATACATACACAGAGCATCATATAGGTTACAGAGCCGATCTGGTTCGTTTGTACAATCAGATCAGATACACATTTTTTGATACCATGACAGCACAGGGTGTTATTATGGGAAAAGAAGGCTATATGTTTGAGATGAATTACATAAAAGCATTGTATGGACTCGATTTTGTTGGTTTGGAAAAAGTGAAAAATGATGTTGATCAAACGATATTTGTAAATCAGTGGCTCAAAAAGAACAACAAACACTTGCTGGTCGTACTGGCTCCAGGGAAAGCAGATTTCTTTTCTGAGTTTGTACCTGACGGGTATAAGCCTGATAGTGTTGGATATAGAAATTCTGAAGTCTATTACAATGAATTCAGGAAAAATGGAATTCCTGTTATTGACGGGAACAATTTGTTTCGCAATGTTAGAGATACAAGCACCTATGCTCTTTTCCCAAAATGTGGAATTCATTGGAGTTATTATGGCCTTGGAGTAGTATTTGACTCAGTAATTAAAAGCATGGAGTATCTGAGGGGAATTGATTTTGTTGATTTTGGAATCAAGCAAATCACAGTATCAGAAAAGCTTCGCTCTCCTGACCGGGATCTGTGGGAAGGAATCAATATTTTCAGTAAACCTGATGATTATGTGATGCCGTATCCTGAGTTTTATTTTAAGAAAGCTATAAATGAAGCAATGCCCTCTGTAATTGTTGTGGCCGATAGTTACTACTGGCAATGGTATGGGAGCGGATATGCTACAAGTGCTTTTGGAAAACACGATTTTTGGTACTATAATAAACAGATTATTCCCGGAGATGGCGGGCAGCCTATTGAAAGACATAATGTAGATTTGCTAATGCGGGTAATGGATGCCGATTTCATCCTACTGCTTCAAACCGATGCAAATATGCCACGGTATAGTTTTGGATTTATTAAGGATCTTTATGATGCTATTCAAAGCGCTCAGGATTTTGATGAAGTGGCGCTCGCAGAAATTCAGGCCACAATCAACAGAATCAGTAAAAGCCCTTCCTATATGGAATTGATCATTGAAAAGGCATCCCGGCGTAATATCAGTGCTGAAGAGATGCTTCGCATTGATGCAACATGGATTTATAATCAAAAGAAGACTAAAGAGCATTAATTCAAGTAGATACAATAATATTATTGATTTTCACTTTAGGTGCTTTCATTATGATACCTTCCAACAAAAGAATCATTTTTTCCAATCTGTCCGATGACCGTTTGGTGTTTTTCCTTTTTGCAATTGCAAACCTTATCCCGCTCTTTTTTACGTATTATGTTGGTTCACTGGATGGGCCAAAACATTTGTTTGCTTCCAATGTGATTGGAAAACTGATATCCGGTGATGCGCTCTTTGAGCAATATTATACACTTAATCCAATATATATTGGCAACGTGTTAGGAAATTATATTTTGGCATTTTTTAATATAATTTCCCCCGCCTGGATGGCTGAAAAAGCATTCATGATGGTTTATCTCATGACATTCGTTTATGGATTCAGGTATCTGGTTGTTGCTATAAAAGGAAAATCGGGCTATTTCAGTCTGCTTATTTTTCCTTTTACACATACTTCTCTTTTTTTAATGGGTTATTATAACTTTAGTTTTGCCATTGGATTGCTTTTCTTTTCGCTTGGTTTTTGGGTTAAGTTTGGCAACAAGATGAACTATGTAACTGCTTTTAAGTTGGGGTTACTTTTATTGCTTACCTATTTATCTCATATTTTTATTTTTGCCGTTTTGCTTTTACTAATGGCAGCATACAGTGCTTATGGATTAATTGTTGATCTTACAAGAACTGGAAAAGCTCCTTTTCGAACTTTTCTGTCAAGTACATTTTACGGATTATTGAGCGCATTGCCTTCATTGATTCTGGCCTTTTTTTATGTACGTTTAATATTACTTTATCAGGAAGGTGCAGGCATGAATCCAGGATCGGCAGATAAGGTAAAAGACCTTTTAACCCTTCGTATTTTGGCTGGATTTGATTTAAAAGCTGAATTGCCTGTAACGCAGATTCTGTTTTACTTTTTAGTTGCTTTGGGTGTTATTTTTATCCTTCAAAGAATTATTTTGTATAGCCGCCGAGCTGTCTCAAATAAATCAGCACTTGTAAGTAAGCATGATTTCTGGTTGCTAATGGCACTGTTGTTTTTAACATTGTACTTTATTCTTCCTGACGGGACAAATGCAGCCGGAAGCATTGGTGTACGGATGTTGATTCTTACGATGATACTTTTTGTGCTTTGGTTGAGCTTGCAGGAATACAGAAAATATTTTGCTCTTATTCCGGTGGTGGCGATGCTGATATATGGTATTCAGATGAAAAGCATCCACCATAATTATTTAAAACCACTTGACAAGGCTATTCGTGAAATTGAAGCCTTTGAAACTAAAATACCAGCCAATAGTTTGATTGTGACCATGAATTTCGGGAAAAACTGGCTAATGTACTATTTCCAGAATTATTTTGGTGCGCAGCAAGCCTTGGTTGACCTGAAAAGCAATTCATGTTCACCCTTCCTTGCCATCGATTGGAAGGAGGGTCGCCCCGATTTGTATGCTGACAGCAGTTTGGTTGATGGATTAACAGGCTATTTCAACGCCTTCAATAATCAAAGAGATATTGCTGATTATGTTGCTATTATTGGTTACAATCATTATCTGAAAGAAGAAACTCTACTTGAATTCAGGGAAGTTTTGAACCGTGGATATGATTTGGAAAGCACTTCAGAAACGCAGGCTGTTGCCCTTTTCAAACGAAAGCCACATTTGCATTGAAGAGATGCTTTACAAACATGGACCTGTATTACTAATGAATGACACCATGATTTATCTATTTTTGTGAAATGTAAACGACTCTTGGCCAGAATGAAAAAAAAGGATTTGTCATATTATACTTTGCTTGTCATCTTCATGATTCTGGCTTCGGTTGTTTTCACCCAAACCCCGCACAAAATTTTGTCATGGGACATTTTTGGGTACTATCTTTATCTACCATTCACTTTTATTTACAACGATCTTGGGCTGAAGGATTTTGCCATTGTTCAGGGGATTATTGACAAATACCAGAATACCGGGAGTTTTTATCAAGCCTTGCAAATGCCCGAAGGTATATGGGTTATGAAATATCCCATGGGAATGGCATTGTTGTATTTGCCCTGGTTTTTTGTTGGCCATCTTTGGGCATTATTAGGTGGCTATGATATGGATGGGTTTTCTTTGCCATATCAGATGAGTTTACTTTACGGAAGTTTCGTATATACCATCGCTGGTCTGATTATCTTCAGGAAATCCTTGCTTCGTTTTTTCGAGCCATTAGTAGTCTCAATAGTATTGCTATCTATTGTTTTTGGGACGAATTTTCTTGTGCTCATGGTATTTCATGGGCAGGGTTTGATGTCGCATAATTACCTTTTCTTCTTGTTTTCACTGGTTCTTTGGTTTACTATCAAATGGCATGAAAAACCTTCATTAAAGTATGCTGCAGGATTAGGAGCTGCAATTGGAATTGCAGCATTGAGCCGGCCTACAGAAATACTTGTTGCTGGCATACCCCTGCTTTGGCAAGTCTATGATTTGAAAAGCCTGAATGCGAAAATCAAATTGATGAAGGTTCGTTGGAAAGACATTCTCCTGACAGGCATACTAATTGTATTTTTTGGTTCTTTTCAACTCGTTTATTATAAAGTTGTTACAGGCAAATTTCTCTTTAACAGCTATGGCGGAAATGCTGGTGAGGGAATGGAGTTTTTGCGTCCTTTCATATGGCAGTTCTTGTTTAGCTACAGAAAAGGATGGTTGCTTTATACCCCTTTAATGGCCTTATCATTGATTGGTTTCATTTTTCTTCTGAAATACAGAAAACAAATTTTCTTCAGTATTTTTCTTTTTTTTCTTCTCTCTTTTTATGTGATGGCAAGCTGGTCGTGCTGGTGGTATGCCGATAGTTTCAGTCAGCGTGCCGTCATACCCATGTATGTTTTTCTGACTATTCCATTGGGAATGTTTGTGGCTCATGTTTTAAAAAAAACACTTTGGATAAAGATTCCATTTTTTCTTTTGGTTATCTCCCTGATGGCACTCAACCTTTTTCAAAGCTGGCAGTTTCTTCATGGTATGATTCATAGTTCTCGTATGACAAAAGAGGTGTACCATGCAACTTTTCTTAAAAAATGGGTTGCACCTGAGATGAAAGATATGTTGCTTCTCGACCGCAATCAAACTCCAGAGCAGATACTTCAATCAGGGAGAAAATTTAATTCTCGACTTCTTGTACTTCAACATTATGAGCAAGAAGGTATTTTAGCTGATTCCTCCATTATTCCTTCCTCAGGAAATAAGATGGTGAAACTTACGCAGGAAAATCCCTTTTCTCCCTTCTTTGAAATCAGCTATAATGATATTACTGATAAAGAATTCGGCGTTTTAAGGATAATAGCAAGTGTTTTTATAACACAACCCGTTGAGAAAAATCCATTTTTTATTACTGCTGCTTTTATGCACAACGGATATGCGTATCAATATAAAAATACGGGATTCTCTATTGATCAGCTCAATGTGAATCAATGGAATAAAATTGAAATGTATTATCTGACACCGGAGGTAAGAAATCCAGATGACTTTTTAAGAATCAATATATGGTTAAAAGGAGTTAATCCAATCTATGTCGATGAAGTTAAGGTGGAGGTATTCGAGCCTGTTAATTGAAGATTGACCTTAGGCTGCTTTCAATTTTCAAACGGAACTATTTTGAATTACTTCAAGTATTTTCTATCAAAAAGATTGTACTTCAGCACACACCAAATGGCCCTAAAACCGTCTTTCCAATTTATTTTCTTTCCTTCTGCATAGGTTCGTCCGTAGTAAGAGATGCCAACTTCATAGATTCTGATTCCAGCTATACGTGATATTTTGGCTGTTACTTCCGGCTCAAACCCAAATCTGTTTTCCTTTAGTAAAATGGATTGTATAATATCTCTTTTGAACAATTTGTAGCCAGACTCCATGTCGGTCAGGTTCAGGTTTGTAAACATATTCGAAAGCGTTGTCAAAAATTTGTTTCCAATAGAATGCCAGAAAAATAGTATTCTGTGAGGATTTCCACCTGAAAAACGCGAACCATAAACTATGTCTGCCATGCCATCATTCACTGGCCCCAGCAAAGCAGGATATTCACGAGGGTCATATTCATAATCGGCATCCTGAACCAAAACATAATCGCCTTTAGCATCTTCTATTCCAATGCGAATGACAAAACCCTTTCCCCGGTTAGGATTTGAACTTAATAAGCGGATTGAATGAACCGTATGAGCTTCTATGAAACCCTGCACATTTTCAATTGTTTTGTCATTGGAAGCGTCATCAACCACAATTATTTCGCCTTTAATATTATTATTGGTCAAACTATTGCATACTTTCTGCAAAACGTCAGCTATTGTGTTTGCCTCATTATATGCAGGAATGATAATACTTAGTAAGGGATTTTTCATGAAATTCAATAAAGTGTGCAAAAGTAAGAAGACTTTCTTTAACGTGAAACCGGTTCGTAAATTGTTACTTTAAAATCATCCACTAAAACATTTTTCAAATGTTTGATACTATAGACTGCTTTCAAGCCTGTTGAAAAAAGTTTTAGATAAAGTATGAGCTCTTTTTCTTAAGGTCAAACATAATTTAATTCAGAAGGTGAATAGTATCTAACCTGAATTATTCATAAAAACAAAAAAAGTGGGAATTATTTTTGGTTTACTCATTGGTATTCAATACCTTTGAGGTGCAAAAATCAAAAAAAAATTCCCATGTGTAAAAATAGAAAAGATAATTCAAACGGCAACGAAAAAGCATCAGATTTTTCTCAACCAACCTTGTTCAAACTTTCAGAAATTCAGAGCAAATCTGTAGAAGTTCGATTCAGTCTATCTCAAACTTCCAGCGATGGCGGGCTTCTTTTGCTCAAAGAGGTAGAAAATCAGATTGGTATAATTAGCAGACTTGCCTCATGCATTCATGATGTACGTCATCAGGGGTATGTGGAGCACTCTATCCATATATTACTCAGTCAGCGCGTGATGCAAATAGCTGCAGGCTATGAAGATGCAAATGACTGCAACGCTATGCGCCATGATGATGTGATGAAACTATGTTCGGGCAGCGACAAATTATTGGCATCCCAGCCAACGATGTCACGCTTTGAGAACCAGCCCAGCAACAAGGAACTCTACAACATGGCAAAAGCATTTGTTGATCAGTTTGTTGCTTCATACTCTGGGGCACCACAAGCTATAATCTTAGACTGCGATGATACCGATTCAATTGTTTATGGACAGCAGCAGCTCAGCTTGTTCAACAACTACTACGGCGATAGTTATTATATGCCGCTTCACATTTACGAAGGATTTTCCGGTAAACTCATCACCACAATCCTAAAGCCCGGACGAAGAAGTAAAAGTTTAAACGTGTTTGCCATTTTGCGACGTTTAGTTAGCTACCTGCGTAAACAATGGCCTAAGACAATCATTATTTTACGGGGTGATAGTCATTTTTGTTCAAAAGAGTTCATGGATTGGTCAGAAAGTCAGAAAAATGTTGAGTTTATCACCGGTCTTACAGGCAATGCTGTTCTGGAAAAGTTAGCTAAAATCACCATCGAAAGTGCACAAAATGAATATAAAGCTACCCAAAAGCCTGTTAAGAGGTATCATTCCTTTGAATATCAGGCTCAATCATGGGAACATTCACAGCGTGTTGTCGTCAAAGTTGAAATGAGCAGTATGGGATTAAACCTGCGCTATATCACAACTAGCATGCGCTGTATCAAGACAAAGGCTTTGTACGAAAATGCATATTGTGCCCGTGGTGCTGCCGAGCTGCGCATCAAAGATCATAAAACTTACCTTCAATCTGATCGTATGTCGTGTACCGGCTTTATGGCCAATCAGTTTCGTTTGTTCATGCACTCTGCTGCTTATGTTCTCATACATACCCTTCAAAACGAAGTGCTTAAGGGAACACAGTTCTGCAAAGCAACCATGAAAACCATACAGTTGAAAATTATAAAAATTGCTGCCCAGGTCAAGATACTAAAGACAAAAATCCAAATCGAGCTACCCAAAGATTATTCCCAGCGAGTATTACTTGAAAAATGCTTTGGAATGTTTGAATTAATTCGGATTTAGTTCAGAAAACCATCGCCAGTTCTTTAACATCCTGACAAACAATCATTTAAATTTAAAAACCGCTAAGTTTTCAAAACTGAAAGGGCAGAGTATGCTCAAACCCAATAGCAGCAAGGCATACAGGCCATTTTTTACACCAGAAAATGATCATTATCTCACTTTTTGAAGAAAATCATTGGCAAATTCTCCTTATTTTTGGTTCTGTTTTCGATTTATGAATTAATCAGGCTAATTCAAAATTAGATTATCCTTTCACATGAGGGTAAACAATTGGTAGATTGAAAAATATGTAATTTGGAGAAAGTTTTCATTGAAAAGATTTCACAAATGCATAAATTTTTTAATAAAATAAAGTAATATTGTATGTTATTCTAAAGACTTCTGACATCTTGAAATTTTGTTATATGAAAGATGCTAATTCTATAAAAAATCTGAAGTTAATTGAGAATCTTCTATTTTATCTTTTTTTACTTGGCAACTTAGTCCCTCTTTTTTATTCCTACTATGTTGGATCATTAGATGGGCCTAAGCATCTACAAATCGCAAATATCATAAAAGAATTATTGAGCGGAAATGAACTTTTTGCAAAATATTTTGAGTTGTCTCCAATATACACAGCCAATCTTTTTGGCAATTATTTTATTGCTTTATTAAGATTTATTTTCCCTGCATGGCTTTCAGAGAAAATTTTACTTTCATTTTATGTAATTCTTTTGGCTACAGGATTCCGCTATCTCATCTATTCAATTACTGAAAAACCTAATCTCAGCTATTTTCTAATTTTTCCTTTTACCTATACTTCGCTCTTCTTAATGGGGTACTATAATTACAGTATTGCTTTTGGATTTTTCTTTTATACAGTTGGCTACTATATTCGCAACTATAACAACATGAATATATTGACTGTCTGCAAGTTCATGATTTTGATTCTTCTCACATACTATTCACATTTCTTTGTTTATATTTTTCTGCTAGGTGTTTTAGGAGCTTTAACACTTAATGCAATTCTGTTTGAATATAAGAGGAAGGGTGTTTTTGAATTAAAGGCCCTTGTTAACAGAATTTCCAAAGTAATTCTTGCTTTCTCACCTTCCTTAATTTTGTCATTTCTTTACCTGCGTTTAATACTTAAGCAACCAGTATCTGAGGAAGGAAATTTAATTAATCGGTTAGCCGATTTATCAGAGTTGAGAATTCTAATAGGGTTTGTTCATACAGAAGAATTGCCCATGACTCGATTTTTGTTTTTGACTTTGCTTGCTTTAGTTGTGTTTACCCTAATAGTTCTCATTAGCAAGTATTTCGTAAAAAGAAACAACAACCCGAATGAAAACACATTTAACAATGAAAAGTTAGTTTGGAGTTTTTTTGTTGTTTTTTTCTTTGGGCTATATTTTTTAATGCCGAACAACTTAAATGCTTCAGGCAATATCCTGCCACGAATTTTAATATTTGCGATTTATTTTCTGTTGGTATGGCTAAGTTTGACACGAACCCCTTTCTGGATTAATATTTTTATAGTAGCTGCAATTCTATATTACGGTATCACAAACTATCCGATACATGTAAAGTATCGACAGCAATTTGATAAGTTGATTATGGAAATAAAAACAATTGAACAAGAATTGCCTGCAAATTGTATTTTATTGAGCAAAAATTATATGGATAATTGGGTCATGTACCATTTTCAGACCTACATTGGCACAGACAAACCAATACTAAATTTATACAGTCAATCTATTTCTCCTTTGTTTGCCATTAATTGGAGTGAAGCACGCCCTCTATCCTTTGTAGGTGCAAAATATGCCCACGATTTTACAGAAGTTTATAACCTTCCCGATGCGAAAGGAACCTTTTTTTCTGAATATATAGCTATACTGGGGAAAAGTGAATTTGATAATTTACCTGAAACCAATGAACTTAAAACGCTGCTGTTACGGGATTATAAGGTGCGTTCAGATATTCAAAACAGTTTACTAACCTTATATCAGTTAGATATCATGGATGATATAGAATTCATTATGGATAGTATTACAAAGGATCAACCCTATTTTGAAAAGTTAAAGCACAAAGCCCTATCAACTGGATTAGCGCTTGAAGACGTCAAGTTGAGAGAAGCCATCTGGCTTTATGATAGTAATAAATGAATCAAATGTAACTATTGAGTTGCTATTCAAAATCGCAAGATAGCAAGACCTAGAACTATAAATATGAAAAAGCACTTCAACAACTTAAGCGTCTTATCGTTTATTTTTACTTTAATTACATTGTTTTTCTTGCTTATCTCACACTTCCCACATAATGTGCTATCCTGGGACATTTTTGGTTATTATCTCTACTTGCCACTAGTTTTTATATATCATGATCTGGGTCTTAAAGATATTACGATAATCAACACCATTATTGAGACCTATCATAATACCTCAACATTTTATCAAGCGATGCCTGCCTTTGATGGCGCTTGGGTTTTGAAGTATCCGATGGGGATAGCAATTTTGTATTCACCTTGGTTTCTTGTTGGACATATATGGGCACTATTCAGCACCTTTCCTGCTGATGGTTTTTCATATCCTTATCAGGCAAGTCTCTTATATGGAAGTTTTGTTTATACTGTCTTTGGCTTGTACTTCTACTGGAAATCAATGTGTTTCTTTTTTAAACCATTAACAGTTTCATTGCTTGTCTTATTAATAGTATTTGGTACCAATTTTCTTGTTCATACAGTTTTTCATGGTCAAGGCCTAATGTCTCATACTTATCTTTTCACCCTCTTCTCTTTAGTTCTTTGGTTGACGATTAAGTGGCATGAAAAGCCAAAAGTGAAATACGCGATAGGCTTAGGTTTTGTCATAGGTATTGCAGCATTGAGTCGACCTACCGAAATACTTGTTGCATTGGTGCCGGTCTTATGGAACATCGGGGATAAACAAGCATTGCAGCAGAAACTTCAAATCGTTTCTTCCAACTGGCGTGGCATTTTGCTTTCACTTGTCGTTATCGTTATTTTAGGCTCTCTTCAACTCATTTATTTTAAATTATTTACTGGAAGGTTTTTTTATAACAGCTACGGAAATAATCCGGGTGAGGGAATGGAATTTTTTAAACCTTACTTTGTGGAAGTATTATTTAGTTTTCGGAAAGGGTGGCTCATTTATACACCAATTATGTTTTTTGCGCTTATTGGCTTTATAGCAATGTTCAAAAAAATGAGAGCCATTTTCTATGCTATCTTGGTATTTTTCCTATTGTCGTTTTATGTGATCGCAAGTTGGTCCTGTTGGTGGTATGCAGATTGTTTTAGTCAAAGAGCTCTGATTCCAATGTATGTGTTTCTGAGTCTACCACTTGGAACTTTAATAGAGTTTATACGCGAAAGGTGGAGCAAAATTTTTCGTATTTTGTTTTCGGGGTTACTTTTTTTATTTCTCCTTTTTAATCTTTTTCAGAGTTGGCAATTCCTCAACGGAATCATTCATACTTCCCGGATGACAAAAGATTACTACAAGGAAGTCTTTCTAAGAACAACGATTCCTATGGGTGCAACTGAAAAATTAATTGTTGACCGTACCTTACCCCCAGAAGAAATACTTAATTCTGACAAAAAGTTTGAGAGTAAATTGCTTTTCCAGAATAATTTCGAATCGGAAGGAATGATGCCAGATACTTTGATAGTAACCCAAACTATTGGCAAAGTGTTTGAAGTCAATAGCTCAAATCAATTTTCCCCTATGTATGAAGCTACTTATGACGCACTTGGACTTGAAGAATACGGCATCCTAAAGGTAAGTGTGCGGCTTTTCCCAGTGGTAGCAATGGAAAATAACCACTTTTATTTTACTGCAACCTTCATGCATAAAGGAGAAGCCTACGCATATTGGGCTAAACAGTTGCTAGATACTGACCTGATTTTGAATACATGGAACCAGTTGGATTTCTACTATTTGACACCTGAAGTTAGACGCTCATCAGATACATTCAGGACTACGTTCTGGCTTCAGGGTCAATATCCAGTATACATTGATGATATGAAAGTTGAATTGTTTGAGGAGATAAAATAATGGAGAATTCTATAATTTTATTCACTGATGTTAACATATGTATATATTTATAATTGCGCAACATTTAATGCGAAAAAAAATCTTATTAGAAAAGACAAAAAGCTAAAAGTGGTGTTTGTAATGGTATAGAGTTGATTCTTCAATGAGTTGAAAAGGATACTGTTACAAAGAGAAATTTGAATTCTAACACATAGTTTTATGATATTAGGCTATCATTTATAGAACGAGTTATTTATGAAAAAGGGCTTTTCGAATATAGAATGGGTTAACTAAAATTAACTTTTCATTAACAATAAGAGGAAAATGCACTTTTTAATTGTTGATCACTTATCTTTGTAGTTCAATTAAAACACAAGTAATATGAAACAACACTCCGGTAAAAAATCATGCTGCTAATCGTCCGATGCTCAGGCAATCATCATAAAGCGATCGGATTTTTTTGCAACTCAGGTCGAGATCTAACTT
>PHDU01000087.1 GCA_002842755.1 Bacteroidetes bacterium HGW-Bacteroidetes-1 | reverse complement strand
AATAAAACAGCAACGATAGACTGGCAGTTTACAAATACGGATGCTCGCATTAAATTAGCTCGGCTTTATCCGACAATTGTAGATTGACATGACACTAGTTAAATTTCTTATGTCGAACTCAGGTTATTAATATTTACTTCATTCTTTTTGGAATTGCATTAATAATCCATAAAGCGGGGAGAAAGATATGCAGCACTTTTTCTATTCAGTCTAATCTGCACAACAAATTCGTGTGTTCCGGAATTGAAATTGGCAAAACGTGTAATCCCCATGTCATAACTGTAGGCAAATTCAACAAATTCTGATATGCGCAAGCCAGCTTTCAGAATAAAAGAATCCGTATGACGCCATCCTATTCCTGCCTGTAGCATTCCGCGATAAAACTGTGCATCTATCTGCAAATACTGAACTTTGCCCTGTTGATGATAAGAAACACCGGTACGAAATTTTGGATCATTTACATCACCCAGATTAATCTGATAAAAAGCATACAAATGCTGATGCAAAGGGATGCGTGAAATGGAAGGATCTCGACCAATGGTTGTGAGGTGACTGGCAGCATAACCAAAATCAAAGTCATACGCATTCAGGTGCATTCCGAATGCAAAATCGGGCTTTAAATAGTTTTCATCCGGACGAATAAGTGGTTCATTTCCATCTTGAAAAACCAGATTTGAAAAAAGAATTTGTCTCTGGACAAGGCCGGCAGAAAGACCCAGATTCATACTTATTTGAGGGTCAAAATTTACCTTATATACATACGCCAAACTGACATTTCGAGAGACTTCTTTTCCAACACTTTGGTTCATAACCGATAGTTTGAGTCCCATCGATTGATCATCAAAGAAATGAGATACTCGCACATGCTCAACCGACGGGGCATCAGGAAAACCGACCCACTGACGCCGCACCAACATCTGCAGATTGATCATCCCATTGTTTAAAATCACAGCAGGATTATAAACATCTGGATTCATACCGCTATTGCTAAACAAAATATCTGTCTGGCTTTTCAAAGAGGGACTTGATGCAAACAACAAGCAAAAAAGCGTCAATAGAAATAGCATTTTTTTCATGGTTTGAAATCTCTTGCTTGTTGAATACTAACACGCTTGCCATCGATATACGGCACAATAAAAGCATCATCGAAACCAGCAGATCGAATCTGGTTGCGCAACGCTTCTGCCTCAACCAAACTGTATCGATCTCCTGCTTCGTAGCGAAAAACGATCTCCTGCTCTCTTGTATAGAACTTTATCCTATTCACAGATTTTTTTAGTGGTTCGAAATAAGTGTCAGGATTGAATCTGGTTGTTGAAACGAGTATTTGTACACGATAAACCAGGCGTCTTGAAGTTTCATCGGCCACTTCAACAATTTCTTCTACGGGTGCATTCAGATCAATAACCTGAAAAGTTGTTCTTCGATTGGCCTGATGATCTGTTTCTGATTGTGCATTTTTAACAATAAGATTGCGTTTGCCATACCCTTTGGCTACAAGTCGGACCGGTGAAATACCTCTAGAAACAAGATAATTAACTACTGCCTGTGCCCTCTCTTTCGACAAGCGATCATTGTAAGCATTTGTACCACGGCTATCGGTATGTGCACTGATCTGAATTCTAACTTTTGGCGTTTCTTTTAACATGGATACCAACTTTCCCAACTCAATCTTAGAGGTCTCCCGAAGGGTTGCCTTATCAAAATCGTAATAGATATTGTTGAGCACGATTTCTCTTTTCACTGCAATCTGTGTCAATTCAAAATCGACATCATAGCCATTTGATTTTTTTTGAACAATGGAATGATCCACCAAAGGAATACGAACAACGCGCGACTCAGAAAAATAACCATCCGATGAAATCTTTATAGTGTACATCTGTTCCGGTGCCAGTGAGTCGAAAACATAGATTCCATCCTTATTCGTTTTTGTCATGGACAGAAAACCGCTTTGTCCAGAGATGGTTACCGTTTTACCTTCCATCAAACGCCTTGTCTCCCGTTCTGTCACTAATCCGCTGATACCGACTTCATGATTGCTGCGTTGAAGTAAAAAATCAAGTTGAATTTTCGTTGATAGCCTGTCGGAGGTAAATTCTTTAAGCTCGCTTTTAAATTCAGGTTGTTCAATACTTACGCTGCCTGTTGCATAATCAGGTACAGAAAACAGATAAGTGCCTTCTTTCAAAGTAATACTTTTCATTTCCCCATTCTGACTGTCCTTTAGTGTCACCATAGCTCCTTCCACAGGCTGCAACGTTGATTCGTCAGCTATCGTTCCACCCACAAGTTTCCGAATGGGATATCCATCAAAGAAAAAGATTTCATCGCCCGATTCTCTGTTACGGTTTGAACTGAAAGCTCCGGTTGAACTTCCTGGTTTCATCGAAAGTGCAAAGTCGTCGGATGTAGAGTTAAAGGGAAAAGGAAGTATTTTTATTGGATCAAGGCCACTTCCATTGTTAAAGGCATAAAAAATATCTAACCCCCCAAAACCAAGATGTCCCGCCGAAGAAAAGAACAATAGACTGTCACCTGCTGATGTTGGAAAAAGTTCGTCAAAAGGAGTATTCACATCAGGGCCGAGATTTATGGGAACTCCCCAGCTACCATCAGGTTTGATGGTAATGCTGTATATATCATTTCCACCATAACCTCCTGGAATTCTTGCGCTGAAATACATCTTTCGTCCATTTTCTGTAACAAAAGGGTGACCATAATGGTATTTTCGGTTTGCGAATGAAACTGGTTTGGCCATAGTAAACATAAAAGTAACAGGATCAAACTTTGACTCCATGATGGTACATTTTCTTTTTCTATTGTTGCATTTTGTATAGAAAACCCTTTGTTGCAATGGGTCGAAGGAGAGTGCTCCTGCATTGGTGTTTTTGCTCACGGGCAAAGAAATAGGTTTTCCAAAGTCACCATAAAGATTGGCAATAAACAGAAATAAACTTGAATAGTTTTCTGAAGTCCTTCCGTCTGTTGCCGCCCCTTCTGCTGGAGGTCGGGAAGAAGAGACAATAAGATCGCCATTGAACCATACAGGGGCATAATCGCTCCATTCTGTATTAATGCCTGTGGCCAAAAAAACTTCTATGCCTGGCGCTTTTTCATGTTCTTCAAATTGAGAAATCATTGAAAGGATGTGTTTCGCTTCTGCCGAAACTGGATTGAGCTTAAGAACGCTTTCTGCAGATGCTTTCGCCATTAAAATCTTGCCCGATCGCAGAGCTGCATCAGCTTGAGCCAGTATCCAGTCAGTATTTGAAGACTCTTCCCCCAGTGCATCATCATACCATTGAAGAGCCTCTTCAAAACGATTCATTCTGTGAAACGCACTGCCGATACGGAAGGCGAGATAACGTTTATCATTCACATCTAAAGTGCGCTCAAAGGCTTTTTGCCACAAAAAAGCTGCTTTTGTAAAATTATGCGCAGCAAAATGTTTATCAGCCTGCCGTATTACTGCCTGCTGTGCAAATACAGGAGTATTGGCAACGATTGCCAGAAATAACAAAAAGAAGAATATTTTTTTTCTCATTCTATAATTAGAGTAACTGAACCTTTTTCAGTACGAATAAGATTACCATTTATATCTCTGATCTCATGCAAATAAAAATAAGTGCCTGGCGCCGACATTTCCCCTTGATATCTCCCATCCCAACCTTCTTTGCCACTAAAAATCTCAAGCCCCCATCTGTTATAAATTCTCATAAAACTCCCTTTCATGAAACCATCATTGTAGCTATCACCATTTGGTGAAAATGCATTGATTCGGCTTTCTGCCCTGCTTATAAATACAGACTTCCTCAAGCTACACCCATTTTCATTCACCGCTTCAACATTAATTGAGTCACTCATCAAGGCAATACCACCATAAAAATAATTCGCTGAAGTACCTGATTGTAATAATTCAGATCCGGAATAAAAAAAGTAATGCAAAAGAGGGTCAGCATCAACTACAAAAACCATTTGTTGTACAAGGTCATCATGCAAATTAAATTGAGGCAATGGATTTACTTCAACAATAATACTATCTGCATCAAAACAGCCAAAACTATTGGTCACATTTACAATATAACTTGTTGTCGCATTCGGCAGTATTTCTAATGTATTGTTAAAGAAAGGAGGATCGGTAAGCCAGTGATATGTTTCACCACCAGAAGCAACTAAAGTTGTTGGTTCACCTAGGCACAGCGTTGTGTTTCCCAGTATTTGTGCCTGAGGTTTTGGAAAGAAAAGGAATTGAGCGGCACCTTCCATCATGGTACTGCAATTTGAACCAGCAGCAAATGCCTCGATTGTATAGCTTCCTGATATTCCTGTTGAGGCAATTGATACAGGTAAACCGTTGCCCATATAGCTGGCAACAACAATCTCATTGTTACGGATCAGGTTATAAATAGTATTTGTTTGTGAACCGGAAAGATACATGCCTGATTTATAATCTCCACTGCAGAATTCTCCACCTCCAAACAAAGTAAATACCTGTTGAGGAGCCACTTGTTGAACCTGTACAGCACCTGTCATTAACTGTTTACAACCTGGCAAGTTGGTCCCTAAAACTGTATAGGAGCCGTTACCAATCATGGCGCCAAAACCTACAGAATTGCCAGTCCCATTGGTAACTATTCCCGTAGGAATCCCATTTCTGAATAAGGAATAACTTACATTAAACTGACTTCCCGAAAGTATAATCTCCGGAGCTTCTCCTCCCGGACACCATGTTCCACCGCCATTGACGTCAAAAGCCTGAGGGATTGGAAAAGTTGATATCAAAACTGAATCACTAACGATGGAAAGTCCATCAGATACTTTTACAACATATTTTGTTGTCTGGCCAGGATAAACAGTGATACTTGTATTGGTAGAATTCGATGTAAAAGAATCAGATGTCCATAGCCACGTATAATTTCCTGTACCCCCGCTTGGAAGTGCAGTCAAAACCAGAGCCTCACCTGGGCAAACCGCGCTGGAAGTATTTATTATATCTACTGACAACAAACTGCCGCTAACAAAAACGATTGTTTCATCTGATGCATTACAGCCTGTATTTATGTCACTAACTGTTAATGTAAAAATGGCACTTGACTGCAAAGGCTTTGTTATTGGTTGGGATGCAGTTGGGTTTAACAATAAAGTGGCAGGCTGCCAATCATACAAATAAGCTCCCGATCCACCTGAAAACGTAGCGTTGAGTTGCACCGACCCATCAAAAGGAATTGTTTGATTTACCCCGGCATCAACGATAGGTGGAGAAAAACCTTGTACTATGGCCGAACCATTCATAAGGACCGAACAACCAAAAACAGGGTTCGTTGCTTTTACTGTGTAAACTCCAGAAGTATTAAAATAACCAAAATCAAAACTTTCTCCTTGTCCGACAACACTCATTAAGGCCTGATTATAATTATAATAGAGCGTGTAAATGACACCTGTCTCAGAATTATTGAGGCCAATGGGTAATCCCGATGATGGCAAACATAACACACCTCCTCCATTGATCTCATATGAAAGTGGCAAATTGCCCACTTCAATAAAGATTGAATCAGTAATACTCTGAATTCCGTCCGACAAAAGCAGATAAAAAAATTGAGATATTGCAACCTCAACATTTAATGTGGGGTTGATACCAAGAACTGATCCTGATTCATCTTTCCAGGAATATGAATAATTACCGCTACCACCTCCCGGAAGTGCGGTAAGTTGTATTTCACTTCCGGAACAAACCTGTTCTGAAGAAGCAATGATAATAAGGTTTAGTGCGCTTCCACTCACTAAAACAAGCATCTCATCAATATTACTGACACATCCGGTACTCTGATCAGTCGCGTAAAAAAGAAAAACAGTACTTTGCTCAAGTGGCAAGGTTTGACTGATAAGCGAATCGGGATGAAGAATGAGATAAGCAGGATTCCAATGGTATGAATAATTTCCTGACCCATTGGCAACAACAGCTGAAAGACTTGTGGATTCTCCTTGCTGAATGATTTGATCAGGCGCAGCCAAAACAACTGGAGGTGTATTTATTTGAATAGCAACCGAACCGTTCATAAATGCACTGCAGGACGAATTCTGTTTTTTAGCTATGATGGTATAAATACCTTCGAGTGTAAGATTAGTAAACAGTATTTCATTTCCTGTTCCTTGTAATTCTAATCCTGAATATACATTGTTTCTCCATAGTTGGTAGATAGTACCAGACTCAGAATCATTAAGACCAACACTAAGTCCGGTTGAGCCAGCACAATACATACCTCCACCCTGAACATTAAATATCTGAGGTGCAGGAGACACCTCAATAAAAACAGACTCAATCAAAGAAACTTCTCCATCACTTACGGTAACAGTAAATTTTGTTGAAACCTGTGGGCATGCAAGCGGATTGAACAATGTAGATTCAAACCCAATCGGATCGGAAGACCATGCATAGGAATAGCTTCCTGAACCTCCTGAGGGCAATGCAAATAGTCTTATTTCTTCACCTGAACAAATGGTAGTCTTATCAACCATTAATTGTAGGGTCATCGTATTTCCGGTAACAAAAACTGAAGTCTGGTCTGAGCCAGCACATCCGGATTGAGTGTCCGTAGCAACTAAAGTAAAGAGGGTACTTTCTGAAATAGGTTTTGTAAATGGCTGAAGTATATTTGGATTAATAAGCCAGTCTGCAGGCTGCCATTCAATATTGAAAGACCCGGATCCTCCTGAGACGGTACCGTTAAGCTGAGTGGAAGCTCCTGAATGGATGGTCTGAACATCACCTGCATCAACAATGGGGGCCGAAAAAAGATTAACATTGACTGATCCTGTCATCGTTGCCTCACAGCCAAAATCAGGATAAATTGCTTTTACAGTGTAATTGCCTGGGAATAAATAATTACCAAAAAATAATGCATTTCCTTGTCCAGTCATGCTTTTTATTGCTTCTGTTTCATTTATAAACAAGGTGTAAATTGCTCCTGTTTCTGAACCAGACAAACCAACCGGAACACCCTCGGATGGCAAACAAATATCACCTCCGCCTGTCACATTAAATGCAATAGGGATATCATGGACCATGATAAATATTGAATCGGAAATAGCTTGTGTTCCATCTGTTAGGTTCAAATAGTAGTACTGTGATTGAACTGCTAAAAGACTGATAGAGGAAGTGCTTCCCAATACTACTCCATTTTCATCCCGCCATTCATACACATAACTACCTGAGCCGCCACCCGGTAATGAAGTCAAATGAATCGTGTCGCCAAAACATTTCTGAGCATCCTGAGCCATGATTTCAACATATAGGTCGCCGCCGCTTACTGCAATAATCGTAGAATCAGTATTGGTTATGCAGGAAGTTTGCTGATCCACTGCATATACCAAAAAAGCTGTAGATTGGAATAAGGAGACCGTTTGGGTGATAGCATCATTAGGCTGAAGCACAAATTCGGCAGGCATCCAATGAAATTCAAAGATGCCTGATCCTCCGGTTGCGATTGCAGTCAGCGTTGCAGATGATCCATGTGAAATAATCTGATCAGGAGAACTTAATAATAAAGGAGGCTGCAAAAACTCAACATCAGCACTTCCAATCATTTCCATGTCGCATTGCGTATCTACATTTCTAGCCAAAATACTATATGTGCCACCCTGGGTGATGTTAGAAAAAGTGATGGGAGCACCTGTTCCCATTTGTTGCAATAATGTAGGATAATTATTTCTCCAAAGCGTATAAATTACCTCCGTTTGTGATCCACTCAGAGTAATTGTCGCCTCATTGCTGTTTGGACAATAAGATCCACCTCCCACTACCTCAAAAGCAAGAGGCGCTTGTTCGACTGCGATACTCAACGAATCGGATATTGTTGTTGTTCCGTCACTTACAAATACTTTATAAATTGTTGAAACAACAGGATTCACTATTGGATTAAATACATTCGATTCGAATCCGGGAGGATTGGAGGACCAGGAATAGCTAAAACTACCAGCCCCTCCTGTAGGAAGCGCAAAAAGGCCTACTTCTTCACCAGGACAAATACTGCTTTCTTCTGCAATAAGATTGAGCGTAATAGTATTGCCTGAAACAAAAACTGTTACAAAATCCTCAGAAGCAGCACAACCACTTCCGGTTGGAATAGCTTTTAGCCTAAACAAAGTGGTAGCTTCAAGTGGCTTGGTTGTAGGTTGTAAAGACCCGGGGTTTTGAAGAAACTGAGCCGGTGACCATGAAAAAGTAAAGTTTGAATTCTGAGCAATAACACTTCCTTCCAGAATAACCTGACCTGAAGTATTGACAAATTTATCAGGCCCGGCATCAGCAATCACTGTTCCACCATTCGTAATAACAGCTTCGCCTGACATGAAGATATTACAGCCGTCACCTGATTTTTTTGCCAGCACTTTGTAAGTTCCAACTGCATCAAAGAGCCCAAATTGCATCTGAGAGCCACTTCCCTGAATAGCACCTACTTCAGCTTCATTTAAAAGCAACGCATACAACACTCCTTGTTGCGACGAAGAAAGACCTATCGGAAGCTTATTCCCTGTTTGACAAATATTCCCGCCTCCCGTTACTTGATAAATCAAAGGAACAGGACTTAACTGCACAAAAACAGTATCAGAAATTGTTGATTGGCCATCAGAAACAGTTAATACATAATTAGTTGATATGGAAGGAAATACAGTAGGGTTCTGAATTGAAGAATAAAAACCCTCCGGAACGGAAGTCCAATAAAATGTATAATTACCACTCCCTCCGCTTGCATAACCATTCAATTGAACTGGAGAACCTAAACATACATCGGTTTGATTTGAAGAAGCCTGAACAACAAGATTACTTCCAGTTACAAATATTACTACTTCATCCGTATTGCTCTGACAAGTACTCAGATTATCAATAGTTTTAAAGTTAAAAGCTGTTGTTTGGTTGAGTGGGTTGGTTGATGTACTTAGGGTGTATGGACTTGAAACCTGGTTCGCTGGCAGCCAGAAATGACTATAATTTCCGGAACCACTTTGAACTGTAGCAGATAGTTGTGCAATTTCGCCTAAAACTATTGTTTGATCTGGCCCTGCTTCAACAATCGGTCTTGCATCGATCTGAACAACCTGGTTTCCAATCATATCAGCCCCACAAAGACTTGTCAGGCTAAATGCTTTTACCTGATAAACACCCTCATCTGACTGATAACCAAAACTAATTTGATTGCCTGAACCCGATCTCACAATACCAGATTCCATTCCATTTTTCCAAAGGTTGTAATAAGCGGCTGCTTGCGAACCTGACAAATAGATTTCTCTTCCCTGACCTCCACTACAATAAGAACCACCACCTGAAAGCTCATATTGGTATGGCTTAGGCCTGACTTGTATTATAACAGAATCTGAAATTGTACTGAAGCCATCTGTAACAAGCACTTTATAGTTTGTTGTCAATTCAGGATTCACCATAGGGTTAAATAACGTTGCATTGAAACCAGAGGGATTGGAAAACCATTGATAGGTGTAATTTCCTGATCCACCTGAAGCCAATACCGCCAATTGCACCTGTTCCTCCGGACAAACATTGTAACTACTTGCTGAAACAGATAAAGAAATTGATGAACCTCCCGAAACAAAAACTACTGTCTCAGCCGAATCACTTTTACATCCCGATATTTGATCCTCAACAGTTAAATAAAAAAGACGCGTCTCGGAAAGAGGCACTGTTGCAGCATTTGCTGAATTCGGGTTGATGAGAAAAGAGGCTGGCTTCCATGAAAAATCATACATTCCTGATCCACCAGAAGCAGTTCCAGTAAGGGTTGCAGAAGCTCCTGCAACAATCATTTGATGTGGTCCGGCATGAGCCAGGGGAATTTGTTGAATTTCAATGGAAACCGTTCCGGTCATTGAAACAAAGCACTGGCTTTCAGCTTCTTTTCCGGTAACAGTATATTGCCCTTCTTCAACAAATAAACCAAATGAGAACGGCAATCCAGTACCATCTTTCATGGTAATAAGTTGAGAATTTCGATACAAAGAATAAATGACATCTTCCTCAGAGCCCGACAATCCTACCTGCTTACCATTCGTTCCAGCGCAAAAGTTGCCACCACCAGTTACCTCAAATAACTGTGGCAAATTATTTACCGTGATGGTTGCAGACTTCAAAACAGACTGTGCTCCATCTGAAACCAAGAGATGATAATTTGTTGTTGATAAAGGTGAAACTATCACCTGCACATTGTTTGAGAAAAAGCCAGGTGGACTTGAAGTCCATGAAAAAGTATAGTTTCCCTGACCACCACTTGCGTTAGCAAGCAGAGTAACAGGGGTTCCTTCACAAATTACGGATTCACTCATAATAATGTTTGCTTCAAGAATCCCGCCTGATACTGTAATTACTACACTATCAGGTCTGCTAACACAATTTGTGGTAAGATCAGTTGACACAACACTGAATAATCTTGTTTGATACAAAGGAATTGTAGAGGTAGCCGCTTGGTTGGGCTGTTCAACATATGCAGAAGGTGTCCAGAAATATGCATAATTATTCGATCCTCCAGATGATTGCGCCTGTAAAAAAGCCGAAGACCCTTCTTGAATTGTTTGATTATTCCCTGCAAAAACAACCGGGATTTCGTTTTGTAAAATCTGTACATTTCCATTGAGCTGTATACTACAACCAGTTACAATCTTTGTTGCTCTGATGGTATAAAATCCTGTTTCTGTGATTTGCCCAAAAGTCAGGCTGAAACCTGAACCGCTCATTGTCATTCCCGTTGAAATACCATTGCGAAACAATTCATAATTGACATTCGTTTCAGAAGAGGATAAAAATATTTCAGGTGGATCAGCTCCCAGACAGTAGCTTCCACCTCCGAAAATTTGCTGCTGCAAAGGCAACGGATGAACAACAACCGCA
The DNA here is from genome assembly GCA_002842755.1 of Bacteroidetes bacterium HGW-Bacteroidetes-1. Taxonomy (GTDB): domain Bacteria; phylum Bacteroidota; class Bacteroidia; order Bacteroidales; family F082; genus JALNZU01. The sequence goes on along the minus strand of PHDU01000087.1, from coordinate 3,163 downwards.
GCGGTGTTAAGCATAAAAATTGCGCAACCTGTTGAACCGTTAATGGCTTTGACCGCGTAGATTCCTGCCTGGGTAAACCTCCCAAATTCAAAATCCGAACCACTGCCTGTAATTACAATCCCTGTTGGATTACCATCTCTAAAGAGTTGATAAGATATACCCGCTTCCGATCCCGATAAGCCAATGACAACACCCTCACCTCCGGCACAAAAAGAACCACCACCCGTAACATTTTGTATCGTTGGTGTTGGGTTAACGAACAAACGGGAAAAGTTTGAAATATTAGGACAATTGCCATTCAAAATCTTGCATCTATATCGAAACCCATTCATCCCGGTAGTTGTAAAGATGCTTAAAACAGGGCTTTGTGTCCCAGAATAAAAGGCATTATCGGTCAAGTCGATCCATCCCTGTCCTATACTTTCTTGCCATTGATAGGAATCTGCATTTAATGCAGAAACTAAAAACATGGCTATGTCGTTCTTGCAAACAGTCTTATCAACCGGATGCGTTGTAATTACAGGAGGTTCGTTAACGCCTAAAGTAGCATGATTACTGATTGCCATGTTATTCTGACCATCATAAACAATACACCGATACAGATATCCATCCAGACCAAGATTGGCATCAATGATGCTGAGAACAGGGGTGGTAAAACCATTTGCATATATAAAAGTCTCATCCAGATTATACCATCCAACACCATCATTTTCCTGCCATTGGAAAGTTACCGTATTGACTGCAAGCACATAAAAGTGGGCAAAACCTCCATTGCAAACTGCCGTATCAGAAGGGTGACCAATCACAACTGGTTGGGCTTGAATTATTTGCGAAAATAACATTATTGCCGACCCTACAATAAAAAACCTGAAAAACCCAGATACCCCTGATCCTCTGCTCACAATAACGCCTTTTTATACTTTATAAAATACCATAAAACAACAATCAAATGATCAATTACATCACAATTACAGTTGATCCTTTCATCCCAAAATTAAATAGACTGAACACACTTATTGTTCAATCATTTATCTTTAAGGAGAAAATAGCATCAATAAGCCTGTAATGTTTGTTGTTCAGGAATTGGTTGTTTCCATAAATCTATGGCTCTTCAAAATTATGTATAAAAAAAATATTCCATAAATGTATTACAGCAAAATTGTAAACAATCAAATGTTAACAAAGTTATGTCAGGTCAATTAAATACTGCAATAATATTAAAAAAGTAAAATCGATTTTTAGTTCAGTGAATAGAAATTGACACTTTTCGTTACTCAAATAATTTAGAATGATTTTGAATAAATTGAGATTCTTTCATTCATCTTAAAATATGCTACTTTTACCCTCTGAAACATAACTTTATCAAATCCGGACAGCAAATGATGAATTTAAGCACAACCTTCATGGGCCTTAAGCTAAAGAACCCTATTATTGTTGGAAGTTCAGGCCTGACCAATTCTGTTGAAAACATCAAAGAAGCTGCAGCTAATGGCGCAGCTGCAGTAGTACTGAAATCACTTTTTGAAGAGCAAATTTTGCATGGAGCCAGCCATACAATCCTTCAAAATGAAGCATCCAATTTTTATCCGGAAGCTGAAGATTATATAAGGAATTACACACGAACTTACGATGTGGACAACTACCTAAAGCTCATCCGTGACAGTAAAAAAGCCGTTGATATTCCTGTCATTGCGAGCATCAACTGTATATCTTCTCATGAATGGATTGATTTTGCAAAAAAGATTGAAGATGCCGGTGCAGATGCAATTGAATTAAATCTTTTTATTCTTCCGTCTGATCCATTGAAAACAGGAGAACAAAATGAAGCTATATATTTTGAGATACTTGAGAAGATTATCCAAACTGTAAAAATTCCTGTCGCAGCAAAAATAAGCTACTATTTTTCTAGTTTATCAAAAACAGCGTTAAAACTGTCCTGGACTGGAATTTCAGGTCTTGTGTTATTCAATCGCTTTTTTTCTCCTGATATCGACATTGACAACTTCGAGGTTAAAGCTACCAACGTTTTTAGTTCTCCTGCTGAATTATCCATTTCTTTGCGATGGGTCGCAATGCTCTCCACTAAAGTTCACTGCGATATTGCAGCCTCTACTGGCATCCATGATGGGAAGGCAGTAATAAAACAACTTCTTGCCGGAGCCAAAGCAGTAGAAATTGCTTCTGTGCTATACAAAAAAGGGTTTAAAGAAATCCAAATCATGTTGGATGAGCTACAGACTTATATGACATTGCATAACTTCAATAATTTAAACCAGTTTATTGGCCGGATGAGTGTGAAAGAAGCAGATAATCCCGCAGCCTATGAAAGGGTTCAATTCATGAAGCATTTTAGTGGAATTGAATAAAAAACAATAGTTGTTGTCGCCACAAAAAAGTTGAAGATTGCATATTTGCATTATAATTCAACTTTGTAAAATAATCCAAAGGATCTTTTTGTAAGCCGGAACTATTGAATGGTTCCAGCTTTCTTGTCGCGCGAAAAATTCGTGTTAGACACAAGATAATCGAGCATATAGTATGATCCGACTGCACTAAACAAGTGCCATAAAAAATGAGTTCCTTGAGGAAAATAATTCCAATGATGCGTATCCAGCTGCCTGAAAAGTATCGCTGTTCCGAAAGAGAAAAGAACCATAACAACTGAGACCCATTTAAAAAAGTTGCTTCGATACAATTCAATAAGCAATGGAACAAATATTAGCAAACCTGAAAAAACATAGGATACATTGATGCCTATGTGAGAAGGTAAGCTGCGGAACAATAAAAACCTGATGGTAAAAACGGGAATGAAAACAAGTAAAATATGCCAACGTTTTTTCAACACCTTAAGCCAAAAATAAATAGCTATCGCTATGGTAAGGATAGCTGAAGGAATCACGTCCATCATTAAAAAAACAGGACTTAACCTGAATGCATGAAACAAAGTACTACCTAAACCACCTAAAAAAACCAACGCTACTGAAAAAAATAAAAACCATGTACTTTGTCTTTCCCTGCGAAGATACCAAAACCAAACCAGCGCAGGAAAGATCATAAAAACTGAACTTAGGAATTGTCAATAAATAATATACTCATATTTAAAGTAAATTAGTTACCTTTGTTAAAAAAAACAATGGACACTAATGATATCATTAAAGCTCGA
>PHDU01000086.1 GCA_002842755.1 Bacteroidetes bacterium HGW-Bacteroidetes-1 | reverse complement strand
TATATTCAGGTATTCGGTCATTTTATCCGATGAAGTTTGTTGTAATGCCAACTCAAAATTCTGGAGAATGGTATTGCGGATGAGAATGGCATCGGCAGCCGACTTCATCGAAAGTGCATTCCGCTGTATGTTCTCCTGTCCAAAATAATTGGTATCGGCTCCCATAGCAAGTACCATGTAGTCGTATTTCAGATAACCAATATTGGTTGCGATTTCATGCTGCTCAGGAAATATTTCCGAAACTTCAGCCATGCGGTAATGAATATTCGGTTCTTTTTGCAACACTTTACGTAATGGGAATGAAATGGCACTCGGCTCAAGCCCGGCTGTTGCAACCTGGTATAGTAAAGGTTGAAACTGATGATAGTTGTTTTTGTCAAGCAAGACTATTTGAAAATCGCGGCAAAGCGATTTTTGTACAAGTTTCAATCCGGCAAAGCCACCACCAACTATAACAAGACGTTTCTTACGGGGTTCCGGGATATTGGGGATATAGGTTTTGGGAGTCATGCTATTTTTGTAGATTGTTAAATTTGTTTATTTAGGATGCTTTTATTACTAACCTAATAAGGCATTTGATTTTTGAGTTGAAGTATTTTGCAGAAATAACTGATTGTTTATCTGTGTTTTGACGATCATCATATGCCTGAAATTAGTGTTTTATAAACTGAACAACCGATATCGCTACCAGCATAAAGCCTATAATTCTGTTTATATTTTGAGAAATCGGTTGAGATTGAGTAATGATTTTGCTACCTAACAAAGCATAAGAGTATAATACAACCATCTTTCCAATCCAAACTCCGGCAATGAAAAGTAAAATTTGAAACAGTGAAGAAGGGAATAAATTCCTAACCGAAAGAAAAGTAACAGCTAACAGCCAGAATAAAAGTACCTGGATGCTCATCAAGTTGAGAAGAATCCCTTTTAAAAAGCCATTCGTATGCCGGCTATCACCTTCATTTACAGGGTTTGATTTTTTAAACCAGAAAAAGATACCGGAAACAACGAGGACTGCTAAAACAACATATTTTACCATCATATTTCCTTTGAAATAACCGGAAAGCATTGTGCCCGCCACTAAAGCAGTAAGTGCAAACATAAGTTCAACCAAAGCCGCACCATAGGCAACAGACATTGATTTTCGAATATTTTTTTTAATTGATACTTCCATAACTGTAAGGTTTACAAGGCCGAACGGTATAGCGCCAATTGTACAAGCCAACGCTCCTATGAAAAGATATATGAAGGAATTAAGTGCCATAAGATTGTTTTCTCTTATAGTCGAAAAAATGCTGTTACCTGACAAATTTATGTTAATTATTTTTCAGAATTCGATATTATAAAACAAGACAATCTGTTTTTTTGATGCATCCATAGCAATTAGTCAGATGCCTTAATAATACAACAAGTGAAATAACTTGTTGATGAAAGAATTAATTAAAGGCAAAGGCACCCTTTTAAATAAATCTACGACAAGAATCAATGGATTTAATTGATACTATTTAGTTAGCAACAACTCTCTTTTAATTGAATTGAAGGACATTTAACTGAACCATAACTGCAATAAACACAACAATCACCTTGCAGTGGTTTCAGAACAGTATTGCAGTTTTCGCATTGGTAAAAATACTGGCAGGAATCTGAAGGCATCTCTTCTTCTTTCCTATGCGCGCAAACAGGGCATGTAACAACAGATTGTGTGATTATTTTCATTTTGTTTTTTTAAACAGTAATTAGTGTTGTATGAGTAATCTGCCTTTTATAACGGCAAGTTTTCCAGCTTTGAATATTGTAAAAATATAAATACCGTTCTGGAGATTTATGGCATTAACTTCAAAATAGTTATTAGAAGATGATGCAACAGAAACCAAAAAACCACTTTGGTTGTAAAGTTTTAACTGGTGATTCTCTAGTTCCTTATTTTCGAAATATATTTTTGCATGGGTGATCACCGGATTGGGGCGAACCTGGTATCCTTTGTTTTCAAAATCAATGCTCTCAAGTGATACTATTTCGGAGAATCCATTGTTCCCTAATTCGAGGCGGTAATAGTTTCGTTGATTTTTTAAAGGGTTTTCGTCAATAAAATCGTAAGGCACAGGAGAATATGAGCTTCCACATATGCCTGATATATGACCAATCTGAGTGAAATTAATCATATCGTCGGAGCGATAAATTATTGTTCCATCGCAGGTATTACCCGAAGTAATCACCCAATTTAAATAGATTTTTCCACCATTTTTGTTAATTGTAAAATTATCAAGAATAGTTGTTTCCTGAGCAACCAGGCTTGGTCCTGCAAGGAAAATCAGAATCATAATTATAAAACTCTTAGCTGTTTTTGTTGCGTTCATAGTTCTTATTTTTAGATTAAATTGCTATTTAACTCTTTGTTTATCAGTATAGAAAACTTCAATTTCGGGTTTTCCATTGCCCAAATATTGCCAAGTACATTTTACCAATCAAAAAAAATAGTCGGATTATTTTTGAATCCTGACAAATAAATTGATTTTTTTTTGAAAGTTTTTTTGAAAACATTTTTAATGTAAATGGAAAGGGTGTGCTTCAAAGGAAACACACCCAAGTAAACCAAGCCATTAAGAGAAATGTTTACCTGACAACCACTAATTTATTGATACCCGCTATTTCATTATTTACGGTCAACCGTACGAAATAGGTATTGGGTTGCAATGAAGCCAGTGAAAGTTTCAGATTTTGAACACCTGAAACTTTGCTTTGTGAAGGCTGAGCGAGCATCAAGCGACCATTCAGATCAAATATTTTAACATCAACTATTGATGCTTCGGTCAAACTGAACTGAATGTTTATATAGTCAGTCGCAGGATTCGGATAAATACTGACACTTGTGTTAGCTGTAAGTAACGGATTAATACCGGTAATTGTGAGATCATATGTGGCTTCGGCAGCAAAAACAAAAGGTCTGGTACCGCCGGCGATGTAAGGAATTCCATCACCATCTGAATCATTTCCGGTTTCTCCTGATTGCTCTGCTTCAGCAAGGACCATTTTATTGTTAACACTTTTTGAAACTCGGGTAAGAATTGCTGCAGCTTCCGGCTGATTCCCAACAATAGAAGCTTCACGCAAAGCACCCGAAAGAACTGCCAAAACAAAAGGTGTATAATTAGCGATATTGCTGTTTATTTCAGTTTTAAAGGCCTTCAGAGGCGAAACATAGAAATTATTTATCACATAATTGTAGGCATCGTTGGCTGCCTGAAGATAGGCATCATCACCGGTTGAAACATAGGCTGCATAAAGCCCACGGATGATGGAAGCCTGTGCCGAAAGGGTTTTTGGTGAATCGGAAGCACCTGTTCCAATTGCAAAACTGTTATAAAAACCGCCATTGGCATCTTTAAAATTATCAAGTATGAAGTTTGTTTGAGCAACCAATGCGTCGGTGGCCATTTGAGCCAGTGGCATTGAAGCAAACTCTTCGGCAGCTTTTGCCAAAACAACCAAAATATAACCTGCGTTTTCGGCGCTGATGGCATTTTCCTGAGTTACCTGACCAGATTCATCCAAGCCTGCAACATCCACAAATGTTCCGTTAGCAACATTGAAATGCATGGCAAGAGTGTTCATTAAAAATATTTTGCTGGTTCCCATCATCAGGTCAAAAGGACCAAGCATGCCAGTTACTGACATCGGTGCTGGGAATGGGTCGCCATCAAAAACTTCGTGGTACGCATAATGTGACGGGTCATTAATTTCCGGATTCATCATATTCTGAAAAGAAAGCGTTGCCCATAAAAACGACAATTGGTCGAATAAGTTACTGCTGGCATCAGTTACAATAAGCGTTTCAAGCATAGGAGGCAACATGTCGCCCATTGAAGTTTCGGTAACAGCTATCCTATGAGGGAAAAATTTAATCCCGTTTGCAGGATCATATGTCATAGGATCGACCATGCCGAGCGTATTTCCATCATATGCGAGCTTATTTATCAGGAACATTGTTTTATTTACAGACTCTGCAGTGAGCACCTGTCCTATAAAGCCGTCCAAATTATTTCCACCATAATAAATATCGTTAGATGGATCAAAATTGGGTGAGTTAGCTGAATCAGGACTATTTAAGCCTGAGGCTTCTATGGTATTATTAAGTGAATCATGGAAAGCACCCAACATATCTTTTGCCCAGAAATACTGTTTCAACATTGTCTGTCCCATAGCTGCAGGATTAAGCGTTTTGTCCATCTTGCTTCTGTCCCAGCGGAGCGATGAAAAGTCCATTTGGAAATCTGGCGCTACTATTTGCGGCAAATGCATATTAGCTGTTTCAAATTCGGCAAACTGAGGGAATGGATTAGCCGGAGCCATTTGATTTGCTAACATACTAAAGTGACCGATCATTTTCATGAGTTCATCGTCCTGGTTGAAGCCATTCGCCATGCCGCCGGTAAAAGTTCCATCGAAACCTGTGGGTTCCATAGCAGCCATTTGTTCAACCATGGGTGACCACATCATGTGGAGTCCAATGCCTGAACGTGAGATTACCGTTCCAAGCAAGTATCTCGAATATTCATAATTTTCAATACCTGTGGTGTAAGAAATAGAGTCGGGTGTATTTAACACCATTGGGTCAAGGTCATCAAGATTGTAGCCTAAAGTTTCGGCAAATGGTTCGCCACTTTCGAATAACTCATTGGCCAACAGCATCTGGTCGGCAGTTTTGAAGATAGAGTCATTTTTAATGACAACTTGTGAGTGTGCAACATTACTTATCCAGAAGAAAGCAACGAAATAAAGCAGAGTAATTGATTTTTTCATTTCAAATAATTTTAGATTCGTGAATTTTATTTACACACTAACTGTCGGCGAAAACCTGAAACCTGACAAAATGTTTTCAGGAATTTATTATTGGATGCCGGTAAAAACAAGAATCACCGGAAGTGACAAAGGTTTGGCCCCGACCGGTGAAAAATGAAAAAGCTAGAAGATTACCGTGCTGTAACCGGATATTTAAGAATATTTGCCTGTAATATCTCGGTAAGTTCATCGCGGGTAATGGCTCCGTTTTTTGAGAACAGAAGTTCGCCTTTGTAATATAGGGCAAGGTATGGAACGCCTATAAGTTTCATGTTCTTTATAAGGCTTTTACTGGCATCGGCATTAACTTTTACAATATTGACTTGTTTGTGATATTCAATTTTTAAGCTATCTATCATTGGCATCATTTTACGGCAGGGACCGCACCAGGGAGCATAAAAGTCGATAAATACCAGTTCATCGGATTGAATGAGTTTTGCATATTCATCGAAATCCATTTTATTATCCGTATCGGGATGTGCATTGGTTTCAATTACGACCGGCAGGTTTTGTAGGTTCCATTCCATAATGCCATGTTGCAGGTTATATACGTTTTTATAACCGTTTTCAGCTAGGATTTCAGCTGCATTTCCGCTACGGTAGCCGGTATTGCAGTAAAGATAAATGGGTTGGTCTTTTGGCAGTAGCAGTAGCTTACGGCGAAAATCAAGGGCATAATAGTTCAATTGCCCGGCATTGGCAATATGGCCGTTATTAAATTCGGATTCGGTGCGAACATCGAGCAGAATGCCTTTACCGGCAGAAATAAGCTGATGAAATTTTTTGGAATCCACTTCTTTTATATTCTGGTTTTGGGCATAGGCCGATAAGAAAAGAAGCGATGAAAAGATAAGTAGTATGATCCTGTTCATAATTGAGTTCTGGTTTTTCTAAAGATTATTATAACACAGTAGTCGTAAAAAACAAACAACCCTGACAAAGAACATATAATTATTGCTGTCTGGAAAAAGTTTTTTGATTATTAAAAACAGGAATATAATAATTTATCGCTTAAAAGTACAGCTAACTTAAAGGAACTATTTTACCGGATTTTCTTCGCATTAGCTAACACTGAAGAATATAAGGAAACACAAAAAGGGACAAAAAATGTAAGTAGAACCCGCCCTGTATGCAGTTGCTGAAAGGAATGTGTATTAAATAGTTCAGGGTTATTGATCACATTAAGAATAATGCCTACTACTGCAGCCACTTTTATTGCTCTGGAAAGATTATCACTATCCAACGCCAGTCGGAAGTATTGGCTTGAAGATTGATTGATTTTAATGTCTCTCATTTATTTTGACGCACTTTCTAACTGATCGGTAATTCTTTTTTTCAATTGGTCGAGATCAACCTGAAGGTTTGTAGGTTTTTGAAATGAAGAAATCCCTTTTTCTATAAAAAGGCTCTGTTTCTCGTATTTTGAACAAGCATCACACATGGATTTGTGCATCTTTAGCTGAAGTTTCTCAGAAAAAGAGAGCCTGAAATGTATTTTCTTTTCTATCAGTTCTGTTGCTTTCAGGCATGAAAGGAACAAGAAGTGCATTACTTTTTTTATCATACTGTTAATTTTTAAACCAATTGTGTTCAACACAATCACGTAATTGCAGTTTTGCCCTGTGCATGATCTGCCAAAGATTAGTAGTTGTTATTTCCAATTCCTGACAAATATCTTCACTATTTTTATTTAAGAGGTATTTCAGCCTCACGCTTGTACTCCATTTTTCGGGCAATGCATCCAGACATTTCTTCAATACTTCCTGAAAACCAGTATTATCCAGTAAATGTTCATCCTCTTCATGCCATTCTTTCGGCCGTTTTTCTATCTGCCAATCTCCATCAGCATCAAAGAAATTTGAAAAAGAGTTATTTTCAATTGGTAAAGGCTGATTTACTTTTTTGCGATAATAGTCAATGACTTTGTGGTTCAGGATAGAAAACAACCAGGTTTTGGGCGAGCTTTCGGCTTTGAAAGAGTCTATTTTTTCGGCAGCAGCCAAAAAGGTATCCTGCACTAAATCCTTGGCCAAATCTGAATCAGAGACCTTATAATAAGCCCAGTTGAAAAGTTCGATAGTGTAGGAATCAACCCACTTTGAAAGATTTTGATTTTCCATATTTACAAGATAATTGAACGATAAAGGTAAATATAATTGTAATAATTCAGGCTTTTATCATTAATGAATTGTTCAGTTATCGTTTTTGCTCAATGAGTAATACTTAATGAGCCTTTTTACTTTAGCTTTTTCTTTCTGATTATTTCTTTTGCAATTAAAATTATTCGTTCAGGGAATTAAATCCTGACAAGATTGTAGAATAAATATTTTGAGATTGTTTGTGTTGTGGCTTTCGCTGGATGTAACTAACATAACAATAGGAAATTTAGAATCTTGTAATAGAAGAGAAATGATTTATGGTTCGGCATAGCGGAGGTTTTGCAAATAGTGTGACGAAAAAAACAAGCAGGGGAACTGTGCCGGAGAGGGGATGCGACTTTAGCGACTTCAGTGAACTAAGCAAATTAGCGAACTGAGCAAGGGGGTAATAATGATGATTGACACTGATTGCAAATCGGCGCCAGCTGGGCTTTCTGCCATTGTGCAATGCCGAGCGAGGTGTGGGGATTTTTGTTGCTGACGGAGAGGGGATACGACTTGAGCGACTTTAGCGAACGAAACGGGTGTCTCTTCATAATTGTTATGACAAATAATTAAAGCCACCTCTTTTCGGGGATGGCTTTAATGACTTCGAACAAAACTTATTTTAATAAAAGGACTTATTTGGGGTGTTGGAGAATATTAATTAGCGCAGGTTAACATTGCAGGTGCCAATATGCCTGTCACCATTGTAAATTGCAATTTTGTAAATCCCAGGTTTTAGTTTTTTCTTTGGCGTATAATTCATTTCGATTTTCCTTACAATATTTATTTCACTTACTGTATTACTTGCAAGCAAAGTTTCGTTTTCGTCAACCAGATTATAAGCAATACCGCTATCTTTTCCTTCAACAAGTTTTCCATCCGGTTTGGTTATTTTGAAATTAATATTTGAAACAATATTGTCAGGGACGTTAAACGTTAATGACATCTTCTTGGTTTGCTTGGCTTTCGCTGTCAATTTTTGATTTTTCTTACTGGTTTCGACAAGGTAATCGTCAGATGCCATCATCGAATTCAACATAGCAAGGTTTGCTGACAAAAATTCGTTTTCCTTTTGCAAAGAAGCCATTTTTTGGTCCTTTGTATCATTTTCATTGTTTAGTCTTTGAATGGTTTCATTCATCGTAAGCACTTCGTTTTCAAAATCTTTTTTCATTCTGTTGAGATCTTCAATCTGCGTTTTTAGTAAAGCAATATTGCTGTTGTCCTTCACAATTTTGTTCATTTCTGCTTGTTTATTGTTAAGTTTTTTGGTGGTTTGTGCCAGCAGTTTATCCAATTCGGTATTTTTTCCTATTAGCGAATTGATTTGGGTTCTGAAATTGTTAATTTCTTTTTGGAGTGCAAGTCTTTCAGAAAGCATCATTTCTGTTTTTAGTTTTTCGCTGTTCAAGTTGGATTTCAGGGACTTTCCATTGTTATATAATGAAAATGTACCAATTAAGATGACCAGTAACAGTACAACTGCACTTCCTGCGATAATTTTTTCTTTATTCAATTTTGTTTTCATGGTTAAATAATTTTTTAAAATGGTTAAATGAATTTCTGACAGCAAAGATTATACTGAGAAATTAAAATGACATTAACTTGAAATTAAAAACAGATTAAAATCTGTATTCGTAAGATAAGGAGGATACCCTAATGGTTTTTAGGAAATGAAAGGTATGCTGATAGAAATGCTTGTTCCTATATTTAATTCTGATTTGGCGCTAATCTTTCCCTGGTGCAGTCCAATTATTTTTTCGGTGAGCGAAAGTCCAAGCCCGTTGCCTGAAATGTTTCTTACATTTTTAGCTCTGAAAAAGGGTTGAAATATTTTATCCAGGTCTTCTTTGTCAATTCCAATTCCATTGTCGATGAATTCAGCTACGATAAAATTTTCGTTATTCATTAATAACACTTCAACTTTTTTGTTTTCCGAATATTTACAGGCATTGTCCATCAGGTTTGCAAAAGCAATTTTAAGTAGCCGTTTATTTGCTACTATAGCCAGTTTATTCTCGTCGTCAATGGGTACAATAAATTGGATTATAACATTGTAGTCTTTTTTTTGCCCGATAAGTTCTTCTCTTGTTTCCCATAAAAGTTCGTCGACTCTCATTTTTTGAAACGAAATTTCTGAAATGTCTGAACTTGCTTTCGCCATATCAAGTAATCCGTTTGACAAGTCGTTCAGGTTTTTGACATCTTCGAGCAAGGAATTTAAAAGCGATTCGTATTCGAAAAGGGAGCGCTGTTTCATCAGCGATACTTCAATTTGTCCGGTAATAGAAGTTAAGGGCGTACGCAACTCATGCGAAGCATTCGAAACAAAACTGCGTTGCATTTCAAAGGCAGATTCGAGGCGCTCTAACATTTTATTAAAAGTAATGGCAAGCTGTGCAATTTCGTCAGTTCCGTTTCCCTCATTCACGCGCATGTCTAAGCTAGATATGGTTATTTTATCTACTTCCTTTACCACATCTGACATAGGCTTGAGTGCGCGGTAGGCATAAATTCTACCAAAATAAACAGTTAAGGCAATGCTAATAAAAAACCCAATGATCAAAATCCACTTTAGGTTAATGAGCTTACTTTTCCCATATTTGTCCAAGGCTGAGGCTATCACAACAAAGCGATCATATTTATCGGTATATAGCAGACCTACTACTTCATGTTCCCCCTCGTGGTAACGGATGTTTTTTTCTAGTCTGATCTTGTCGAGCAATTTCTTTGAAACTTGAATTGAGTCATCATCCAGGCTGTTATAAATCTCTTTATCCTGATAATCATAAATAATCACCTTTTCGTTAAACATGGCATTAATAGTATTCCTGTCAATAATTTTAAGTAAATCATGATCCACTTCTTTTACTTCTATCAGCAGCCCGGCAGTATTGGAAGCTTTATCTTCAAGACGAGAAAAAAATTCTGATTCGCGATAAGAAGCAGAGAAATAGTAAATGCTAGACGAAAAAAGGACAAGAATAATTACAACTATGTAAGTAAATTGAAAAGTAAGCCGTGTGCGAATGCTAGGTTTCATTCTGTTCCTCCTTTTAAAACATATCCAATCCCCGCCTTTGTATGTATCAATTTCTGTGGAAAATCCTTATCAATTTTTTTTCGCAAGAAGTTCACATAAACATCTATCACGTTTGTACCGGTATCGAAGGTAATGTCCCATACTTTTTCGGCAATATCAACCCTAGTTAAAACCTTTCCGCGGTTTCGGAGTAGGTATTCAAGTAGAGCAAATTCCTTTTGTGTTAACTCTATTAACTTCCCGCTGCGGCTTACTTCATAAGTATTGAGGTTCATTTCAAGGTCCAGAAATTTAAGCATATTACCCCCAGTTTCAACTACCGTTGAACGTTTTATTAACGAGCGAATACGTGCAAGTAGCTCACGAAATTCGAATGGTTTCACCAGGTAGTCGTCAGCGCCAATATCGAAGCCAGTAATTTTGTCCTCTGTAGTACCCAGTGCAGTCAGCATCATCACTGGTATTTTTTGGTTTACGGATCTTATTTCTTTGCACAATTCTATTCCGTTTTTGTAAGGAAGATTGATATCTAAAAGTACCAGATCGAACTCCCCCGCTTCAAACATCTTTTTCCCAATTGCACCGTCAAATGCCACATTAACGGTAAACCCATTTTCTTCAAGTCCTAGCTTGATAAATGAGGCAACTTTTGGTTCGTCTTCAACAACGAGTATCCTGTTCTTCGATTGGTTCATACTCACAAAGTTAGTTATAATCATTGCATAAATAATATTAACAGTATTCTTTGGGATTATTTTGTCGTTTTGAAGGGCCATGAACTTAACGCCACAAAATGGCAGTCAGGTTCAGTGTTCACTTACCTCCAAAGCCATTTGTGCAGCGCCAGATGCAGTGGCTTCTCAGCTGATTGATATGGTCGTGAATGCGCCTTTAGTACCAGCTGTTTTGATTGAACCAAGTCAGACAAATGTTTGCTTTGGCTCAGAAATTACTTTCAATGCAACGGCTGTCAATGGTGGCGATAATCCCTCCTATCAGTGGATTGTGGATGGATTGCCTTCAGGACAAAATCAGCCAAATCTGACTTTGACAATTACTGCTGAAACCACTGTTTCATGCATTCTCAGTTCAAGTCTGGATTGTATCACACAAGCGCAAACATCTTCAAACGAAGTGACTGTCAGTGTAACGCAAACGATTGTGCCGTCAGTTAGTATCAGCACTTCCTCAAACATTGTATGTGGTTCATCTTCAGTGACTTTTGAGGCAATGGCAACAGGACAAGGCAGCGATCCTGTCTGGGACTGGAAGGTAAACGGACTTTCAGTTGGCACACAACGGACTTTTACTTATACACCGCAAAATGAAGATGTTGTGGAGTGCATTTTAACTTCAGCTGAAGAATGTGCCAATCCACAAGTGGCAACTTCAGAAGCTATTACAATGCAAGTATCACCAGAAATAATTCTGACAGAGATCATACGCACACACGCAAGCTGTGAATCAGACAACGGAACTATCAATGTCCTTGCCGGCGGAGGAGCCAATCCTTTGCTTTACAGTGTCGCCAGTGGAATATCCTGGCAGGAAAGCCCGTTATTCGAACAACTTCCTTCAGGTTTTTACAGCATTGTGATTCAGGATGTAAACAATTGCAGTCTTCAAGCACCTGAAACTGTTCAAATTTTGAAAGAGGATGCCCAAAGGATTACCCATATTGTTACCAACCCTGCCTCCGGAGGAATAAATAACGGTTCAGCAAATGTATTTGTTGAAGGTGGTAACGGACCATTTCTCTAAAGTTTAGACAATATCAACTGGCAAAGTTCAAGTACATTCAGCGGACTTTCAGAAGGTACATATCAAATTTTTGTTAAGGACCAAAATGGATGCATTGCCGAATCTTCAATAGAAATTATTGCTGTTTCTTTGAAACTGATTGCAGAAGCAGGCAATGTTTGTATAGGCAAAGATTTTATTGTCACACTTAAAACAGACGGATTCCTTGGATTAAGAAATATTCGTCTGGAATTGCAGTTCGAAGCCCATCTGATGAGGTTTATAGCACTGGAAAGCCTGCATAGTCTTTTAACCCATCTTGCAGCAAATCTCTCAAAAAACAAGAAAAATTAGGTTAAAAACAAGTTTTTTTGGGTATTAATTCAAGTTTTTTGCTCAATTTGTTTTGTAAAGTACTGATAATCAATTTCAGGCTTTTCGAATTTTGATTTGTAGTCCTCAATGGGGTATTGATTTTCAAATAATTACGTCTTTACTTTGCATCGATGTATTTCAAAATATCCATGCGTACAAATCCTAAGACGAACCTCTATTCGGGTTATTACCGATTAGTGGAAAGTTATCGCAATACTAACGACAGGGTTTGTCATCGTACTATTTTGAATGCAGGCTATCTGGACGAACTTAACGCAGATCAATTAAATCTCATACAAAAAATACTCACGGCCAAGGTTTCCCATCACGATCAACCATTATTCGAGCTTCCTTATACTGATGACCCTATGGTAATGCGCTTTGTTGACGAATTTTACAACCGTATGGTTGCAGAAAAACGCATTGATGTATTGCTGGATAAACAAGATAAGAAAGGAGCTAAAAGCGGTAAAGACCTACAAACCATAGACATCAATAGTATCAGGAACAAAGATGTTCGGGAAATTGGGGCAGAGTGGTTGTCCTATCAGGCAATGAACCAATTGCAAATTACTCCTTTTCTGGAGCGTCAGGGCTGGAACGAAGAAGAAATAAAACTGGCACAAATTCATATAATCAGTCGTGCCGTATATCCAGCTTCGGAGCTCACCACAGCGCATTGGATCAAAGAAAACTCCGCCATTTGCGAGATTACCGGATACGATATCGAAAAGATCACAAAAGACCGACTGTATCATATTTCAAAGAAATTGTATTCTGAGAAAAAAGCATTGGAGCATCACCTGTCTATTCGCACCAACGACTTGTTCGATATCCAGGGCAGGATCATGCTTTACGACCTCACCAACACCTACTTTGAAGGTCGAAAACAAGGCAGTACATTGGCCAAATATGGTCGTAGCAAGGAGAAACGCAGCGATTCAAAATTGGTTGTATTGGCACTGGTGGTTAATCCAGAAGGCTTTATCAAGTACTCTTCCATTTTAGAAGGGAACATTGCCGATTCAAAAACTCTGGAAGGGATGATAAACGAATTGCGTATTAAAACTTCATCTTCTACCCAGAAAGCCCTTGTGGTGATTGATGCCGGTATTGCCGCTGATGACAATTTGGCGATGATCAAAGAGAAAGGCTATGACTATTTGTGTGTCAGTCGTTCGAGTTTAAAAAACTATAACATTGAAGCAGGTGCTACAACAGTTACTGTCACTGACAATAAAAAGCAAAAGATAGAACTGTGCCGTGTAAAATCGGATCGCAATACCGATTACTATCTCAAGGTAGAAAGCCACTCCAAGGAGTTGAAAGAACGTTCAATGAACGAACAGTTCCGCTCACGTTTTGAATCAGGGTTACAGAAAATCGCAGACAGTTTGACCAAGAAAGGTGGTGTAAAACAACAGGATAAAGTGTATGAACCCATCGGACGGGTAAAACAAAAATACCCTTCCATAAATCGGTATTTTGACATCATAGTTGAAGTCAAGGATGATGATCAACCAAAAAGAAAGAACAAGAGCACTATGGCGGTTCAAGATAAGAAGATCGTAACATCCATGAAATGGGCTATAAAAGAGGGCGCTGATATAAATGCACGGAGCGGCGTATACTTTCTGCGTACATCACTACAAGCCAATTCACAGGATGTGTTATGGCAGTTTTATAACACCATAAGAGAGATAGAAGCCACGTTTAGAGTTCTGAAAACAGACCTTGATTTACGTCCCATCTATCATCAAAAAGACGAAAGTACGATGGCTCACCTGCACCTGGGATTACTGGCCTATTGGGTCGTAAATACGGTTCGCCACCAACTAAAACAAGAAGATATCCATAGTGGATGGAGAGAGATTGTCCGTGCTATGAACACGCAAAAGGCTGTCACAACATTGGCCCAAAACATCCATGACCAAGTCATTATGATACGCCGTTGCTCAGAGCCAAACCAGCATGTGCGTAGACTTTATGAT
>PHDU01000085.1 GCA_002842755.1 Bacteroidetes bacterium HGW-Bacteroidetes-1 | reverse complement strand
AAAACAAAACCTAAATATTGAACGAAATGATTTCCATGGCGAATGGAACTACAAAATATCACCTAAATTGTAAATGTTATTTATTGACAACTCCTAAGGCAGCCGGAGCGGCAGCATTAACAAACAAAGAAGTGCGGTAAATTACATCTCCTGTGTTATTACCATTGCCATTAGCAGCATTCAGAGCAGCATAAAAACCAATTTCGCCAATAGGTGTTGAAGGGGCGGTCCAGTTTGCTGACCAACTGTTACTGTTACCTGTTGGAGTAGTTCCTCCAAAAATATGAGTAACGGCTTTACTTAGATTTACTAACTTGGTTCGAGTAGGTTCTGTTATGGTGAATGTTCCGACTTTTTGACCTGCATTGTTCTCTGCAGTAAGTTCAAAACCGAAACGTACAACGCCTGTGTGTGTGCAGCCTACAGTAATCTGATAGGTTTGTCCTGGAGTGTAACCTGCTGTTGGAATGTTGTTGGTGATCCATCCTGATTGGTTTATAGCTGTACCTCCATGACATTAAGTGCAGGTTTGGTTGTTATCACCAAGACTTCCGCTACGGCCTCCCGGACTGCCATTACTTGTTGCATAAAGTAAAATAATAACGGGTAAGGCAATTATCAAAGCTATGATTTTGTAAATTGATTTCATAGCATTTGTATTAAATTTTGTTATTTAGAATGCGTCTAAATAAAATACAATTTAAAAAAAAATGCAATTGTTTTTTTTGTGATGACAAAATGGTCAAGAAAAATAAATAAAAAAACATACGCGATAAGGACTCATTGAAAGCCATCATCACGGCTTTTAACTACATTTTTTCGGGCATCTGCATCCCAAGAAGGCCCCCCGCTTTACGTAAAATTTTTCCAGTAAAGGCACTCAAACCCAGACGAAAATTTCGTAAATCTTCATTTTGTTCTTTGAAAATAGGCTCTGCCTGATAAAATTGATTGAACTCTTTGGCCAAATCATACATATAATTGGCAATGAGTGCAGGGCTTCTGTTATCACCTGCCTGCAGCACGACCGATGGAAATTTGTATATCAGTTTTAAAAGATCTTTTTCCTTTGGATGCAGTTCAGTATGAGGTTCTGAAACATCAAAATGAATGATACCGGCTTTGGTTGCTTTGCGAAGAATAGATCGAATCCGGGCATGGGTATATTGAATAAAAGGGCCGGTATTACCGTTAAAATCAATAGATTCTTCAGGATTAAAAAGCATGGTCTTTTTCGGATCAACTTTAAGCATAAAATACTTTAAAGCACCCAATCCGATCTGATAGAATAGAAGTTGAGCCTCATCTGGTGGAAGGTCGGCAGATTTACCCAGTTCAGTAGTTGTTTTACTTGCTGTCGCAATCATTTCATCCATCAAATCATCAGCATCAACCACTGTTCCTTCGCGCGATTTCATCTTTCCCTCTGGTAACTCAACCATCCCATACGAAAGATGCTCAATAGAATCGGCCCATTCAAACCCTAATTTTTTTAGAACGAGTTTCAGAACGTCAAAATGATAATTTTGCTCGTTTCCAACAACATAAATCATTTTGTAAGGGAAATATTCATGCGCACGAAGCTGTGCCGTACCAAGGTCTTGTGTCATATACACGGAGGTGCCATCGGCACGAAGTAAAAGCTTTTCATCGAGTCCCTCGGATGTAAGATCACACCAAATACTCTGATCTTCTTTTTGTTGCAGCAAGCTATTGCCTAAGCCTTCCAAAACAAGGTCTTTTCCAAGCAGGTAGGTTTCAGATTCATAATAAATATGATCAAAATCAATACCTAACTGTTTGTAAGTGACATCAAAACCTGCATAAACCCAGTTGTTCATCGTTTTCCACAATGATTTTATTTCCTGGTCACCAGCTTCCCACTTTCGAAGCATTTCCTGTGCTTCTAACATGAGCGGCGCTTTGCGGGCTGCATCGTCAGGCAATATGCCTGTTTCAACCATTAAAGCGATTTGAGTCTTTAAAGCTTTATCAAAAAGCACGTACATCTCACCAACAAGTTTGTCACCTTTCATTTGTCTTTCTTCAGGTGTTTGTTTTCCCCATTTCTGCCATGCAAGCATCGACTTGCAGATATGAATGCCACGATCGTTGACAAGGTTGACTTTAATAACTTCAAAGCCATTGGATTTGAGAATTTCTGCAACACTCCAGCCTATCAGATTGTTGCGGATATGGCCTAAGTGAAGTGGTTTATTGGTGTTGGGTGAAGAATATTCAATCACAATTTTCTTTCCTTTTCCTGTAATACCATCTCCAAACCGCTCATTTGCACGCTGCATTTCATAAAACTGAAACCAGTAATCATCACTTACAACGAGATTCAAAAAGCCTTTAACTACATTGTATTTATTAAGTATTGGTTGTAGTTCTAACATTTTGCTGCCTAAATCATTGGCAATTACATCAGGCGATTTTCCTATAGCTTTGGTGAAAGGAAAGACAACGATGGTCATATCGCCTTCAAATTCAGGTCTTGTTTTTTGAAAAACTATATACTTGGATTCAGGCTGTAAAAGGTAAAGTTGCTGATAGGCTTCTTCAAAAGCTTTGTTGAGTATTGTCTCGAGCATTGGGTTTAATTTTGAGCGACAAAAGTATGAAAAAGTCGAAGATCATGGTGTTGAAAACCAAACAAAGCCTTTAATTGACAAATCGAAAGGGTTTTATTCAAACCCTATTGAAATTTCTATTTATGTGAAATTGTAAGCAATTTAAAACTATTGCTTTCATTTGTTATAGCAATAATTTAAACGAATAAATTTGTTTAACATGAGTTTTTAGTATTTTTGACGTTAATGAGGGAATTAAAAGGTCAACTAAATTGCCGATAAAACCATCAATATTGTGTTATCCTTTGTTTTGTCTGAATCAAAGCGTATTGGATTTATAATTAATGATGGGGGGATTTGTATTTTAAAGATTCTGTTTATGAGAATTGTATACCTGAGTATATTTTTTTTTGCAGTATTGTTTTCAATCTCCGTAACAGCTGAGCGTATCCAATTTAAGCATATAACCATCAATGATGGTTTGTCGCAAAATGCAGTATTTGCAATATTGAAGGATAGCAAAGGCTTTATGTGGTTTGGAACCAAGGATGGATTAAACCGCTATGATGGTAATAATTTTGTTGTTTACCAACACAATCCTTTTGATTCAACTTCAATTTCAGCCAATTATATAACAGAATTGTTTGAGGATAGTCGGGGTTTGATTTGGGTTGGGACGCTTGATGGAGGACTGAATGTTTTTAATCGCAAACTTGAAATATTTTACCGTATTTATCTTCAGCCTAATGATAGCACAGTTAATAATATTTACGATATAAAAACAATAACTGAAGATCCGGATGGAAATATCTGGGTTGGGACAAGGGTAGATGGATTGTTCCGAATTACTGTTATAGAAAATCCTTTTTTTCAATGCAGTTCAAAGCATTATATTGCTGTTCCAGGCGTAAAAAATGGCTTAAGTCACAACATGGTCAACAGTCTGCATTGGGATTCTAATGGAAAATTATATATAGGTACTGCAAAAGGACTCGATATATATTCTAACAAAACGGGCAAGTTTTCGTTTCAGTTTATTCCAACCAGGAATATTAATTTTTTTGGCATTGATACTTTACAAGGCATCACATCAGTTTTTCAGAGCAAAAGCGGGACACTTTGGTTGGGAAGCCTGAGTGGACTGGTCAGATATGATAAAGAAAATGGCGATTTTCAATTATACCCTCATCGTTATGAAATTGCCAGATATGGATGGGGGTCAATTAATAAGATTATGGAAGACCATGCAGGTAAACTATGGCTTGCAACGCCGGGTGGTTTGATGCGTTTTGATCCGGTTAAGTTAACATACGAATATTTTAACAACAATCCGCTTGACCCTCATTCCATCAGTTACAATTCCATTTCAAGTTTGTTGTTCGATCAAAATCAATTGCTTTGGATTGGGACAACAGGAATGGGTATTGATATCTATGATCAGAAGCAAAATCGCTTTGCTACTTTTGATTTTAAGAAAAATCCTTTTTCACGTACCAGTGGATTTAGTGTCAGGTCGATTCTTGAAGACAATGATGGGAGAATTTGGGTAAGTTCAGACGTATTGTACATCTGGGATCGTAAAAATGATAGCATATTAAGTTTTGAAAAAAGCTCAGATAGTATCAATGCCTTCGGAAACACAGGCATTACATCCATGATTAAAACTCCTGAAGGTGATATTTGGGCCGGAACATCAGAGGGCCTTTTTCATTATACATTTAGCACAAAATCTGTCAGGCATTATAAACCGGATACTGGTAAAAGCAATTCTTTGCCACATAAACAAGTTTATGCCGTCCTTAGTGATAGAGAAGGCAGCATATGGGCAGCTACATCCGACTATGTTTGTAAGCTGATCGATAGGAAGGAAGGTAATTTTCAAACAATGAAGTATTCATCTGACCTGCAATTGGGTAAATATGTTCATAATGTATTGTTTCAGGATCATAATGGTGCTATTTGGTTGGGTACTCAGGATGGGTTGTGTCGTATTAATACAAAAGATGAAACATTTACGAAATTTAAAAATGATCCTGAAAAGCAAGGGAGCCTGAGTAGTAATTTGATTAAGTCGATCAGTGCAGACCCTCTTTCACCTGAAAAATATTTGTGGATCGGTACTGCCGGCGGACTCAACCGTTTTGATTTAAGCACTGAAACCTTTGAGTATTTCAATGAAACAGATGGGTTGCCAAATAATGTAATTTATGGAATCCTGCCCGATGAGATGAATAACCTATGGATAAGCACCAATAAAGGCTTGTCACGATTCAATACACAAACCCATACATTCAGAAATTTTGATGTTGCTGATGGATTACAGAGTAACGAATTCAATACAGGCGCTTTTTACAGGAGCTCAAAAGGTGAAATGTTTTTCGGCGGAATTAAAGGCCTTAATTACTTTTCCCCTGCTGAGATAAAAGACAATCAACATCGACCACCTATTGTGCTAACCTCATTGAGAATAGGCAATCGTATCGTATCGCATAAAACAGATCCTGAATTATTTCAAGCATCCATTTCGGAGATAGATCAAATGATATTAAAACACAACGATGATGTCATAACTTTTGAGTTTTCAGCTTTGGATTTTTCAGCGCCAAAGAAGAATCAATATGCCTACATGCTCGAAAATTATAATGATAGCTGGATCTATTCAGGTTTTGTGAATCGGGTGACTTTTACCAATTTGCCACCTGGTGAATATGTTTTTAGGGTGAAAGGATCAAACAATGATGGTGTTTGGAATGAGGAAGGATTGTCAGTTTCGCTTGTTATAAAACCGCCCTGGTGGCAAACTCCATGGGCTTATATGATATATATATTATTAATTATTAATGCATTATATCTAATTAGACGTTATGAGCTGACACGGGTAAGACTCAGAAATCAGTTGAGGCTTGAAAAAGTAGAAACCGACTTACTGCGTAATTTGGATCAGATGAAATCGCAGTTTTTTGCTAACATCTCACATGAATTTCGTACCCCGCTTACCTTAATATTGGGACAGATTGAAAGTGTGATGTCATCTGCAGTTGACAATAAAGAAAAAGTGAAATTGCAGGTAGCCAAAAGAAATGGTCGCCGTTTATTGATGCTCATCAATCAATTGCTCGATCTTTCAAAACTAGAAGCAGGAAGCATGGAATTAACAGCCTCGCAACATAATATCGTTTCTTTCCTCAAAAGTTTGTTCTATTCTTTTGAATTTATTGCAGCTTCAAAGCATATTCATCAACATTTCCATTCAGATTTGAACAATATACAGGTTATTTTTGATCAGGATAAGTTGGAAAAAGTGTTTTATAATTTGGTTTCCAATGCAATAAAGTTTACTGAAGAAAATGGTACAATTGAAGTCAAAGTAAAAGTAGTTGATGCAGGCTTTGTTGAAATAAGTATTGAGGACAATGGTCCGGGTATTCCTGTCCACCAGCTTCCTTATATTTTTGATCGTTTTTATCAGGCCGATAGTTCAGCTACACGTAAATATGAAGGGACTGGTATTGGTCTTGCACTTGCAAAAGAGTTGGTTGAACTGCATCAGGGAGCGATTATTGTTAAAAGCACAGAAGGTAAAGGAACGGAATTTATTGTGAGGCTTCCATTGAGTAAAGCTGACAATACTGATGACAAAAAAGATGAAAAAGGATTGAGGCAGGATTACATACATGTTTTTGATGATGACTTGAATGATTCTGAAGGAATAGGACTATCTGCTACAGAGGCATCCGATGTGGATAGAGAAATTGTTTTGATCGTTGAAGATAACAGAGATATTCGTTCTTTCATTCATGAGCAGCTTCAAGAAGTTTATCAGATTTTGGAAGCTTCCAATGGTGAAGAAGGAATTGTAAAAGCCAGAGAGTATGTCCCTGATCTTATCATAACAGACGTAATGATGCCACGCATGAATGGCTATGAGATGTGTGTTGAAATCAGGAAGGATGAAAGAATAAGCCATATTCCGCTTATCATGTTAACAGCCAAAGCGGCGCTGGAAGATAAATTAGAAGGACTTGATAAAGGAATTGATGATTTTATAACCAAACCATTTAGCGCAAAGGAACTTCAAGTGAGGGCAAGAAATCTGATATCACTTCGAAAAGCACTTCGTCAGCGTTTCAGTAGGTCAACCATTATCAAACCCTCAGAAGTATCAACCAGATCAATTGATCAGGTTTTTCTTGAAAAGGTTTTGTCAATCATTGAATCTCATTTCGAAGATTCATCGTTTACGAATGAGTTATTAGCGGCTGAGATGAACATGAGTGTTTCACAGCTCAACAGAAAGATAAATGCCCTCATTGGTCAGCCGGCAGGGCAATTGATGCGGTCGCTCAAACTGCAACGTGCAGCAGATCTTTTAAAGAACAGGTCAGGAACTGTTGCTGAAATATGCTATCAACTTTGTTTCAATGATCAAGCCTATTTTTCACGTGCTTTCAAAAAACAATTTGGTTCCAGCCCATTGGAATTTATGAAAGAATAATTTGATTTTTTCTTTTATAATCTTATGGAAATAACTAATGGTTTGAACCTACGCTTTTGACAATTCCTCCCTTAACTTCTTTGATGGTCTGAATGTAAAAAAATGCGTTGGGGTCAACTTCAGCGATGGCTTGTTTAATACGATGCACTTCAAGTCTCGTAACGATGGTCATTACAATATCACAATCAGATTTTTCGTGAAACATGCCGGGAAGATAACCGCGTTCACCTTTGTAGATGGAAATTGCCTTTCCGAAATCATTGACTATAAGGGATTTTACATCTTCATATTTACTTGAAATGATGCTAAGGGCTGTATATTCTTCGAAGCCGTCCACCACGTAATCAGATGTTTTCATGGCAGTAAAATAAACAAGGATTGAGTACATGGCTGTCTCAATTCCAAATTCAATAGCTGCTCCAAGGAAAAGCAATGCATTAATTGAAAGAATGATCTCACTTGTTGTGAATCCTGAACGTTTCTGGGTATAATGGGCAATGACTTCGAGTCCATCAATCACTCCACCACCTCTGATTACCAATCCAATACCTAATCCAATAAAAAAGCCGCCAAAAACTGCAATCAGTACTTTGTCACTAGTAAATGCCGGTATATTTATCCATGCCATCAGTATGGCCAAAAGAAGTACAGCCAATAAAGCATGAATGCTAAAAGTTTTTCCTATCTTTTTATAGCCAATGATTAGAAACGGAATGTTAAATACCACAAGCAAAATGCTTATGTGTATATGAAACAGTTCTTCAACCAGAATTGAAATACCAGTAACGCCACCATCAAGAAAGTGGTTGGGTATCATAAAACCTTTGAGGGCCAGCACAGCCGATAAAACGCCAACAACAGTATAAATCATTGATTGAAGCGAGAAAATGGCCTTCCAGTTTACGCTTTTTCTTTTATTCATTTCTTGCAATTTTATGTATTTAAATATATGATAACATATATGTTATCAGGTTTTATATAATTTAAAACTTCTAACTTAGAACTTCGTAAACCAAAATGGGTAATTCTTTATTCTTGAAACTCATCTCTCCAATTTTATTGCATATAAACGACTCACTCACTTTACCAAAGCTATCTTCAGTAATGAGAATTTGACTGATTTTAGCAGCTGATTGTAGCCTCGCTGCCACATTTACGGTATCGCCGATTACGGTGTAATCAAGGCGGCGCAGTGTTGAAGACCCAATGTTTCCTGTAACCATTTCGCCACTGTTGATGCCGATGGAAACATGTGGCATATAGCCTGATACGCCATCAAATGCAGGCAATTCATCAATGGTTTTTCTGATTGCAAGACAGGCATCAATAGCTCGGTCAAGGTGAAACGGCCCTTTGAATACAGCCATAATCGCATCTCCGATAAATTTATCGATAATTCCTTTTTCATGAATTATCTCCTTTACCATGATATCGAAGTATTCATTCAAAAGCTTTACCACTTTATCCGGTGTTTCTGTTTCGCTGATAGCAGTAAAACCGCAAATATCAATGAAGGCTACTGTGGCTTCAATGGTTTCATTCTCGAGCAATGAAGATTCAAATTCACGGCTTCCCATAAAATTCAGCACAGTTTCGTCCACATACATTCGTAAGATGTTGTTTTCTTTGATGGCCTTAAGGGTATTGCGAATTTGTGTAACATAAAGCATCGTTTTTTCGATGGTTATTTCCAGGTCCTGAAAATTGACTGGTTTTGTGATAAAATCGAAAGCGCCTCTATTCATGGCAGTTCTGATATTTTCCATATCACCGTAGGCAGAGATAATGACCGATTTTAACAAACTGTTTTGTTCGCTCAGTTTACTGAGCAAAGTAAGACCATCCATAACAGGCATATTGATATCACTTAAAATCAGATCAAGGTCATCATTTTGTTTTACCAGTTCCAAGGCTTGTTTTCCATTAGAAGCAAAAATAAATTCATATTCCTGCTGCCGTATTTTCTGTCTGAATTTTTGCTTGATGAGAATCTCAAGATCGGATTCATCATCTACAACGAGAATTTTAGTCATGATTGATAGTTTTAATTTTTTCTTTTAGTTGATTAAAATCCAATGGCTTGGTCAGAAAATCATCTGCACCAAGTTTCATGGCAGCATTGTAATTCTCCTCGTCACCATATGCGGTAATCATCATCACTAATGGTGGCGGTTTATGGTATTTTTGTTTAATATTCGACAAAAGATCTAAACCGCTCATACCCGGCATGTTGATGTCGGATAGTATTAAAATCGCATTTTGCTCCTTTTCGTCGAGATATTTTAGCGCCTCTTCCCCTGAATAAGCAAAGGCCAATTCAAGTTCATTGTTCTTTATTTCTTTTCTGAAACGCTGTTCAAAGAGTGTCTGAATGTCTCTTTCATCGTCTACAATTAAAATTCTCATGGGTAAAATTAATTAAATTTGTTGATTCTTATGTGTGCTATTTGCCTTGAATACTAAAGTTTATTTATTTGATTTTACTAATTGGTAGTGTGATAATAAATTTTGTTCCCTCGCCAATATGGGATTCTGCTTTCAATTCCCCACCATGCGCTTTCACAATATCATAACTCAAACTCAATCCTAATCCTGTTCCCTCACCTGTTGGTTTGGTTGTGAAAAAGGGCTGGAAGATTTTGTTTTTAATATCATCCGGAATGCCGTTGCCGTTGTCGTTTACTGATATTACGATGTGATTTCCCAGGTTTTTGGTGGAGACGGTGACGCTGGGTTGGTAATCGTTGTCTAAACCTGACAGGTTTTCAAAACCTATCAGGTTTCTCTGAGGTTCCCCAACAGCACTTCGACTCCGCTCATCACATGCGTAAAATGCATTGTTGATCAGATTGAGGATAACCCTTCCCATATCCTGGGGGATTATTTCAACTTTTGGTAGATTTGGGTCAAAAACAGTTGTAAAATCAGCGTTGAAGCTTTTATCTTTTGCACGCAGCCCGTGATAACTCAACCTTAAATATTCATCGGCCAAGGCGTTGATGTCGGTTGGTTCTTTTATGCCATTGCTGCTGCGGCTGTGTTGCAGCATGCCTTTTACGATGGCATCGGCACGATTGCCGTGTTGAAGAATTTTTTCCTCGTTGATGGCAATATCATCGGCAATGGCCTTAACATCATCCAGATTTCCAGCTTCCAGTTCCTCTTTCAATTCGGTGATTAACTCCACGTTGACTTCAGAGAAATTCTTCACAAAGTTGAGTGGGTTTTGAATTTCGTGGGCAATGCCAGCTGTGAGTTCCCCCAAAGAAGCCATTTTTTCGGACTGGATGAGTTGAGACTGGGTAGCCTTAAGTTCGGTATATGCTTTTTCTATTTCTTTCGCCTGTGCCAATTCGATTTTCCTGTTTTTTTCAATTTGTGCCTGAAGCAGGCGCCGGCGTTGAAAACGGTCCAAACTGAAAATGAAGGCAATAAGTAAAAGTCCGTAAATAATATAGGCTGCCCATGTTTTCCACCAGGGAGGTGAAATGATAATTTGAATTGACTTTCCTTCATTGTTCCAAATTCCATCGCCATTTGAACCTTTTATCCTAAAAGTATATTCGCCGGGTGCAAGGTTGGTGTAAGAAACAAAATTCCGGTCAGTTGAAATCCAATCATTGTCAAAACCTTCAAGCCTATAAAGCACTTTATTTTTTTGTGGCCTTGAGAAATGAATGGATGCAAATTCAAATGACAGGTTGTTTTGGGCGTAAGAGAGTTTCAATTCAGCTGTTTCCATGATACTTTTTTCAAGTTCAACGGCTGAAGAATCAGATTTAAGGGACACACCTGAAACTTTTATGTCTTCAATCACCAAATCGGGTTGTACTTCATTTATTTTTCCTGGGAAGAAAGAAATAATTCCATCATTGCTTCCCAAAATAATTTCACCCTCTTTGCTAATCCAACTTGCCTTGCTGGGACTATAATTCTGGAGCCCGTCACTAGCATCAAAATTGACAAAATTCCACTGTTCTCTTGGCGCATTTTTATTCAATTTGGATAAACCACCAGATGTGCTAATCCAAAGGTTTCCTTCAAGGTCTTCAATAATGGAGTTAACAAGATTGGACGATAGCCCGTCTTTTTGCCCAAACTTTTCAATCTTTTCGCTGTCGGGATCAAATCTTAACAAGTTGCTGTTTGTTGCAATCCAAACAATTCCTTCTGTATCTTCAAAAATGAAGGTAACCTTGTTGTTTGGCGAAAATTTGTTATTCAAATCATAATTATATTGCTTAAAATTTTCTGTCACCAGATCATATTTAAAAAATCCGTTGTAGCCAGAACCCAACCAGAGTGTATTTTTATTTTTTTTACTGAATTCGATGCAGGTGCCAATTTCCATAGGCATATATTTAGCTGAATTAATCTCAGTTTCATTCAGTTCTTTCATTTGTGCGTAATCTGTATCATTTACAATCAGCACTTGAATTCCATACCAAACAGAGTCTGGAGGCGGGGCTACGTTCCATGTCCCGTAAGAGTTCCCAATATCTGTAGCAAAAGCTATTTTATAATTGCCACTTTTTAATTCCAGACATTTAATGGCAATGCGGTTTTTAAATCCCCCACCAGCATTCAATGTTTTGGACATATCATTCATTGACCAAATGAGTTCGCCACCTTCTGTTAATAAAGAACCACGATCCCATACACCAGAATTGCCCTGCATCATCCTTCCTTCACCGAAGCAAACAATCATTACTTTTTGGTCATGGTCCAGTGAAAATTTCTTTTCTAAACTAGATGCTTCACCTACTTTTAGGAGAGCAGAAATAGGTTCCTGTGCATCCACAATATCATGAATTTTTTGAAGTAAATCAGTATTTATCTTTTTTGTCATAATAGTGGGCAACAGCGAAAATTTGTTCTGAACGGGGTCGTATTTTTCAAAACCATACGTTGAAGCAATCCAAACATTTTCAGAAAAATCAATATTAATAGAAAAAGTATTGTAGGCTGAAGTCATCTTTTTTGGACTCGGGTTAATGGCACTTAATTTATTATATTTATCAAGTTTATTCAATCCCGAATTGTTGTATGAAATCCACTTATTGCCGTCATTGTCTTCTGCAAGGCCTTGAATATTAATGATCCCTTCAGGAATTGTTACCGGGTCAAATTTCATTTTCAGATTTTTCAATTTTTTACTATCCAGATTGAATGAATATAGCCCTTTTGATGTTGTTCCAACCCATATTTCTCTATACTTTTTCAATCCGGCTATTATATTTACGGTCGTTGCTTTTCCCTCAGGAACTTCATCATTTTTGAATTTATAAAAATTAAATGGCTTTCTCAGTGGGTCAAATTTTGTAAGCCCATCACTCAAAAGCCCAATCCAAACAACGCCGTATTTATCTTTGAATATTGAATTAATTATAAATCTTTTAGAGATGTTCGAATCACTGAAACCGAAATTTATTTTTTCGATATTTCCATTTTTTGGGTCAATACGGTACAACCCTTGCGAGTACACTCCTGCCCAGATATATCCTTCATTGTCTTCAATTAAGCCTGTAACATTATCGAAACTGGTTGGGTTCTTGAACATGCTGAAAACATCATAACTTACGGTAGTAGAACTCGAAAGTGAGTATTTGATAAGCTTGTTGAGCCCGGCTAACCAAATATTGCCTGATGCATCATGGTAAATGGTTTGAATTTCGTTCGGACTATAATTTGGTTTTAGATAATAGGGTTGAAATGAATTCAGTTTTTCATTGTAGATTTTTATTCCGCTTCCATAATCAGAAGCTATTATATTGCCATTTGGTAATTCAGTTATGCCAAAGATTTGTCCCCATTGCGCATTCGTATTTTTTAATGTGTCAAGTTTAACCTGTTCAAATGTTTCAGCTACTTTGTTCAGTTTCTGCATGCCATGATTCGTAGAACCAAACCAAATATTTCCTTTCGAATCGCAAAGGGCTGTATAAAACTCTGAAATATTAATGATGCCGCCGGACGCGATTTGATAACGCTTAAACTTTTCATTTTTCGGATTGTACCGGGCAATGGCATTCCCTGCGATAGCTATCCAAATGTATCCTTCATGGTCCTCAACCATGGCGAAGCAAGTATTACTGGCAATTGATGTTGAGTCGTTTGGGTCGTTTTTAAATACGGTTATCGAATTTCCATCGTACCTGTTAAGTCCGTCTGATGTGGAAATCCAAAGAAACCCATTGCTGTCCTGAAAGATGGAATAAACTTCAGGGTTTGATAAGCCTTCTGCTAATCCAATGTTTTCGAAAAGGTATTCTTGCTGGCTAAAGGCCAAACCCCAAAAAGTCAGAAACAATACTACCAAACTTATTGTCCGGTTTGATGAATGCAATATTTTCCGCGTATTTAAAATGTGTATTAATCTCATTTATTTTCTTTTACATGATGTAATTCCAAAATCAAATTATTAAACAGGCAATTGAATAATGAATTCAGTTCCTTGATTGTTTGTACTTTCCACTTTCAATTCTCCACCATGCGCTTTCACAATATCATAACTCAAACTCAATCCTAATCCCGTTCCCTGTCCTGTAGGCTTGGTTGTAAAAAAAGGCTGGAAAATTTTGTTTTTGTTTTCTTCGGGAATGCCGTTGCCGTTATCCTTTACGGATATTTCGATGTGATTTCCTTGGTTTTTGGTTGAAACGGTTACAGTGGGTTGGTAACTGTCTAAATCTGGCAGGTGTGACAAGCCTGTCAGATTTCTCTGCCGTTCTGCATCCGTACTCCGACTCCGCTCAGCACATGCGTAAAACGCATTGTTGATCAGATTGAGGATAACCCTCCCTATATCCTGAGGGATTATTTCAACTTTTGGTAGATTGGGATCAAAATCGGTTATAAAATCAGCGTTGAAGCTTTTATCTTTTGCGCGCAGTCCATGATAGCTGAGGCGTAAATATTCATCCGAAAGGGCGTTGAGGTTGGTGGGTTCTTTTACTCCATTGCTGCTTCGGCTGTGTTGCAACATGCCTTTCACGATGGAATCAGCGCGTTTGCCATGCTGGAGAATTTTTTCTTCGTTGATGGCAATATATTATTGACAAAGTTCAACGGATTTTGAATTTCATGAGCAATTCCGGCAGTAAGTTCACCCAGCGATGCCATTTTTTCGGATTGGATGAGTTGGGTTTGGGTATTCTTCAGTTCAATATAGGCTTTTTCAATTTCTTTGGCCTGCGCCAGTTCTTTTTTGTAGTTTTTTTGCCTTTCAATCAACTGGATTCTGTTTCGCTGAATCCTGTCAAAAACAAAAACAAGTAATAAAAATAACAAACCATAAATCCCGTATGCCCAAAAAGATTTCCACCAGGGAGGTGAAATTATTATGTTTATTTTTTTCTCAGCCCAAATGCCGTAACTATTGGCTCCCCTAATATGAAATGTATATTTCCCGGGTGGAACATTAAAGTAATAAGCTCTTCGTTCAGAATTTGGCTGTTGCCAGTTTTTATCATAATTTTCTAAAAAGTAGGTCAGTTGGTTTTCTTCAGGATTCACATAATCAATGATTGCATAATCGAATGAGAATATGTTTTGGTCATGACCCAGATTAATTTCCTCGGTCATTGACAAATCAATCTTTAAGGGACTGTCAGCCCCTGGATTTACAATATTGTCAGCAAGCCGAAAACCGGTAAAAACAATTTCGGGGACATCTGTATTCGAGATAACTTCTGCCGGATTAAAAGCGTAATAACCAGCAGCATCGCCGAAATACAACTTGCCGTCTCTTCCTTTACAATAAGAATTCCAGCTAAAATTGCTGTTTTCCAACCCATAAGCTTTATCGAGTTTATTGGTTTCGTTTCTTTCGGGATTTATTCGGGCAAGTCCGGAATTGGTGCTAATCCACAAATACTTTTCATTGTCTTCTATTATTCCTAAAACAGAAGAGATTCCATTCACCTGAAATGGATCAAGGTATCTGACAAAGTTATCAACGTAGGGATCATACCTGAACAGTCCGTAATTGCTCCCTAACCACTTTACGTTTTCGGTATCTTCATAAATACAAACAATACTGGTGCCACTCAAGTAGTTTTTAGTTTTATTATTTTTGGGATCAAATGCATAAACTCCGCCACCATTCCATGTGCCAACCCAAAACTGACCACCTTTATCTTGCAAAACAGCGGTAATTATATTTAATCCAATATAAGAAGTGTCTACCTGGTTCATGTAGTATTTTTTAAAACCTCCATTTTTTTTATTCAGGAGGTTAATACCATCAGTAGTTCCAATCCAAATATTTTTCTGTTTATCCTCATATATAGTAATCACACTATTATTGCTTAAACTATTTCTGTTCTTAGGATCATTCTTGAAGTGCAATAACTTATTACTCATCTTATCCCATATGGCAACGCCTCCATTTCCTCCAATCCAAATATTACCCTGATGATCCTCGCGAATGATTTGAACATTCTCAAACTCGATTTTATCCCGTATTACATCAAATTCAGATTGCTTTGAAATCCCGTTGTTAGTTTCTTTTTTAATGATCTTTTGCTCTGTTGAAATCCATAAATCTCCGTTAGGAGCTTCGAAAATGCTATTTGCCGGGTAAGGGGTGCTAAAATGAGGGATTTTCCTTGGGGAGGGATTAATACGGTATATGTTGCCGTCGATACTGCCCAACCAAAAAATACCATCACGCGTGGTGTAAAAATTCCATGCTCCCCTATCTGTAAATCCTTCTAAAGATTTAAATTCTTTTCCATATTTGGGGGTGTTACCTAAACTGGGATTAGCAAAGAAAACTCCTGATTCCGTTGTGCCAATAAAATAATTGCCTGCATTATCCTGAGTGATAAATGTAATATGCTCATAACCAAACATATCTGGATTCATGGGCAAGCTGTTTTGTTTTACCGGACTTGAAGGGTCAAAAGTCAATCTTTCAATGATACCTTCTTTTATATTCATTTTGCAAATTTCATTTCTTGCAGTTCCTATCCATAATATACCCTGGGTATCCTCGTAAATTGCTCCAATTTTATTGTTCGTCAGACTGTTTTTATTTTCCGGATCGTGCATAAAACGGGTAAAAGTTCCTGTTTTTTTATCCATCCGATTTAAACCACCGGCAAGAGGACCACCACCATTATCTGCATAAGGACTTCCAGTTCCTACCCAGAGTGTTCCTTCCCTGTCTTCATAAAGTACGCGAACTTGATTGCTGCTTATAGATTTGGGATTATCCAATTCGTTTTTATAATGAATGAATTGCTTGGTTTTTGGATCATATTGATTTAATCCGCCATGAGTACCAAACCATAATATTCCTTGTCTGTCTTTCAAAATACATGTCACAGTATCATTGCTTATACTTGAAGAATCATTTGGATCATGACGGAAATGTGTAAAAATTCCGGAAGCCGGATCGAAAAGATCAAGGCCCTGACCTAAAGTGCCAACCCATATTTTGAAATTATCTGCACAAACAGATTCTGTAAAGTTGCTTACCAGAGAATTGGGGTTAAAGGGGTTATTTTTATAAATAGCCATATTCTTGCCATCGTAACTTTTCAGACCAACCTTGGTTGAAAACCACATAAGCCCGTTAGCATCCTGCGTAATACCGGTGACAAAATCAACGCTCTCACCATCCATGGAGGGGACTTTATTAAGGATAATTTCCTGACCTTTCAGTGCCATATGTCCTATTATTAAGAAAACGGCGAGTGCAAAAGTTGATTTGATAAGGAATTTACGATGTATATTGATTTTCATAATTTGTTGGTTCTTTTATTTATTTATCGGCGTTTTAGCAAGTCTCTTGATTTTAATTGTTAGTACTTAACTGAATTATAAATTCTGTTCCTTCACCTTCCTTAGTCTCCGCATTCAATTCGCCACCATGCGCCTTTACAATATCGTAACTCAAACTCAATCCCAATCCCGTTCCCTGGCCGGTGGGTTTTGTGGAGAAAAAGGGCTGAAATATCTTTTTCTTAATTTCCTCCGGAATACCGTTTCCATTATCTTTCACTGATATTTCAATACTTTCACCGAGGTTTTTAGTGGAGACGGTGACGGTAGGTTCGTAATGGTTGTCTAAATCTGACTGGTTTGATAAACTTGTCAAATTTCTCTGCCGTTCTGCAACCACACTTCGACTTGTTTCGGCTTCGCTCAACAACCGTCGCTCAGTGCAAGCATAAAAAGCATTGTTGATCAGATTCAACAAAACCCTTCCGATATCCTGCGGAATGATGTTGATTTCTGGCAACGACTCATCAAATTCGGTTTTAAAATCAGCATTGAAACTTTTATCCTTTGCACGCAGGCCGTGATAGCTCAATCGCAAATATTCATCAGCCAAAGCATTGATATCGGTGGGTTCTTTTACGCCATTGCTGCTTCTGCTATGTTGAAGCATGCCTTTTACGATGGCATCAGCGCGTTTGCCATGCTGAAGAATTTTTTCTTCGTTGATGGCAATATCATCAGCAATGGCCTTTATATCTTCCAGATTACCTGCTTCCAGTTCCTATTATTGACAAAGTTCAACGGATTTTGAATTTCATGAGCAATTCCGGCAGTAAGTTCACCCAGCGATGCCATTTTTTCGGATTGGATGAGTTGGGTTTGAGTAGCTTTCAGCTCGTTAAGTGTTGTTTCGATTTTGTTTTTGGCACTTTCAAGCTGTTTAAAATCTTCGTATCGGGCATATGCGATGGAAAAGGCTTTGGCCAAAGATTTTACAAGAGCGATTTTGTCTTCATTGAGAGGCGCTGAATTTCCTACATAAAGCATCCCTTGCCGAAAGGGGATAAAATGGAGGTCAAGGGTTTCGGGAGCTGTAGTGTCACCCTGATATTCTTCTTCTGTTTGAATTTGACCCAAATCAACCATGGATTGTGCCCAAGCCTTGAAATCGTTTTTATTCCAATGTTGGGTGTAAACGGTTTGTTTGCACCAATGTTCTACTGTTATTCTGGTCAGCTCGTTGGCATCCGTGGGCATATTTAACATGGCCAATGATTTGGCGTCGGGTGTTGTTAGGTAGACCTGAACCATTGAAGCTGTTTCATCAACAATAAAAACGCCACAGCGGTTAAAAGGGACATCAAGTATTTCCAATTCTTGCCAGATCAGTGGTGTTATACGCTGAAGGTCATCGGTTGAGCGCATGCTGGCAATCTCTCCCCGAACCCTGTCGAGTGAAGCTTGTTTGGTAGCTTCGCGTGCTTGTGCTTCCGCTTTTTGGAGATCTAGGAAACGAGTGTAGGTTTGTTCAAAGACTCTGGTAAAACGTTTAAGTATGTCATTTTCCTCCTCTGAAAACTTTCTCCCCGTTTGATTAATGATTAAAATACTTGTATGATTCAAAACGCAACATGATCTGGTATATCCTCCAGAACTTTCAAGAGTTTCTTTTTTCTGTTTGTTTGTTAATTTCGACCATGGCTCGTGTTTAAACAATTCTGTGAAATATTCAATTTTTTCCTGATTTGTAAATTCTTCAGTAAAAAATCCAGGACCTTGTTGAATCCCCTTCAACAGATTGGTTGTAAAAGGTTTTCCGAAATTTGGTATAAGCACTTCTGATTTAGTATCAGCTGTACCCCCTGATCCCCATGCACGTAGTTCTGTGTCAATATCTTTATTGATTACGACAAATGATCCTCCAACAATAGAAATGTTCAATTTGAGCAACTCTTCGTGCACAGTGTTGATAACCGCTTGAATTTCTGAGGTATGGTGCATGGCCATTGTTCTGCTTCGCACTCTTTCAAGAGATGCTTCAATCCTTGCTTCCCTGGCCTGTGCTTCTGCTCTTTTTAAATCCAGAAAGCGGGTGTAGGTTTGTTCAAAAACTTTGGCAAAACGTTTGAAAATATCATGGGCTTCTGTTGCCGGCTCGAGGGTGATGAACATCAGGTAGCCCTGAGAAAAATAAGCACAATGCATAATTTGAAAGGAAGGAGCCGAAAGCCCTTTCTTTGACAGTTGATCCAGTATTTTTTTAAAAACAGGTATGGAAGCCATGTATTTGTAATGCTCTACCAATTCAGCGCCAGTCTGTTCTTCCACGAATAATGATTCTCCCCTTTGTGCCGCTTCATAAACCCGAAGAAAAATATCTTCGGAACTTGAAGTCTTAAAGGGCGGTTGTATACGATCCATGCCGCTCATCCATGCAGTAGCGGCTTTCCAATCTTCGTCCCAGATGTTAAACCCACAGCCCATTATCTGCACACCCAAAGCCTCTATCTGATCGAACATCAGTACGGCCGCATCCTGCAATTCATCACTTCGCTGCATTCCCATGGTTCTGCTTCTTACTCTTTCCAAAGTAGCTTCTATCTGGGATTCAAGTGCCTGAGCTTCGGCTTTTTGGAGGTCGAGGAAACGGGTATAGGTTTGATGGAATACCTTTCCAAAGCGCATAAGTGTTTTATTATCTTCATCAGAATATGGAATTCCTGAAAAATTTTCGATATAAAGACCAACATTATCTATCAATACAGTTGATCCGGCAAGACCAGCACTTTTGAAATAAAATTCTTTCGACGCTTCCGGCAATTCTGGAATGTACTTAAACATGTCCTGGTAAAATTTATTCTTTTCTTTGAAGTTTAGATTGGTGGCAAAAAAATCTATTCCTTTTTCTATAGCTTCATTAAATTGCTGCGCCCAAATTGAATCAAAATATGGATGTGTAATTTTTGATGGAATTTCCCGCTGATCAGCAATCCAAAAATGCCAGTTACCTTTTGGAGTATAGTCAACTACAAAGCCTGCATGGTCAAGATTGATTTTTAAGTGAATAAATTGTTCATATACAACTTGAATGACCTCTTTGAGCTCTTCACTTTTCTGCATTCCCATGGTTCGGCTTCTTACCCTTTCCAATGCCACTTCTATTTTGGCTTCTCTTGCTTGTTCTTCAGCGTGTTGTATGTCGATGAAGCGGCGATAAGCCAGTTTAAACACCAAATGAAAGCGTTTGAAGATTTCCAGTTCATTATCTGAAATGGCTTTGTAAGTTGTGAGACCTAAGCCTCCCTCACCAATAGAGTAGAAATAATAAAATACTTCTGATAAATCATCCATAATAGGATCGGGAAATTGATTGTCTCTCTTTCTCCAATCTCTAAATTCTTTCAATTCTGTCCCTTTGAGGCTGCCGATAAAAAATGAGTTGGCTGATTTTCGCATTTCTCTGACCAAGCCCATTGATGCAGGATTTTCATCATACCCAGTTTCCTCAAATACCTTTTTAGAATAAGCGGTAAAAAACTGATAATTTGAATAGGTTTTATTTTGCTTATTAATGATAGCAAGCTGTACATTCCTGATGTTGTTGACATTAAGCTTCACTAATTGTTCTGAAATTACATAGCAAACACCTAGCAAGTCATCCGGATTTTGCATGCTCATGGCAACAGCTCGCACACGTTCAAGTGCTGCTTCAATTTCCAGTTCATAGTTTTTATTTTCGAGATCAGCCGTTTTTTCATCTACCAATTTCTGAAGTGCTTCATTTTTCTGTTTCCACTCCTCTTTGTGCCAGGTATCACCTTCGCTTTCCACAGGTTTGGATCCATGCCAATGGATAATTTTCCATTTACCATCCTGAAATTCCAAAATTGTGCTGACACGTGCGTTAAACTCATTTTTACCATCGCCCATCACCATGCTTATTAAAACCTCATCTACATATATGGCTACATTCCCATCATCTGTAATTTTTCGGTGCACCGGGCTTGATGATATTTGGATCTCTAAATCCTTTGCCTGTTCCTTCTGTAGCATGGTTAGTTTTTGCAACCCAGCCAAATCAAAAATCTTTTCATCAATGGTTGTTCCATAACCCATCACATCATCAATCACAATATCATTCAGGCGCTCGTGGGCAAAATCGTTCAACATCACATTGAAGAATTCTTTGTGCACGCTTTCTAATAAGTTCCTTTTTTCGTCAGTCATTCTTTTTTATTTAAGAAATGGGTATTTGGATGATAAACTGTGAACCTTCACCTACTTTTGTTTCAACTTTCATTTCACCACCATGTGCTTTTGTGATAATATCATAACTCAAACTCAAGCCTAATCCGGTTCCCTGTCCTGTAGGTTTGGTTGTAAAAAAGGGTTGGAATATTTTGTCTTTGACTGAATCAGGAATTCCGTCGCCATTATCTTTCACCCGGATCTCTATTTTATTTTCCAGCTTTTTAGTACTCACAACAACTTCAGGTTTATAATTATTTTCATTTTGCTGAGCTTTTTCAGCAACCGCATAAAAAGCATTGTTGATCAGATTCAATAACACCCTGCTAATATCCTGAGGAATGACATTAATTTTTGGAAGTTCAGGATCGAATTCGGTTTTGAAATTGGCGTTGAATGATTTGTCTTTTGCTCTTAGGCCATGATAAGACAGCCGTAAATATTCATCGGCTAAAACATTAATATCGGTTGGTTCTTTTACGCCATTGCTACTGCGGCTGTGCTGCAACATGCCTTTTACAATGGCATCAGCTCGTTTGCCGTGGTGGTTAATTTTTTGCTCGTTTTCTTTGATGTCTTTTGCAAGTGCTTTCACCTCATCCAGGTTTCCTTTGTCAACTTCTTCGGCCAGTTCGTCAATTAATTCGGCATTTACTTCCGAAAAATTGTTGACAAAATTGAGCGGGTTTTGGATTTCGTGCGCAATGCCGGCAGTAAGTTCGCCCAGCGAAGCCATCTTTTCGGATTGGATGAGTTGCGATTGGGTGGATTTTAGATTATCCAGAGATTGGTTTAATGAGGCGGTCCGTTCTTTTACCTGAATTTCTAAAGTTTCGTTTTGTGCATTTAAAATCGCTTCTTTTTCTTTTGAAAGATTTTGAACCCGATCAAGATTTAATCGTAACTCCTGGCTTCTTTTTCCGAAGGAATATCCCAAATAAATGGCTAAGGTTACTGGCATAACCATAAAGGCAAAAGGAATAAACTTGTTTAAATTCACTGGAATTAAACCAATTATGCTCATTACATATATTGCCCAGTATAACAGACTGATAAAACTAGAAATCAAAAAGAGTAAACTGCCAACTCTATTTTCTTTCCAGGATTTTACAGCTATTCTAAGTGTGGCAATAAATGAAAGAATTGCCCAAATGGGAGCTAAGATATCAGGCTCATATAAAAAGTAACCGCCAATGGTTATAAGACTTAGAAAACTTATTGTTTTAAAAACAATATCTAAGGGTTGCTCTAAAATCTTGTACAAACAATATAATAAGATTAAAAAAGAAATTACAATAGAGGTGTCATAACTGAATGTAATCCAAAATTGAATGCCTGGATAGGATTGTGCCCAAATTACACCTATATCAAATAGGATTGTAAAAAATATAGATGTGGCAAAGTATCCATTGATTTTTTCATTCGGGAAAAAGAGAAAAAAGGATAAAAAAATAATAAACATTAAAATAGCTATGCCTAAAGCGATATTGTAGTTATCTATAAATTGAAGATTACGAACGATGAGATAGTTTTTAATTATGTCTGTTGAGTTAGCATTGCTAAGTGATGAAGCTGAAATTCCAATGTAACCTTTGGTTTTACTATAACTTGGAAATTTATATTGCGCATTTACATATCGCACTGCCAAAACCTGTTCCTTTCCTTTTTCCAGTGGTAATTGAAGAATTTGGTTGAAAGGATTATTATAAATGACTTTATCTATATCTGAACTCACTTTTCCTAATTGGTGAATCAACTTCCCATCTAAATAAATCTCAGAAGCGCCTAATTGATAAATTCTTAAAACACTGAAGTCATTTAAGCTGCTATCGGCCTTAATACGTTTTCTAAACCATACAATCTCACCACGGTCGGCAATGGCATGTTCTCCGTCGGGCATATTCAAATTATAAGCTGAAAATTCCTTCCAGGAAGTATCGTTGAATTCAGGGTTGGCCCAGGCCTTATTGTCTCCTTTTTGGTAGCGCCAGTTATTTGCAAAAGTTGTCCATTTATTTGCTAACATACTTTCAGTAATCACAGAAACTTTTTCAGATTGGCCGAACGTTATGAGTGGTACTAACAGTGCTATAAAGTAAAGTATTCGTTTCATTATTTTGCTATGTTTAATGGTAAGTAAAGGTTAAATGTTGTACCTTCTCCTTCCAATGTTTCTACTTTTAATTCTCCGCCATGCGCTTTCACAATATCGTAGCTCAGGCTCAAACCAAGGCCTGTTCCCTGCCCCGTGGGTTTGGTGGTAAAGAAGGGCTGAAATATCTTGTTCTTGATTTCCTCAGGAATACCGTTTCCATTGTCTTTTACTGAGATTTCAATTCGATCGCCAAGGTTTTTGGTGGAGACGGTGACGGTCGGTTCGTAATGGTTGTCTAAATCTGACAGGTTTGATAAACTTGTCAGATTTCTCTGCCGTTCCGCAACTGCATAAAATGCGTTGTTGATCAAATTCAACAAAACCCGCCCAATGTCTTGTGGAATGATATTGACTTTTGGAAGGTTGGGGTCAAAATCGGTTTTGAAATCGGCAGTGAAGGATTTGTCCTTAGCTCTTAATCCATGATAGCTAAGTCTTGAATATTCATCAGCCAGCGCATTGATATCGGTGGGTTCTTTAACTCCGGCGCTGCTGCGGCTGTGTTGCAGCATTCCTTTTACAATGGCATCAGCACGTTTGCCATGATGAAGAATCTTTTCAAGGTTGCTTTTTACGTCATATGCAAGGGCTTTTGACTCCTCTAAATCCTCTTTTTCAATTTCTTCCCACATTTCATCAATCATTTCATAACTTACCTCTGAAAAATTATTCACGAAGTTCAATGGGTTTTGTATTTCGTGGGCAATACCGGCTGTGAGCTCACCGAGACTGGCCATTTTCTCAGATTGGATAAGCTGTGCTTGCGCTGCTTTCAAATCGTCAAGTGATTTTGTTAATGCAGCATTGGTTTCTTCTATGGCTTTTCGTTTCTGTTCCAGTTCATCAATGGTTTCTTCAAGCAAGATGGCAGTGGTACGTTTTACCTTTTCGGTGCGGTCGAGTTTGAACGCTAAGATGACCAGTTCTTTATCAGCATCATTCAAAGATTTATTGATCATAGCTTTCTGATCTTCAGAGATGCTTTCAATCTGCTGAAGAATGACAAGGATATTTTGAAGATGATGATTCATTGTTTTATTGTCATTTGTTGTCATTTGTTGTCATTAGCTACGCTGTCATTTTTTGTCATTAGCTACGCTGTCATTTGTTGTCAATTGCTTCGCGTCATTTGTTGTCAATTGCTTCGCGTCATTTGTTGTCATTAGCTACGCTG
>PHDU01000084.1 GCA_002842755.1 Bacteroidetes bacterium HGW-Bacteroidetes-1 | reverse complement strand
TGTTGCTGATAATTCTGAAACATTAGAAAACTATAGAGAAATTCAATTACGGTACGAAAAATTGATTAACCTACAATATTTTTAAACAGAACCTAAATTTTTAACTTTCGGTAAGCAGTGGCTATATTTCTTTTATTAATTCAGAGAATAGATATTTCAGTTGGGTCCCTCCATCAGCAGCAAAGCGGAGTACATTTTCAATGCACACTGGTTCTAATTGATCAGGGTCGCATAAATCCGTGACGACCGATACCGCTGCAACAGGTAATCCAATATGGTTGGCTACAATTACTTCCGGCACAGTTGACATACCAACAGCATCAGCGCCTGCCATCCGGAGAAATCGATACTCTGCGCGTGTCTCCAGACTTGGCCCAATCCATGCAGCGTATACACCTTCGTGAAGTGTAATACCTTTTTCAATAGCAATTGACTTCAGCCTTTTATTGATAGCAACTTCATAGGGCCTGCTCATATCTGGAAAACGCACTCCCATCTCATCTACATTTGGTCCAACCAACGGGTTTGTTGGCAAAAAATTGATATGATCATCAATCAACATCAAAGAAGCTGGTTCGAAGGATTTATTGAGACCGCCGCACGCATTTGAAATTAATAATAATTTTATCCCCAATAATTTCAGCACCCTGACAGGAAAAGTTATCTGTTTCATGGTATAGCCTTCATAATAATGAAAGCGTCCCTGCATCATCACAACATTTTTGTTGTGTAAAGTACCAAATAACATACTTCCTTTATGAGATTCTACTGTTGATGTTACAAAATTTGGAATGTCACCATATGGAATTTCATACTCCACTTCTAATATTTCAACCAGACTGCCCAGCCCTGTACCCAAAATGATGCCTATTTCAGGAGGTTTAATTCCCTTGTTTTGAATGAATTTTACTGCTTCAAGTATCTTGGTGTAATACATTTTGATTTCGATTTTTCTTGCTGCCAAGGTAATCATTTCGATAATAACTTAAGTTATTAAATGGCAAAAGACAATCATTTTTTATGAGATATCAACAATTCTTGTCACATAAGTTTCAGTTCTCAGATGTTGATTTATTATTGAGGAATAGAGTCAAAATGTCATTTTATATTATTAACTAACTGACGTTATGGCTGTTATTGTTGATTAAATTTATTTGGTAGGTTTTTTGAAAACATCACTTAAAAGCTTTAATAATGAATTTAAATCAATTTACACATAAATCCCAGGAGGCAATCGAGCAAGCTCAGAATATTGCAACCTCCAATAACCATCAGGCCATAGAAAATGTTCATCTCTTGAAAGCATTATTGCTTGTTGATGAGCATATCGTTTCGCAAATATTGCGAAAACTTGATGTCAATATTGGGCTCCTTATAAAGACTTTAGACAGCACTTTGAATTCTTTACCTAAAGTAAGTGGGGGAGAGCAATATTTTTCAAATGAAATAAGTAAAGTTTTACAAAAAGCTGTAACCCTTTCAAAAGATAATAAGGATGATTTTGTTGCCGTTGATCATCTTTTGCTTGCAATTTTCGACACGACTTCCCAAGCATCCACAATACTCAAGGATAATAATCTGACCCATGAGAAACTTTCAATTGCCATTCATCAGTTACGGAATGGATCAAGTGTTACAAGTCAAAGTGCTGAGCAAAGTTTTGAAGCGCTTAAGCGTTATGCACGTAACCTTAATGAATTAGCAAGT
Organism: Bacteroidetes bacterium HGW-Bacteroidetes-1; assembly: GCA_002842755.1. Classification (GTDB taxonomy): domain Bacteria; phylum Bacteroidota; class Bacteroidia; order Bacteroidales; family F082; genus JALNZU01. The sequence goes on along the minus strand of PHDU01000084.1, from coordinate 12,746 downwards.
GAGGGTAAGCTTGATCCGGTAATAGGTCGCGATGAGGAAATACGTCGTGTATTGCAAATTCTTTCGAGACGAACAAAGAATAATCCAATCCTTATTGGTGAACCAGGGGTCGGTAAAACTGCCATTGCAGAGGGATTGGCTCATCGAATCATAAAGGGAGATGTTCCTGAAAATTTAAAAAATAAAATAGTATTTTCACTCGACATGGGATCGCTCGTTGCCGGTGCAGTGTACAAAGGTGAATTTGAGGAAAGGCTTAAAAGTGTTGTAAAAGAGGTTATTAACAGTGAAGGGGAGGTCATTCTTTTCATTGATGAGATTCACACTTTGGTTGGAGCGGGAAAAAGCGAAGGAGCAATGGATGCAGCCAATATTCTTAAACCTGCACTAGCTCGTGGAGAACTTAGGGCTGTTGGGGCAACAACATTGAAGGAATATCAGAAGTATTTTGAGAAGGATAAAGCCCTTGAGCGGCGTTTTCAAATCGTGATGGTAAACGAACCGGACACAGCAGACTCCATTTCAATTCTGCGTGGGTTAAAAGAAAGGTATGAAACATATCATAAAGTCAGAATTCTCGATCAGGCTATCATTGCAGCTGTTGAGCTTTCTCAGCGTTATATTACCGATCGTTTTTTGCCCGACAAAGCAATTGATTTAATTGATGAGGCAGCCTCTCGTTTACGACTTGAAATCAATTCACAACCTGAGGAATTAGAAAAAGTAGAACGAAGAATTCGTCAGCTTGAAATTGAGAAAGAAGCAATTCGTCGTGAGAATGATGTCTCAAAACTCGAAGTAATTTCAAAAGAAATTGCTGATTTAAGTGAAGATAGAAATCAGATTCGGGCAAGATGGGAAGCCGAAAAGGAGCTTGTTGAAGAAATTCAGAATCATAAAAAGCAAATCGAATCCTTCAAGTTTGAAGCGGATCATGCAGAGCGTGAAGGTGATTTTGGACGTGTTGCTGAACTACGTTACGGCAGAATTCGTGATGCTGAACAATCCATTGAGAATGCAAAGAGCATGTTAAGTCAACTTCAGGGTGATAATCCTATGATTAATGAGGAGGTGGGTGCTGAAGAAATTGCTGAAATAGTTTCACGATGGACAGGTATCCCGGTAAGTAAAATGATTCAGAGTGAAAAAGAAAAATTATTGCATCTGGAAGAACATATTCATCAGCGAGTGGTTGGCCAACATGATGCAATATCAGCCGTTTCTGATGCTATTCGCCGCAGCCGTGCAGGGTTGCAGGATAGCAAACGTCCGATTGGATCTTTTATTTTTTTAGGTACAACTGGCGTAGGAAAAACAGAACTTGCCAAAGCTTTGGCTGAATTTCTCTTTGACAATGAAAATGCAATGGTACGTATAGATATGTCGGAATACCAAGAGCGTCACTCTGTTTCTCGTCTAATCGGAGCTCCTCCTGGATATGTTGGTTATGAAGAAAGTGGACAACTTACAGAAGCAGTCAGACGGAAGCCATACTCAGTTGTGCTTTTGGATGAAATTGAAAAAGCCCATCCGGATGTTTTTAATATTTTACTACAAGTACTTGATGATGGACGCTTAACCGATAATAAAGGACGCACTGTTGACTTTCGCAACACGATCATTATCATGACTTCTAATATTGGTTCGATGATCATTCAGGAAAACAGTATGCTTAAACCCGATGAAAATGAAGAAGATGTTTTCGAGAAAACACGACTTCAGGTTTTTGAATTATTGAAAACTCATTTGAGACCTGAATTCTTGAACCGGATTGACGACATCATCATGTTCAGGCCTTTGACCAAAGGTGAAATTTTGGAAGTTGTTCGTTTACAGTTCAATCAAATACAACAATTGCTTAATAAGAATGAAATTAAGATCGATATAACGGACAGGGCGCTTGCATTGCTTGCCAATACTGGATTTGACCCTCAGTATGGTGCTCGTCCGGTGAAAAGGGTGATACAAAAGCAGATACTCAATGAATTGTCAATAATGATTTTAAAAGGAACAATCAGCAGTATCGAAAAAGTTGAGATTGATGCGTTAGAAAACAGCCTCGTCTTTAGAAATATATGAGGCTTTCATTTTTGATTGCAATAGATTTCTTTTTGATACAATCATTATTTCAGTAGTTATTATTCATTAAAATAATTCACTTCGAGGCCAATATACCTAACTACTTCCTATCCTTTTTTATCACTGCATCCTCTTTTTTATTTACTTTGCAACCTAAAGCAAAGTTAAATAATGCATATTTTTTATGTCCCACAGGCAACAAGGGGGGCTGTTATTCTTTCTGAAGAAGAATCAATACATTGTGTTCGTGTACTACGTTTATTGCCCGGGAGCAATGTTCTGGTTTCGGATGGAAAAGGAATGCTTTTTAATGCGGTTTTGATGGACGCCCATCCAAAACGTGCAGTATTGGAGCTTGGTGATGCAAAAAAAGGTTATGATCATTGGCCTTTTCATCTGCACATTGCAGTCGCGCCTACTAAAAACATTGACCGTTTAGAATGGTTCCTGGAGAAAGCAACGGAAATAGGAATTGACGAAATCAGCTTATTCTCTTCTTATCATTCAGAACGTAGGGTTGTTAAAACAGAAAGACTTGAAAAGGTTATTATCGCTGCAATGAAACAATCACTTAAATCGCGCTTGCCGGTTTTGAACGGGGTCATGTCATTTGAACAATTCATTTCACAAGATTTAAAAGGTAAGAAATTCATAGCCTACATCGATGAAAATATAAAGGATCAACTTTCTCTTTCGTACTCTCCGTTTTCAGACAGCGTAATTCTTATTGGTCCTGAAGGAGATTTCAGTCCTGAAGAAGTACAATTGGCAATAGACAAAGGATTTAAACCAATAAGTTTAGGATCAGCACGTTTAAGGACAGAAACAGCAGCGCTGGTAGCCTGCCAAACTATTCAACTCATCTCTCAAATTCATTCAAAATGAAACATTATATTTTTGGTATCTTCCTATTGATGAATACAACATTTCTTTTTTCGCAAAGTGATGTCCAGATCGCCTTGTTGAAATATCGTGGTGGAGGTGACTGGTATGCCAATCCAACATCTTTGCCTAACCTTATTAAGTTTTGTAATGAACAGCTGGGAACAAACATCCGTGAGGAGGTTGCAACTATTGAAACCGGGAGTGAGCAAATTTTTGATTATCCATTTATCCACATGACCGGGCATGGTAATGTAATATTTGATGGTAATGAGGCACAAAACCTTCGGAATTATCTTATTTCCGGCGGTTTCTTGCACATCGATGATAATTATGGCCTTGACCCTTTTGTGCGCCCACAGATGAAGATGGTATTTCCTGAACTGGATTTTGTAGAATTGCCCATGGATCATCTCATCTATAATCAAAAATTTCCTTTCCCAAATGGATTACCTAAAATTCACGAACATGATGCATTACCAGCAAAGGGATTTGGCCTTATATATGAAGGTAGATTGGTATGTTTTTATACCTATGAGTGTGATTTGGGAGATGGTTGGGAAGATCAGGCTGTTCATAGTGATTCACCCGAAACGAGGCTGAAAGCGCTTCGTATGGGTGCAAACATTATTCAATATGTATTTACCCGATGATTTTTTCTTAAAATTTATCCTAACTTTATACATTATATTCAGGAAACCTTGTAATTTCGGTCATTTAAAATCAATCTTTTCACACATGAAAGTTTATAAATTGTTTTTTCTAATACTGCTAATGTTTCCATTTTGCGTTTTTGCACAACAGCAAACGGCGACTCAACTGCAACCTCTCACAAAGCACGATTCAGTTGTTTTATCTAAAATACCAGAATTGAGGATATCCGATTTGTTTAAGCGACGCGTTTTACCTCCTGTTGTCGATAATTCGTTACTTCCTTTCATGCGCCCATTGATCGGCCAGGTAGGCCTTGAATGTGGTCAAGCTTCAAGTATTGGGAATATGTTTACATACGAAATAAATGCTAAAAGAAGGGTGCCCGGAGATATTGCCGACAATCAGTATGCAACGCATTTCACATACAATTTTATCAATGGTGGAAGCGATGCAGGTATCAATTATTATGAAACTTTTGAGATTGTAAAATATGCCGGAAATCCTTCAGTAGCCGATTATGGTGGGATGGCAAATGGTGGTTCTTCAAGGTGGATGAGTGGCTATGACAATTACTACAAAGCAATGAAAAACAGGATTGAGAATGTTTATTCAATCCGAACCAACACTATTGATGGTCTAAATACATTAAAAAACTGGATTTATGATCACGGAGCTGGTTCTGATTATGGCGGAATGGCCAGTTTTTATTCACAGTATACAAGCCCACCATCAACTTTACCTCCCGGAACTCCTGAAGCAGGCAAACATGTAATTTATCAATGGGGAAGCTCCCCAAATCATGCAATGACTATCGTTGGTTATCACGATAGTATTTGTTGGGATTATAACAATGATGGCCAATATACCAATCATCTCGATATCAATGCTGATGGAATGACTGATGTAAGAGACTGGGAAATTGGAGGTTTTAAGATGGCCAATACCTATGGTGGCATCAGTGGATGGGGCGATCAGGGTTATTCTTATATGATGTACAAAACGGTAGCTGACATTTCAACGCAAGGTGGGATCTGGAATAACCAGGTGGTAGTGGTTGATGCAAAAGAAAATCACGAACCAATGCTTACTGCAAAAGTTAGTATCACTTATCCATGTAGAAACAAAATAAAGTTGATGGCCGGTGTTTCCAACGACCTGTTATCATTTGAACCAGAATATGTTCTGCAGTTTCCTATGTTTGATTTTCAAGGCGGATGTGCCCCTATGCAGGGAAATTCAGGGAATCAGACTATTGAAATAGGCCTTGACCTTAATCCTCTTTTAGAACATGTAGTCTCTGGAAATTCTGCAAGATTTTTTTTGATGTTGGTTGAAAACGATCCTTCAGATGGGCATCAGGGTACTATTAATAGCTTTTCATTGATGGATTATTCCGGTGGCGGTATTCCAGTTGAAATTCCATCAACGCAATCCAATGTCGTAATTCAAAATAATACTGTTACTTCAATTGGAATTACTACCAGTGTTGATTATGATGCAGTTAATATTCTTACCGATGAAATACCACCTTTTCAGCTATATGCAAATAATGCTGTTCAGCTTCAGGCAGAAGGTGGATCAATGCCCTATTACTGGTATTTGAGGGAATCTTATGACACTTTAAACAGCACATCATCTTTCCCATTGGTTTTAGGTTCACAGGTTATGGTCTCAAACAATAATGATGGTATTGCTGCTATCGATCTTCCATTTGAATTTCCCTTTTATGGTGAAAAATACAACCGTATTTATGTTGCTGTTGACGGATTCATTATGTTTGATGAATCTCTGGTGCCATGGCCATATTATGTTTCAGGCAAATCGTACCTGATTCAAAACAAAATAATTGCACCGACACTTTCAAAGCCATTCATTATCAATCCTTCCAATAATGATGGAATCTGGGTTGAATATGAGGAAGGGGGTGCGATAATTGTATGGAAGTTGTCTGTTTACGGGCAAAGCGGGAATTCTGAGGTAAGCATGGCTGCAAGATTGTTCGAGGATGGCAAAATCGAATTCATATATGGCACACATTTAGCTGCACCTTATATTGCAAAATTTGCCGGTATTTCTGCCGGTGATGGAGTTAACAATATTATCCTTAATGAAACTGGAACTTTTATCCCTTTCTTGAACCAACATACAGAATTTATTCCTCAGCAAGGCATAAGCAATGTAACTTTATCAGGAAACGGATTGCTCGAAGCACTGATAGATGAGTATTACCCTGGTCAGAACCTGACTGTTATGGTCAGTGACCAAAATAACATTCGGTCAACAACTTCCTTAACAATTGATGTTGTTGGAGTTGTAATGAATTATGAAATAGTCTCTGGCGATGACAACACTATCGAATTTGGTGAAGATTTTTCAATTGGTCTTCAACTCGAAAACATGAATGTATTCGATTTGAGCGAAGGTGTTTTATCCATAAGTGGGCAAGATGAATACTTTGAAATAATTGATAACGAATCAATTACGGCGCCAATAAGTATCGGTTCATCGATAAACGTTACCGAGGCCTTCAATTTGCACATAAGCACTGCTGTGCCAAATGCTTATACTGCCAATTTTGAAATTGCTTTTACTACTGCTGAAGGTAGTTGGAGCAGAACTATTCAACTCACTGCTTATGCTCCTGCAATGAAACTCCTTACAGTAAATATTAGTGATGGAGAAAATGGAATTCTTGAACCTGGTGAAACGGCTAATCTCGTTGTCCGGCTAATGAACAATGGTGGTGCTCCATTGCATGATTTATTTGCCCTGATTTCATCCAACGAGACTGAACTTACGATTCTTTCTGCTTCAGCTGAAAAAAGCCAATTAGTGGAACAGGAAGTATGGGAAGCTGTTTTTCAACTTTACCTCAGCGAAGAAGCTGTGCCAATGCAGATTATTGATATACTCCTTGAGGTTCAGGCGGCCAATGATTATAGTTTTGAGAAAAATATTCCAATTATAACTTCCCTTCTTGCTGAAAATTTTGAATCAGGTAGTTTTGAACTTTTTGACTGGGAAATGAGTGGCTCTGCTCCCTGGACCGTTACAAATATGGAATCATATGAGGGCGACTATGCTGCACGATCAGGTGTAATTGGTCATAACGAATTTTCGACCATAGCCTTGACATACGATTTAGCTATCCCGGATACATTGTCATTTTTCTACAAAGTGTCGTCCGAAAGTAGTTATGATTTTCTTAAGTTTTCAGTCAATGGTTTATTGGAGGCGGAATGGTCGGGACAAATACCGTGGACCAGGGCAGCATATTTGATTGAGAATGGTGAACAGACTTTCCGCTGGCGATATGAAAAAGATTATAGTGTTGAGACTGGCAGTGACTGTGCCTGGATAGACTATATTGTTTTTCCTGCAATGAAAATCTATACCTCGGTTCAGGAAAATGAGAATGATGAGCGTTTTATTTTGAAAGTCAGCCCCAATCCGGTTGGGCATCTTTTGACAATAAGTGTTTTTTCTGAAAAATCAGAAAAATTTCGGTTGATGCTGATTGATCTTCATGGCAGAATACTGTTTGATCATGAGGAAGATGCTTTCGCTGGCTCTACCTATTCTTATGAAAAATTAATGGATGAGTCTTATGATGGAACTTTTCTGGTAGTGCTTCAAAGCAGTTCTCAGACTTTGGTGAAAAAGATAGTTCGCCCTTTAAGATAATCAAAATATTATGCATGCTCTTTCAACTTATCGTGGAGGGTGGATTAAGCAACTACTTTTTGGGTTGATTGTGTTGATGATGGTTTTGCCTGCATTGCAAAGTAATTTTAGTTTTATTGCCGAGAGCCCTTTGACAGGTTCTTTCACTGTTTCTGCATCTCCTTCCCTTGATAGTTTGACTTTTATAAGTTGGATAGATGGCAGTTTTCAAAAGGAATACAACAAGAATCTGGAAGCTCATATTGGCTTCCATAATAGTTTGGTGCGATTAAACAATCAATGGCAATATAGTTTCTTTCGCAAAGCTAATGCAGAGGGTGTTATTGTTGGAAAACATGCAGAATTATTTGAAGAGGATTACATTCGTGCAGCAACAGGAGAGTTTTTTGTTGGACATGATGTGTGGCAACAAAAAGCAGTTAAACTCAAAGCAATTCAGGATACTTTGCAATCATTGGGCAAAACACTTTTGGTTGTTTTTGAGCCCGGTAAGGGGAGTGTTTATGCTGATCTTTATCCAGCTAAATACAGAGGCAAAAATGAGGTATCTAATTATTGGTCATTTGTCAGTTCGTTAGATTCATTAAATGTGAATAATCTTGATCTTAATGCATGTTTTGTTCAATGGCGCGATGATTTACCTTACAGACTTTTTCCGAGAACCGGTACCCACTGGTCGTATTATGGTGCTGCTTTAGCTGCTGACACTACCCTTCGACATCTCAATACGTTTTTTGAAGGAAAGATTCCAATGTTGGTCATGGATAGTCTTTTTCAAAGAAATGAACCACGTCATCCTGATGATGATATTTGGCTTGCAATGAACCTGCTCACTAAAGTGCCCTATGAGAATCTTGCCTATCCTGCTCTTCATTTTGAGCCCGTGGATCAACCGAAAATTAAAGCTTTGGTTGTGGGCGATAGTTTTTATTTCAACTGGCAGAGTGACAAAATTATGCTCAATGCATTTGCCGATTGTAACTTTTGGTATTACAACAAGCATGTCTTTAGCCAAAATGGTGTTGAAACAGGAATGGTTGCTGATTTGAATTTCAGTGATGAAATTTTAAACAGTGATTTAATCATGATCATGATAACCGAACGCTTTCACCAAAATTTTGCATGGCGCTTTGATGAGCAACTCTTCAGTTATTTATTCCCGGAAAAGCAAATTAATTTTCTCGATTTTTTCGCCAACCGAATTCGTGTATCAAACGAAGAGTTTCTTCGTCTTGTGGATGATGCTCAAAAGAAAAACGTTTCATTGCAAGACAGACTTATACAGGAAGCTAAGTATCTCATGTATGAAGATCATCAAAAGAATCCTAACAAATATGTCCAAAAAGAAGACCTTATTATGATGCTGATGATGAGTATTGAAGGCACACCAGATTGGTTTGCGAAAATTAAAGTTAAAGCTGCTGAACGCAATATTTCAGTAAACGAAATGCTTAAGCTTGATGCAGAATGGGTTTATAACCAGAAATATGGAGTAAAAAATTAGGAAGAGAATTATTTTGATCCAGTTATCTGTTTATTGTGCAAAGTCATGCTATAATTTTGATCCACAATTATTGCAAAAAAGTGCAGTCTGCTGGTTTTCTTGATTTCCACATGCTTTACATTCGATATTGGCATCTTCCTTTTTTGAAGCTTTTCGTGTCATAGCCATCTCAGAAGTGATGATTCCGGTTGGAACAGCAATAATGGCATAACCAACCAACATAAGCAAGGAAGCAATAAACTGCCCGAAAGCAGTATTAGGAGTGATGTCACCAAAGCCTACAGTAGTAATCGTTACAATAGCCCAATAAATACTCGTTGGAATGCTGTCAAAGCCCGTTTCTGATCCTTCGACAAGATACATAATTGTTCCAACGATGGTAACAATTATTAAAACTGCTCCAAAAAATACAATTATTTTTTCACGGGCATGTTTCAGGGCGTGAATAAGATAAAGTGAGGCTGAGGTGAAACGTACTAATTTGAGTATACGAAATACTCTCAATAGACGAAGAATTCTGATAATAATGAGGTATTGTGATCCGATAAGAAAAATACTTACATAAGTTGGTATGATAGAAATAAGATCAATAATGCCATAATAACTGAAAATGTATTTATACTTATTGGGTGAGATGATTATTCTTATAATATACTCTGCAGAAAAAATAAGTGTAAATCCCCACTCAAGAAGAAAGAAAAGCGTTGTATATTGGTCGTGTAAATTCTTCATGCTGTCGAGAAAAACGACTCCAACACTTAGAACTATCAAAATCAGTAATATTTCATCAAATAAGCGACCCTTGCGCGTATGGTGTTGAAATATAATGATATACCATTTCTTTTTCCAATTTTCTTTTTCCATGGTCAATGTCATCGATTCACTTTAAGTTATTTCTGATTGCTAAAGTACTGTAATTGCATGATTGACTCCTAACCCAAAAAGAGCAAAATCATATTTAACCGGATCATCAGCATCAAATATTTTTAATGTTTCAGTAAGCTCAGTTGCTGCCTTCCAGTCGTCCTGTATTCGATTCAGAAGCCCAAAATGTCTGGCAACTTTGCCTGAATGAAGATCCAGAGGGCAGATTAACTGATTTGGAAGAATTTTCTTCCATAATCCAAAATCAACGCCCCTGCCATCATCACGGACCATCCATCTTAAAAACATATTAATGCGTTTGGCGGCTGACCCTTTTGAAGGACGTGCGATATGTTTTTCTGTTCTCTTGAGATGTGAAAATTGAAAGAAAGTTGTTGAAAGGTTTTCAATAGCCTCATAAGCGCCACCTTGTTCAAATCCATGAAACATTATTTTTTCAAGACCTCCTTTTTGTTGATAAATTTTCTTCAATATCGACAGAATTGTAATGCAATCTTCCCCGTTAAAGGTTCTGTGCTTAAAAAGAAGAAAGCGCTCAAAATCCTTTTCAGAGGCCTGTATCAGAAAACGATAAGGCTCCATTTCCATCAACTCCATTAGCTCAAACGACTTGTTTAGAATTGTTTTTCTTTGACCCCAGGAAAGCAGGGCAGTAATAAATCCCGAAATTTCAATATCTTCTTTTTTAGAAAAACTATGTGGTACAGCAATTGGATCATCTTTAATGAATGCCGGAGTGTTAAAGACAAGGTATTGCTCGTCAAGAAATGATTTTAGATCGTTATTCATAGAGTGCAAATGAACGAAAAAATTAATAGTAATAAATATGAGCCGTGGTATAATTATTTTTTGATCGAACCTACAATGATTTTTATTAAGAGGGAAAGAGACCAGACTATTTTTTCTTTTGATGCAGTATGAAATTTGTTTGAAAAAATGAAATTAATCTGAGTGAATTGATGTAGATAGTAGTTGTTTAGCAATAATTTAAACCAATTTTGAATTAGATAAAACAGTCTTAATTGGGTAAATATCACAAATTTAATTCTACTTTTGACCAAAAAAATTTTATCTTCTCAAATTTCCTGAATTATGCCAAAATATTTGACTTTAGCAATGGGTTTGATGCTCATTGCTTCTTTTTCCGCATCAACAGTTCAATCGCAGCAATTAAAATCCAGATCTGTTCATAAAAGTACATTACACCATGAGAAGATTGAAGATGCCTATCTGCCGCATCCTGATCAGAAGCGCTTTGTGTCAAAGGCATACATGTTCAGAGATGATATTGTTTTTACAACCCAGGTAAATGTGAATGCAGATGGTCAGAATATTATTGGTGATGCTGCCAATGAACCATCAATTTCACTTGATCCTTCAAATCCTGATAAAATCGTTATTGGTTGGAGGCAGTTTGATAATATTAACAGTAACTTTCGACAGGCGGGCTACGCTTTTACTGCTGATTTTGGACAAACCTGGACATTTCCCGGTTCAATCAATGCAGGTGTATTTCGGTCTGATCCTGTGTTGGATATTGACAGCGATGGAACTTTTTATTACAACAGCCTTACTTCTAATAATGGTGAATATACCTGCAAGGTTTTTAGAAGCACTGATGGCGGCACAAGTTGGGATGATGGTGTCGAAGCAAAGGGAGGTGATAAACAATGGATGGTAATTGACAAAACGGAAGGGCAGGGGAAAGGTAATATTTACTCTTTCTGGACTTCTTATTGGAGTAGCTGCTATCCGGGCAATTATACCCGTTCAATAAACGGTGGAAATAGCTACGAGAATTGCAGTTTTGTGGATGGTGACCCTTATTGGGGTACGATGGCTGTTGGTCCTGACGGGTCATTGTATATTGCTGGTTCAGGCTGGCAGGGTATCGTGGTTTCGAAATCAACCAATGCACAGAATCCAATTGCAGCAACTTTATGGGATTTTACATCTCAGTTAAACATGGAAGGCGATCTTAGCTATGGTGCTGAAGTCAATCCGGGTGGGTTACTTGGCCAGGCCAGCATTGCAGTTGATCATTCAGGCACAGTAAGTCACGGAAATGTGTATGTGCTAGCTTCCGTTCAGCGATATAGCAATGATCCGGGTGATGTCATGTTTTCAAGGAGCATCGATGGAGGTATCAGTTGGAGTAGTCCTGTGCGTGTTAATCAGGATCTTTCATTTTCTAATACGCAGTGGTTTGGAACAATGTCCGTTGCACCCAACGGTCGGATTGATGCTGTTTGGTTGGATACACGAGATGCATCTTCCCTGATGCCTCGTAAGTCGGCCTTGTATTATTCCTATTCTGTTGATAATGGCCAAACCTGGTCGCTTAACAGGCGAATTTCGGAATTGTTTGATCCTCATGTTGGATGGCCAAATCAGGAAAAAATGGGTGACTATTTTCATATGATTTCAGATGATGAAAGTGCTCATCTTGCTTGGGCAAATACGCTAAATGGTGGTCAGGATGTTTTTTATACACGCATTACATTGGATATAACGGGTATTGAAAAAAATAATGACCCCAGTCTTTTGCTGAGTGTTTACCCAAATCCTGTTTCTGATATTGCTCATCTGACATATCAGATAGGCTTAACGGAAAAAATTGAGATATCGATAACGGATACATTTGGTAAATTGCTTTGGATTGAACAAAGCAGTTCGGTTGAAGCTGGTAAGCATTTTAAGGATATCCAATTTGGTCACTTTACATCAGGGATATACTACTTAACCATTAAATCGAATCATACCTCGGAAACCTTGAAAATTATGAAGCAATAGATTCTAATTCACTAGAAAACTGTTTTTCAAATCGATAATAGTTTTTTATCCGACAATAGTTAAGAGTTAGGGTTTATTATCATCCTCGGAAATATACACAATTTGCAAGCAGAATGTAAAAATTGATCAATAGTCAATCGACTGCCAAATTGAGCATTATATTTAATGGTTCTGTTTAATATTAATGTGGGATTTTGTATCTTAGCGCAATAATTAGAAATGAGTCATGGATACTAAACAGATATTAGCCGGCTTAAGCCCTCAG
>PHDU01000083.1 GCA_002842755.1 Bacteroidetes bacterium HGW-Bacteroidetes-1 | reverse complement strand
GAAAATAACAAAAAAATCATAATTATATTATTGACATACAATTGTTTATAACTTTTCATCTGATGCTAACAAACACATATTTTTAACACGCAATTAAATCTTGTGTTTAAAGACTGACTTTTCGGAGTGGGCTCATGCTTAGAATTTTTAAATGTTCAATAAGAAGTGTAATGGATCAATAATTTATTCAAAGACATAAGTGTTGGCATTTAAAAATGCATGATTCCCTCTCAATAAAAATCAGATTGATGAAAGTGTTATTATATTCACAGAAAAATACCGTTGTTTAAGAATTTTGCCAATATTAACCTTGCATAACCATTAATCTCTGTATTTTTGCCGACTGTTTAGACAAATAAAATATCTATATGCCTTTTATTCAAAAAGATAAAGTTTTTTCAAAAAAGTGGTTGATAAACTACAGTTTGATAGTTATTGGTTCTTTTATTTTAGCTTCCGGCTTCGTTTTGTTTATAACGCCGTATAAAATTGTTCCCGGAGGAGTATATGGAATTGCCATTATTGTCCATTATCTGTTTGATTTGCCTGTTGGGATGATGGCACTTACAATGGATATCCCTCTTACTTTAATTGGGATAAGAGTTCTTGGCCCCCGTTTTGGTTATAAAACGGTGGTTGGGTTTCTTCTTACAGCATTTTTTGTTGATGGACTGACCTATCTCTATGGCAGCGAGCCGCTTGTTACTGGAGAGCCGTTGCTTTCATCTATTTTCGGAGGTGTCTTTTTAGGAATAGGATTGGGGCTGATTTTTAAATCAAAAGCTACTTCCGGAGGCACAGATATTGTTGCCATGATGATTAGTAAATATACCAAATTGCCCGTAGGGCAGCTCCTTATTTACGTTGATTCAGCCATTGTTATGATTGGTTTGCTGGTATTTAAGGATTGGAAAATTCCTTTGTATTCGTTAATTGTTATTTTCATAACAGGAAAAGTAATTGATACCATTCTTCAAGGTATCAATTACGATAAAACTTTGTTCATTATTTCTGAGAAACATGATCTGATCAGAGATAAGATTATCGTTGATCTGAATAGGGGCGGCACTTTTATTGAAGGAAAAGGTATGTATAATGGTTCAGATAAAACAATCATTTTTACTGTTGTTAACAGGCGGGAGATGGCAATTTTACAGGAATATATTCATGAGATTGATCCCGGGGCATTTCTGACAGTTATCAACGCCAACGAAATATTGGGAGAAGGATTTAAGTCACTAAAAGATAAGATTAGCAGCTAATTTGGGATTTATTGTTCAATATCGCCCCTTTTCTTCTGGCTGGTTTAAAAATCATGCCTTGATTGTAGCCGGTGCATTTATTATTGCAGCCGGTTATGTTTTTTTTATAACGCCCCACAAAATCATTCCAGGTGGTATTTATGGTATTTCTATTGTTTTGCATCATACTTTTGGAACTCCTGTTGGACTTACAGCACTCGTTTTTAATATCCCTGTGACTTTACTAGGCATTAAAGTTTTGGGACCTCGTTTTGGAATAAAGACTTTCACAGGATTCATTTTAACCTCTTTTTTCATGGATGGACTGACTTATGTATTTGGTTCAGAACCATTGATCAAAGATGATTTACTATTATCATCACTATATGGTGGTGCCGTTATAGGCCTTGGCGTAGGGTTTTTATTTAAAGCGAAGGCAACCTGCGGCGGAACTGATGTAATGGCAATGATGTTGGGTAAGTGGACAGGACGTCCATTGGGGCAGCTTATGATGACTGTTGATACAGCCATTGTTTTTTTTGGCACTGTAATATTCAATGACTGGGCAATACCAATGTTTTCCCTTATCGTAATCTTTTTAATGGGAAAGGTGATTGATTCAGTGCTTCAGGGTTTAAACTATGACAAAGTTGTGCTCATTATTTCTGACCAATTTGAAGTTATCAGTAACAGAATTACTCAAAATCTTCACCGCGGAGGTACTACCATTAAAGCCAAAGGTATGTATGCCGGTAATGAAAAAACAATTATTTATACAGTACTTAACCGTCGGGAATTGTCAATGCTAGAGACCTACATACAGGAAACAGATCCAAATGCTTTTGTAACCGTACTCAATGCAGATGAAATTCTGGGACAGGGTTTTAAATCGTTAAGAGATAAACTTGAGAGCTGATCCTCATAAACTATTTAAAAAGCTTGACAATATCATTTCCATTGGCAAATAACATAAGGGCCAATAGTATTACCATCCCGATTATTTGTGCCACCTCCATGAATTTATCACTTGGTTTGCGTCTTACAATTATCTCGTAAAACAAGAAAGCAACATGGCCACCATCAAGTGCTGGAATTGGAAGTAAATTCAGAACCCCAAGCATAATAGATAAAAAGGCCGTAAGTCTCCAAAAACTTTCCCAGTGAAACTGTGCCGGGAAGATATTCCCGATAGTGATGAACCCACCCACACTTTCATAAGCTTTTACTTCTGGTGAAAAAAGCAGCTTAAGTTGTTTAAGGTATCCTCCAATGCCGTCAACAGTTTTAACTACACCCGAAGGTATGGCTTGTACAATAGAGAATTCCTTCTGATTCAATTGAAAGAACGCATCCATTTGCTGTTTTGGAAATACGCCAATAAAACCCTCAGCAGGCACTAAGAGTGCAATGTTGAGCGTATCAGTATTTCTGATAACTGCAATTGATACATCCTGATTTTTATAGCCTTGAATACTATCCCTGAAATCCTGGAAATACTTTATTATTTGGCCATTGATACCAAGTATTGTATCTCCAATTTGTATGCCTGCTTCATTTGCGGGAGATTTATCAGAAAATCCGTCAACAATAAATGGAATACGAACTGATAAAAATAAAGGAGACTGATGTTTTACAAGCTTCCCTATAGAACCTGCAGGGAGCTCAAGATTGATCTTTATACCCTCTCTTTCAATTTGAATTGTTTTGGCTTCTTCGAGTATGATGGTAATAGGGATTTTTCCAAAATCTTCGATATATTGGCCATCAACAGATAGGATTCGGTCGCCATTCTGCATGCCGAACTCACGCGAGAGCGAGTCAGTAGCAATACCATATTTATTTACTTCAGAAGTTGGAAGATATTGTTCACCATAAATGGTTAACATGCCAATGTAAATTACAAATGCAAGTACTACATTCATAATTACACCGCCCAGCATGATAATCAATCGTTGCCAAGCGGGTTTCGCCCGAAACTCCCATTCCTGAACCGGTTCTTTCATGGCCTCCTTATCCATTGATTCATCAATCATACCGGCAATTTTCACATACCCGCCCAAAGGAAGCCATCCCATGCCATATTCCGTTCCTTTGTAGGTGAACTTAAAAACAGAAAACCAAGGATTAAAAAATAAATAAAACTTTTCCACCCTAGTTTTAAAAATTTTCGCCGCTGCAAAATGCCCAAACTCGTGAACAATAACAAGAATAGAGAGGCTTAATAACAATTGAAGTATTTTGATTGCAATTTCCATATAGGGGATTAAACTGTTTTTTTTAAAATTTGACGATTAATGAAATATAGTTTCAATTTCAAGAAAAATGATGTCCTTTTGTTTGCTGACTTTATAAAAATTAAATAATTTGCAAGATTACGGTTTTTTTAGTTTTAAAGATGCCAGAAATTGCCAAATAGTGTTAAAGAGATTTGTTCAAACGTTGAAAAAACGTATTTGAATTAAAAAGAAATGAACTCTTCCGGGTTTACCGGAGTAGCATTATACCAGAGTTCAAAGTGTAAATGAGGGCCGGTTGACATTTCTCCTGACTCACCTATAATAGCTATTGGCTCGCCTGCTCTTACAAAATCGCCTTCTTGTTTTAGCAGTGCTGAATTATGTTTATATACAGAAAAAAAATTCCCTGCATGTTGAACTCCAATAATATATCCTTTGTCAGGGGTCCAATCGGCCAGTACAACTATTCCATCAAGGGTTGACTTGACAGCTTCATTGATTTTTGAAACTACATCCACGGCATAATGCTTTTGAAGCGGATCGAATTTATTGGTAATGGTTCCTTTGACCGGCACAAAGAAGTTTGAAACTGTCATAGCTCTTCTACGGGCTTCAGGTATAAGTTCAGGATCTGTGATAAGGTTGAATCTTTCAAGATTTTCAAATTCGAGTCGTAACAGACTGTCTTCATGGGAACGAACAATTCGTATCGTATCGTAATTAGAATTGGTTCCTCTCATGCTCTCATTCACAGCGTTAATGCTATCGTCAGCAAAATCATGCCCTTCAATAATTCTTCTGAGGTTAGAAAAATAAACTTGTTTTTGAGAAAAAACCATCTCCAAAGAATCGGCTGAACGTTCAAGCTGGTATACTCTTCTGTTAAGTGTAACATCTGTATAACCAGGAATATATTCACGTAAGGATGTAAACGCAATGATGTATCCTGTTATCACCACCAAAAAAACACTCAGACTTACAAGGGCAACGAAAACATTCATCCGGCTCAGCCGAAAGCTTATCTTTTCTTCAAAAGTTTCATCATGGAAAATGACAAGACGGTATTTATAACTGAGTTTTTTATACCACTTCTCCTTTTTTTGTTTCATCTGTAAACATGCTTATGGCAAAAATAAAAGATTGATGCCTGCTAACGAAATCATTTGAACAATATTTTAAATCGAATTTTTTTGCCAACAAAAGTATAGATTTATGTCAAGTGCCAGTATTACAATTCTGTTAGATTATTGTAAGTTATTTAAAATAAATACAATATGTTAAAATAGTTTTCATTTACCACGGTAGATACATTAACTTTGGTTCGATTTTACGATTTTAAGTATTTTTGCTTTTTGCGATGAAGTAAACAAAGCCCATCGTAAATAAAATAATTGCTTGGATTTAGAGTTATTGAAGCAAAACCGGATGAATTTACAATTTGTGAAGAAATTTTTTATAGGATTTGGATCCATCGCATTGTTGATGTTGATTCTTAGTAGTTGTTCAACGAAAAAGAATACCTGGACACGTCGTACTTACCATAACCTGACAAGTAGATATAATGTTTACTGGAATGGGAAAGAAAGTATTAAAACCGGGGTATCAGATCTTCGGAAATCATTAGTGGAGGACTATTCAAAAGTTTTGCATGTGTTTAATCACGGCACTAAAAGCGATGCCATGAAGCTTAACCAGACCATGGACCGCGCTGTTGAGAAAGGTGCCATAGGGGTTCAGAAACACTCAATGGTTTTTGGAGGCAAAGAACTGGTGCGTTGGATCGATGATAGTTACCTGATGATGGGTATAGGTCACTTTTACAAACAGGACTATATTAGTGCACGTCGGACTTTTGATTTTGTAGCACGCCAATACAGCAACAGTGATATTACTTATGATGCCAATTTTTGGCTTGCCCAGACTTATATGCAACTTGAGCAATATGAA
The DNA here is from genome assembly GCA_002842755.1 of Bacteroidetes bacterium HGW-Bacteroidetes-1. Taxonomy (GTDB): domain Bacteria; phylum Bacteroidota; class Bacteroidia; order Bacteroidales; family F082; genus JALNZU01. The sequence continues at coordinate 9,072 of PHDU01000083.1, read as the reverse complement.
AAAGCCCAGGTTTTGCTTGAAACACTTGAAACCAAGAAACGTAATACGATACTGCCAATTAAAGTAAGACAAAACCTATCGTTTGTCATTGCTGATTTTCATATTTCCAAAAAAAATTATAGTAAAGCTATTCCCTATCTTGAGCAAGGACTTAAAGATGCAAGAAGTAAGTACTTAAAAACAAGGGCGTTGTTTATTTTAGCACAGATATACCAACTTAATGACGAAAAAGAAAAAGCCATTAAATACTATGCTTCTGTTATAAAAAAGAATCCACCATTCGATATGGCGTTTGAGTCCCGTATCAATATGGCCAGAAACTACAATGTCAATCAGGGGGATAGCCGCTATATTATTAAGGTGCTCAACAAAATGCTTAATGACGAAAAAAATCTTGATTACAGGGATAAAATATATTTTGCCTTGGCGGAAATTGCTTTAGAGGAAAAAAATGAAGAGCTTGCAATGGAATATCTTCGTAAATCTGTTTCAGCAAGTACGAAAGACAAACAACAACAGGCCACCTCCTCGCTGCGTCTGGCAGCAATGTACTTCAACCTAAGCGAATATGTTCCATCACAGGCCTATTATGATACCGCTGTCAGCGCACTTCCCCGTGAATATCCTGGCTATGACAGTATCCGCAACAGAGCTGTGGTTTTAAACGACCTTGTTGAGAGTCTTACCGTTGTTCAACTTCAGGATAGTTTATTGGCTTTGGCCCGCATGGATTCAACAAGCCGCAATGCTATCATTGATGGGATTATCAAAGTACTGGTTGAGGAGGAAAGAAAAAAAGAAGAGCAGGAACGGGAAATGGAACGCAATGTTATGATGAGCAATCAGTTTGTCGATCGAACTGCAAATCTGGAACAGTCAAAAGATTGGTATTTTTATAATCCAAATACCCTGAGCTTTGGCTATACTGAGTTTTTGCGAAAATGGGGAAGACGCAAACTTGAAGACAACTGGCGCGTAAGCGATAAGCAGAGCGTATCGTTTGAAACGATTGAAAGTCTAGCGCTTGAAGGAGCTAAAGAAGGTGCTGAAGGTGATTCGGCGGCTGTAACATACACCAATCGCGACCGCGGATATTATTTGCAGGATGTTCCTCTCACCGAGGAGAGACAATTAGAATCACTCTCGATGATTGAGGAAGCCTTCAATAATCTTGGTTACATATACAAGGAGCGTTTATCAGATTTACCAAGGTCAAAAGAGGCATACGCTGAACTTATAAGACGATTTCCTGAAAGCGAGTTCCGTCTTCAGGCTTGGTATGCTTTGTTCAAAATGCACGACGAACAGATGGAAAGTAGTCTTGCGCAACAATATAAACAGTTGATACTTGATCATTACCCCAACACCGATTATGCCCGCGTTTTAGAAGATCCTGACTATTTTATTCATAAGGCACAGCTTGGAGGAGAATCAATAGATTTGTATGAGCAAACTTTCGATGCATACCGCAATGAAGAATACTTCAGAGTTTTGTTAAATGCAAACAGAGCACGCATGCTATATCCCGACGATGTGGATTTACTTCCACGTTTTGATTTCCTTCGGGCAGTAGCGAAAGGACGTATAGAAGTGATTGATTCGATGGCTGTTGCGCTTGAAGCTTTGGTAAAAAAATACCCGACAAATGCAGTTGCTCCCACAGCAACAGCTATACTTCGAAGTATGAATAAGGAATTCAATATGAATATTGAAATACCTGAAATAGCTGGAGATACTTTACTTAAAGAAGAAAAATCACCGTATATTTTTGAAACGGAAGTCAAATATTTAGTCATGATCATTGCTTCAAACGAAAAGGTTAGAACTGATCCACTTAAGGTACGACTTTCCGATTTTAATAACAAAAATTTTCGTACAGCTCAACTTATTGTTAAGAGCTTAGTTCTGGACGAAAAAAGAATGTTAGTTACTATTGGCAATTTTGATGCAATCGGCAATGCCAAAGATTATAGATTGGCTCTTAGTCAATCAGAATACGTTTTTGGTGGTATCGATTCAGCAGATTATAATCTTTATCCTGTTTCACTGACTAACTATCCTATTTTTTATAGGTTAAAAGATATAGACAAGTATAAATTATTTTGGGAAAAATACAATGATAAATAAAACTAAAAAAAACTACTACTTTGAAAAAGTTTACATCTTTAGGAAATGAAACAGCAGCCCGAAATATCATCGGACAAGGTACACTGATCAATGGTGATATTGAACTGAATGGAGATTTCAGAATTGACGGAAAATTATTGGGATCCATCTTGTCGTCAGGTAGAATCGTTATTGGCCCTTCTGGTACGGTTGAGGGGAATGTGAAATGTCAAAACGCAGATATTTCCGGGAAATACACCGGTAAACTTGAAGCAGATGATCTTACGTCGCTTAAAGCTACTGCAGTTTTTGCTGGTGAACTTTTTACAATTCGATTGGCCATTGAAGTTGGTGCTAATTTCAATGGTAAATGCCAGATGAAAGATGCCTCGATAAGTGCTAATGTTGAAAATAAACAATAATAAAAGCAAAAAGGCAAAAGATTCTTTGAATTCCTATGCCCGCTACTCATCACTGGCTTTTCAAATGATGTTTATCATCCTGCTAAGTGTATATGGGGGAGTCCTTTTAGACAGATGGACAGGGTGGTCTTTCCCTTTATTCAAGCTTTTGCTCTCTCTGTTTGGCGTTGTTTTTGCAATTTATTATGCTGTCAAAGATTTTTTGAAAAAACCATGATTTTATGACCATTTACAAACCTTTTTTTGTAAAACTGCTTTCATTAACGATTGTATTAGCCCTTTTGAGCGGTCTTGTTTTTTCTCAGACAACCAAAGCATGGACAACACCAACATGGCCTTATATTTTACTTTTTTTCTTCCTTTCGAATAGCCTTTTATTTTGGTTTTATGTTCGTGCACACGAAAAAAAATTAAGCGCTTTTACTAATTTTTTTATGATGGCAACTTTTTTAAAACTGCTTTTGTATCTGGCTATTATTGTTGTTTATTTGCTGTTTAACCGTGCAGATGCTGCTCCTTTTCTGTTGACTTTTTTTGTTTATTATCTAGCTTTCACCGGTTACGAAGTAGCCTCCATTTTAAAAATTCAAAAAGCAAAATAATAATTTAGGAGAATTATTTCCAATCTGTATTTTGACCCTCGCCATATAGAATCGTAACAACTGATTGAAATATTTAAACATACACAAACCAATAGTTAAGAATTCAAATTTTTCAAGCTATCCATAAACGTAAAACAATCATTAAATTTCAAACAAAACAAGGATGTTTGTGTTTCATAAGAATTCGATGTGAAGCAGTTCATTCTGGAAAAAATTTGTTCTATTTATAATGAAGGACTATAAAACAAGAGATGAGATAATAATTTAAACCATTTGGCATAATTATTGAGTTCCTACAAAAACACTTTTTAAATATGAATCAAGAACCAAAGAAACTTCTTGGATATGAAAAGATTGAGAAGTTTGCCCCTGAAAAACTTAAAGAACTGGAAAAACACTATCGTGCAATACTCGGGCTAATAGGCGAAGAATCGGATAGAGAAGGCCTTATTGACACGCCTCTCCGGGTAGCAAAATCAATTCAGTTCCTTACTCAGGGTTATGACCATGACCCAAAGGAGATTCTTCTTTCGGCCAAGTTTAAGGAAGATTATCAGGAAATGGTAATTGTTAAAGACATAGAAGTATTTTCACTTTGCGAACATCATATGATTCCGTTTATCGGGAAAGCGCATGTAGCATATATTCCCAATGGATATATCACTGGTCTGAGTAAAATTGCCAGAGTTGTTGAGGCATACTCACGACGGTTACAGGTTCAGGAGCGTCTTACAAGTCAGATTAAAATGGCCATTCATGAAGCGCTTCACCCTCTTGGTGTAGCTGTGGTGATTGAAGCACAGCATTTATGTATGTCAATGCGAGGTGTTCAAAAACAGAGCTCTGTTACGGTTACAAGTGATTTTATAGGAGCTTTTGAAAGAATGGAAACAAGAGCTGAATTTATCAGTCTTATTCAGTCAAAACTACATTAAACATATCAAAAAAATACTTAATTACATAGTTTATGAACGGTGATATCAATACCTATACACAGCGCCCACTCGTTGAATCAGGCGTATTAGCGAAAACTTTTATGGCCAGTGTGTTTTCCTGGATGTTTCTTGCTTTGGCAATAACTGCACTAATTTCATATACAGTTGCAGGAAACGAGTCGTTTTTAAACATAATGTATAACTCTGAAACGGGAAGTATGTCCATTTTAGGATGGGTCATAATGTTAGCCCCTTTGGGGATGGTTCTTTGGATGTCGGCCGGCTTCAATAAAATGAGTGTAACAACACTTACCCTGGTTTTTGTTGTTTATTCTGTACTCATGGGACTGAGCTTAAGCTTTGTTTTTCTTATCTATACCGGAGCAGCAATTGCAAAAACTTTTGTCATTACTTCCGGAATGTTCGGATTAATGGCTTTTTTGGGATACACTACTAAAACGGATCTTACACGCTTTGGGTCGCTCATGATGATGGGACTCTTTGGAATTATTATTGCCTCCGTGGTCAATTTCTTTTTAAAAAGCGGTACTTTAGATTATATTGTGAGTTTTATCGGGGTGCTTGTTTTCACCGGTTTGACTGCTTATGATGTCCAAAAGATCAAGCGAATAGGTCTTTCTGTTGAACAAGGAATCGCATCCAAAAAGGCATCAATTATGGGGGCATTAACTCTTTATCTTGATTTTATTAATTTATTCTTATTTTTGCTGCGCTTTTTCGGTAATCGAAAGTAGAGGTATTGAATAGATTTTAAGAAGTATTGACAGCACGAAAAGCAATAATATGAAAGCATACGTTTTTCCAGGCCAAGGTGCCCAATTTGTGGGCATGGGTAAAGATTTATTCGATAAGTCGGCCAAAGCCAAAGAGCTTTTTTTAAAAGCAAACACCATTTTAAAGTACAAGATCACGGACTTAATGTTTGATGGGACGGACGAAGATTTGCGTCAGACCAAAGTAACACAACCGGCTATTTTTTTACATTCGGTGATTCTGGCAGCCGTAATGGGTGAAGATTTTAAGCCTGACATGGTAGCAGGACACTCTCTTGGTGAGTTTTCTGCTTTGGTAGCCAATAAAACCTTAAGTTTTGATGATGGGTTGAAATTGGTTTACAAACGCGCCATGGCTATGCAGGAGGCTTGTGAATTGGTCCCCAGCACTATGGCAGCTATTCTTGGCCTTGATGACAAGGAAGTAGAAAACATTTGTGCTTCAATTAAAGACGAGATTGTAGTACCGGCTAATTATAACAGTCCCGGTCAGCTTGTAATTTCCGGCAGTGAAAAAGGAATTGCTATTGCTTGCGAGAAACTAATTGCTGCAGGAGCTAAACGAGCTTTGCCCTTAAAAGTTGGAGGAGCATTTCATTCACCTCTTATGGAACCTGCCCGCGTAGAATTGGCTGAAGCCATCTATACAGTTAAATTAAGCAAAGGCACATGTCCAATTTACCAGAATGTTACCGGACAATCCGTTACTGATCCTGAAATTATTAAGAAAAACCTTATCGCTCAGTTAACAGCACCTGTTAGGTGGACGCAAATAATGAACAATATGATTGCAAGTGGAGCAAGAACAATTGTCGAGGTGGGACCTGGAACAGTTCTTCAGGGATTGTTTAAAAAGATTGACAGGAATATTATAACGATGAGCGCTACTGTCTGATTAACTCTATCAGTATAAAAAAATATAAAGAGCTGCATTAAATGATGTGGCTCTTTTTTTATAATGCCATTCTGAGCATATTCAATGCAGCAAGGGCTGATCTTCGAATGTTCCGATCACGCTGTTCGCCAAGCTGAAAGCGCTGGGAGATTACTTTTTCATCTGTTGCCAACGATATCCAAACAGTACCGACAGGTTTTTCTTCAGTACCACCATCAGGTCCTGCAATACCAGTGACGGATAGAGCGAAATCCGTTTTGAATTTGGATTTCAGGTTTGTTGCCATCGTTTCTGCTACTTCCTTGCTCACCGCCCCATATTTTTCAATCATTGCTGCCGGAACATCGAGCACTTGCATTTTTATTTCATTCGCATATGCTACCACTGAACCCTTGAAATAAGATGAACTTCCGGCAATACTGGTAAGTAAATGCGCAATATAACCACCTGTGCAGCTTTCGGCAGTTGCTATCGTTTTTTTCTGCAGTTTTAAATTTTGTCCGATAACTTCTTCCAAAGAATGATTATCATAACCATAAACAATATCACCAAGAAGATTTGACAGCTCCTGGGTGAGTTGTTCTAAAGTCTGCCTGACAAAGTCTGCATCTTTTCCGCTTCCACCAATACGAAGTCTTACCATTCCAGGTTGTGGAAGATAGGCGAGCGTAAAATCTCTTGGCAGTTTTTGCTCCCAACTACCTATTTTATCTGCAATAAATGATTCGCCTGCACCGGTCGTCATGATGGTTTTGAAAAAGATAAAAGAGCCGGCAAAAAGTGATTTTAACCTTGGAATAATGATATCGGAAAACATAGATTTCATTTCAAATGGAACTCCCGGCATCGAAACAATGATTGCTCCCTGGTGCTCGAACCACATCCCTGGTGCGGTTCCATTGTTATTTCTGACAGGCTGACAATTTGCGGGCAACATTGCCTGTTGTTTATTTCGTTCGGTAACTTTCATTCCTCTTCTCTTAAAAAGAGTTTCAACCTGCCGATAAGCTTCCTCATTGAAAATTAAATCCGAATGAAAGTATTCGCACAAAGCTGGTTTTGTAATATCATCCGAAGTTGGACCTAATCCTCCGGTAAGAAAAATGAACTGAACTCTGCTCAAAGCCTCATCAATAGCTTGATGAAGTTGTTGTTTATTATCGCCTATCGTGCTAACCCTTCGAAGTGGAATACCACTCAGAAAGAGTTGTTCTCCCATCCATGAGGCATTGCTGTTGATAACCTGTCCGATGAGAAGTTCATCTCCAATTGATATAATTTCTGCAGCGCCTTCTTCTCTATGAATCGTCATGTTTTGTATTGGAATTAGAAAAATTAAAACAACGTTATGAAAGATTTGTTTAAGTTTTAAAAGATAGATTTGTTGATAAACATCACAGCTTAATCTTTTTTTGATGTGCCTGCTTCAATTTATGACTCGTTTAATACCATTTTTAAGTACGGTAGTCTGAAAATTAAAAAGCAAACCAAGCTTATAATTGCCTAATCTTAAATAAGTAAGAACTTGGGCAGTATGAACATCGCTAAATGCCTCAACAGTTTTAATTTCTACTACCACCTTTTCTTCGATTAACAAATCGATCCTATAACCGCGATCAAGCTTAACTTCTTTATAAACAATTGGCATTGGTTTTTCTTTTTGAACCTTTAAGCCGGCCTGCTTAATTTCATAATACAAACATTCCTGATATGCAGATTCCAATAAGCCTGGTCCTAAATGCTTATGTACTTCAATGGCACATCCAATAATCATTTTTGATAATTCATTCTCGCTCATAAAAATCATCTTTTTCTTTGTGTCCCGTACGTACGGGATAGTGTCCTCTTGGTGGCTCTCTGTGCAATAGCTGTATCACAAAGCTACACAAAGAATCACAGAGTTGCGCAAAGAGATAATGGATTCAGAATCAATAAAAACAATCCTCTGCACATCAAAAAAAGATTAGCCAAAATCACAGCTGTTTCTTTATATGTGGGGCTTTCTAATACAGCTTCCGGAAGCGCTTTTGTTGCTATCTTTGCAAAATTATTCAATTTACACACGCAAATATATTTGTAATGATTAAAAGACATATTCCGGATTCACAGTTGGTATTAAATGCAGATGGTTCTGTGTATCATCTCAAATTATTTCCGGAACAAATTGCCGATACTATTCTATTGGTAGGCGATCCAAACAGAGTTAAGAAAGTATCTTCATTTTTTGATCATATTGAACATGAAGTATCTAATCGTGAAATTGTTACACATACCGGTACTTATAAAGGAATGCGATTGACGGTTCTTTCGACAGGAATGGGTACTGATAATATTGATATCGTAATAAATGAACTGGACGCGCTTGTTAATGTTGATTTAAAAACAAGGGAAATTAAAGAGCAACACAAGAGTTTAAACCTTATCAGATTAGGCACTTCAGGCGCATTACAGCCGGAAATTGCCGTTGGAGAAAGTTTTGTAGCGGCAGGGCATGCGCTTGGCCTTGATGGGTTGCTTCATTTTTATGCAGAAAGTAGTCAGTGTATTGAACAAGAAATTACTGATGCATTCATTAAGCACATGCATTGGAACAGTAAACTTCCTTCACCATATGTCGTTCAATGCTCGCAAAAACTACTAAAAAAACTGGCTACTGATTATATTGTTGGCTTGACCGCAACTTCACCGGGTTTTTATGCTCCTCAGGGAAGAGTCTTACGTCTCGGTTTGCTTGATCCGGATATGAACAGTAAAATAGAATCCTTTGCGTTTGAAGGAAAGAAAATTACCAACTTTGAAATGGAATCATCGGCACTTTATGGTCTAAGCCGACTGCTTGGCCACGAAGCGCTCACAATTTGCGTAATCATCGCAAACAGGGTTACTGAACAGTTTGGTGGTAATTATCAACCCCATATGGAAACCCTGATAAAAAACACACTTAACCGTTTGGTGTCTTAATGACAATTTAATCATTTTTAGCTTTTCCATTTATTTGGCTCTCAGACTGCATGTTAAAACTAAGAATATTCATTTTCGTTCTTTTTGGCCTTTTCCTGTCAACAGTGTTGCAGGCTCAGGATATGGAATTGTTTTTTAACCTGAGCGATACTATAAATCAAAAAGGGATGTATGTGCTTTCTGTCTGGGCACTTGCAAATATTGCTTATGGTTTATTTGGGTTGACCAAAAGTGCAGGTCACACCAAAAGATTTCACCAAATGTTTATTTCAACCGAAAAGTATACCAGTAATTCAGTCCAAAAGTATACCATTTTAATTGAATAAAAGGGGTCAGTACTCTTCTGATCGGGGTACC
>PHDU01000012.1 GCA_002842755.1 Bacteroidetes bacterium HGW-Bacteroidetes-1 | reverse complement strand
TAGATCTCGACCTGAGTTGCAAAAAAATCCGATCGCTTTATGATGATTGCCTGAGCATCGGACGATTAGCAGCATGATTTTTTACCGGAGTGTTGATTATAAAGAAAAGTAATTTTAGTCCAACCCAGATTGCCAACATTCTCAAGGAGTTTGATCAAGGCAAGAGTATTGAAGATCTCACGCGTGAACACGGTATTTCGCGAGCAACGTTTTACAATTGGCGACATCGTTACCATGGTATTGAAGCAAGCGAACTGAAACGCATCAAACAGCTCGAGGAAGAAAATGCCAAACTAAAACATATGTATGCTAATTTGGCATTAGAGTTAGAAACAGCCAAATACATTATCTAAATAAAGCTTTAAAGCCTTGCGAGAAGAGAGCAATCATTGACGCTATTGGCCGTGAACGGCCCAAAGACATCAGTCAGGCGTTTCGCTTAATAAAAACCAGCAGAAGCAGTATGTCATATCACTCTGTGAAGGACGACAGCTATATCATTGAACGATTGCAGCAATTGGCAGTTGAACATCCAAGGGAAGGCTTTTGGAAATGTCACTACCTCATTCGCAATTCAGGGGAAGTGATCAACCACAAAAGCTTACATCGCGTATACCAGCAGCTTAATTTACCACTCAGGCGCAAACATAAGAAACGTCTGCCTGAACGGGTAAAAGAACCTTTAGCCGTTCCTGCACATTTTACACACACATGGAGCATTGATTTTATGAGCGATGCCATAATAGGGTCAAACAAGTTCAGGACTTTTAATGTAATTGATGATTATAACCGCGAAGTACTTTTTATTGAAGCTGATTACAGCCTGAAAAGCAGCCGGGTGATATTGGTACTCAGACATCTGGTCAATAAATATGGAAAACCCCAGAAGATTCGTATGGACAATGGACCAGAATTTATTGCCGACTTAGCAAAAACATGGAGTGAAGCCAATGGGATTGATTTTAAGTATATCCAGCCGGGAAAGCTCACTCAAAATGCCTACATCGAAAGGTTCAACAGGTCCTATCGCGATGGCGTGTTAGATGCATACCAGTTTGAAAACCTCGACCAGGTGAGAGAGGTAACAGCAAGTTGGGTTCACGACTACAACCACTTTCGTCCGCGCGAATCCCTATTGAGCTTGTTGCCAATAGCTTATAAAGAAATGAATCACAATAAACCAGAATTGATCATGGGTAAATGCTTTCATTTACCCTTTTATGCAACCCCTAAAACGCAAAAACCACCGAAAACGTAATGTTTTCGATGGTTTTCACTCTTTTGCTTTTATTTTTGCGGACCGGACGGGACTCGAACCCGCGACCCCGTGCGTGACAGGCACGTATTCTAACCAACTGAACTACCGATCCGTTTGCTTCGTCATTGTTTATATGGTTAAAAGCGATTGCAAAAGTATAATCTTTTTTTGATCCGGCAAGCGAAATGCTAAAATATTTCTTCTTTTTTCGTGCTCATTGTATATGCAGCTTAAAATGAATTGGTTGATTTTAAAAAGCATGATTTTGATCGATGCTACATACATTAAAAATATTTTCAGAATTTTGTTGTTACAATTTGTATCTTTACCTAATTATCGTTCATAAATGAAGGTAAATTGTCATTACTCCGAAAAACATTCTTTGTTATGAACTATGTTGTTGTTTTTGCTAAAATGTGAAGCAAAAATTGGAATTGGAAAAAACTAAAAATCAGAAAATTAAGACTGAAATGTCAAAAACTGCTAAAATAATTCCTGCTCCTATTAGAAATGAAAAATTTCCAGTTGTTGGCATTGGTGCTTCTGCCGGTGGGTTAGAAGCATTGGAGCAGTTTTTTAATAACATGCCTTCCAATACTGGAATGGCCTTTGTTGTAATACAGCACCTTGATCCGAACTACAAAGGAATGTTATGCGAACTACTGCAAAGAACAACTGAAATGAAGGTTCATACTGTTACCGACCGTATGCAGCTAAAGCCCAATTGCGCTTATGTTATACCTTCCAACAAAAGCATGTCGATACTGAAAAATACATTGCATCTCTTTGAGCCTGTGGAAACCCGCGGTTTGAGACTTCCGATCGATTTGTTTTTTCGGTCGCTTGCTGCTGACAGAAATGATAATTTAATTGGCATTATTCTTTCTGGTATGGGCTCTGATGGAAGTTTGGGTTTGAAATCAATTAAAGAGTCCAATGGCATGGTGTTGGTTCAGGATCCTGCATCATCAAAATACGACAGCATGCCACGGGCAGCCATTGAGTCCGTTGTTGTTGATATAATTGCACCACCAAATGAACTGCCTTCAAAACTTATAAAACTCCTTGATCACCCATTGCACGAAGCATCTATTAAGGAGTCGGAAAATGACAGCAGTTCTCTCGAGAAAATTGTTATACTCCTTCGTACTCAAACTGGTCACGACTTTTCTTTATATAAAAAAAACACATTATACCGTCGAATAGAAAGGCGCATGGGTATTCATCAACTTTCTAAAATTCCGGCATATGTCAGATATTTACAGGAAAATTCATCAGAAATTGATATACTTTTCAAAGAATTACTGATAGGCGTGACAAGTTTTTTCCGAGATACTGAAGTATGGGATCATTTAAAGGAAAAAGTATTGCCTTCACTTGTACATAATTATAAACATAGTTACACGCTAAGGGCATGGATACCTGCGTGTTCAACCGGTGAAGAAGCCTATTCGCTGGCAATGATATTTAAAGAAGTCATTCAAAAATTAAAATCTGAAATAAATATAACATTGCAGATTTTTGCGACTGATCTTGACGCCAATGCCATTGAAATAGCACGAAAAGGCGTTTATCCTGCCAATATCCTGGCGGATATATCTCAAGAACGATTGAATCGGTTTTTTACGAAAAATGATGAACATTATCGGGTCGTCAATGAAATTCGTGAAATGATTGTTTTCGCACCTCAGAATGTAATAAAAGATCCTCCTTTTACCAAAGTGGATATTCTGATATGCCGGAATTTACTTATTTATCTTGAACCTGAACTGCAAAATAAACTATTGTCGCTTTTCTTCTATAGCTTGAACAATAAAGGAATTTTGATTTTAGGAAATGCAGAAACCAATGGTGCTCAGAGCAAATTATTTTCTTCGGTTGATTCAAAATTGAGGATATATGCGAAAACAGGATTTCCAAAACAAGAAGACTTTTTCGATTTTCCAAGCTCGTTTTCCGCTTCTCAAACTCAAAGTGGAAAAAATCTCACCTACTCTAAAATTCCAGATAATATTCAAAGCCTTACTGATCAATTACTTTTACAGCAATTTTCTCCTTCAAGTGTTCTGGTAACAGATTTGGGTGACATTCTTTATATCACCGGAAGCACCGGCAAATATCTTGAACCTGCGGTAGGAAAAGCCAATATGAACCTTTTTGCGATGGCAAGAGAAGGTTTGCGCAATGAATTGCCGACAGCTTTCAGGAAAGCGAAGGAAAATTTTGAGAAAGTTGTTTTAAGCAATATCCTTATTCATAACAACGGCCATGATTATGCCATTGACGTTACTCTTCAGCAAATTGATAAACCGATTGCATTGCATGGAAAAATACTCGTTTTATTCAATGACGTTTCCAAAGCGCGCGTGAAGCTTTCAAAAGAGAAGGTCAAAAAACTTAGCCATAACGAAAATGAAAAAGAATTGGAAAATGAACTGTCCCGATTAAAAGAAGAACTGCAAAGTACCAGAGAAGAGATGCAGACTTCACAGGAGGAGCTGAAATCGACCAACGAAGAACTTCAGTCAACCAATGAAGAATTGCAGTCAACCAATGAAGAGCTGACTACGTCAAAGGAAGAAATGCAGAGTCTGAATGAAGAACTTCATAGCGTGAATGCTGAACTGCAGAGCAAAGTGGATGACTATGCAAGGGTGAACAACGATATGAATAATCTTCTTAACAGTATCGAGATTGCAACGCTTTTCCTTGATAAAGAATTGAGAATCCGTCAGTTTACTGTTCCTTCCACCAAAATATTTAAGATCAGATCCAGTGATATAGGAAGACTTTTTACCGATCAGGTGAATGAATTGGATTATCCTGATTTGCTTAATGATTCAAAAGAAGTTCTGAGAACACTTATTTTTGTTGAAAAAGATATTGTTACATTCGATAAGCGGTGGTTTAAGATCCGGATAATGCCTTATAGAACTTTTCAGGATAAAATTGATGGATTGGTAATAACCTTCATTGACATCACAAATTCAAAACTTTTAGAGATTGCACTCAATAAATCACAACTGATGCTTAGAGGTTTCATCCAGACCGTTCCAAGTGCGATTTTATGTTTGTCTTCAGATGGTAATGTATTAGAATTCAATCCCAATGCTGAAAAGCTTTTGGGAAAAAGCCGTGACAACGTTATAGGGAAAAACTTTACAAAACTTTTTTTGCCGGAAAAATCAATAATTAGTCTTAATAAAGAGTTTGAAAAGATTATGAATGAAAATTCCAACAGTAATTTTGATAGCATTCTTAAAAATGAAAGTGGAAAAAAAATTCACATTGAATGGTCAGTGCATAAAATTTTAGATGAAGAAGGAAAGGAAATTGATTATATTGTTTTTGGAGCAGATAAGTCAAATTTAGGTTCAAAAACCAAATGAGATTATCATTTTGATGGTCATTTAGGGACTAAAAATTCCTGTTAAATATATTAAGCAAGGATTAAAAATACAGTCAGATTTTGGAAATATTTTATAAAAATTTAAAATGAAAAAAGAAAAAATGAATTCTGAAGATGCTTTTTTGCTTCGTCAGAAAGCTGAAGCAATGCTCGAAAATAAAGCCAAAGCAAAAGCAACTCGAATTAAAAAAGCGAATAAATTAAGCCTTCAGGAAGGCGATATTCAAAAGCTCCTTCATGAACTTGAAGTTCATCAGATTGAACTGGAAATGCAAAACGACGAGTTAAAAAGGGCAATGGACACATCAAAAAAATCCGGTGAAAAATACGCTGAGATTTATGAATTTGCACCTACCGGTTTTTTTACGCTTAACAAGGAAGGAGTTATAGTTGAATTAAACCTTACAGGTGCAAAAATGCTCGGCTTAGAGCGTGCATATCTATTGAAGAAAAAATTCATTCAATATGTTACGATTGATACTAAATTTATTTTCCATGAATTTTTCAACAATCTATTTAACTCAAAGGTAAAAGAAAAGTGTGAAGTAAGGTTAATCGTAAAAAGTGATCAAGCGAAAAGTGTTTTGATCGAAGGGATTGTATCAGAAGACGAACAAAAATGTCTTTTAACTGTGATTGATGTAACCAAAAATAAACGTGTTGAACAGATATTGAAAAATAAAATTGAAGAACTTGAGCTTTTTGATCAAATGATGGAAAGGAGTGAAAATAAAATACGTGACCTTAGGAAAGAGATCAATATTTTATTGGTTAAGCTTGGTGAAAATGAAAAGTTTTCGAATACAGATTGAAATCCTGAGTTTAGTTTACCCTTGAGATTATTATCAAAACATTTTAATTCGAACTACATTTTTTAAATTTTATTAGATAACAACGCCTTTAAGAAATTAAACCAGATGAACTTTTAGAATTCTTATTTCAACCATCTTACTAAATACCTTTAGTAAGCATCCTGGAATTATGAAAAGAACAGATACGGAATTTGAAAGGCTATCGCTGCTCCGGCAAAAGGCCGAAGAAGCTTTGGTCAATCAACAGTCAGAAAAGAACCAATCATTCCATGAGTTTGATGCTTTAAAATTGGTTCATGAGCTTGAGGTGCATCAAATTGAACTGGAGATGCAAAATCATGAGTTAAAGTTAGCACTTGAAAATGCAGAGGCTGCAAAAATGCTTTATGAGTTCTCTCCTACAGGATACTTCTCACTTGATTTTGAATCTGTTATCAAAGCACTTAATTTCAGTGCTGCCAAAATGATAGGAAAACCACGATCTGAATTGATCGGAAAAAGCTTTAAATCTTTTATCGCAAAGGAAGACAGGAATGTTTTTAATAGTTTCTTAGAAAAAGTTTTTGAAAGTGAAACCAAACAGATTGCTGAGCTAAGGTTCGCAATAGATGGAAATCCACTTTTGTATGTCCACATAGAAGGCGTTGTTTTAGACCATCCACTTCAATGTCTTGTTACTGTTGTAGACATTACCCACCAAAAATTACTGGAAAAGTCGCTTAGAGAAAGTGAGGATAAGTTATTCAAGCAGAATGTATTGCTATCTACACTTCTCGAAAACTTGCAGATTGGTGTTTTTATGGTAGAATCACCTTCAGATAAGCCATTGCTTGCAAACACCATAGCATTGGATTTACTTGGGAGAGGCATCCTGCCTGATGCCTCTGTAAAAAACTTATCAGAAGCGTATATGGCTTACAAACTTGAAAGTGGTGAGCCGTACCCGCCGGAAGAAATGCCTGTTTTGAAAGCTATCTCTGGAGAATCTTCCTATGTCGATGATATGTTGATTAAGCGTCCTGACGGTTCTCAGGTAATACTCGAAGTGTTTGGCTCTCCTGTAAAGGACAAAGAGGGAAAAATTTGGGCAAGCCTCGTAAGCTTTTCTGATATTACCTCACGTAAAGAATTAGAAAAAAAATTAAAGGAAAATGAGGCTCGTTTAGAGCAGCTTAATATTACCAAAGACAAGTTTTTTTCCATAATTGCGCATGATCTTACAAACCCCTTTAATAGTATTTTGGGATTAAGTGAAGTATTGGTAGAACGTATTCAGGAAAAAGAATATGAAGATATTGAGAAAATCGGATCTCTGATTCTTAATACATCTCAATCTACATATGCATTATTGTCAAATCTATTGCAGTGGACCCGGAAGCAAACTGGTAAAATCAAGTTTGAGCCGGAACTCTTTTATATGGATTCACTTGCCACTGAGATTATCGATTCTCTCAATGTATTTGCAGAACAAAAAAACATTGTAATTAAAAATGATATTCCAGCCAAAATGAAGGTGTGGGGAGATAAACCGATGATAAGCACTATTTTAAGGAACCTCCTCACAAATGCTGTTAAATTCACCCATAACGGTGGTAAAGTTGTTCTATCTGCCAAAACCGAAGCGGATGAATGTATTGTATCAGTAAGTGACAATGGAGTTGGAATACAAAAGGAAGTTATTGAAAAGATTTTCCTTATTTGAGAAAGTACTTCCACAAAGGGAACGAACAATGTAAAAGGCACTGGATTAGGATTAATCCTTTGCAAGGATTTTATTGAAAGCATGAGGGACACATTTGGGTTGAGAGTGATCCCGATGGAAAATCGGGAGGTAAAGGAACTACGTTTTATTTTAGTATGAAGATGAAAGAAGTGTAATCAGAAATTTGAAACCGTATAATTCTATTATAAATGAACTTTCAGGAAAAAACAAAAGATGAACTCATTCAGGAGTTGAGGAAATTGCAACAAGAACTAAATTCTTTTAAAGAGTTAAACAAAGATGCAACCTTAAGACTTAAAAGCAATGAGAATCTTATAAAGGAAAACGAGACTCTTTATCACAATCTGATCGAAAGATTGCCTGACGGAGTTTACAGAAGCACCCCTGAGGGGAAATTTGTTGATGTAAACCCGGCCATAGTCAAAATGCTGGGGTATAGCACGAAAGAAGAATTATTAGCTATTGATATAAAAACAGAACTGTATTTTGAAGCAGGCGATAGGGAGAGCCTTGTATTACAGGAAAAGCTTGAAGAATTAGGTGTTTACCGTCTGAGAAAAAAAGATGGTACAGGTATTTGGGTTGAGGATCATGGTTGGTATATTGTGGATGTTAATGGTAAAACACTTTTTCATGAAGGTATATTGAGAGATATAACAGAGCGGAAGGTTGCGGAACAGGAAATAAGTCAAAAAAACGAAGAACTACAAAAACTCAATGCCCAGAAAGACAAATTCTTTTCCATCATTGCTCACGACCTGAAAAGCCCGTTCAATTCCATTATTGGTTTAAGTGAAATCATGGTTGAACAGGTTAAAGAAAAGGATTATGATGGAATTGAGAAATATGCAGGAATAATATTTCAATCTTCCCATCGGGCAATGAATTTACTTATGAACCTGATGGAATGGGCAAGATCGCAAACAGGGAGAATGGAATTTAACCCTGAATATTTTGAAATGGTAGAGCTGATCAATGAAGCTGTATTGATTTTAAGCACTACTGCAGAGCAAAAACTTATTCCGTTGCAAAAAGTATTGCCATCTCGTTCACTTGTTTATGCTGATAAAGCAATGATTAGCACTGTTTTAAGGAATCTGGTTTCAAATGCGATCAAATTTACCAATAAGGGTGGTGAGATCACTATATCAGTAAAGGAGAATAACAAAGAGCTTATTTGTTGTGTAAAAGATTCAGGTGTAGGAATTTCAAAAAGCGATATAGAGAAGCTCTTCAGGATAGATGAAAGTTATTCTACCCCCGGGACTCAAAATGAAAAAGGTACAGGCTTGGGTTTGATTCTATGCAAAGAATTTGTTGAAAAACACGGAGGCAGCATCTGGGTGAATAGTAAAAAAGGCATAGGAAGTGAATTTTGTTTTACCATTCCTCATCTTTCTGCGGTGTAAACGCATCATTTTATCCGTTGCATGTCTTCCTTAGTTATTAATGAATCACGCCAATTTTCTGATGAATTATTTATGGTGCTCCCGCATTTATTTAAGAGAAATTGAAGATTATTTAGTTAAAAAACACGAGCCAATAAGCCCTGAGAGCTTAGAAAATGGTTAAAGTGCAATTAGTGTAGAGCAAATGGGTTATGGTCAAACCTATATATCTGAAAAGAAATCAGGATGAAAATTCGATTTCTTAAACTGTAATTTTGAAGGTATTGACCGCCATTTCCAATGCCATAATATGCGTTCAAAGTTTCCTTAATAATCGTATGTGAAAATGGATCTTTGCAATCTTGAGTTCAGAAAACATTTTTTTGTAATAATGCACCAATAAGCCTAACTTTGTTACATTCTAAGAAAGAAATACTTTAACATTTTTTGATGATATATTCTCATAATTACCTGCTTAGTTTTTTATTGCATGAAAAACGGTTTGCTGTTGCACTCGATACTGTCGAAAGTGTTGTTAGGTCAGTTGCAGTCACTTCAATTCCTGGTGCAAATGAGTTGATTCACGGCATCTTCGACTTTCACGGAATTGTGATTCCAGCCATAAATCTACGTTACCGTTTGGGCATGCCAACAAAGGAAATTTCTTTAAACGACAGGTTTATAATCATTCAAACTTCAAAAAGAAAGTTAGCATTGGTAGTCGATGAAATAGAGGAGGTGCAGAAACCAGTTGACAACGATATTAGTGAAATAGAAATACCCATTACTGAAAACCAGTTAAATAAAAGTCAGCATCCAGGAATAATAATGACACGCCTTTTCCGCGACATTCAAGGAATTATCCTTATTTATGATGTGGAGAAACTACTCGATAGTGATGTTGAAATTCAATTAGATGCATTGCTCAAATATAGAGATGGAGCAGCAGTAAAATGACAAAAGTAATTCAACTTGAAGCGATCAGCCAAAGAATTACACATTTGTTTGGCTTAGAATTTGGCGCAAAACAATACGAAAGTCTTGAAAGATACCTGCTGAATGCCGCAAATGAACTAAAAAAATCAACAAGCCTCGATGCAATTGATGAATGGTTGTGTCAAACAGAAATTTCTGAAGAGGAAATGAAAGTCCTTGCAAACTGTCTAACAATTGGTGAGACTTATTTTTTTCGTGAAAAAGTTGCTCTCGACTTATTTACAAAAAAAATTATTCCGGAGTTAATAGAGCAGCGAAAAGGAACCAATCAATTTATACGTATTTGGAGTGCCGGATGCAGTTCAGGAGAGGAACCTTATACCCTTGCCATTTTGTTAAAGGAAATGATTCCCGATATTCAAAACTGGAATATTTCGATTTTGGCAACCGATATTAACTCTGATGCACTCAAAAAAGCCAAATCGGGCATTTATACAGCCTGGTCATTTCGTGAAACTCCTGTCGATATTAAAAAGAAATATTTTAGTGAAAACGGGAGAAACTTTATGATTAGTCCTGAAATAAAAAAAATGGTGCATTTTTCTCAATTGAACCTTTCCAATGACATTTATCCTTCACTATCGAACCATACGCAGGGCATTGATGTTATTTTCTGCCGAAATGTACTTATGTATTTTATGCCTGAAGCAGCCAAACAAGTTTCAAAACGTTTTCACATGTCGCTGAATACCAACGGCTGGCTAATTACAAGTCAGGTGGAGTTGATTGATGACTATTTTTCTCTATTTGATAGAATGCTGTTTGGCCAGGGAATTTTTTACCGTAAAGCATTAAATGCCGGCCATCCTATCAATCATATTTATAATTTAAATCCAGTCCAGGATAAAGAATCTGAGAGCAAAAGTACTTTAAACGAAAAATTGCATAACACTACAAAAGAGCCCAGGACTCCCATTTCACACCAAAAAAGTCAATTAAAAAGAACAGAACCTTTAAAAGTAGAAAATGCGCTTGTACAGATCAGTTTTATAAATGTCAGCAGGCTCTTTGATGAAGCAAAATACGCTGAATGTGTTGAAGTTTGTCTAAACCTTCTTTCTGTAAGAAAAGATGATTTTGCAGTTATTCTTATGCTTACGAAAGCCTATGCAAACTTAGGTCTGTTAGACGACGCCAGAAATTGGGCAGAACACCTTATAAAAAATAATGGTTCAGAAACTGAAATACTGTATATTTATGCGACAATTCTTATGGAACAAAAGGAATGGGAAATGGCAGAAAAAAACTTGATTAAAATTCTCTACATGAAACCAGATCACCTTGAAGCCCAACTGTATTTAGGAAATACTTTAAAAAAGTTAGGTAAGAATCAGCTTGCATCAAAGTATTTTCAAAATCTGATCAATCACCTTGAAACTCTCAATGCAGATGAGATCGTGCCTGGTTTTGAAGGTATGACAGCAGAAACTATCCGACAAATGGCTGAAATTTACAGAGGATCATGACAAATGAACAAAAGATATTAGCAGAACGAGCGCAACATTTGGCTGCAAAACTTGAATCTGTAGTCAGTGAAAAAGAAGGCTTTCAGGTAGTGACTTTTCTTTTAGGCATTGAAAGTTACGCTATTGAAACAAAATTTGTCCGTGAAGTAATAACACTTCGGGAATTGACACAGATTCCAGGAGTGCCTGCCTTTGTGATGGGCGTAATTAATTTCAGGGGAGTCATCATTTCAGTTATCAATCTTAAAGTGTTTTTTGGATTGAAAGAAAAGGGACTCACTGAGTTGAATAAGGTAATCATTGTAAAAGGAGAAAATTTAGAATTCGGAATTGTGGCAGATGGAATAACGGGCAATATGCAACTTCTGCACAAATCATTAAGTGCAGCCCCTTTGACACTTAAAGGACCAGGAGCTGATTTTGTGACAGGTATAACTTCTTTAGGCCTTATTTTGCTGGATGCCGGTCGCATGCTACGTAGTAAACAGCTTATTATTGATCAAAAATAATGTTTAATCTACTTTAATAACTATCAACTATGAATGCATTAATTTTAAAAATCAGTTCAAGAGTAAAGATCATATTTGGGTTCACACTGATATTCATTTCCCTTATCATCATGCTGCTTGTTGCTATATCAGGCATCAATCAAATAAAAGATATTCAGAATGAACTGAACGTATCATTTCAAATCACTAAAGAGTTGGCTGAGTTTCGTGCCGACGAAAATCGGATGCATGGGCTTTTGCTTGAATTGACATTTTTTACAAATGAAAATGAAAGAAAAGGCCATTTAAAGGATATTGAAGAGCTCAAATATTTTGTAATTGAGAGAGAAAATAACATTCATAAGTTGCTTACTAAACATGCTGAATCACTTGCTTTATTTGAAGCAATTGGAGCAACCCTTGACCAATATCGTGATAACAGGGAAAAGCAATTGGAATTTATTCAGGATGGGAAGTCAGAGGAAGCCAACAGATTTTCAAATAGTGTGCTTAACCCTTTGTATGATAAAATCATAATTCAATTGTCTCAAGTGGAAGAGATGGAGGATAAAAAAGTTGAACAGTTAAAACAACAGTCTGACGATGTGCTTAAGGTCAGTGCAACAAAGCTGATTTCATTGGGTATTTTGATGGTATTGGTTTCAACTATCATTATAATAGGTATAATGCGGATGCTTTTCAAAATAGGTCGTAGATTAAGAGATGGTGTGACAGTTTTGGGAACATCATCAGCTGAAATTCAAACAACGGTAGCAGAAATTTCAACCGGAACAAACGAGACAGCAGCAGCAATTTCTGAAACCACAACTACGGTTGAAGAAATTCGCCAGACTTCTATGATGGCCAATCAAAAAGCCAAGAGTCTGATGATAAGCTCGCAGAAAGCTGCTGAAATTGCAGAAAATGGCCTTGAATCATCACAGCAAATGATCGATGCTATGAAAAAAATTGAAAACCAGATGGATGTTATCAGTGCGACTATCGCAAAACTATCAGATCAAAACCGTTCAATCGGTGAAATTACATCAACCGTTTCTGATATTGCTGACCAATCCAATTTATTGGCTGTGAATGCCGCCATTGAAGCTGCTAAAGCAGGGGAGCATGGAAGAGGCTTTACCGTTGTTGCGCAAGAAATTAGAAGTTTGGCTGAACAATCAAAAAAATCGACAGCGCAGGTAAAAGAAATATTAAATGAAATTCAAAAGTCTGTTCAGCATGCTGTTGAAGTTATCAAACAAGGATCATCAACTGTGGATGAAGGTAGTAAACTCGTATTAGCTGACCGACAGGTTGTTGAATTGCTTACCGAGACTGTTGAAGAAGCCGTTCAGGCATCCATTCAGATTTCTTCGTCCAGTCAACAGCAAATGGCTGGAATGGATCAAATTGTGCCTGCAATGGAAAATATTAAGCAAGCCAGCGAACAAAATGTGGCAGGTATCAGACAAGCGCATGATGCAGCACGCGATCTGAACGAACTGGGTCAAAGCCTCAAGCGTGTGATGGATCGTTATAATCTTTGATATAAAATGGATTATAACCAGGAAGAGTTTTTACGGGAATTACTTGGTGACTTTAAAATTGAAGCTGCCGAGCATCATCAGGCAATTGTGAATGGACTGATTGACTTAGAAAAAAATATCGACCCATCAACTTCTCAATCGATCATTGAAATTGTTTTTCGGGAGATTCATAGTTTGAAAGGCGCTGCCAGAGCGGTTAACCTATTGCAGATCGAACGGCTTTGTATGAGTATGGAAAGCGTATTTCATCTGTTAAAAAAGGGGATTCTTGTTATAGCTCCTGGAATGTTCGATGTTTTTTACCAAGCCTCAGATACTTTACAGCAGATGATTGCTGAAATTGATGCCAAACAAAAAACCATTTCAGAAAATGACATCGCCCAACTTGTTATAGGTTTTGAGAGTTTCTCAAATATAAACCCTAAAGAGAAAGAGATGTCGTTTATTAATTTAAATGAACAAAAAGAAAAGGTAATTTCTCGACAGCCACTAAAAACGGAATTGGTTAATCCTATTCAAAATAAATCCTCTGAAAATAAAACTGAACAGCATGCCAATGTTGAAAAATTTATTGCCCTAAAAAGGGACGAAAAGTCTGAACAAGTAACCAAATCAACTGAGAAGGAAACGGTGCGTGTTGCAACAGCCAAATTATATGATTTACTCCGCCAGGCTGAAGAAATGATTTCAATAAAAGCAGTGCTCAATTTTCAGATGGAACAGCTTTATCAGATAGAAAATCAATTTATAAGCTGGCGAAAAAAATTTGACGATCGACTTCTTGGGCAATTTGGTGGTAGGAATCAGGAACATAATCCCGAAGAAGTAGCACGGGATCGAGAATTTTTAAAAAAACATCAGGGTGAGCTGATTCGAAGTAGTGCTCAATTGGAGCAACTTAAAAGAACAGCATCTCATGCCATTGACGAATTACTGCTTGATGTAAAAAAAACATTGCTTTATCCTTTCTCTTCATTGCTTGCCATTGTTCCAAAAATAGTGAGAGATCTAAGCAAAGAATATGATAAAGAAATTGATTTACAGCTTGAAGGAGGTGATATTGAGATTGATAGGCGTATCCTTGAAGAAATGAAAGATCCTTTGATCCATCTCATTAGAAATTGTATTGATCATGGTGTTGAAAGTAAGGCAGAAAGATTAAAGCAAGGAAAACCTATGGTCGGTAGCCTGAAAGTTTCTGTTTCGCAGGATTTAAGTCAGAAGATTGATTTGCATATAAGTGATGATGGTGCAGGCCTGAACAAGGAGAAGCTTATCAATGCAGCTATTAAATCGGGTATTATTCATCCGGATGAAGCACAAGGTATGTCAGATAAAGCAATCAATATGCTTATTTTTGCGTCAGGCGTTTCAACCAGTCCATTCATCACCGATGTATCGGGTAGGGGACTTGGAATGGCAATTGTTGCCGAAAAAGTTATAAAAATGGGAGGTAATATTGATATTGAAACTACTGCTCATAAAGGCACTTCTTTCACTATTACCTTACCACAAACTTTAGCTTCCTTCAGAGGTATTTTGGTGAGAGCCTCCGATCAATTGTTTATGGTTCCTACTTCGACTGTATTGAAGGCAGTTTTGATAAGCCCTTCCGAAGTGCGCACCGTTGAGTCAAAGAAAACAATTCTATATTTGGATGAGACGATTGCTTTGGTTGGATTGGCTGAAGTGCTAGGACTTTCAAAAAGTCGCATTGTTAAAGGGCATAAAAACCAATTGGTAGTTCTGATTTTGCAAATTTCTCAAATGAAAATAGCTTTTCTGATTGATGAAGTTGTTGGCGAATTTGAAGGAGTTGTAAAAAGTCTTGGTGATCAATTGAAACATATAAGAAATATTGTGGGGTCAACATTGTTAGGTGATGGAAGAATTGTCCCAATTTTACAGGTTTCTGAATTAATGGATTCGGCCTCACAACGTGGTTCAACCATTGAATTTGGTAATGACCCTCTGATTGATGCAGAAAAAGTAAAAATAGATCAAAAGCATGTCCTTGTAGCTGAGGATTCTATCACGGTTCGTAATATGTTACGCAATTTCATTGAAAGTGCAGGCTTTATTGTAAAAACAGCTGTGGATGGTTCAGAAGCGTTCCTGATGTTGCAAAATGAAAAATTCGACATACTTGTATCCGATGTTGAAATGCCCGGAATGAATGGCTTTGAACTAACATCTAGCATCCGCCAGGATAATACTTTGGCAGATATGCCCATCATTTTGGTAACAGCCCTCGATTCGTCCGACGACCGGCAGCGAGGTATGGAAGCGGGAGCTAATGCTTACATTGTTAAAGGGAGCTTTGAAAAAAGTAATTTGATTGAAACAATTAAACGACTCATTTAAAAAAAATACAACTATTGTGAATCCAGATGTAAACCGGAAGATAAAGGTACTTATAGTGGATGACAGTTTAGTAAGTCAAAAACTGTATCAGGGATTACTGAAAAATGATGATAGGTTTGAGATGGTTGGTGTGGCTGTAAATGGCCAACAAGCAATTGAGTATGTTGTTAGTTATCAACCTGATGTAGTAAGTATGGACATTAATATGCCGCTGATGGACGGCGTTGAAGCAACCAGGAATATTATGCAAATAAATCCTGTTCCAGTACTGATTGTAAGTAGTTTGTACCAAACATCGGAAGTAGAAATGGCAATGAAAGTCCTTGAAGTAGGTGCAGTTAATATCATTCCGAAACCACATGGCCCAGGCCATCCAAGGTTTGAACAGGAGGCACGGCAATACCTCAATATGCTCAAGTCAATGTCGGAGGTGAAAGTAGTAAGAAGACGTGACAATATTTCAAAAGCAATACCACAGCAGGTGAGAGCACTTACAAATTTGCGGCTTTCAGATTTCCGGATTCTTGTTATTGGGGCATCTGCAGGTGGACCAGAAGGAGTGAAGACAATACTTACAGGATTAAGACAAGATTTTCCTCTTCCCATTTTGATTGTTCAACATATTCACCCTCACTTTGCGGAAGGGTTTGGACATTGGCTTCAAACCACATCAAATATTCCGGTTCAACTTGCCAAAACAAATCAGCAAATCTTATCTGGAAATGCTTACCTGGCACCGGGAGATCATCATATGGTGCTCACTTCTGAAGGTATATCAACACTTACAAATGAAGAACCGGTGGGAGGCCATCGACCTGCAGTAGCTCAGCTTTTTAAAAGCGCTGCCAATATTTATCGCAACAAGGTCATAGCTATACTGTTATCAGGAATGGGAACCGATGGAGCAAAGGAGTTAAAAATTCTAAAAGATCATGGCGCTTTTACAATGGTTCAGAACGAACAAAGTTGTCTTGTTTTTGGAATGCCAGGTGAAGCAGTTCGCCTGGGTGCGGCAAGTAAAGCGCTTTCACCTCAAGAAATTGTTCATGAATTAAATACTATGAAACCATGATAAATGAAACTATGAAACCTAACTTTGAAATCAATATGGAAGGTGGGTACATTCTTGCAGCTGAGGATTCAATGGTTCAGGCGAAAAAATTGAGGTATTTTTTTGATTCCCATAAAATTGAATGCAAAATCT
Organism: Bacteroidetes bacterium HGW-Bacteroidetes-1; assembly: GCA_002842755.1. GTDB lineage: Bacteria > Bacteroidota > Bacteroidia > Bacteroidales > F082 > JALNZU01. The sequence continues at coordinate 62,936 of PHDU01000012.1, read as the reverse complement.
GTGCAAATGGTGCCGAGGCTTTGGAAGAAGCTTTAAAAAAGAAACCCGTCATAATTATTAGCGATATAGTTATGCCTGTGATGGACGGTTATGAGTTTTGTTCTAAAGTAAAAAGCAATGAAACGCTTCATGATGTTCCTGTTATCCTGCTTACTTCGCTCGGCGATCCGCTCGATATCATCAAAGGACTTCAGGCTGGGGCAGATAACTTTATTACCAAGCCTTATGAAGAAGCTTACCTCAGTGCACGAATCAACTATCTGATTGCAAATCGAAACATCCGGGAATTAGGTATTGAAGACACGAGCATCGACATAATGTTTCAAAACCAGAAATTCAAAATTAATTCTGACAAGAAACAAATACTTGATCTGCTATTATCCGTTTATGAAGCTGCTATCAATAGAAATGAACAGCTCATTGAGGCACAAAGGCAATTACAGGTTCTTAACGAGGATCTGAAATCTGCTAATTCAGAACTTGAAGCTTTTGCACATACTGTTTCGCACGATCTACGTACACCGCTCAACGGTGTAATTGGTTTTTCCGATTTGCTCAAAACGGAATATGCTTCATTGCTCGATGATGATGCAAAAGAATACCTGGATTGGATTCTTAAATCAGCCAACAATATGTCGCAATTGATCGAAGATCTATTGCAGTATTCACGATCAGGACGCGCTGAAATTGTACCGCAGGAAATCAATCTTAGTGAGATGGTAGTGGAGGTAATAAGCGATTTACGTCAATCGATCTATAAAACTGATTATGAGATAATTGTTCAAAAGGATATTACTATTTTAGCTGACCCTAAGATGATGCGCGTTGTACTAAATAATATATTGGGTAATGCTCTTAAATACAGCCAAAAGGTTGCTAATCCTGAAATCACTTTTGGAAGTCGGGAAATGAATGGTAAACTTATAATGTATGTGCAGGATAACGGTGCAGGTTTTGATATGAATAAAGCTGATGCCCTTTTTAAACCATTTATCCGACTACATGCGAGCAGTGAATTTCAGGGTACGGGTGTTGGTTTGAGTACAGTAAAACGGATTCTTGAACGACACGGTGGCGCAATATGGGTCGAATCGTTGATTAACAAAGGAACTGTGTTTTATTTCACTGTTGGCTAAACCAGGATTCTGAAATCTACTTATACTTTTTCTTTCAAAACAATTAATGCTTGTTCAATACTACTCCCTGAAGGCACCTGAAATACTTTCAGGTCAAAATGAGGAATAATTGCAAGCACATGATCGAACACATCGCTCTGCAAATCTTCGTATTCTGCCCATTCCTGTTTATTACTGAAAAAATAAACCTCAATTGGAATTCCTTTTTCGGTTGGGTGCAGATGGCGAACCAATAAAGTCATTTCTTTATTTACATTGGGGTGAGACATCAAAAAAGCCTTCAGGTATGCTCTAAAAATACCTAAGTTGGTTTGTCGGCGGCCATTTACAAGACTGCTGTTATCAATCTTATTCTCTAAATTATAAGATTCTATTTCCTTTTCTTTTTGTTGAATATAGGGAGCAAGAATTTGGAATTTGGAATACTTGTTTAACATTTCAGGTGTACAAAATCTCACGCTTTCCATATCGATATTAAGAGATCTCTTCACTCTTCTTCCACCAGATTCTGACATTCCTCTCCAATTGGTGAAAGAATCAGAAACAAGCGCATAGGTTGGAATAGTAGTAATTGTTTTATCCCAATTCTGAACCTTTACGGTGGTTAATGTAATTTCGAGCACATCGCCATCAGCACCATACTTCGGCATGCTGATCCAGTCCCCAAGGCGAACCATGTCGTTGAGAGAGAGCTGTAATCCTCCAACGAAACCTAAGATAGGATCTTTGAAAATTAATATTAATAAGGCAGTAAAAGTTCCTAATCCAATGACTAAGTTTCCCAAACCAAGTCCAGCAATTGTAGCAATAATCATCAGTCCACCCACTAAATAGATAATCAGCTTAATGATCTGGATTACGCCTTTAATTGGTTTGTTTTTTGAGATTTCCTGCGTGTTGTATATATCGTATAGGGAGGAAACAACTGAACTGATAAGAATCATCCAAACGAAAACTACATAAACATCAATAGTTTTCTGAACAAAATCAAATGCATCCGGAAAACTTGGCAATGCGTAAGGTGCAAATTTGCTGATAATAAAAGAGGGAACAAAATAGGAAGCCCTATTGATTACCCTATTTTTCAGAAGTACATCATCATAATTGTTCTCTGACTTATGAATATAGGCAATCAGCGTATGTTTAATTATGAACCAGGCCAGGAAATACAAAACCAGGGCTGTAAGAAAAAGCACTAAAAAAGTAGCTGATTCTGAGGCAATAGCAGCATTCCCTTCGGATAAATGTAACGTTAAGGCAATCCTGTAGAATGCACTTATTAAGTTTTCAAACATAAGTTAGATGCTGAAGCTAATTTTTAAAGATATTTAATGGCTTCAAGGTATTTATCTCTAATAAATAAAAGTTTACCCTGACAAGATTGCTCATCATAAATGCGGACAAAATCAAGCACTCCTTCATCATCATACATTGTGGTAAGTGCCGCATCAAAATTATTATCATCAATATTGTGCTTTATACCTGAAGTGATTCTTTCAAATGAATTCCACCTTAATGGCATCGGAATTTCAAGATAAAAGAGTTCCTTCCAATTTTGATCGTTATAAATTCCATCTACTACATTGTTGATTTTGAAATATTTGGTAATTCTAATAATGGAGGAGAACTCCTGAACTTTACGCTCTTTAATAAAATCTATTCCTTGATCGTGAAATGCATCAACAAGTATTCCTACTTTATCATAAGGTAGATATTTTAATCGGATAGCTCCTGTAGCCTTATTGAATAGATTGACCAATGCCGGTGTGCCATCAAAATGGATTGGAAATTTCTTTTTAACATTGTGAATAGCGCGAATGACTTTATCGTCACTATGAATAATATTCGTAATCAAAAAAAGTGATTTTGGGTCTGTTCGATCAGGAACAGTTGTTCCGTTGTAGCCAGGAAAAGGAAAAAGTGATTCCAATACAAGAGCATTGGTTTTGGTATCGTTTTCGACAGAAGCAAGATTTTCTTTTTTAGAAATAGTGCCGATAGATGTTAAAGTTTTGTGTTCCATTTCAAAATCAGATTTGATGTTAGTAGCATTTTTTCGAAGGCGAATATACAGAATTATACTGCAAACATACAAATCATTTATTTTGAAAAAGATAAATCAGATTCCATTTCATTCTTGGTTTGTCAGCGTTTACAGCGGTTTCAAAGATCTTATAATGAAATTTCACTTGAAATAATTTTCTGTATTCTTTATGTTTTCCTTTAATTGGAGGCTTTTCAAAGTTAAATTAAAATGGTTGCTTTGACATTGCCGTGACCATAACTTTGCACAACCAACTCTCATCGGTTATCCCCCGGCAAGTTTGGCCTTGTAACCCTGAGCGATAAGTATCTGTAAAATCTTTTCCCTAAAATCGCCTTGAATAAGAATTTCGCCATCTTTTGCTGTTCCACCTACACCACAGCTTGATTTCAGGTTTTTCCCCAAAGCCTGTAACGCTTCGTTTGAGCCTTTGAAACCCGAAATCAAAGTCACTTTTTTACCCCCTCTTGATTTTTTATCCAGCATAATTCTTAACCGCTGCTGCTGATTAGGAACTGAGGCTATAACCTCTTCGTCAGCCATAAATTTAAAATCAGGATTGGTAGAGTAAACGATACCTTCTTTTTTATTTTTCATCTTATATATCTTTTTATTTCCTTACGGATAATATTTTGCGTCTTTTCAAAAGTTTTCACTAAAAAATAAGGCTGAATAAGGTAGGGCAATTGTTTTGGAATTAAAACATTTAAACTTAATGGAATTACTTCAGCCTGAAGATTTTTATGAACTTTCACTGGTTCACCATCCAGATTTATTACCCTGTTCTTTTCCCTGAATAACGCTACTTTTTTTACTTTATGAATCGTCACAAACTTTGACCTGTGTGTCATCTTCAGAAAAAGAAGGTTAATAATTATTGGGATATCAATAAGTTGTGGCTTCTCTACAATGCAAACATCAATGAGTCCGTCATTGAGTTTTGCCTCAGGCGCAATAGAAGTATTGTAACCAAATTGGTTTGAATTGGCAAGACTGATAAAAAGCGCATCAGTTTCAATGGTTTTTTCATCGTCTAAAATAAGTTTGTAGTGCTTGGGTTTATAGTTGGGAAACCGTGATGTCACTATCTTTAAATAAGTAAAAAATCCTCTGTTGGGATCTTTTGCAAACAGCTTGGCTACCAACGCATCAAAACCAACACCAGCAATACTTACAAATACCTGTTTATTGATTTTTACAGTATCAATTTTAACCATTTTTCCCTTATTAATAACCTCAAGGGCACCTTCAAAATTGAGTGGTATGCTGAGATGTCGTGCAAGCCCATTTCCCGATCCGCTGGGGATTATTCCCAAAGCAACATCAGAATGAATAAGACAGCGGGCAACTTCATTGATCGTTCCATCGCCTCCTACAGCAACAACTAAATAATATTTTTCAATGACAGCTTTTCTTGCAAGTTCAGTAGCATGTCCAGCATATTCGGTAAAATGGATTTTATAAGCGAATTGTTCATGATCCAGTACTCTTTTAACAAATACAGGAAAACTTTCTTTCCTGCTATTGCCGGCAATGGGATTTACAATAAACAAAACACTCTTCTTCATTAAAATATAAATATTTATAAATCAATTAATTATTATTATATATATAAAGCTTTACTTTCAAATTATGGTAATCATATCTAAAAGCTTCAAGCTTACTCAACTCTTAATTTGTTATGTATCATTCTATTGTTATATTGCTGAATCACTGCCCTTAACTGTTTCTCCTGATGTTTCATTTCAGGTACATTTTTATCCACTAAATTGTTTTTCAGTTGGGGATCATAAAGGATGTTGTAAAACTCAAGGGGTCTTTCTTCGTTTTGAATTAACAGATATTCATTGTTGATGAATTGATATATGCCATTCATATAGTTCACAGCAAAAGACTTTTGTGTAGTGTCGAACAGGTTTAAGCCAAAGGAAAATACTTCTTTATCCGATTGCAACAAAGCTATGGTACTAGGCAGTATATCAATATGCTGGGCAATTTTATCCATTTTTATACCTTGCTGAACACCTGGAATATAAAAAGCCAATGGTACAGCATAAAGATTCCAGTAATGATCCGTGTTTTTGTTCTGAGATCCTTCAGGAGTGTGATCCGATGTAATAACAAAAACCGTGTTTTTAAACCATGAAAAGGAAGAAGCTGTCTCAAAAAAGCGTTTCAAAGAGTGATCGAGATAGGCAAATGTTTCTTCCATATTATTTTTTGCATGAGGAAAATCCTTTTTATATTTTACCGGAATGGAATATGGATGGTGCGATGAAAGTGTAAAAACTCCCGCTGCAAAGGGTTGTTTCATCTCATTCAGTTTTTTGGCAGTAAACTGTAGAAAAGGCTCATCATAAATACCCCACTGTTGATCAAAATCATCATCATTGTTGTATTCGCTCCGACCAAAATAACGATCGAACCCTGCCATTTCGGCAAAGACATCAAAACCCATGGTACCATTGTTTCCTCCATGAAAAAAGGCAGTCTGATAGCCGGTTTCTTTTAAAATTGAGCCAATACCTTTAATGGAATTATTAACATAAACAGAAGTTGGATAATCCACGTTCATTAAAGATGGAATGCCTGCAAAAATGGAAGGCAGTGCTTCAATTGATCTTTTCCCATTTGCATAACCCTGATAAGTGATGCTTTTTTCCAAAAGTGAGTCTAGAAAAGGGGAGAGGCTTTTTTCACGTGTATTGTAATAGCCAATATATTCCCGACCCAGGCTTTCAAGAATCAAAATAACAACGTTGTGATCTTTACAAGAGTAAGTAGAATCATTAAAAAAGTTCAATTCATTTTTTTTATGTTCCGGGCTATAGATGAACTCAATTTTATCCGCCTCAAAATAGTTCTTCCCGATTAATTGTTTCGATCCAAATGTTTTAATTACAGAAAATGGAGTATTAATGAGCAGAGGAATGTTATGGCTTTCGGTGTACTTTGCTGCAGTGATAAGACTGATTGGTTTTAGTTGAAAACCGCCCCTTGCTAAGATAACTGCAGAAGCTGCAAAAAGAATAAAAATAAGTGTTTGCGTGAAATACCACCTGAACTTTCTTACCGGAGCAGTATTTCTTGATACAAAAAATGTTGTGATTTTTATGAATAACCAAATTAAAACGAAAAAAATAATCCACATGTACCAGAAGTCAACAAAAAATTGCTTCATTAATAAAAGCGTGTTTTCATTGCGGTTTCCTAAAAAATCAAATACCTCTGAAGTGGTCCTTTTTGCAATGTACCGGAAAAATACTACATCAATTAAATTCAATACCAATGCAAGGGCATTGACAATGACAAAAAGGACATTAGTCGCTTTTTGGTAATACTGGTTGAAGCGAAATGAAAATGGGATGATCATCAAAAAGATAACAGGGAGATTCACAAAAGCAATGGCAGATAAATCAAAACGTATTCCATAGAACATCAACTGCAACAACTCTAATATATTGAGGTGGATAAAACTTTGGATATTAAAAATATAAAACAACCATCGGGAAAAACCGAAGATTATCGTAATAAATATCAATCGCACCAAAAGTAGAGCAGGCAAATCCAAACGTCGGTTAAAAGGGAAATTGAAATACATCAGAAAATATTTACGTAAACATTTCTAACTACAGGCTTTGCTTCATTTCCAGAAGCATCTTTCACATTGTATATCACGCGGTATCCACCAATAATATCAGTATTCACATTGTTATCAATAGTAAGCATATTGCTGATGGAAATAGTATCACCAAGTTCGTTGACATCCCAGGCATGAGCTCCCGGCTCAGTGTAAGCTTCACCAACTCTTATCCATACAGGATTATCCCCCTTCATTGTTATAAAAGGCTGAATAGTATCGCTGGGATCTTCCGTTTTATTGCAGGAAATCATCAAACATACTATTAAACAACCTAGAAAAGAATTGAAACAATGCTTCATACGTCAAATGTCATTTTTACGAAAGCGCAAAAATACGAAGAAATTTTCCTGAAAGCGTTATAAAGTTGATTTGAGCATAGGCTTGGACATTTTGACTAATTTTGCAAATAAAAATGCTGAAAGCACTTGTTTTCGATTGGGGTAATACCATCATGCGCGATTTCAATCTCCCTGGCCCTATGTCAGAATGGGAAAAAGTTGCATGGGTTCCTGGTGCAAAGGCTGCATTAGAGGATTTGAGTAAACGCTATTGCTGTATCATAGCTACTAGTGCCAATCATTCTGATACAAATGAAATGAAATTAGCGCTTGACCGTGTTGGCGCTGTTCAATATTTTCACCAGTTCTATTCTCAGAAAGAATTGGGTTTTAAAAAGCCGGACATTCGCTTTTTTGAAGAAGTGATAAAAAATTCAGGATTTGCTGCCAATGAGATTGCAATGATTGGTGACCTTTACGAAAAAGATATCATTGGCGCTAAAGCAGCTGGCCTGACAACTGTCTTATTGAATGAATCAGGCATTAAAGGCCCTTTTCCTTTGGCTGATTACGAAATTAATGAAATGAATCTCCTCCTAACACTTTTTTAACCATCAATGAGACATTTTTACACATCTTTAGTTTTCTTGTTGTTTCCTTTTTTCTTGCTTGGACAAACTACCAAGAAACAGTACAATTACCGTAAGCCAATAGATCTCCAGTTGTATCTTTCCGGAAGTTTTGCTGAACTACGTTCCGATCATTTTCATTCCGGTATTGATATTCGCACCGGAGGTGTTGAAGGTCAAAAAGTGTTTGCGATTGAAGATGGATTTGTCAGTCGTGTAGCGGTTTCGCCTTATGGTTTTGGAAAAGTAGTTTATATCTCACATCCAAAAACAGGCCATCTTTCAGTTTATGCACATCTTCAACGATTTGAAGGCAGCATCGCATCCTACGTTAAAAAACAGCAATATGCTGCAAAGAGTTTTACTGTGAACCTGTATCCTGAATCCGGTTTACTACCTGTCAAAAAAGGTGACCTGATCGGTTTCTCGGGCAATAGTGGCTCTTCTGGAGGGCCTCACTTGCATTTTGAAATCAGGGATGGTGCTTCTCAGGAGATATTGAATCCGCTTGACTTCGGGTTTTCAATCAAAGACTTTGTAAGGCCTTCTGTTCAACGACTTGCGGTCTATCCTGAAGATTTATATTCAACTGTAAAAGGCATTAATAATCCAGCATTTTTTGAGGTTCAGGGATGGGGAGAGGATCACAGGATAAAAGAAAATGAGGTCGTAAAAGCTTTTGGTAATATTTCTTTTGGCATCACTACACACGATACGCATAACGATACTCCAAATAAAAATGGTGTTTATTCAATTGAACTTTATATTGACTCCCTGCTATTGTTTGCATTCAAAGCCGATCGCTTTTCATTCGATGAAACAAGGTATGTTAATAGCATGATTGATTATACATTCTATATCAAAAACCAAAGCAGGATTGTAAGAACTGCAATTGATCCGTTTAATAAACTTGGTTTGTATGATAATGTAAAATCAAATGGTATTTTTAATGTTGAGGATAATAAAACATACCAGGCAGTGTATGTGGTTAAGGACTATAATGGAAACATTTCAAGGCTTCCATTTGTCATAAAAGGTGAAAAGTCTGTTGCTCCCCTTAAATTAACCGAAATTGATAGCTGCAAGAAGTTTGTGGTGGCAGGAAAATCTTATAATTTAAGAACAAAAGTGTTTGAGGCAATTTTTCCTTCAGATGCTTTTTATAGAGATGTGTTTATTGAAACCAAAACTGAAACTGATAACAATTATTTATCTGATATTATTACAGTTGGTGAAACTAATATACCAGTTCATAAAAGCTACATCTTAACAATTGCACCAAAAAACCACACGGTACCAACCAGCAAAATGTTGATTGTTTATCTAGAAAAAGGAAAATCTCCAGCATCGATAGGTGGAAGATTTGAAGAAGGAAAAGTGAAAGTGTCGACACGGAAACTTGGCCGGTTTGCAATTTCAGCTGATACTTTATCACCTGAAATTCGACCTTTAAACTTCTATAATGGCCTCAAAGTGGATACACTAAAAAGCCTTCGTTTGGAAATCAAAGATGCCTTATCAGGAATAGAATCCTTTTACCCAACATTAAATGGCATATGGATATTGATGGACTATGACGCAAAAAATAATCTTTTGGTGTATACAATTGATGAGCAAATGGTACCTGGAGATAATAAGTTCAAACTTGAAGTTTCAGATCATTACGATAATAAGAAAGTTTTTGAAGCAGTACTAAAAAAAAGCCATTAAAGGTAGAGCATTAATTTTTTACATGACAATTCTTAGATAATTAAAAATCCGATAATAAGTATGTTTTGCATATTTAATTAACTTGCTGCCTTAAAAAAAGCTGACTATGTTTTACAACTTCGATCATCTCATTGAGCGTGAAGGCACTTCATGCATAAAATATGACCTTAATGAAACTATTTTCGGGAAAAAGGATATAATCCCCATGTGGGTTGCTGATATGGATTTCGAAACACCAACCTTTGTCCGTAACGCAGTGATCGAAAGAGCAAACCATCCAATTTACGGTTACACTTTTAGAAATGAAGCTTATTATGAGAGTATTATTAACTGGTTTAGAAATCAGCATCGTTGGGAAATAAAAAAGGATTGGATTATTTATGCTCCGGGTGTTGTTCCTGCTTTAAATTTAGCGGTTCAATCCTACACCAAACCTGGAGATGCAATTATAGTTCAACCTCCTGTGTATTTTCCTTTTTTCACCGCCGTAAAAGATCATGAAAGACAACTTGTTAATAATACATTGATCAAAGGGAAAGAGCATTATGAAATTGATTTTGACTTACTCGAAAAACAGGCCTCACAATCGAGAATGCTGATTTTATGTAATCCACACAACCCGGTTGGTCGCGCCTGGAAAAAAGAAGAACTTGAAAAAGTTGCTGATATATGTCTCAGGCACAATATTTTGGTTGTATCTGATGAGATACACAATGACCTTGTTTTGCCTGGTTTTAAACATCAGGTATTTGCAGATTTATCGCCTGACGTTGCCGCCATAACTATAACTGCACACGCTGCAAGTAAAACCTTTAATCTGGCAGGGCTCGCCACTTCTTCAATCATTATTTCTAACCCTGATTTGCGTAAACGTTTTAACGATACGCTACAACATTTACATCTGAATATGGGTAATCTCTTTGGCTTTGTAGCTTCACAGACAGCCTTTAATGAAGGAAAGGAATGGCTCATACAACTTTTGAAATATATCAATCACAATGTTGATTTTACAGTTAGTTTCATGGAGGAAAAGCTTCCAAAAATTAGAGTTTTCAGACCTGAAGCAACTTATATGATTTGGCTTGACTTCGGCGCTTATGGTTTTTCAGACAAGGAGTTAAAAAACAAAATGATCCAGGAAGCAGGTCTGGGCTTAAATTCAGGAATAGATTTTGGCTCTGGAGGTGAAGGATGTATGCGGCTCAATGTAGCCTGCCCGCGCTCCATTTTAATAGATGCACTTGAACAGATGAGAATTGCTTTTGAATAAAATACATAAAATATTTGCAAAACTACTTGATTGATTCTTACTTTTATTGCCGAACAATATAAATAGAATTCGTTGTTCAGAAGTTTTTAGTTTTTTTCAAGCTTTTATTTATTAACCAAAACCTATTGATATGAAAGCCTTAAAATTTATTGGAATATTATTGCTCTTGCTTTTGGTAGTCTTGTTAACACTGCCTGCTTTAATGCCAAACCATGCCGAAACAAGTCAAAGCATTTTTATTAATACAAAAGCTCAAACTGTTTTTCGACTTGTGAACAGTTTGCAGAACTGGAGTAAATGGAGCCCTTTTGAATTTGGCGATCCTGAAATGGAATCAGTTTATGATGGGCCGGTGATGGGTATCGGTAACAAACATACCTGGAAAAGTAAAAGTATGGGTGATGGAAGCATGACTATCCTGCAAAGCCAACCTTACGAATTCATTCAGAGTTTACTGGACATGGACGGAAGCGGAATCGCATTTGATGAATGGACATTTATTGAAAAGGAGGGAGGCGTCGAAGTAACATGGTCACTTAAACTATCCGATTTAAAATATCCTTTTCACCGGTATTTTGGATTTTTCCTTGAAAGCATGATGAAGCCCATGCAAGAAAAAGGCTTACAGAAGCTGAAAGAAATAGCCGAAGCAACAAGACCATCCATTGAAATTGAATTAATTGAATTGACTCCACAGCCCAGCATCACTATTCTCGACTCAGCCATGATGGATGGCATTGATCAATTAATGGCCAATAACATGAATGAATTAGGCCAGTATATGGATCGCACACGCATTGAACCAATTGGCCCTGCTTTTGCAATGTACCATAACTGGGAAACGGATAAAGCTATAAAAATGCAGGTTGGGTTTCCTGTTGCTGAAGAAGTGAAGGAAAGTGGCAGAACAAGCTATTATATCCGGCCAGGTGGAAAAGCACTTAAAGGAACGATGATGGGACCTTATTCAGGCGCTGAAAATGCCCACAATGATTTGGATGCTTGCATAAAAGATTTTGGCTACAATTATAGCGCTCTGCCCGTTTGGGAATCTTATGAAATCAATCCTCATAATGAACCGGATACCTTGAAGTGGCTGACTACTATTTATTACTATATCGAATAAAAATCATTATTTAAGTTACAATTCTTATGAGTTGATTTGTGTCGTGCGATTTTTTTATAGCATACCAAAAAGAATAGATTATTTTAAAAAAACGTTAATAATAGCAATCAATAAACTAATTTTGTGATGAACTAAGACATCATAAACTTTTATATCAACATATTAATTCAATACAATGAAAAACAATCATACAAGAGCATTTCTATTGTTGACGTTGCTGATTCTTGGTGTTTGCACTGTTCAGGGACAAGGCTCCTTGCTAAGAAAAATTCAGAATCGTGCCGAGGACAAAATCGTAGATGGGATTTTTAAAGACTCCAAAAAGGAGACGGAAACGGAAACCAGCAAAACGCAAACTGAGACGGAAGCTTCTTCACCCAATCGGAACCGGAAAGGAGCAGGATTATCTAAAGGTGTTCCTGATGTCATTCAAAGCATTAAAGACAGTGAGTCTTCCATGAATGATCAAAATTATTCGGAAGCAAAATCTGCCTTAAGAAAAGCCTTATGGGGGGTTGAATTGGAAATCGGTCAAAATGTATTGAAATCATTGCCATCTGAGGTAGAAAGTTTGAAAGCTGATCAATCGCAGGATCAGGTTACAAGTACAGGAATAGGGTTTGTCGGCCTGATTATTGAACGCGTTTATATTGGCAAAGATGATCTTGAACTGACTGCAACGATTGGGAACGATGCTTCTATATTAGGGCTGTCAGGTGCCTTAATGGCCAGTGGCATGTACGTAAATAGCACAGAAGAGACCGATAGTAAACAAATCAGATACAAAGACCATCAAGCCGTGATACAATATGACGAAAATGATGGGTACTCCATAAGTGTTCCTTTTGGGCAATCGTCCATTTTTTTAGTAAAAGGAACAAACTTTGAGGATGAAAGCAGTTTTATGGCAGCGGCCAATAGCTTTGATTTTGATAACATTAAAAAAGAGTTGGGAGCACAATGAAAAAGATAATAGTTACAATGGTCATGGCTTTGATGACTGTAATAAGTTTGGAAGCACAGAGTTTCAATACTCAAATTGGAGAAGCCCAATCCTTCTATAAAAGTGGCGATCTCCATGGTACACGTTTTGCCCTTCAGACTGCACTAAATGAGATTGACCGTGCCATTGGAGCAGAAATACTGAAGATTATACCGGAAAAGATGGACGACATGATTTTTGTTGAAAGCGATGATAATATTACTGCTACTTCAATGGGGTTTGCTGGTTTGTTTGTAAGTCGGAGCTACCTATCTGAAGGAAAGAATGCATCCATAACAATTATCAGCGATGCCCCTTTTCTTACTGGAATTAATGCAATTTTGGCTTTGCCTTCTTTTGCAAGTGATCCAAATCAAAAAAAGATTAAGGTTGGTAACAACCGTGCTCTGCTTCAAAAAAGTGAAGATGAAACCGGAGAAATTTCCTGGGATGTTCAATTACCATTTGGGTCAACTCTGCTCACATTCCATTGTGAAGGGGTGAAAGATGAAAAAACGATCATTGACATGGCTAATACGATCCCAATGGATAAAATTGCCAGATTTGCTCAATAATGTTTATTTGATCATTAAATTTTGAAAAATTGTCGAAGCAAATATGTGTCTGCAATTTTTTGTCTTCAATAGATGTATGCTTTGAAGTAAGTTCGCTTAAGCAGGTATATGATAATTCTGTATCAGCGATCGACAGTAATGTTTAGCCGGCACCAAATAATTGATACATATTATGTAAGATTATTTGTAACCCGCTACTATGGATTATTGGATTCTTTATTCTATGAATCAAGTAGTCTATTACCGAATATCGAACAATCCTATTAACTTTGCTGTTTGGGTTGAATTGAAAAAATGTAGTTTATGAAAAGCAAAGATGATGTGACGATTGCACAAAAAAAGGTTAGTTGGGATGGTTTGCGCCGGCTATTATCTTTATTGCGCTATGTACTGCCGCGCAAATATGCCTTTTTTGGAGGGCTGTTTGCATTATCAATCTCAAGTCTTACTACTCTGGCATTTCCAATGCTTCTCGGTGATCTTCTTAATCAGGCAAACCCAGAAGCAAGTCTTCAGCGTATCAACACCATCGCTCTTGTGTTGATGGGGATTTTTGCCATTAATGCTGTTTTTGCCTATTTGCGTATTTATTGGTTTGAACTCGTAACCCAAAACATGCTTGCCAGCTTGCGGCAAACAACTTATAATCATATCATCCGGCTACCGATGAGTTTCTTTTCTCAACATCGCGTTGGTGAGCTAAATAGTAGAATTTCAGCTGATATTTCAGTTTTGCAAGAAACATTCACTTTTACCCTGGCCCAGTTTATTCGTCAGATTATTACAATTATAGGCGGAGTAATCTTGTTGTCATTTATTTCGGTTAAACTGACCATGTTTATGCTTGCATTTGTTCCGATTGTTGCTGTAGGTGCTCGTTTTTTCGGAAAACATATCAGGAAAGTTTCTAAAAACACGCAGGGTCAGGTTGCACAATCCAACATCATTGTGGAAGAAACACTGCAGGGAATTGCCAATGTAAAGGCATTTGCAAATGAATCGTTTGAAGATACACGTTATAAATTCAGCACCGATCAGGTGATTAATATTGCTATCAAAGGAGCTAAAATAAGGGCGATGTTTATTTCGTTGATTGTTTTCAGTTTGTTTGCTACCATCGTTGGTGTAATCTGGTATGGCGTTTACCTCGTTAATAAAGGCGAAGGTATGGCTGCAGGGGACCTCTTTAAATTTATTTTATATACAGTATTTATCGGTGCTTCCATTTCAGGTTTGGCAGATCTTTATTCACAGGTACAAAAAGCTGTCGGTGCTACCGAAAGCCTGATGGGCCTTTTGGATGAATCGCCGGAATTTAAAGATGTGACCGAAAGTGGATGCGAAATGGAGATTCAGGGAGATGTTGAATTTGAAGGTTTGGGTTTTTCGTACCCTTCACGGCCTGAAACAGAAGTACTTCACGATATTAGCTTTCGGGTTGAGAAAGGACAAAAAATAGCCTTGGTGGGTGTCTCCGGAGCTGGAAAAACAACCCTGACAGCACTCTTATTTCGTTTTTATGACCCCCAGAAGGGAAGAATACTTTTCGATGGAATCCCTTCAGATGAAATCCATCCTGTTTGCTTGCGTAAACAAATGGCCATCGTACCACAAGAAGTAATACTCTTTGGTGGCTCTATTACCGAAAATATTGCTTATGGCAAGCCAGATGCTTCATCAGATGAAATAAAGAAAGCTGCAGAACGAGCCAATGCAATTGAATTTATAGAAAGTTTTCCTGAAGATTTTGATACACTTGTTGGTGAAAGAGGGGTGCAGCTATCAGGAGGGCAACGACAACGCATTGCGATTGCACGAGCCATACTTCGTGATCCGAAAATTTTGATTCTGGACGAAGCAACATCTGCTCTTGATAATGTGTCTGAAGGATTGGTGCAAACCGCTCTTAATTCATTGATGAAAAACCGGACTTCTATTATTATTGCGCATCGTCTTTCTACAATTCGGGATGCAGACAAAATTGTCGTTCTTGATCAGGGTAGGGTAGTAGAAACCGGAACACATGAGGAGTTGATCCTAAAAGAAAGCGGAATCTACTTTAAACTCAGGCAAACACTTGAAATGAAAGAAAATCATTTAGGTTAGGTATTTGCGTTTATCCTTTAAGAGAGTTCTATCAATCCTTAAATATTTTTCCAATAGAAAAAAGAATATATCAATGTACTTTAAAGAATTCGAAATCAGGTGGAGCGACCTTGATCCAAACAGACATGTGTCAAACAGCGCTTACATTAACTTTATGAGCCATACACGTATGAGCTTTTTAATGGAGAACGGGCTTGGCCACAACGAATTAATTAAAAATAATCTGGGACCTGTAGCTTTTTACGAGCACATGTTTTATTTTAAAGAAGTTTTCGTTGGAAAACCGATTAAAGTTTCACTTCAATTAAAAGGGCTTTCAGAGGATGGTATGTTCTTTGAGTTTTTACACAATTTTTATGATTCCATGGGTCAAAATTTTGCCCGTTGTGAAATGATGGGAGCCTGGATAAACCTAAGTTCACGCAAATTGACAGGATTACCTGATTCGCTAAAAAAATATTTGGAAAGACTTAGTCGTACCAAGGATTTTAGAGTGCTTACGAAAGAAGACACCAGAAAAACAGCCAGATTTCCAAATGATCTGCTTTAAAGAGTATTGATTTTTTAACTCATTATCATCTGAATAAATTCTTCTTCGGAAATAATTGGAACTCCAAGGCTTAATGCTTTCTCCATTTTTGCAGGTCCCATATTCTGTCCTGATAATACAAATGATGTTTTGGCTGAAATGCTTCCAATGTTTTTCCCACCATGTTTTTCAATTAATTCTTTCATCTCATCGCGGGTATAGTTGTTAAATACACCGCTAACCACAATACTTTTTCCTTCCAATTTTTGACTTAACAGCATAAATTTCGATTGGCTCGCCAAATTAAGACCATGTATTCTGAGACGATCAATTAATTCAATATTTTTATTCTCAGCAAAAAATGCAATCACTGATTCGGCAATGCGTTCCCCAATTTCATCAATAGCAATCAAATCCTCTTTATCTGCATTCATCAACAAATCAATGGAAGGAAAAGCCACAGCAAGTTTTTTTGCAACCGTCTCGCCAACGAAACGAATCCCAAGGGCAAACAAAACTCTGGGAAAGGGGACATCTTTTGAAGCTTCTATGCTAGCGAGAATGTTTTCAGTTGTTTTCTCACGAAAACTTACTTTACGGACTTTACCATCCTCATTCATAAAAGTTTTTTCAAGACCAAGAAGTTGATCATATTTTAGATCGTAAAGATCGGCAAGATGATGTATCAACTGATTATCGAACAGCATTTCAACTTTTCCTTCACCCAGGCTTTCAATATTCATGGCCTTGCGGCTGATAAAATGCTCAAGTTTACCTTTTATCTGAGGCGGACAATCACTACTGTTGGGACAATACCAGGCTGATTCACCTTCAGCCCTAACCAGTGCAGTGCCACATTCCGGACAATGGCTGATAAATACAACAGGTTTAGATGTGGACAATCTGTTTGCTTCTATTACAGAGGTAATTTTAGGAATAATTTCACCTCCCTTTTCAATAATGACGGTATCTTGTTCATGAAGTCCAAGCTGAAGAATGATGTCAGCATTGTGCAAAGTGGCTCTTTTCACGGTTGTGCCAGCTAATAAAACAGGCTTTAAATTGGCAACCGGTGTCACCGTTCCTGTGCGACCTACCTGATAATCAATACTTATCAATTGCGTTTGAACTTCCTCAGCTTTGTATTTGTAAGCTATTGCCCAACGAGGTGATTTTGCAGTAAAACCCAACTTTTCCTGCTGATCAAAACGATTCACTTTGATCACAATACCATCAATATCAAAGGGGAGTTCGTAACGACCCGTTTTCCAGTCATTGATAAAATCAAATATCTCCTCGGCTGATTTGCAGACAGCCATGTTGTTGGATATTTTTAAGCCCCATGATCTGGCTGCCTGCAAGCTTTCATAATGTGTTTTAAATGGGAGGTTTTCACCTAAAAGAAAATATAGCGAGCAATCAAGTTTTCGCCGTGCTACTTCCGCAGAATCCTGCATCTTCAACGTGCCTGAAGCAGCATTTCGTGGATTTGCAAATAATGCCAGGCCTTCACTCTCGCGATCAATATTCATTTTGTCGAAACTTGCATGAGGCAAAAATATTTCGCCTCTTATCTCAAATGATTCAGGATAATTTCCGTGCAATCTGAGAGGGATACTTCGAATTGTTTTTACATTCATTGTCACATCATCGCCGCGTGTTCCATCACCTCTGGTGATTGCCTGCACAAGTATGCCTTGCTCATAAAGCAAACTGATGGCTACACCATCGTATTTAAGCTCACAAACATACTCTGGATGATCGTTAAGACTTTTGAAAACGCGATTGTGAAAGTCCAGAATTTCTCCCTCATTGTAGGAATTGGAAAGAGACATCATGGGGTATCGATGGGCAACAGATTGAAAATTCTTGGTTATTTCACCTCCAACTCTTTGACTGGGAGAATCAGACCTGAGCAGCTCAGGAAATTGTTTTTCGAGTTGAATAAGTTCTTCAAGCAGCAAATCAAACGCATAGTCCGAAATCTCAGGGCGATCCAATACGTAATACTGATAGTTGTGATGATTTAAAAGAAGGCTCAACTCTTCCACCTTCTTACGAGCAGCATCCAGGGTCATCATTTTGTTATTTTTTCGGGAATGATGGCCTTATTACGGTAAATATAGATTGTTTCATTTGCATTGATGGGATTAATCCGATGAATCAACCTGTCCATCAAGCCTGGTTTAACTGTTGTTTCATAAGTAATATGAGTAAAAATCTGCTGAATTGAGTCTATCCTTGCCTCCAGATTTTTTTCCTGATAAAACAATATGAAAGAAGGTTGATTATCTTTTACTGACCAGTCTTTGAAGGTTGCAAAATCCCGATAGCTCATGTTTTTAAAAACAGCATCGTAAGTAGGCCATTGTCCGGTATAATATACGGGTGGAAAACGTAATACATTGCTGTTGATGTCTTCAATGAGAAAATAATTAATGTTTTCGTATTTTTTTAGGTACGACATGGATTCAACCCTTGCTTTTTTAGAATACATGGGTGTAAATAAAAACAGTAAAATAATATTGATCAGCCAAAAGAAAGCCCAGGAAGCCTGATAGATTTTTTTACGTTTTTTCCAAAAATGAGATCCGTTTACAAATTCTTCCCATCCGGCCATCCCAAGAACAATAAACAAAGGTATTACAGGAAGAATAAAGCGTTCCTGTTTGTTTGGAAAGATAGAATGGAAAATCAAGAATAGTAATACAGGTAAAAACAGAATCAGGTTTTTCTTCCAATTGCGGATATAACCAAAAATAAGCATTAAGCTAACAGGAGGAATCAACATTGCGCCAATAACCAGAAAATAATTATAAAATGGTGCTGTATAGTAATCATAAGCATGATTTAGATTGTAGTTTACGTATTCGGTAAATTCTGCAAAAGGACGACCCCAAACCAGGAAATCAATAAATCCCTGAATAAGGATTACAGAACCTAAAAATCCAATTATTGCAGAAATTGTACCCCGCCAGTTGCGCATTATAAGTAACGCTAACCCAATACCTCCGGTAAATGCCAGAGTTTGATAACGAACCGAGAAGGCAAGCCCAAGAAAGAATCCGGCAACAAGAAAAGAGGTCTGATGGTAGCCCGGCTCGTTGTCCCTTCGGATAAGCTCCTGCCTTAATATAATTAAACTACCATACATTAAAAACGGAATACTCGCCATTTCGACCATGTTCCTGACGCTCAAAAATGGCATAAACCAGAAAACAGATAAAAGTAAGGCAACTTTGTAAGCTGTTTCACGTGCAGTAATTAAGCTGGCAATGCGGTAGCCAAAAGAGATTATAAACAAGGAAATCGATGCATGCAGCAATCGGACAAAATACATCTTCAGTTGCGGATCGAAAATTCCAAAAAATTGCAGCATATGTAAGAAAATGTATTGCAAACTGACATAAAAAAAACTATGTCCTTCAGGTCCTGTATTTCCGGGTGTGCCAGGCAGCCATTTGAGATAATCCCCTCCGTCAACCCACGACTGTGCTTGCTCAATAACCAAAAAGTGATCATCGTGCATTCCAAATCCTTTCGAAAAAAGAACGGAAATCAAACGTAAAACAAACCCTATCGACATGATAAACAAAAAGGGATGTTTTGTTTTGAATTGTAATAGTCTTTTTATCATTCGCAAACCTTTTACTTTGATTTTATGAGTACAAAGATAAATAAAAGCAATTGTCGATAT
Organism: Bacteroidetes bacterium HGW-Bacteroidetes-1; assembly: GCA_002842755.1. Classification (GTDB taxonomy): domain Bacteria; phylum Bacteroidota; class Bacteroidia; order Bacteroidales; family F082; genus JALNZU01. The sequence goes on along the minus strand of PHDU01000012.1, from coordinate 43,211 downwards.
CATAACTATAATTAAGTCCAATTCGAAATGCCTAAAAATCTTGCTATCATCAATAAAAATAGTAAGATTTATTTTTGTAATTTTGCACCCGCTTTAAAATAACCATTTATGATAAATATAACGCTGCCAGATAATACAGTTCATCAATACCAATCTGGCACATCAGGACTGGAAATTGCTAAGAACATCAGTGAAGGATTGGCAAGAAATGTACTATCAGTTAAAGTTGATGGTGAGGTTTGGGATGCAAATAGAAAAATCAATAAAGACGCCCGCATTCAACTTTTAACCTGGAATGATCTGGAAGGAAAGGCAACAATGTGGCACTCATCTGCACATTTGATGGCGGAAGCAATTGAACAATTGTATCCAGGTGTGAAATTTGGTATTGGTCCTGATATTGAAAATGGATTTTACTACGATATTGATACTGGAGATAAAGTATTAACTGATGCTGATCTTCTGACTATCGAAAAGAAAATGATTGAGATTGCTCGTGGAAAGCAAGCCTTTATCAGGGAAGAAGTGTCGAAAGAAGAAGCATTGCGTCATTTTACACAGAAGGGTGATGAATACAAAATGGAGCTTATTGGCGAATTAACGGATGGAGAAATCACTTTATATAAAAGTGGTTCATTTACCGACTTGTGTCGTGGTCCTCATATTCCTGATACCGGCTTCATAAAGGCAGTTAAATTGACAAGCATTGCTGGTGCTTACTGGCGTGGTGATGAAAAACGAAAACAACTCACAAGAGTTTACGGTATAACCTTTCCGAAAGCTAAGGAACTTGAAGAATATCTGGTTCTGCTTGAAGAAGCAAAGAAAAGAGATCACAGGAAACTTGGCAAAGAATTAGAGCTGTTTACTTTTTCTCAAAAGGTTGGAGCAGGTTTACCACTATGGCTTCCAAAAGGTGCACAATTGAGAGAACGTTTAGAGCAGTATCTGAAGCAAGTCCAGAAAGAAGCAGGGTATCTTCCTGTAATTACTCCTCATATTGGAAATGTTAACCTTTATAAGACTTCTGGTCACTTCGATAAATATGGAGCTGATTCTTTCAGACCTATCACGACTCCAGTAGAAGGCGAAGCATTCTTTCTGAAACCAATGAACTGCCCTCACCACTGTGAGATTTTCAATACCAAACCTCATTCATACAAAGAGTTACCTATCAGGTATGCAGAATTCGGAACTGTTTACCGTTATGAGCAAAGTGGTGAACTTCATGGGCTTACCCGTGTGCGGGGTTTTACGCAGGATGACGCACACATTTTTTGTACTCCCGATCAGATCAAACCTGAGTTTAAGGCTGTAATAAAGATCATCATGCGTATTTTTAAAGCATTGGATTTCAATGATTTTATAACGCAGATTTCCCTCAGAGATCCAAAAACACCAGAAAAATACATTGGTTCAAATGAAAATTGGGAAAAAGCAGAGAACGCAATCAAAGAAGTGGCCATTGAAGAAGGGTTAAATACAATAACTGTAGAAGGCGAAGCAGCATTTTATGGTCCGAAAATGGATTTTATGGTTCGAGATGCAATCGGAAGAAAATGGCAATTAGGAACTATTCAGGTTGACTATAATCTTCCCGAGCGCTTTGACCTTACCTACATTGGAAGCGATAATGAAAAGCATCGGCCGGTTATGATTCACAGAGCGCCTTTCGGGTCAATGGAACGTTTTGTTGCAGTCCTTATTGAACATTGTGCTGGTAAATTCCCGATTTGGCTGGCTCCAGAACAGGTTATCATACTGCCAATCAGCGAAAAATATCAAAAATATGCAGAAAAAGTTTCACAATTCCTGATAAATTCCGATATTCGCGCCCTCATTGATGACCGTAGCGAAAAAACAGGAAGGAAAATCAGAGACGCTGAGATGAGTAAAATTCCATATATGTTGATAGTAGGGGAGAAGGAGGAGTCTAAAAATCAAGTATCTGTAAGAAAGCAAGGGGATGGTGATTTAGGAATTTTTTCATTGGAATCTTTTGCTGAAATGATAAACAGTGAGGTAAAAAGACTTCAGGAAGTAAAATAATAATACATTTAACAGGAATAATTTTCATAAGTTTAACAAATATAGGAGGATAAAACCATAGCACAGTTTAGAGGAAGAAGTCCAAGAAGGGGATTTGTAAAAAAAGAAGACCCGCACCGGATTAATGACAGAATTACAGCACCAATGGTGCGTGTTGTAGGAGATACAATAGAAGCAAGTATAGTTTCCCTTAGAGAGGCCCTTATAATGGCTGAGGAACAAGGACTTGATCTTGTCGAGATTTCTCCGACTGCAAACCCACCAGTATGTAGAATTCTTAACTACAAAAAATTTCTTTTTGAATTAAAAAAGAAACAAAAAGAAATAAAAGCAAAATCAGCGAAGATTGTAGTAAAAGAAATTCGACTTGGTCCTAACACAGATGATCATGATTTTGATTTTAAACTGAAACATGCCATAAAGTTTCTTGAAGAAGGAGCCAAAGTGAGAGTTGATGTTTTTTTCAGAGGCAGATCAATTGTGTATAAAGAACAAGGTGAGTTGATAATGTTGAAATTTGCTCAGGCTCTCGAAGATTATGGTAAGGTTGAGCAACTTCCCAAATTGGAAGGAAAACGCATGATGATGATGATTTCCCCGAAAAAATAAAACTTTAATTAAACCCTAAATATCGTTCAGTAATGCCAAAAATGAAGTCAAAATCCGGTGCTAAAAAACGTTTTAAACTAACGGGCACTGGAAAGATCAAGAGAAAGCATGCTTACAAAAGTCATATTTTGACAAAAAAATCGACCAAACGTAAGCGCAACCTGACGTATTCTACATTGGTACATTCTACCGATGAAAAGAATATCAAAGAAATGCTTCAATCTTAAGTACAATCAATTGTTTAACTTTGTTATAGCATCAAAGTTCTCATTGCGAGGCGCTATGCAGAAAAAATTTAAAAAATGCCAAGATCAGTAAATTCTGTAGCATCTAGAGCTAGAAGAAAAAAAATCCTTAAACTGACAAGAGGTCAGTTTGGTCGTAGAAAGAATGTTTGGACAGTAGCCAAAAATTCTTACGAAAAAGGTCAGCAGTATGCGTATCGCGACCGTAGAAACAAAAAACGCTATTTCAGGGGTCTTTGGATCATGCGTATTAACGCAGGAGTCAGAGCTTATGGAATGTCATACAGTGTGTTTATGGGTAAATTGCATGCACACAATATCGAAATTAACCGAAAAGTGCTGGCAGATCTTGCACTGAATAATCCAGAGGCTTTTAAAGCTATTGTTCAGCAAGTAAGTTAGATTCTAACTTTTTAAAAAGAAAGCTTTCAAGAAATTGAGAGCTTTTTTTTTGGAAAAAAATATATGATTTCTCTATGTTAGGGGCAGGTAAAAGAGTTAGCATTCATAAACATTTTATTACGGTTGATTTAAAGTATCTTCAATATCAAATTTCTTCATGCGTCTGTTCAGCGACTGCCATGTTATATTAAGTAATGATGCAGCTTTTGATTTATTGTATCCCGATGCTTCCAGAGCTTCTTCAATTATTCGTTTCTCACTAACTTCAAGATCAAATTCTTTCCTTAACATCCCATTTTTCCCATCATGATTTGAATTTCTAAAGGTTGGAAAATGTTGTAAATGAAGTATTTCTCCATCGCAAAGAATCAATGCGCGTTCAATGATATTTCTCAATTCACGGATGTTTCCAGGGAAGGAATATTTTTTGAGCATCAGTTGAGCCTCCTCTGAAATGCTCATATTTTTTTTATTGAGACGAGATGCAAATGATTGGAGAAAATGGTCGGCCAACAAAGGAATGTCCTCACTTCTTTCACGTAATGGCGGCAGATGAATGATAAAAGTACTAAGTCGATGGTACAAATCGCCTCTGAATTTATTTTCATCAGACATCTTTTCTAAATTTTGATTTGAAGCAGCTATAACCCTTACATCAACATCAATAACTTGATGAGATCCAACCCTACGAATCTTTCGGTCTTCAAGTGTCCTAAGTAGTTTGGCTTGCTGTCCCAAGGGCATATCCCCGATTTCATCAAGAAACAGGGTTCCTTTTGAAGCAACCTCAAACCAGCCTGGCCTATCATCAAAAGCTCCAGTATAAGATCCCTTTTTATGTCCGAAAAACTCACTTTCAAATAAACTATCTGTTATTGCTGAGCAATTTACAGAATGAAAAACCTGATTATTCCGGTTGCTTAGCAGATGAATTCCATGCGCAACTAGCTCTTTTCCTGTCCCGCTCTCACCTGTAATTAAAACGCTGGTCAAATCAGAGGAAGCGACTCTTTGCATCATATCCATCACCTCCAGAATACTTTCGCTACTACCAATCATTGGGGAACCAAGGTTTTGGTAGAGTTTTTCTGTTAAAATGGAGATTGTCCTCTTGGATTGTTGTAATTGTCTGTTTAAAAAGATAAATTTCTGCGTTCGCTGTATTGCCTGGTTTACTTCAACAAGCCGGAATGGTTTTTGAAAGTAATCAGACGCTCCATACCGCATTGATTCAATCACGCTGTTCATGTCTCCATGACCCGAGATCATAATAACTTCGATTTCACTGTGCTTACTTTTAATGATTTTCAATACCTCAAGTCCATTCATTTCTGGTAACTTTATATCCAGAATTACGATATCAATAGGATTTGCTTCAAGGATACTAAAAGCTACTGAAGGCTTTTCTGCAAGATAAATCTCATAGGATCTTTTTTGTAGATATTCACTAATTTCTTCACGAAATCGCTCTTCATCATCAAGTACAAGAATTTTGAGTATTTCCATAATCTATTCAGAATATACTGGTAAAATTATAATCATTTTCGTATAAACACCTTCTTCGCTTTTAACTTCTATTATGCCACCCAAATCACGAACAATTCCATAAGAAATTGATAAACCAAGACCAGTGCCTTCACCCTCGCTTTTTGTGGTAAAAAATGGGTCAAAAATATTGTTTATAATTGACTCTGGGATTCCGGTTCCATTGTCCTCAATCTCGATGAAGATATTCGTTGACTGAGTCCAGGTTTTTATAGATATAGCTTTTTGAAATGATGGTCCCATCAACTTATATTTCCTGTCAACAGCATACCGGGCGTTGCTCAGCATATTCAATACTACTTGTTCAAGCCTGTAAGGATTACCTTGTATTCGTTGCCTGTAGGTTTTGATACTCACCTGAAGGTCGATTAAATGATCAATAAACAATCGATTTACCAAAAGCAGACTTTTATTGATTACTTCTGATAAAACAAAAATCTGTTCGTGATTACTATCCTGCTCACGTGTGAACAGCCGTACGTGATTGATAATTTCCTGAATTCTTTCGATGTCCCCAAACATAAGATGAATCTTTTTTCTAAGATATCCTTCTGTTAGCTGGTTTGCTTCAATTTCATCAATAATATTGTCTAAACTCAATGAAAGACCACCAAGGGGTTGATTGATTTCATGGGCCATTCCAGCTGAAAGCTCACCAAGTGATTCAAGCTTTGATTTTTGCAAAAATAATTGTTGTTGTTTTTCTCTGTTTTTTAATTCCTCATTTACCTTTTCTTCAAGGTTGCTGTTTAAATACTGAAGTTCTTTTTCAAATGTTTTACGTGCATCAATATCGATTAAAAAGGTTAAAACAGATTCCTTATTTTCCCATTTTATGACGCTGGATTTTATTTCGACCCATCTTGCTTTGCCATTTGTGTCTATTATTCGTATATCATAAGAATCAGGAACTTTCTCGCCATTCAATCTTCTTTCGTATATTCCAATAACCTTTTCTTTATCATCAGGGTGAATAAATTCAACGAATGACCTTCCGACCAACTGATTAGGATAAAACCCTGTTAACTCGTAAAATCTTGGATTTATAAATTGTATTTTTGATTTAATGGAAAGAAAAATACCATCATTAGAGTTCTCAAAGATCAATCTATATTTTTCTTCACTCTGACGTAGCAGCATTTCGGCATTCTTTCTTTCAACAATTTCTGAATCAAGATATTTTGTCCTTACTCTAACACGTTCTTCAAGAGATACATTGAGTTTTTGCAGTTGTTCTTCAATTTGAGATCGCTGGATTGCTCCACCAATAATATTTGCAGCGGTCATTAAGGTATTTACTTCAGAGAAAGTCCAGGTATGTTCATACATGCAATCATCAAAACCAATAGAACCGAACCATTTATCCTGAACAAATATTGGAAGAATAATTACAGATAAGGCTTCCATGGTATCTAAAACATTTCTTTCCTGAGGGGGGAAATCTCTTACATTTCCATAAATACATTTTTTTTGAGTCAGTTCATCTGTCCAAAACTTAAAATGAGAACCATTAACCGGAACTTGTATTAGCTCAGGGTTTCCAATCTGAGGAGTTATATCTTCAGCAACCCATTCATGTTTAAGCTTCGTAAGAAGTATATTGTCATTATAATAGTTTTCAAATATATATACCCTACTTACCTGTGTTGCTTGTCCCAAGCGTGACAGTGTATCATTAATAACTTTCTCTGTGTAACCAAATTGCAGTAGCTTCTGTGCTACCTCACCTACTGCCTGAAGCATCTTTTCGTTATGTGACAGCTCCGCCTCTGCTTTTAATCTACGTTGTTCTTCATAATGCATGTTTTTCTCCAGAAGAATTTCGTATGCTTGCTCCCTGATTGCTGTAAATAGTTTTTCATTCTTTGCTGGCTTAAGAAGAAAGACTTTTACACCAATATCAATAGCGCGCATGAGATAATTTGCTTCGCTATAGGCAGATAAAATAATGATGCGAGCGTCAGGCTTTAACAATTTGATTTTCATTGTCATGTCGAGACCGCTCATCAGAGGCATTTTAATATCTGTAATTACCAGATCAGGTTCATGCTTTTTAAATAGATCCAACCCTTCTTGTCCATTCCCAGCTATGTAAATGGTCTGAACTAAAGCCCCAATAAGTTTTTCGTAAATCGTACAAAGGATTTTCTCATCATCAACAAATAAAACGGATATGTTTATCTTATCCATAGTTATTTTTTAATGTTATTGTTTGTTTTCTTTTCTCCAGCTTTTATTAACGTATTGATATAATTTTCAGGAGGTGGCAAAGGACACGACCACCTCTCATCATAAGCACAGTATGGGTTATATGCTTTGTTAAAATCAATACGAACACTATCTGTCAATGGAATATCTATATCTAAATATCGCCCGCCTCCATAGGTATCAAAGCTGCTTGTCAAGTCTTTGAAAGGGATAAAAAGCTGTTTATAATCAGGATTCTTTATTAAATAATCTAAGTTTTGATAAGCCGTCAAACTAAAGATACTGTCATGTAGCATAAATCTAGCGGTTCCAAATTTACGATACATTGGCTTTCTTTCAGTAGTGGTAGGCATGCTAAAAGGAACTTCAGTAGTATCAACTTCAAAACCAGCCGACACATGGTATTGAAGATCGATCTCAAAATATTCTAATCCCTTGAATTTTAAAACATCACTTTTGTTAAGAGGAGATTCAACAGTGTCGGCAAAAGTTCTGTCCTTCTCATATCTTGCATCCGTTATCGAATCAAAATACCTGCCGCTAATGATCAACTGCTGATAGTGATGCTCGTCAGGATAAAAGAATAATCGGCTATAAAAGTAACTAATCAACTCGCTGAAGACAATCCGAAAACCATTGCTCGAACGATACCATTCTTCAGCTTCAAACGATTTATCGGTATCAGTTATTAGTCCTATATCAGAATGAGAGAAAACCTTTGAGAACATTAAATAAGAGCGGCGGGCATGTGCTCCCAAAGAATAAAGATCAAAGTTGTCATCCGAAATCCTCCATTGGGGCAATGCCATTTTCAATGCAACTGCCGTAGAATAAGTGCGATCACGAAAAACAGAAGTTGGAATACTAACGGTGTAAATAGAATCAGTAAAAAATAAATGTCGCATAGTTCCGGCAGAAGCGTCAGCCATATTTGAAAAAGGCGAAGAGTAGGTCCATTGGGTGATTGGTACCCCTGTAATAATCATGTACTTGTAGCCATGTTCATTATAATAGTCGATAGCATTTTTTATCCCATACTGAGGTATCCATCCTTCTACAACCAATACCTTTGAATTTGGTTTAACCTCCTGTGAAAGAAATGTATATGTCATCTTTAAAAGAAAAAATGAGAAAACAATCAACCCAATAATAATTATAAGCCAACCCAAAAACGTTGGAAAATATACTTTTTTTACTTTGAAAAAGCGTCCCATTGTAAAAATTCAATTATTGTGGAGCAAGATAGTTATTTTTGCAGGAATTAAGAAAAAAGAATATGAAAATTCACGATCATAGAAAACAATATAGTAAAGATCAATTGGGTGAAGATATTTTACCGGATGATCCTTTCGTTCTTTTTACATCATGGTTTGAAATGGCATTAAAACAACATGCCCATGAAGCGAATGCGATGGTACTCTCTACTGTTTTTGAAAACAAACCTTCAGCACGTGTAGTGTTGTTAAAGGAAGTTTCATGTGGTGGATTTGTTTTTTTTTCCAATTATAAAAGCAGAAAGGGCGAACAACTTGCATTAAATCCTAACGCATGTCTGACATTTTTTTATCCGGATATGGAAAAGCAAATCCGCATTGAAGGAACTGTCAGCAGAATAAACAAAGATGATTCAAAAGAATATTTTGATAGTCGGCCATTGCTGAGCCGCATCAGTGCCATTGTTTCCCCACAAAGCACCAGTATTGAGTCCCGACAAGAATTGGAATTAGAAAGAAACAAATATCTGGAAATGGAATTACCGATAATACGCCCATCTTACTGGGGAGGTTATCGACTTATTCCAGAAAGTATAGAGTTCTGGCAGGGAAGAGAAGACAGACTTCATGACCGTATTTTATATACTAAAACCACCAAAGGTTGGCAAAGAAATAGGTTAGCACCCTAATACCCATTTGAATAAAGCCATCATTATTACAAATTTCAAAGTATCTATATAATACTTATTTCCAATATTCTATGATAAATTAACACGAAATTTATGGAGTCCGAAGGCTGCGTTATCATCTTCTTTCATACCAGTCAACCATATGAACCATAATTTCTGCTATTCAATCCATAATAGCCTTGCTATCAAACTTTAAAGCTTAAGCAATGCAAATTAAAAACAGCACTATTAAACAGTATTAGAGATCATTCCATTCATTTCTGAAATGAAAAAATCAATTTCGTCTTGATTGAACCCCTTTTCAATCGCAGCCTCTTCTAATGTTCCCCAGATTGGTTCTCCGCAGGCAATACATTTTATCCCATGAGTCATGAGATATTTAACCGTAAAGGGATATTTTCTGACTAAATCTTCAATTTCAATGGCTTTAGTTATCACGGTGATTGGCTTTCAATAGGTTTGAATTTATAATAATGGAATCAGTCATTTTTTGGTTGGTGTTGAGGTCGTAATAAGTCATTGACGGTTTTAACCGGGTTGAAGGTTATGATTGGTGTTTCAACAAATATAGTGATCCAATCGGCCATAGCACCATTCCATAAACCTGGCAATTCAAGTGCTTTTAAATTGCGACCATCTTTCGATTTTACTGAAATAAAACCGGTATCTGAATCAACAAACTGTCTCAGGTCAAACTTATCACCCTGAAAATCGTACATGCCGCACACAAGATCGACAGGATTGAAGTGTGTTGACATTGAAACAATCTCAGCCTGATGTACATCTTTTAAATTCATTTGGGACGATTCAACAATTTGAAGAGAAACAATTCCTTCCGAATTTTTAACCCAAAAGGGACCTCCACCAGGTTCACCTTCATTTTTAACCATGCCACAAATGCGCATTGGTCTGTTCAATTGACCAAAAAGAAAATCAATTTTTTCTATTTCGCTAAATCCTGCAAATGCCTCTGGTATGTCAATCATTAATTGTTCTTTTGTGAATTGAACAATTTCTTCCAGCTCATCTTCTTCCAAAAACCCATCATTAAGAAGGTCAAGAAAAGAAAAAGTCTGATCCTGAAGCTTCATAAGAAGACCTCCAATTGCCTTTTTGTATCGATATGTTTCGTTTCTGAGGCGATCTGGTACAATATTGTCAATGTTTTTTACAAAAACTATTTCTTCATCCAGATCATTCAAATTTTCGATAAGTGCACCATGTCCTCCCGGGCGAAATAGAACTGAGTTATCATCATTTCTGAAAGGTTGGTTACTCAAATCTACTGCAATAGTATCGGTGGAAGGTTTTTGCTCTGAAAAATTAATTTCAAAGCGAATATTAAAAAGTGATTCGTAATTTGGTACTACAACTGCAATAACTTCTTCAAATTTAGTACGATGCTCTGGTGATATTGTAAAATGAACCTTTGCAACATTGTATTCATTCGTGCAGTAATTTGCTGCTTCAACCAAATGCTCTTCAATGGCAAAACGAAATTCATCTTCATAACTATGAAAGCGCAAAAGGGCTTTTGGCAAACTACCATATCCTAACCCATCGTCCGATATTAAAAGTTGAACGATATCTTTATAAGATTTGTTAACGATCAACGATTCGATATCTAAATTTTTTGTCTGTGCCATTGTTTTCAGATCATTGAAGAAAGCAAACCGGCGGATGTTTTTCAAAAAATAGCCTACACTATTAAAATCCTCGTCATTTTCAAGGGCAATAATTTCCCCTTTAGTGCCACCAAATAATTGAACGAATTCAAATAAGTGTTTGAACATTCTGCTAGCTGCACCAGAAGCCGGAACAAATTTGAGTATGTCGTAATTTATTTTGAACTCATCAAAAAATTGAATTAAGTCATCAATTTCCGACTCAGTAAAGCGCTGAACTCCATGATCAGCAGTTGCAGGTGCCACCAGTTTAATAAATGGAAAGCCCTTAATGAACATCTCAATTTGTTTGTTAATAAGATCTGAATTGATACCTTTACCTTCAAATTGATGAAGGTCAGCTTGGTTAAAATGATACATATAGTTTGGTGCTTAGATTTTATTCAAAAGTACGATTAGTGTTTAGATCAAGCAAATTCCAATGAAAAAAACTTTATTGAAAATTAAAAAACACTTTGGAACTTTTAAATAAAAACGTACTTTTGCACTTCTTTTAGCCCAGGTGGTGGAATTGGTAGACATACCAGCTTGAGGGGCTGGCGCCGGTTACGGTGTGCAAGTTCGAATCTTGTCCTGGGCACTGTTTTTTTAAGGGTGTTTTATGCCCAAGTGGCGAAATTGGTAGACGCGCTACATTCAGGGTGTAGTGACCTTAAGGTCGTGAAAGTTCGAGTCTTTTCTTGGGCACCTGTATTTTAAAATGACTTTAATAATTTAAACATTATTAGAGTCATTTTTGTTTCATATAGAAAGGATTCCCCCAAGACCAGTCCTGCCTCTTTTAACAAAGAAGCCTGGTTTGTATTGAAAAAGAATCAATAAATAAGATCTAAAAACAGAAAAGGTTACAGTCTTTTCTGTAACCTTTTCAAATTTAAGTCGGGGCAGTAGGATTCGAACCTACGGCCCTCCCGACAAAAGCATTTAGTCGGGATGCGCTCAACAACATTTTTGTATTGAAAAAGAATCAATAAATTGGATCTAATAAACAGAAAAGGTCACAGTATTCACTGTAACCTCTTCAAATTTAAGTCGGGGCAGTAGGATTCGAACCTACGGCCCTCCCGACAAAAGCATTTAGTCGGGATGCGCTAACCAACATTTTTGTATTGAAAAGAATCAATAAATTAGAACTATAAACAGAAAAGGTCACAGTCTTTACTGTAACCTCTTCAAATTTAAGTCGGGGCAGTAGGATTCGAACCTACGGCCCCCTGCTCCCAAAGCAGGTGCGCTAACCGGACTGCGCTATGCCCCGATGAATGCGGAGAGGGGGGGATTCGAACCCCCGGTACCCTAATCGGGTACGACAGTTTAGCAAACTGTTGGTTTCAGCCACTCACCCACCTCTCCATTATGTTACAGAACGATTTCTATTCTTTTGTGTTTTCCATCTACAAAAGGAGGTGCAAAATTAGTTATTCCATGAACACGTGCAAATTTTTTTAAAGAAAAAACCAAGCAAGCATTTTATTTAACCGATAAACTCAAATTATTTTTCTTTAACTATCACGTTTTCAAATATTAACTAAATTTCAAATAATTGTTAATTTTTAAAAAACCGAGTTTTTGGATACTGCTTTTCACTACTTTTGCAGCCTGTTATGAAGAAAAAGCGCCTATTTTTATACCTACTGATACTCTTGCTCGTTGTAGGCGGGTATTTTTTAATTACCGTTACTTTCCCAAAAAACGCAAACCGTTATCCTTTTTTTATCCTTTTAACGCTTATTGATTATTATGTCTGGGGTGTTTTTAAAAATAAGGTTTACACTTACAGTCAAAAAATAAAGACCCTGACTGCATTTTTGTATTGGTTGCCTTTGCTGGCTCTCGTTATCAGTACACTAATATCTTATTTTTATAAAACTTCAGAATGGAATACATTGGCGCGGAACCTATTGTACGGTAGTATTTTTTCATTTTACGTTGCCAAAATATTTATTGCAATTGTACTTGGTTTAGCAGATATCATTAAAGCTGTTCAAAAATTGATTGAGTTGTTTCAATCGAAGAATTTAAACAATGATGATTCTCAAAGGTCTAAGATATCTCGTGCTAAGTTTATGGAAAACATTGCTATCGTTGCAGGGGGTCTGGTTTTGAGTTCAATGTTTATGGGGATGTTTAAGTGGGTTCATGATTTTAATGTTAAAAACCTGACTATTCGTTTCAAAAACTTACCTGATGTCTTTGATGGTTTCAAGATCGTTCAGATATCTGATTTGCATCTGGGAAGTTGGTCTGGTACCGATCCGTTGAGAGAAGCGATTGAAACCATTAATAGGTTGGAGCCCGACCTTGTTGTGTTTACAGGAGATTTGGTCAATTACACAACTGATGAAGCATTTCGTTTTAAAGAAATTCTTACAGAACTCAAGGCTAAGGATGGGGTATTTGGGATACTCGGGAATCATGATTATGGAGATTATAAAAAGTGGCCTTCGAAAGCTGAAAAGCAAAATAATATGGAAGCGCTTTATCAATTCTACAATCAAATTAACTGGAAATTACTTCGGAACGAGCATATAATTATTGAAAGAGACAGCCATAAGATTGCACTCATTGGTGTGGAAAACTGGAGTGTAAATACCAGGTTTCCTCAATTGGGAAATATTATAAAGGCTAGCAAAGGAATCGGGCAGGTTTCTGCGAAAATTTTACTTTCTCATGACCCCAGTCATTGGGATGCTACCGTCTTAAAAAATCATCAGGATATTGAATTAACTTTATCAGGCCATACGCATGGTTTTCAGTTTGGTATCGAGATTCCTGGAATTAAATGGAGTCCTGCACAATATATTTACAAGCAATGGGCCGGATTATATTCAAATGAAGCAACCCATCAGCAACTTTATGTTAATCGTGGTCTAGGATCAATTGGATACCCTGGTCGTATTGGCATTTTACCTGAAATTACTGTAATTAATCTTCAAACATAAAATAATGAAAAGTCAAAGAATGAAATTTTTGTTTACAATAGGATTAACATTGATGTTATCTTTATCTTTTGTGTATTCTCAACATATTGAAAAAATTGATATAAATGCTGAACATCCTAAAAACATTATTCTTTTAATTGGTGATGGAATGGGGTATGCCCAAATTGAGGCTGCGCAGCTGAAAGCCAATGAAACATTAAATATGCTAAAAGCAAGTTATTCAGGTTCTACTTCAACCCATTCCTATAACAACCTTATCACTGATTCAGGTGCAGCCGGTACAGCTATTGCAACCGGAAAAAAGACGAGAAACGGCATGATTGGCATGACCCCTGATAGCATTGCTACTCCAAGCATGCTCGAAATCTTTGGTCATACTGGAAAATCTACTGGAATTGTTGTGAGTTGTGCTATAACACACGCTACTCCAGCTGCTTTCGTTGCAAAAAATGTCAGCAGAAATAATCAGGAACAGATTGCTGAAGATTTTCTCAAGGCACCTATCCATGTAATTATTGGAGGTGGCTTAAAATACTTCAATAAACGATCTGATAAGAAAACTTTAACCGATGCTTTCCAGGAAAAAGGCTTTCAATATTTTAATAAGCTGCCAAAAAGTGCCAATTCTTTTGAGAAGTTGTTAGTTCTTACTGATTCAATCCATCCAAAATCTGTTCTAGAGGGTAGGGGAGATTTATTGCCAGAAGGAACAAGACTTGCGTTAGAGTCATTAAACAATAATCCAAATGGATTTTTTTTAATGGTTGAAGGATCTCAAATTGATTGGGCAGGACACGCCAACGATTCTACATTTCTTACTGCAGAAATGTTTGATTTTGATAAAGCGGTAGGAATTGCAATGCAATTCGCTGATAAAAATCCTGGTACTCTTGTAATTATAACTGCAGACCATGAGACGGGTGGATTAACTTTACCTCACGGTAATGAACGGGGAAAGGTAAAATTTGCGTTTTCAACCACTGATCATACAGGAGTTTTTATACCTGCACTTGCTTATGGTTTAGGTGCTGACAAGTTTAGTGGATTTTATGATAATGTTGATTTATTCAGAAAAATAATGGAAGTTTCAGGTGTTAGGTTGGAATAACTTTTGAATTTGACATTTTTTTAAACACGTACTTTAGCCCTGATCTTATCATTGAGTTCAGGGCTTTTTGTTTCAGATATGGAAATGAGATATGTCTATGAATTGTTATAAGGTCGATATCCATTCATCAGACTTATTGAATAGACTTCAAAATAGCGTCCACAAAAAATGCTTTTTAATGAAAACAAAAGTTCTAATAAACGAAAAAAACGTTAACTATTTAATAATTAACGTTTTTGATACTTTATGTAAAGCATTTCAGTGATTTGTCCGGGATTCGAACCCGGGACCCTTTGCTTAAAAGGCAAATGCTCTACCGGCTGAGCTAACAAATCATTCCTTTTTGGAGGTGCAAAAGTATAAAAAAAACCAATACTAACAAGTATTCCATTGATTTTTTTGGTTAATCTAACATTCCTTTGCCTTGTCGAAGAATAACAGGTTCATTTCCAGTGCAATCAACGATTGTACTGGGTTGATTACCACCAAAACCCGCATCAATTACGATATCCACTTTATCTCTGAATTTTTCATAAATTATTTCAGGATCAGTGGTATATTCCAAAATCTTATCATCATCAAGAATTGAAGTGGTCATAACCGGATGGCCAAGTTCAGAGACTATCAATGTAATAATAGGATCATCTGGGATGCGAATACCAATCGTTTTTTTCTTGCTTTGAAATAACTTAGGTATATTGCTGTTGGCTCCAAGTATGAAAGTGAAGGGACCGGGAAGGTTTCTTTTCATCATTTTATAAACATCATTGTCAATAGGTTTAGTAAACTCCGACAATAAACTGAGGTTATTAAAAATAAATGAAAAATTAGCGTTTTCTTTCTTTATTCCCTTTATTTGAGCTATTCTATCAACAGCTTTACTTTGATGAATACTGCAACCAAGTCCATAAACTGTATCTGTTGGAAAAATGATCAAACCACCATCATTCAAACAATCTACAATCATTTTAATCTGTCGCGGAGATTGATTATCGGCATATAGTTTTAGTAACATGAGTGTATGTATTTATGCCGCTAAATTAATAAAAAGGAGGATATTATCTAAAGATGATAAATGAAGGAATACAATCAAAAGAGAATAAAAAAATGGGTAAGCTACTTATATCGCACCGCTCAACCATTTACCCTTGCTTTCTTCCAAATCTGGGGGATTCAATAGGAGCTGGTCGTATAAGACTTACCCGCTGCAAAAGTACAATAATTATGATTGCTACCAAGAAGTTTAATGGATTTTTACCCATCGTATTAAATCATTTGTTAAGTTTGCACCCATAGCAAAGCTGATTAAGAAAAGGATGTATAAAAAAAAATATTTCTGGATCGTAGGAATAATCACGGGTTTTTTCTCTGGTTTATTGATATTTCTTCTTCTTATTGTTCTCACCTTCTTATTAGGGAATTCCTTTTCACTTTTATATATTGTTTTATATCTTGCTCCCATTTTTGCAATGGGTTTTGCATGTGTTCGTTTGCGAGAGAGGTATCTTGACGGAATGCTGGAGTTCTCAATTGGGTTCCGGCTTTCTGTTTTAACAGGTTTTGTCTCTGCACTTGTCATGTCACTCATGATTTATTATGTATTTACTTTTCTGTTGTTACCAAGCCTTCACCATCGGGTTACAATCCTTGAGTCTGAGCTTTTGGCTTCAAATCCAGATCAAACAATGGCTCAAATAAAAGAAAATAAATACCTCATTCAACAAATATTGACACCATTCTCGATGGCACTTTATTACTTTATTGTGAATGTTTTTCTTATGCCGCTTTTTGCAACGATAATTGCTATCTTTGCCAAAAGACGGAACAGGTATATTGATGATTTATAATTTTCAAAACTTAAAATTATTTTAATATGGCACCTTTCAATCAAGCTTTAAAATTTGGACTGATCACCGGTCTGATTCTCATTGCGTATAATGTTGTATTGTATGCCTTTGACGTGAGCATTTTTAGTCCTGTTTTTTCAATCCTTAATGGACTTATCTCTTTTGGTCTGATGATTGCTTTAACTGTAATTGCAATCAATAAAACCCGAGACCTTGATCTTAGTGGTAGAATATCTTATTTACAAGCACTTCAAGTTGGTTTTGTTGTTCTGTTGGTAAGTGGCTATTTGGGTAACTTGTTTTCTTTTGTTTTGAATGAATATGTTGACCCTGAGTATATGCGTCGCCATGTAGATAATCTTATTTATTCTCTGGAAGGAAAAGTTCCGGAAGAAACATTAGATACAATGATAGAAAAATTTGAAGAAAATTTAGTGCCTTTAAAGACACTCATAAAAGGATTTTGGTTGACTCCATTGATTGGCTTGGTTTTGAGTGCCATTATCTCAATATTTATTAAAAAAGACAAAACCAACCTCGAGTTGCATTGAGAAAATAGAGCGAATGGATTTATCGATTGTTATTCCACTCCTGAACGAGGAGGAATCTTTGAAGGAGCTTACAGAATGGATAATTCGTGTAGCTGAAGAAAAATCTCTTGAATTTGAAATCATTTTTGTGGATGATGGCTCTCGCGATAATTCCTGGGAAACTATACGACAGCTTTCAAAACTTTACCCAAAAGTCAGGGGTATTCGTTTTAGACGCAACTATGGCAAATCCGCTGCGCTAAACGAGGGCTTTGTTGCAGCAAAAGGAAAAGTAGTTATCACAATGGATGCTGATCTCCAGGATAGTCCTGATGAAATCCCCGACCTGTACGATATGATTGCTAAACAGGATTTTGACCTTGTTTCCGGGTGGAAAAAGAAAAGACATGACCCCATCTCAAAAACAATCCCTTCAAGATTCTTTAACCGCACAACGCGCATGATTAGCGGGATAAAAATACATGACTTCAATTGTGGACTTAAGGCTTATAAAGCGGAGCTTATTAAAAGCATAGAGGTACATGGAGAAATGCACCGATATATTCCGGTAATTGCCAAATGGTCTGGATTTGGTAAAATAGGAGAAAAAGTTGTGCATCACCATAAGCGAAAATATGGTAATTCAAAATATGGAATCAGTAGGTTTATCAAAGGATATTTAGATTTGCTGTCAATCACTTTTATCTCGAAATTTGGTAAAAGGCCCATGCATTTATTTGGAAGTATTGGCTCTGTTCTTTTTGTTTTAGGATTTGCCATAGCAGGCTATCTTGCCTATTCCAAGTTTTTCATGGAAGGCTATAAAATGACTGAACGACCATTATTTTACTTTGGTTTGCTCGCAATGATTATTGGATCTCAATTATTTATGACGGGTTTTTTGGCCGAACTCATTTCGCAAAATAGTCGTGACAATAACAGTAATTATTCTGTTCGTGAAAAAATAAATTGTTTATAAAAGTAAAGTTAGGTTTATGAAAATTCATTTGGTTTCAGGGGGGTGCGGATTTGTTGGTCGCAACATGGTTAAACGTTTGCTCAAAACAACAAACGATTGTGTTTTTATGATAGATGATTTGTCAATTGGCCGACATCCTTCAGAATGGATTGACGATTATAATTCAATTATGAACAATGATATTGAGGTGATAGGTAAAGAAAAAAGATTGTTTTTCTGGAAAGGCGATTTTCGAAACTTGCTTTTTTTTATGCGTGAAAATCCCCGGTATATTCAAGATAAGTATAGTATTGATTTTGAAAAATTTAGTGATGTTTTTCATTTTGCCGCAATTGTTGGCGGTCGAATGAAAATCGAAGGTGACCCAATGATTGTTGCGCTTGACTTAAGTATAGATGCTGAATTTTTTTATTGGGTGACGCAACATAAACCTGATAGGGTTTTATATCCAAGTTCAAGTGCTGCTTACCCCGTGAGCCTTCAAAGTACAGAAGGAGCAATTGCTTTAAGCGAAGGTGATATTGATTTTAATAAAAATTTAGGGACTCCTGATATGACCTACGGTTGGTCAAAACTTACAGGTGAGTTTCTGGCTCAAATTGCAGCTGCACATTATGGTGTAAGAGTCGCTTGTATAAGGCCATTCTCGGGTTATGGTGAAGATCAGGAACAATCCTATCCTGTGCCAGCCATTGCTGCAAGAGCTGCACGAAGGGAAGATCCTTTTGAAGTATGGGGTTCGGGCAAGCAAGGCCGCGATTTTGTGCACATTGATGATGTTCTTGATTTCATTTTTATGTTGCTCGACAACGTTCGTGATGGCTCGGCTTATAATATTGGTTCTGGACGATTGACTTCTTTTTTAGAACTAATTGAAGTGTTTGGTGATATTGCTGGCTACAAACCGACTGTGAAACCTTTGCTGGATAAACCTGTAGGAGTGCATTCCCGCTACGCAAATATGGATATTGTATTTGAAAAGTTTGGCTGGAAACCAAAAATCTCATTAAGAGAAGGAATGGAAAGAGTGTATCAAAAACAACTTGAATTAATTAGTAAATAAATTCTTTATTTACGATTTAAGTGATTATCAATCATCCTTTTCCAGAATAAAGAGATCTTCAATTTTACATTTAATTATCACTCAATACAAAAGCGTTTTCGTATTTTTGACGAAAGAAAAAAAGTATGCTAAAAATTGTTTGTTTTGGGCCCGGACCCAGATTTAAAGGTGGAATCGCTAATTATAACACATCACTTGCAAAAGCATTTGATAAGATACTTGAAACAGAAGTACATATAGTCTCCTGGACTCAACAATATCCAGCTATAATTCCTCGTGATTTTATTGACCGTAAAAGCAGAAAAGACCAGCTCGAAGGAACAAATATCAAAGTACATTATATCACCAATTACAATAATCCGATTACTTGGAAAAAAACTGTAAATCTTATCAGGTCATTGCAGGCTGACCTTATTATATTTCAATGGGCTATAGCCGTTCAGGGCTTTCCACTTGGATTTATAGCTAGGCAATTAGCGAAATCAAGAAAAATAAAAATTGTATTTGATCTGCATTTTGTCATTCAAAAGGAGGGAAGTGCCCTCGATAACCGTTTCACCCGTTTTGGCATTAAAAAAGCAACATCATATGTTGTTCATGCCAGACAAACCGCAGATCAGCTTAAAATCCTATTTCCAAAACAAGAATTTTGTATTTCGAATGAGACAACTGATAATATATCCCAAAACGGGAAAAAAATTCTAAAATTGTTTCATCCCGTATATGATATGTTTAAACCTGATCCTGTATTTGATATTGAAAAATTCAAAACAAAATTAGGCCTTAAAGAACATGTTTTTTTATTTTTTGGATTCATCCGAAAGTATAAAGGTCTTCATCAGGCCGTTGAAGCTTTTGCCAGATTGTCCAAAGAGAGAAACGATGTTAGTTTGCTAATCGTCGGAGAGTCTTTTTGGCAAACTCTTGATAATAAGAAACTAGGAACGAGAATTAAAACACAGCTTTTCGGACTTGCAAAAAAGATGTTTCTTAAAAAACAGGATGACGAAAAGGAGTATAATCCGTTATCACTTATTCGTAAGTATGGTATTGAAGATGTTACAGTTGTCGTGAATGAATTTGTTTCTAATGAAGATGTTCACAAATACTTTCAGGTAAGTAACAATTTGATTTTGTTTTATTTAACGGCAACTCCATCAGGAGTTGAATCCATAGGTTATAATTTCCAAATGCCAATGCTGGCATCTAAAGTCGGGCATTTTACAGAGACAATACTGGATGGTTTCAATGGCTATTTAGCCGAAGATCAAAACCTTGAATCAATGAAAGAAGTTATGGTAAAAGCCATAAATCAGCCTATTAATAGAGATAATGTTGCCAAAACGTCAGAAAATATGAGTTGGGAAGTGTACGCAAATGCTATAATTGAGCACTTAAGCGTGTAGGAAAAGTATTGAAGATAGAATTTGAAGATCATGAAATGGAATAAACCTTGGCAAATAAAATAGAAAAAGATTGTCAAGAAATAGTTGACAACCTTTTAATCATTTCTTAGTTAATTATTAGAAATCATCATCATCAAAACTTTCAAAATCATCATCAAAGTCCAGATCTGAATCATCTTCATCCCAATTGAAGCTTTCTTCATCTTCCTCAAGCATTGATTCATCAAAATCCTCTATTTCTTCTGTTTCATCAAGATATGAATCCAACATATCATCATCAAACTCATCCAGTTTTGGTGCTGTAAAATCTGGAACTACTTGTCTGAGTTCTTTCATAACCTCAGGTGAGACATAAAACTCATCAATGTTATTAAAACAAAAATCGATGTACTTTGGGTCTTTCTCAAAAACTTCTTTAATTGTTTTCCCTTCATATTTTCCGAAAGTAAATTCGGAAACTGTATCATAAAATTTCATTTGTGTGATATTTTAAAAAAGTAATTAATCAATTTTGCTGCCAAAAATAGCTACCGATAATAACAAATCAAAATTATTTTTGAAAATAAAGTAAACTGCAAGAATTAAAAATACAAATCCAATAAGGTGGTTAAATTTAAAAGTTTCATTTTAGAAAATCAACAAAGAAAAAATTACAAAAACACTCAATGTTATTACTTCCTGCAACACTTTTAATTCGACGAGGCTAAAAGGCCCACCATTTCCCTGATATCCAATTCTGTTTGCAGGCACCTGAAACATATACTCAAACAGGGCTATAGACCAACTGATAATAATAATCCACATTAACCCCAATTGATCAAATCCTTTGAGGTCTTTAAATTTGAGATGGCCATACCATGCAAGTGTCATAAAAGCATTTGACAGGATTAATAAACCTATTGTAGTCAGTGATTTCAATGCTGGTAAAATTTTGGCAAATATCATATTTTTTCCTTAAGTAAATCAAGGCAATTGTTTTCAAAAAAATAAAGAGTCAAGAATTCTTCTGATCATTTTAAATTCTTGCAAAAATGAATGTGTTTGTTTATGATTTGTAAATCATTACAAGGTGAGTACATTTGGATAATCATTATTTTTGCCAGCTCAAGAAAATAAATATGATACAAAAAGCCATTCATCAATCGATAGCAGTCAAGCAAAGCATGCTGGATAATACAGATCTTATATTGAAAATAGAACAAGCATTATCAATTTGTATTGATACATTCCGGTCTGGTGGCAAGGTTTTGTTGTGCGGCAATGGCGGTAGCGCAGCTGATGCGCAACATATTGCAGCTGAGCTAAGTGGCCGGTTCAAATACGATCGTCCACCTTTGTTTTCCGAAGCATTACATGTGAATAGTTCATTCGTTACCGCAGTCGCTAACGACTATTCTTTCGATCAGATTTTTAGCAGAATGACCGAAGCAATGGGAAGAAAGAATGATGTTCTTATAGCTCTCAGCACTTCTGGAAATTCGATAAATGTGGTAAATGCAGTATTGAAAGCACAAGAAATTGGAATGCATACCATCGGACTGACAGGTGAGGGGGGAGGTCAGTTAAAACATTTATGCGAAATACTTATCAATGTGCCATCTCACGATACTGCCCGCATTCAGGAGGCTCATATCCTCATTGGACATATATTATGTGAATCCATTGAACAGAACTTATTTCCAGAGCAAGATGGGAAATAAAAACCTGAAAGATATAGATCAATTTTGGACCTTGTTTCTTGACCGCGATGGCGTTCTTAATGAGCGTCCAGTAAATGATTATGTAAAATCGCCGGAAGAATTTGTTTTCATACCAGGCGTTTTAGAATCGCTTAAACTTCTAAATGAAAAATTTGGACTCATCCTTATTGTTACAAATCAACAAGGTGTTGGCCTGGGTAAAATGACCATCGGCGATTTGAATGGTATTCATCAAAAAATGTTAGAGATGATCTCTATGTCCGGCGGTCGCATCGACAAAATTTATACCTGTACAGATATCAAAACTTCTGAACAGAATTGCAGAAAACCGAATCTATCAATGGCATTCACGGCTAAAAATGATTTTCCTTCGATAGATTTTTCCAGATCTGTAATGGTTGGCGATACTGAATCCGACATTACTTTTGGGGAAAAAGCCGGTATGATCACAGTGCAGGTTGGAGATGAAGCACCTGTTTTACGCGCAAATTTTCATTTTCCTTGTTTACTTAATTTCTCTGAATATATTGATTATTAATTACATAAACATACATTAGTGCTTCCTCAAATCATTTTTATAGTATTTCTGGTATACTCATCTTTTTTGTTTTTGATTTCATATTTTACAGCCCGTAAATCTACAAACAAGGGATATTTTATTGGAAACCGTCAATCTCCCTGGCCGGTAGTTGCCTATGGCATGGTTGGAGCTTCATTGTCAGGGGTTACTTTTATAAGTGTTCCAGGTTGGGTTGGAGCCTCTCATTTCACTTATATGATGGTTGTTTTCGGTTATATTGTTGGCTACATTATAATAACTAAATTTCTCTTGCCTTTATATTACCGGCTTAACCTGATTTCAATTTATTCCTATCTGGAGCAACGATTTGGATATTTCTCCTATAAAACCGGTGCGTTCTATTTTTTATTGTCCCGAACAATAGGCGCTTCATTCAGAATGTTTCTGGTTATCAATGTGCTTCAGATTTTTATTTTTAATCATTGGGGTGTTCCTTTCTGGTTAACTGTTATTTTATTTATCCTGCTTATTACACTCTATACCTTTAAAGGAGGTATTAAGACGATTGTTTGGACCGATTTGCTGCAAACGACTTTCATGCTTGCCTCCCTTATAGTCACAATTTACATAATTCTTGACCATCTGGATGTTAGTTTTTCTGATCTTTTTATAAGAGCGAAAGAAGCAGGCTATACAGAAATGATTAATACCGATTGGCGAAATGACCGATTTTACCTGAAGCAGTTTTTTAGCGGTATGTTTATTACAATTGTAATGACAGGTTTAGATCAGGATATGATGCAAAAAAATCTTAGTTGCCGGACTGTTAAAGATGCACAAAAAAACATGATGACACTTGGTTTACTTTTAGTACCAGTAAACTTACTATTTTTATTTTTAGGGGCATCACTTTATATTTATGCAACCGATTTCGGTATTTCTTTACCAAATTTATCTGACGATCTTTTCCCCATGTTGGCTATCAACTATTTTGGACCAGCGGTCGCTATCATATTTTTTATAGGCCTTATTGCAGCTGCATATTCTAGTGCCGATGGGGCTATTACAGCTTTAACAACTTCCTTCACAATTGACATTCTGGGTGTCAATTCGGATAAAAACAGGTCTGAAAACGAATTAAAAAAAGTCAGGTATAAAACACATTTTTTTATTTCTTCGCTCATTATAATTGTAATCGTTCTTTTCCGTGAAATTAATGATCAGGCAGTAATTGCAAGATTGTTTACAATTGCTGGTTATACTTATGGCCCTTTGCTTGGTCTTTTTGCTTTCGGAATTTTTACAAAAAAAGCCTTAAATGACAGGTGGGTACCTTTGGTGGCCATCCTCGCACCTATCATAAGTTATTTATTGAGCTTTTTCTCTGAATATTTGTTTAACGGTTATCAATTTGGTTTTGAGATATTAATAGTAAATGGATTGCTTACTTTTGCAGGACTTTTTATCATTCAAAAAAACAAAAACGACTAATTTAATTTAAATGAGTAATTTCAGATTTGTTGCATTAGCAGAAACACTTAACAGACAGGTTGTCCCAGTTAAGTATCCCTCAGAAAAAATTTCTGATTTCTATGGTTCAATGGTATTCAACAACGACATAATGAGAGAATACCTTACCAAAGAAGCATACAATAGCCTTATGATGGCTATTGAAACAAGTGCAAAAATTGACAGAAAGATAGCCGATCAGGTAGCCTCATCCATGAAAGCCTGGGCAATGAAAAATGGCGCAACACACTACACACATTGGTTTCATCCTTTAACTGGCTCGACAGCAGAAAAACATGATGCATTTATAAGTCCCGTTTCAGGAGGTAAAGGTATTGAAGAATTCTCAGGTGGAGCATTGATTCAGCAAGAACCTGACGCATCATCTTTTCCAAGTGGAGGTATCAGAAATACTTTTGAAGCCCGAGGTTATACAGCCTGGGACCCAACAAGCCCTGCATTTATCCTGGAGCACACTCTTTGTATTCCAACAATTTTCGTTTCATATACAGGAGAATCGCTCGACTATAAAACCCCTTTGCTCAAATCAATAGATGCGTTGGATGTTGCTGCAGTTAAGGTCTGTCAACTATTCGATAAAAACATAACAAAGGTTTATCCGACACTTGGTTGGGAACAAGAATATTTTCTGGTTGATTCAGCCTTATTTGCAGCAAGGCCAGACCTTGTACTTTCTGGCAAAACAGTTTTTGGCCATTCTTCAGCAAAAGATCAACAGTTACACGATCACTACTTTGGAATCATTCATAGTAGGGCACGTTCTTTTATGCGTGACCTGGAAATTGAGGCTCATAAATTGGGAATTCCTTTAAAAACAAGACATAACGAAGTTGCTCCAAGCCAGTTTGAGTGCGCTCCAGTGTACGAAGAAGTGAACGTTGCAGTTGACCACAACCAGTTGCTCATGCACTTACTTGATTTAGTATCCCGAAAGCATCACTTCAAAGTGCTTTTACATGAAAAACCTTATGAAGGAGTGAACGGCAGTGGAAAACATAACAATTGGTCGTTGGCTACCAATACTGGCATTAACTTGCTTGCTCCTGGTAAAACGTTACAGGAAAATCTTCGCTTTGCAGTAATTTTAGTCAATATCTTAAAAGCTGTTTACACCTACGAAGAATTAGTAAGAGGAAGTGTAGCATCTGCAAGCAACGATTTGAGGCTTGGAGGGAATGAAGCCCCCCCCGCAATTATTTCAGCATTTATTGGAGAACAACTTACCCGAACGCTTGATGAGATTGAACAAATGCCAAGTCGGAAAAGTCTAGTGAACGGCAAAGCAAGACATTCAAACATTAATATACCTAAAATACCGGAAATTCTCCTTGACAATACCGATCGTAACCGGACATCGCCATTCGCATTCACAGGAAACAAATTTGAATTTAGAGCAGTGGGATCAACGGCCAATACTGCAAAACCGATGACTGTTCTAAATACCATTGTTGCAGAACAGTTTTCATTATTCTTTGAAGAAGTTAAAGAATTGATGGAGACGAAAATGAAAAAAGAGGATGCTGTTTTTGAAGTGGTAAAGAATTATGTCCGCGATTCAAAGAATATACGATTTGAAGGAAATAGCTATAGCGAGGAATGGAAGCAGGAAGCTGCCAGAAGGGGCCTTTCGAATTTCAGTAATACTCCCGACGCCATTAAAGCATACATTTCTGAAAAATCAATAAAACTCTTCGGAAAGCATAAAGTTCTTACAGAAAGAGAGTTGAGAGCACGTTATGAAATAAAACTTGACAAATATATCAGAAAACTTCAAATAGAATCTCGTTTGATTGGCGATTTGTCAGTAAACCATATTATTCCAACTGCAATAAAATATCAAAACACACTTATCGAAAATGCAAGAGGTTTAAAGGATGTTCTTGACTCAAAGACCTACGTCAAATTAAGCCGTAATCAGATTCAGACTATAAAAGAAATATCGGAGCACGTCAGCGAAATAAGACAGTTTGTTGAGGATATGACTGAAGAAAGGAAAATTGCAAACAGAATAGAGCATGAAGCTGATAAAGCGCATTCGTATTGCTATAAAGTAAAACCTTATTTCGAAAAAATAAGGACCCATGTTGATAAACTTGAATTGCTTGTTGATGACCAGTTGTGGCCATTGCCAAAATACAGAGAGCTTCTGTTTATTAAATAGGGTCTTTTATTAATAAATCAAATTAAGCAGGAATCTTCCTGCTTTTTTTTAAATGTATGGTTAAATCACCTTATCTGACATAATTATGGTTTCGATTGGTTCGGTTTTGGGGTTATTTATGTACATTTGAGTCAAAAAAGAAAACCATGAGACATTATCAATACTTTTTTGCAATTATTATCGTGCTTTTTTCCTCTTTGGGAATAGCAAACTCAAATCTCTATGGCCAGATTTTTGTTTCGCCGGCCAATTCAGGTAATAAGAATCAGGATGCAGTCGGCTTTTACTACGCTTTGCCCAGAAATGCAATTAAAGTTGATGTTATTATTGAAAAAAATGAGCGCTTTAAAGGACCATACAGTGAATTTGCTTCAAAAATACTTGGCATCGATGATTTTGTTAAACAAGATGAAACCTCTTTTAAGATCATTGATATTTTAACCACAACAGTTACAGAACCTGATCCAGATGCATGGTTTTTTGTTGAATTCGATGAAAGAGGTTCAAAGGACGCAAGAAGCCTGGTTTTTGATTTACATTCAAATGGAATCATATTAAGCTTTGATGATGCTCAAAATTCACATGGCGAAATTGCAAGAAAGATTGATAAGACATTCGTAAATGCACCCAATGAAAAACACTTCCAATACTATGCTGAAAGAAATTTATATCAAAGAATTGATACCATTGTAAGAAGGATTACAATCGATACAACAGTAATCAGACGGAACATCCTGCAATCTGCATGGGTTGACCGAAACCCAGAACAAAAAGCCCGTGCCGCCGCTGATTTCATACATAAAATCAGAGATAGCAGATTGAATCTTATAACAGGTTTTCAGGAAATCAATTACGGACAAAGCATCGTTTATATGGATCAACAGCTTCAAAATCTTGAAGAAGAATATTTAAGCCTATTCTTAGGAAAAGAAGTTAAAACAATAATTGAACAAAGTGTATATTTTTATCCTGATAAAGAAACAAAAGGTATCATAACACTTGTCAAATTTTCAGAAAATGTCGGCCTTACGAATGATGGAAATGGAAAGGGAGATCCTTTGCAGATCAATATAGAGCCGCTTATGATAACAGCATCAATTATTGATGAAAATAAAACCATTGGAAAATCAAAGCTTACAAATAGTTTGTATTATCGTATTCCGGATGCAGCTGATGTAAGTGTCATTTATAAAGGCAAAACATACGCTAAAGAAAGATTTGGATTTAGTCAGTTAGGGGTATTATCTACTGCACCAGTTAATAAAACCAGATTGATATTTGATCCGGAAACAGGCATGATCAAAACTGTAAAAAGAGAATAAAAGAGTAGGAGGGGAGTTAGCAAATTGCTTCCCTGATCTTAACAAGCTGTTCAAGTAATTCTTCTACTTTGCTCATATGCAGCATATTGGCTCCATCTGACTTTGCATTTGCAGGATCTGGATGTGTTTCAAGAAAAATACCATCAGCACCTGCCGCAATCCCAGCCTTACCTATCAATCCAATCAAAGAAGGTTTTCCACCAGACACACCTGACGCTTGATTTGGTTGCTGTAATGAATGCGTAATATCCAGAATCACAGGAACGCCAATCTCTTGCATGTCTGCAATATTTCTGAAATCAACAACTAAATCCTGATAACCGAACATAGAGCCTCTTTCAGTAAGCATTACCTGAGAATTACCGGTAGAAATCACTTTTTCAACTGCAAAACGCATAGCTTCACCCGATAAGAACTGCCCTTTTTTTATGTTCACAATCTTACCTGTTTTTCCTGCAGATAAAAGCAAATCAGTTTGCCTGCATAAAAACGCAGGAATCTGTAAAACATCAACATACTCTGCCGCTAGTTCAGCATCACGAACATCGTGAATGTCAGTTACTACAGGAATTTTATACTTTTTGCTGATATCCTGAAGGATAGTCAGTGCTTTTATATCTCCAATACCCATAAATGAATCTACTTTTGATCGATTGGCTTTTTTATAGGAAGCTTTAAATATGAATGGAATATTTAGTTTGTTCGTGATTTTTACCAAATGTTCAGCAATCTGATACGGCATTTCATCATTTTCAATGACACAAGGACCTGCTAAAAGAAAAAAACGGTCAGATCGCATCGTTGTCAAAAGAGGAATATTTGAAGTTGAATTCATCAATTTATTATTTTTGAATGGGAAATTTTTTTAATTTCATCTGAAAGCACAACCTGACTTTTGGTAGCTGTTTTTGCAAGTATTAACATGGCTTTAGCAACGTCATCAGCCAAAATTGATTTATACTTTTTTAATGAGCCAATCAGCAGAAAACCAAATATATTTAAAACGAGTTCGCCAAACTTTTCACCCATCCTCAATTTTTTCCTCTTGCCAACTAGTAGACTAGGTCTTACAAAAATTGAAACTGGAATATTATGACTTAAGATATCTTGTTCCATGGCACCCTTCGTTTTAAGATAAAAATTAGAAGAATCTGGACTTGCTCCCAAACTTGAGACTGTGACAATTTTCTTAACTTTTTCATCTGAAGCAATCTTTGCAATCATTACCGGAATGAGGAAATCTACCTTTGTAAATGCTTCTTTTGAACCAGCTTTAGCCATTGTTGTACCAACACAACAAAAAACTACATCCACCTTAAAAAAATCACGATGAAAATCAAGATTCTCAAAATCAGCAATTTGCTGATCAAGTTTTGGATGACTGATTGGAAGTATCGATCTTCCCATAGAGATAATCACATCGAAATCTCTGTCTTCAAGTAGTTTCTCAATCAAACATCCTCCGACTAACCCCGATGCTCCAAATATTAATGCTTTCATAAGGATACTTATTTAGGAAATTTTCATCAAATAAGAAATATAGCGCTCATTTCAATTGCCTATTCACAAAATTAGGATAAAATTATGATATGGCTATTTAACTCTTATTGAATTGGCACAATCAATTTTTTCTTTTGAAGACTAACAAGATAAACCCCGGTAAAAATCAGTATTACGGGTACAAGCATTTCGAGGGTTGGATTATCTTTCCCAAAAAGCAAAGCTATGATTGTAGCAAAAAGAGGCTGCATATAAATTATTGAACTATTGGCTGTTGGTGAGATTCTCTTTAATGAAAAATTATTCAGAAAATACGCGAGTACTGTAGTGAATAATATAACATATGAAATTGACAACCAGATATTTAAAGGTATCTCAGCCCAGTCAGATTGCAGGGCAATGTGTGCAGTAAACGGGATAACTCCAATCAATCCAAAAAGAAACACCCATTTCATAATTGTTATAGCATTGTATTTCATCATCAAAGGTTTTATCAGAACAAGATAAAGACCATAGGAGCTGGCATTGATTACTATAAAAAAATTACCTAAAGTGGTGTTAGAACTAAAATCAGGATTTCCGCCATTCAGAATAAGCATTGCAGCTCCTGCTGTACCCAACATAATTCCAACTATTCTTACAAATGAAAGTTTTTCTTTTCTAAGTAGTTTTGAAAAAATTAACACTCCAATCGGCACACAAACCATAATGATGCTTGCATTTATTGGGGTTGAAAGATTTAAGCCTTCAAAAAACAAAATCTGATTTATGGTTACTCCAAAAATGGAAGCAAAAGCAATTCTTAGTAAATCTGGGCGATTTACCTTGTCAGAAGGCAATAGTGCTGATATAAGCCAAAAAATTAACGAAGCCCCAAATACTCTAATTAATATAATTGCTCGCGGCTGCAAAAAATCCGGCATAATACCTTTTGCAACAACATAATTAATACCATAAATCAAATTAGCAATAAATGCGGCCAGTAAGGCAATCTTTCTGGAACTCAATGGCTAAAGTCATTAAAAAGGTAAATCATCCTCCATAGATTGATTTTCAGTAAAATCTTCTGGATAAGGGGGTTCATTTAAAGCTGATGCGACAGGAGCACTACTCACTTTTTCGAACTTCCATACTTTTACATCTGTAAACCAACGGCCATTGTACTCGCGTGATTCAATATTAATTCCAGCTTTAATCTTTTCACCAGGAACAAAGGTTTTTGCTTCATCTGACCTTTCTCCCCAGCACATTAAACATACTTTACGAGGATACTGATCTTCCGATTCAATAATCAATTCCTGTTTTACCCAAGGACCATTGCGGCCTTCTCCTGTTTGACGTTGCCCCAATTGAACAACCTTTCCTGTAATTTCGAGGTTCATATAATTGATTTTTAATTTATTATGCTAATTTAATGGATATGATTGTTTTATTGCAAAAATAGAAAAAATACGGATTCTACTTTAAACAAATTCTTATATCAATCGTTTATATTAAAAAATATAAAAATGAAATTAATAACTTTTTTAATAACTCTAATGATGATCAATCAGACAATTAGTGCAGGTACCGATAACAAATACCAAACGATTACTCTTGGTGCAGGTTGTTTTTGGTGTGTTGAAGCTGTATTTCAAAGAGTGAACGGAGTAATAAAAGTTGAATCAGGATATTCTGGTGGAAAAATTGCAAAACCAACATATCGCGAAGTTACTTCAGGTCTTACTGGTCATGCCGAAGTAGTGCAGGTGACATTTGATCCTTCAATTGTAAGTATGGAGAAAATCCTCGAGGTTTTCTGGAAAACCCATGATCCGACTACGCTTAACAGACAGGGTGCAGATGTGGGAACGCAATATCGCTCAGCTATTTTTTATCATGATGATGCTCAAAAAGAGATGGCTCAAAAAATAAAAGAATTACTGGTTAAAGAAAAAATCTGGTCAAAACCGATTGTGACCGAGATTAGCGCATTCGATAAATTTTACAAAGCTGAAGACTATCATCAGAATTATTACAATGAAAATGCAAATCAAGGTTACTGCCAGTTTGTCATTGTACCTAAACTTGAGAAATTCGAGAAGTTATTCTCTGATTTAAAAGTAAAAGAATAGTTTTTTAATAAATCAATAAGATTGTGATTCCTTAAAATAGGCCATACATCATGCGTCCAATCATAAAGTAAATGAATAGACCAATAATATCGTTGGCAGTAGTAATAAAAGGTCCGGTTGCAAGAGCAGGGTCAATTTTAAAGCGATGAAGCGCCAAAGGGACAAACGAGCCAAAAACTGAAGCAAAAAGAATAACGGTTAGTAATGAAACACTCACAGTAATGCTAAGAGCAAGGGTTGGGGTAAAAACGAGACTATAAATAAGCAATAAAATTGAACAGACAAGGCCGTTAATCATCCCAATCGTGAGTTCCTTTAATAATCGGTTGATAATGGAACCGCTAAGGCTATTATTTGCAAGTGCCTGAACAATTAAAGCTGAAGACTGGACACCAACATTGCCAGCCATGGCTGCAATCAAAGGCATGAAAAAAGCCATTTCAGGATTGATACTTATTTGATCTTCATAATTAGAAATTACTCTGGAACCAACAATCCCACCAAAAAGTGCAACAATCAACC
Organism: Bacteroidetes bacterium HGW-Bacteroidetes-1; assembly: GCA_002842755.1. GTDB lineage: Bacteria > Bacteroidota > Bacteroidia > Bacteroidales > F082 > JALNZU01. The sequence goes on along the minus strand of PHDU01000012.1, from coordinate 11,321 downwards.
AAAATAGACGACCATGCGTTATCACCCAGATTTTATCAGACGATTCGATATCATGACTGATACCAGACATTAATTGATAGTCCTTATCTGCCTCATCTTTAATAAAATCAACAACATCATCGATAGTAATCCTACCGATAAGACGGCCTAGCTCATCAACAACAGGGAGCACAACCAGATCGTATTTATTCATGATTTGAGCCACTTCTTCACCTTGCTGATGGGCTTTTACTGAGATCACATCCTCTTCATATAAATCAGCAATTTTATCACGAGGTGAGGCAATAAGCAAACTAGTCAAAGATAAAATGCCTTTTAGTACATTCTGATCATCTACAACGTACACAGCATATACATGTTCAACTTCAAATGCCTGACTTCTCATTTCGCGAATACAAGTTACAACCTGCCAGCTAATGTTCACCTTAACAAGTTCTTTTGCCATGAGTCCACCAGCAGTATCGGAAGGATAAAAAAGCAGATCAGCAATATCTTGCGCCTGTTGACGATCCGTAATTTGTGATAAAACATCACTTCGGATATTTCCTGGCAATTCGTTAATTAGATCTGCCGCATCATCAGAATCAAGATTATCAATCAGGTCATGGGCAATTTCGGTAGTTGAAAAGGAGTTGATAAATCGCTCTCTGACATCATCCTCAAGTTCCATGAGTACTGCTGCTGCTTCTTCTTTATCTAACAAACCATAGATGAATCTTGCCTCATCCTTGTTTACTTCATCCAATAGTTCAGCGATATCTGCAGGATACATTTCAATCAGGATGGACTTTAGGTAATCTGTATTTTGATTTTCAATTGCTTCCTGAATAGCATCAATATTTATATCTTTTAATTCCATTTGAAAAATTACTTTCAGAGAAAAGTGATAACCATGATAATTACTTTGCGAAGATAGCAATTGTGATCTAAAGGAATTCACTCAAAGATTGAAAGCTTATAGAAGTATAAAAATAGGTGGTATTACTGTTTCTGAAATAAGCTTATGAAATTCATAAATATTATGATAATTAATATTATGTTAAATACAATATTTGTGAACCATTAAGAATCATATTTCTTCTCAAAAAAAAACTCCCCTCTTGCGAAGGAAGTTTTTTGTTCTTTTAAATTTATGTGAGGATTATAACTCATTCATCTTTTTTAGTTTTTCATCCATTTTAAATCTAATGTAAATGGACTTTAAAACTCGAATAGTTTCCTGATTGTCGGGTTGCATTTCATGAGCCTTTTCAAGATGTGGCAATGCTTTCCTAATAATTACATTTGCTTCTTCAGTTAAAGCTTCATAAGCCTTTACTTCAGTCAATGGCAAATCATTTGCTTTCACCTGAAGTTTGTTGGACTCGTTTATATACAATGCACCAAGATTATAGATAGCATCATAATACTCAGGGTCCAAATTAATAGCTTTCTCATAATAATCTATAGCGCTTTCCATATTGTACATTTCTGCATTTGTTTCATCGCCATATATGGTTCCTAAAACAAAGAAAATGGAGTAATTTTCCGGGTCTTTCGCCACAAGATCTTTCAAGTCATCAACCACTTTAGCTCCTTGACCCAGTGCAAGATATGCGTTAATTTCTTCCAATAAAAGACCTGAATCTTCAGGATATTTTAAGCGTCCTGCTTTGATGATTTCAAGCATTTTTTCGTTGTTTTCTAATCCACGGTATGAAATAGCCATATTTCTATACAAATCAGGTTCATCAAACCCTATTTCCATTAACATCCCATAATATACAATGGCTTTTGCGAAATCTTCACCTCGAACAGAAGACAAACCTGCATTAAGTAAGGCAAGTGTATCTATTTTGTTGATAATCTTTGCAACATTATAGGCTTTTTTGAAATCGAGAGCAGCTAAATCAAACGATTGATTATTAAATTTTTCAACAGCATTTGCAAAATATTGCTGCCCGATTGCATCAATACGTGGTGTAATATCAGCTTCCTGCTTCAATTCGTCATTGGGATCGAGCTCTTTGGTTTTAATAAACGACTCTAGGCTCTTTTCAAGTGCTAATGTATCAAGACTATCATATTTATCTGAAAAAACAATGTTAAGATAAATGATTCCTCTGTACATCCAGGCTTTTGCATCATCACGTGTTTTTTCATGTATAACAGCTTTGTCAATAGATTCACGTGCTTTATCATACTGACCATTTTTATTGTACATAAAAGCGTTGGTCCTTTCTGATTTCTGTGCCATCAAGCTAGTACCAGCAATTAATACAGCCAGTATCATGATTAACTTTTTCATAATGTGTAGTTTTAGATTTTAATAATTTAACAACATGCATTATTCATGCCAAAAAAAAGTATTATATCTTATTTATTCATCAACAATCAAACCACTATTTTCATCTATCTGTATATCAGTGTTTTCGTCCATCAAATCTTCTTCTTCATCAACTTTAACCTTTGCAACAGCTGCTATTTCATCATTTGCTCTCAGATTTATAAGTCGAACACCTTGTGTCGCTCTGCCCATCACTCTTAGACTTTCAACACCTATCCTTATAATAATTCCTGATTTATTAATGATCATAAGATCATCGTTATCGACCACATCTTTTATTGCAATAAGACGACCTGTTTTTTCAGTTACATTAAGCGTTTTTACACCTTTTCCACCTCTGTTTGTTACCCGATAATCATTAAGATCGGAACGTTTCCCATACCCTTTTTCTGAAACTACAAGAATATCTGATTCTCCATTTTCAAGGCAAATCATTCCAATTACCTCATCTTTTTCGTTTGCAAGTGAAATGCCTCGTACTCCAGAAGCATTGCGACCCATCGGGCGAACCGTGCTTTCATTGAATCGAATAGCCCTCCCTGATTTCAGAGCCATTAGTACTTCGTTTTTACCATTTGTAAGCTTTGCTTCTAGCAGCACATCCCCTTCGCGAATCGTGATCGCATTGATTCCGTTTTGACGCGGGCGTGAATAGGCTTCAAGGCTTGTCTTTTTTATTACTCCTTTTTGCGTACAAAGAATAATAAAATTGTTCTCAATATAATCTTGATCCTTGAGATTAAGCACATTAATATAGGCTTTAACCATGTCATCAGGATCAATATTAATCAGATTTTGAATTGCTCTGCCTTTGCTGATCTTTGTTCCTTCAGGAATTTCAAAAACGCGCATCCAGAAGCATTTTCCGCGTTCTGTAAAGAAGAGCATATAGTTATGATTGGTCGCAATGAACAGATGTTCAATAAAATCTTCATCACGCGATTCTGAGCCTTTAGACCCCTTACCTCCCCTACTCTGACGACGATATTCACTTAACGCTGTGCGTTTTATGTATCCTAAATGGGAAATTGTAAGCACAACTGCTTCATCAGGAATTGTATCTTCAATTTTAAAATCATCGGGTGAATATACGATGGTTGAGCGTGAAGTGTCACCATATTTATCCTTCACACCAATCATTTCATTTTTTATGATTTCAAAACGAAGACTTTCACTTTCTAATATTTCACTATAACTCGCAATCATTTTGAGGATTTCATCGTATTCCTCTTTTATTTTTTGAATTTCAAGTCCAGTCAAACGTTGAAGTCGCATATCCAGAATTGCACGTGCCTGTATTTCAGACAGACTGAATTTTTCCATCAGGCCACTGCGCGCTTCTTCTGCATTTTTTGAAGCTTTGATAAGTTCAATTACTGCATCAATATTATCAAGAGCAATGATCAGGCCTTCAAGTATATGTGCTCTTTTTTGAGCTTCCTTCAATTCAAAACGTGTACGGCGAATAACAACCTCGTGACGATGCTCAACAAAATAATGAATTAATTCTTTGAGATTGAGCATTTTTGGCCTTCCATGAACCAAGGCAATATTGTTAACGCTAAAAGATGTTTGCAATGCTGTCATCTGATAAAGCTTATTCAGCACAATATTTGGAATTGCATCTCTTTTTAGTTCGTAAACAATACGCATCCCCTTTCTGTCTGACTCATCTCTGATATCAGAAATACCATCCAATTTTTTATCATTCACAAGATCGGCGGTCTTTTTAATCATATCAGCCTTGTTTACCATAAAGGGTATAGAAGTCACAATGATCCAATCCCGTCCGCTATGTTCTTCAAACTGAGCCTCACCTCGTAAAACGATACGACCTCTCCCTGTTTCGAAAGCATCCCTCACACCTTCATAACCATAGATAATGCCACCTGTCGGAAAGTCAGGAGCTTTAATGTATTGCATAAGCTCTGGTATCGTAATATCACGATTGTCGATATATGCAATAACACCATTCACGACTTCTGTTAAATTATGTGGTGGCATATTTGTAGCCATACCAACAGCAATTCCACTGGCACCATTGATTAAAAGGTTAGGAATAAGTGCTGGTAGAACTGTTGGTTCCTGTAACGTATCATCAAAATTAAACTGAAAATCAACTGTTTCCTTGTCAATATCAGATAGCATTTCTTCAGCTAACTTTCTTAAGCGTGCTTCTGTATAACGCATAGCAGCAGGACTATCACCATCAATTGAACCAAAGTTTCCTTGACCATCAACGAGGGGATATCGCAACGACCACTCCTGGGCCATTCGAACCATTGCATCGTAAACAGATGTATCGCCATGAGGATGGTATTTACCCAATACCTCACCAACGATTCTGGCTGATTTTTTATACGATCTGTTTGATAGCACTCCCAGGTCTAACATTCCATAGAGTACACGGCGATGAACAGGTTTCAATCCATCACGAACATCAGGTAAGGCACGAGAAACAATTACCGACATTGAGTAATCAATGTAGGCAGACTTCATTTGATTCTCAATATTGACCTTTATAATCTTTTCACCTTCAAATACTTCTTCCATTCAACTTTAAATGTTAATCTTGCTTAATTATGAGGTGCAAAAGTAAGAAATTATTGGCTTTTAAAAACAAAGTTGTACACCATATTTATTAATAGTTTAAACATCCTATTGTTGATATTTTTAAACTGCGAACAAAGTTGGACTAATTTTTGTTACTACCTTTGACTTAAATATAATCATTGAAAATGACATAAACTCTTTATTGGCAAAACGATAAACGATTAATAGAAGGAAAAATATATGGATGCAAAATTTTCACCACAAGTGAGAGACATATTAAGTTACAGTCATGAAGAGGCTATCAGACTAGGAAACAACTACATAGGACTTGAACATTTATTTCTTGGCATGGTACGTGACGGTGATGGAAAAGCACTTCAGGTATTAAAGTATCTTGGAGTGGACATTGAAGACTTCAGAAGGAAAATTGAATCAGCGATTCGTAATCCAAATGAGGTTGAAAACAATATGACAAATATTCCGCTCATGAAACAAACTGAAAGAGCTTTGAAGTTTACTTACATAGCAGCGAAGGAGTTGAATAGTGAAGTAATTCACACAGAACATTTACTACTTGCCATATTGCGGGATAAAAACAATCTTATTACTCAAAAACTGGAATCTCAAGGCATTGATTATCAATCATATAAAAATGAATTATTGTATATGATTTCTGGTGATGAGGCCAGCGCCCAAAAACCTAAATCAGAATATCCAGGTGAATCTTCCGAAGATGAGGATGAAGCACGTCCAATTTCAGGAGGGGTTAAAAAAACTGCTGATACCAAATCCAAAACACCTGTTTTAGACAATTTTGGTCGCGATCTGACACGCGCAGCTGAAGAACACCGGTTAGATCCAATTGTTGGTCGCGAGAAGGAACTTGAGCGGGTCGCACAGATATTAAGTCGTCGTAAAAAAAACAACCCTATTTTAATCGGTGAACCAGGTGTGGGAAAATCTGCCATTGCTGAAGGATTAGCGTTGCGCATTGTTCAGCGAAAAGTTTCCCGTGCATTGTTTAACAAGCGTATTATTATGCTAGATATCGCATCACTGGTCGCCGGAACAAAATACCGCGGCCAGTTTGAGGAACGAATGAAGGCAGTGCTAAATGAAATTGAAAAAAACCCGGATGTTATTTTGTTTATCGATGAAATCCATACAATTGTTGGTGCAGGTAATGCAAGTGGTTCGCTCGATGCTTCCAATATGTTTAAACCTGCACTGGCCAGAGGCGAACTGCAATGTATTGGTGCCACTACTCTTAACGAATACAGACAATACATCGAAAAAGATGGTGCCCTAGAACGTCGCTTTCAAAAAATCCTTATTGATCCGACATCTCCTGAGGAAACGATTGAAATTTTGAATAACATCAAGGACAAATATGAAGATCATCACCTGGTAAAATATGAAGCTGATGCTATTGAGGCATGCGTAAAGCTGACCAATCGCTATTTGTCAGACAGATTTCTCCCTGACAAGGCCATAGATGCACTTGATGAAGCCGGAGCCAGAGTGCACATCAATAATATTCATGTTCCAATAGAGATTATTGAACTGGAGAATGACATTGAAGAAACACGTCTGAAGAAAAATAAAGCAATTCAAATACAAAAATTTGAAGAAGCAGCAATGTTTCGTGACAATGAACGTAAACTTACTGAAGCTCTCGATATAGCGAAGAAAAGATGGGAGGATGATTCGAAAATTCATCGTGAAACAGTCTCTGAAGAAAATGTTGCCGAAGTAGTTGCAATGATGACAGGTATTCCTGTGCAGAGAATTGCTCAAAACGAAAGCGATCGTTTGATAAGCATGGAAGATGATTTGGAAAATTCAGTCATTGGTCAGAAAGATGCTATAAAAAAAGTTGTAAAAGCCATCAGGCGTAACCGTGCCGGGTTGAAAGACCCCAGTAAACCGATAGGAACATTCATTTTTTTGGGGCCTACCGGTGTAGGAAAAACCTATCTTGCCAAAGTGCTTTCAAAATATATGTTTGATACTGAGGATGCGCTTGTTAGGATTGATATGAGTGAATACATGGAAAAATTTGCTGTATCACGCCTTGTCGGAGCTCCTCCAGGATATGTTGGTTATGAAGAGGGCGGACAACTCACAGAAAAAGTCAGAAGGAAACCCTATTCCATCGTTTTGCTCGATGAAATTGAGAAGGCACATCCGGATGTTTTTCATTTATTACTCCAGGTGCTTGATGACGGGGTGCTTACTGATAGTCTGGGAAGGCGCGTTGACTTTAAAAATACCATCGTAATCATGACATCCAACATTGGATCACGACAGCTTAAAGATTTTGGTCAAGGAGTTGGTTTCAGTACCGGGGCCAGACAAACGGCAAAGACAACCTATTCACAGGCAGTTATAGAGGGCGCGCTTAGAAAAGCTTTTGCACCTGAGTTCTTAAATCGTATCGACGATGTAGTCATTTTTGATTCGCTCGGACGCGATGACATTCATAAAATTATTGATATTGAATTGAGTCATCTTTACAAGCGGGTTGAAGAAATGGGCTATACACTTCAATTAAGTGAAAAAGCGAAAGACTATATTGTTGAGAAAGGCTGGGACGAGCAGTTTGGTGCAAGACCATTAAAACGTGCAATTCAAAAATATGTAGAAGATGCCCTTGCAGAAGAAATCATCAAAACTAAACTTCATTCAGGCGATCGAATTCTACTTGATTTTGATTCAGAAAAGGTTGAAATTACCATTCAAATCGAAAAATCTACAAAAGTAGTGAAGCAAAAGTAAACCCATAGATGGAATACATTCTTATAAAAGCTCGTGCTTCTTAGCCCGGGCTTTTTTTTACTCTTTCTAAATTAGTTATATACACACAGTATTATCATTAAATGTTTTAAGTTTGCGCCATAAATATGAATATTTTATGAGTGAAAAAGCAGTAATAAAAGGGGGAGAATTTCTTATTAAAGACGTTGATTTTCAAGATGTTTTTATTCCTGAAGAATTTGATGAAGAGACAAAAATGATTGTTGACAGCTGCCGGGATTTTCTTGAAACAGAGATTTTTCCGCATCTGGATCGTATCGATAGTCAGGAAAATGGCTTAATGTCTCAACTACTAAAAAAGGCTGGAGATATGGGATTATTAGGTTTATCAGTTCCAGAAGAATATGGAGGCTTTGAGCAGTCTTTTCTTTCTATTATGCGCGCAAATGAAGCGCTTGGATCTGGTTACTCCTATTCCGTTGCCGTAATGGCACACACAGGAATTGGGACATTGCCAATTCTTTATTATGGAAATGAATATCAAAAGGAAAAATATATTCCAAAACTTGCATCCGGTGCGTTAATGGCTGCTTATTGTCTAACAGAACCTGGAGCTGGATCAGACGCAAATTCAGGACGTACACGCGCTGTATTATCAGAAGATGGAAAGCATTACATACTGAATGGCCAGAAAATGTGGATAACGAATGGTGGCTTTGCTGATGTACAAACGGTTTTTGCTAAGATTGATAACGATAGAGTATTAAGCGCTTTTATTGTAGAACGCGAATGGGAAGGTGTCAGCATGAATGCCGAGGAGAAAAAAATGGGTATTAAAGGCTCATCTACCAGGCAAATTTTCTATAATGACGTAAAAGTACCTGTTGAAAATCTTCTGGGCAAACGAGGTGAAGGTTTTAGAATTGCATTAAATATTCTCCATTTAGGACGTATTAAGTTGGGTGCAACCGTTGTAGGTGGGGCAAAAAGAGCTATTTTTCACTCTGTCAATTATGCCAATGAACGAAAACAGTTTGGCAAAGCCATCGCTGAATTTGGTGCTATAAAACATAAACTAGCACAACAAGTGATTCGCACATTTGCGACTGAATCAGCTATTTACAGAGCAAGTAAGGATATTCAGGATAATATATTATTTTTAAAATCAGAGGGTGTTGACCATGGTCGTGCGAACATTGAAGGTGTTGCAGATTATGCCGTGGAATGTGCGATGATGAAAGTTTATGGATCTGAAGCTCTTGATTATGTAGTTGACGAGGCAGTCCAAATATATGGTGGAATGGGATTTTCATCCGAAACACCTGTAGATAGAGCATATCGCGATTCGCGAATCAACCGTATTTTTGAAGGAACCAATGAAATAAATCGCCTGCTTGCCGTTGATGCCTTGCTAAAAAAAGGTTTGAAAAATGAGTTTAATCTTCTTGAGAATGCCAGGATTGCCTTTGAAAGTCTTGATCAATCAGAAAATACTGATGGTATTTCCTATTTTGATGAAAAGATGGTTCTGGTACGTAACCTAAAGAAAGCAATTTTGATTCTAATTCCTGGAATTACCGATGCATTTGGAAGAAAAATTTCTGAAGAAGAAGAAGTTATGATGAATTTGGCGGATATGCTTATGCAAATTTATGTGCTCGAATCCTCAGTTTTACGGGTCATGAAGCAAGAGAATATTCAGGGTAAAGAAAGTAATGTTCTCAGCCGTGATATTCTTGATGTTCTTGCTCATGAAGCATCTTCAATCATAATGAAGGCAGGTACGGACGCGATTTTAGGCTTTGCTGCGGAAGATCAGGTTAATAAGCAGACTGATGTATTACAAAAGTTATGCAGGACGAAACCTGTAAATGTTAAGAATGCCCGGCGTAGAATTGCTGAAAAACTCATTGAAGAAAACAAGTATTGTTATTGAAATGATGAAATTATAAAAAAAGGGTGTTCTCATTACAAGACACCCTTTTTTTATTTTAATAATTTTATTTCAATATACTTTTCGAAATGACCAATCTTTGAATTTGGTTTGTTCCTTCGTAAATCTGACAAAGTTTTGCATCGCGCATCATTTTTTCAACAGCAAATTCAGTGCTGTATCCTTCTCCTCCCATCACCTGCACGGCATCAGTAGTTACTTTCATTCCAACATCCGAAGCGAACAACTTTGACATAGCTGATAGCTTACTTGCGACTTTTAATCCATTGTCATATGCCCATGCAGCATTCCAGGTAAGTAACCGAGCTGCCTCTATTTCTGTGGCCATATCAGCAAGCATAAAACTAACCCCCTGATTTGCAGTAATAGGCGCGCCAAACTGAATCCTGTTTTTGGCCCATTTAAGAGCTATTTCATATGCGGCACGTGCATTTCCAACACTCAGTGCAGCAACACCTGTACGAGTTCGGTCGAAGGTTTTCATTGCTATTAAAAAACCTGTTCCTTCATCTCCCAAACGATTTTCCTCTGGTATTTCTACATCATGAAAAATAAGTTCATTTTGTACTGATGCCTTCTGTCCCATTTTTTGAAGCCTGGGCTTAATTTCGATTCCAGGAGAATCTGTTGGGACAACAAAGGCCGTCAGACTACGAGCACCTTTTTCAGGATTAGTAAGCGCAAAAACAGTGATAAAAGATGAAGCTTCTGCATTCGTGATATAGCGTTTATGGCCATTCAGTAAATACTTGTCGCCATGTTTAATGGCTGATGATTTGATCCCGGCTACATCTGAGCCCGCATTGGGTTCGGTAAGTGCGTAGGCAGCTACCGCTTTCTGATCGTTGATTAAACCAAAAAATTTCTTTTGCTGAGCATCATTAGCTGCCAGATATAAAGGCGTAAGAGCTAAAGTGTTGGCGTCAATTGAGATTCCAATACCAATACAGCCTGCACCTAACTCTTCGGAAGCAAGAGCTCCATCGAGTATGGAATAGTCATTACCGCCAAACTTTGATGGCATTGGACCATTCATAATACCTTCATTATAAGCAGCCTTTACAATCTCCCAAGGAAATTCAGCCAATTGATCATATTTAAGTCTGTTAGGAATGACCCATCGGTTAACGAAATCGCGATACTTTTCTTTAATCTCAAGCTGACGTGCGTCAGGTGTAAATCCAATCATAACTTTTTATTTTAAATTCAACAAATGTTCTTTGACTACAAATGTATACAAATATATAGCATACTAAATATGAAATTAATTTTAAAATAGCTATATTTTTTTCATACAAATGGAGTATCTTAGCAGTAAACAAAAAAAAATAAAACAATGGAAAATAAAATCTTAGAACGCTTTGGTGGTCTTATAAAAGAGGAACCACTCAGCTGTATCGAAAACGAGCTTTTAATAAAAGAAACCTGCGTGCTGGAATCTGTTTCCCCATTTTCTTCTTATTACAACGAGATCTATCAAGCAAAGCCTCTTTATTTATACCTGACCCTTGATACCAGACCTTATTTCGAAAAGATTATGAGGATTATTAATAAGGTGAAAAATGAAGTAACCTTTCATTTTGACATAGTATCAGCAGAAATAACTTTACCAGGAAATTCGCCATACGCAGCACTAAGGAATTGTCAATAAATAATATACTCATATTTAAAGTAAATTAGTTACCTTTGTTAAAAAAAACAATGGACACTAATGATATCATTAAAGCTCGA
>PHDU01000082.1 GCA_002842755.1 Bacteroidetes bacterium HGW-Bacteroidetes-1 | reverse complement strand
GTTGATTTGTCTGGCTGTTGCCTGTATAGGATCTGATTCCATGACATCGCCTTCAAAGAAAACTGTGACATACTGACCTTCTTCCAATGCGTCCATTGGCATTGCTACATCCAGATAAATCACCGTATCTTCATTGACTGTAACATATCCCCGAGCATAGTCAGCACCATTGTTATCTAGTTCACCTTCTACCAGAATTACAATCGTACCATCGTCATTTGCCGTTCGTTCAGTTATGTTCCCTGCGACACCATAGACTACCAGTTGGGAATCTGTTTCCGTTGGTAATACTTCATCAACACTTTCCGGACTTGTATTTGGGGTTGAGCATGCTACGAGAACTGCCAATATAACCATCATTGGTATGATTAATTTTAATTTCATGTTGTACCTCCTCATTGATTTGAATTGTTTGTATGTCTATTGGACGTTACTGCTTAGCTATATGTTTCATTTTGGCATCCAAACAACCCAATTCTCTGAAGTATGAATTTACTTTTTATCTCTATTTAGCCATTTATCCTCTTGTGCTTTGACCCAAGACATGTCACGATAATTATAATGATCAGGATCTTTCATTAAATCATCTGCATCTTTTGTAGAATATCCACCCATAATTGGGAAATACTTAAACATAAACTCTAAAACCTTTTTGAATTTTCGCCCTAATTTTTTCATCTTTTTCCTCCTAGTGCTATCAGTTTTTTTACAAATCAACCGTTAATAGGTAACAATATTACTAAAGAAATGCCTTTATCCACATGTATACCTCTGACTCTACCTTTGTGCGCTTGGATGATTTCTTTTACTACGTACAGGCCAAGACCGACGCCAGGCATCACCTTATTCCTCTTATAAAACTTATCAAACATATGATTGACTTCTTCTATCGTCATTTTAGTTCCATAATCACGGTACTTAATCATATAAAATTCTTTCTCAATAGACAAATCTATTTCGATTTTTACATGAGAATCTCCTCTAAACTTAATACTATTTTGTATTAAATTGTGAAAGACCTGCTTCATTCTGTCGATATCAAATCTCAGGTTGTATTCATTTTGAGAATAGCCCACTTTAATATCATATTTCTGATACGTAGCCGCCATATCCATCAGAAAAGCTTTCAAATCATTGTTTTGTTTAGATATCTTTAAACTATTATTATAATATTTATTAAAATCTATTAAGTCAGATATGAGTAATTCTAAACGCTCCATTTCTGAATTGATAATCCATATGCCCTGATCCAATGTACGGTCATCAACGTCATTTTTACCAACAATTTCAATCCACCCTTTTATACTTGTTAATGGTGTTCTAAGTTCATGACTGATCATGCTGATGAATTCTTTTTTCAGCTTCTCGTTTGACTCAACGCTTTCAATTAATTCATTGTACTTTAAGAACAACCGCTCCATATCAGACTCTAAATTGTCACATACTACCTTTTCTCCATTTAAAATCCCTTTTTCTAAAATATGAATAGGCTTTGATATGCTATCTGAAAGTAATATGGTAAACAATAAGCCAATTACAAAAACGAATGCCAATCTATATATAAGTCTATGTATCAAACCCTTTTCGAAATTGTATATGTAACTTAGATCGCTAACAACTATTAATTCTTTGCCATTCTCAAATGTTATACGATCTAAATAGAAATCCGCATTCGCATAGTCTAAAGGATATAAATATCTGTTAGAATATTCAATGACTTTATCCCCTTCTCTTATTTCATAATAGATCTTACTATTATTTAGAATACTTTGATAATAATCATTGTCTGAATCATAGGCCTTAGCACCTTCTTCCATGATGGATGCAATATTTTGACGTGCAGCTTCAGAATAATTTGATCTAATTAAACGGAAGTTCCCTATTCCAAATAAAATGATTATAATGATAAAAAGAAAACCGAAATAAAATGAAACCAAACTCAATACTTTCATCTAATTCTCCCACCTGTATCCAACGCCCCAAACTGTTTTTATATAAGCTTCTTTATTGCAATCTATTTTGTATCTTAGCCTATTCATGTTAACATTTACGATTTGCAGATCCCCAACATAATCTTTACCCCAAATCAAATCCGCAATTTCATTTTTTGTAAACATCTTTTCATAGTTTATAAAAATCAACTGAAACAATTTGAATTCTGTTGGGGTTAGGATTATACTTACCCCATCTTTTCTTACCGCCCGATTACACAAATCTAAGGTGAATGGTTCTCTTATAATAACATCTTGGGATTGCTCACTATTGTTTAGATAGCGTTTCATTCTAACCATTAATTCTCCAATACCAAAGGGCTTTTTTACATAATCATCACAGCCAGCCTTAAATCCCTCAACAACATCATCATCTTCTGTCAAGGCCGTTAAAACAATAATCGGTATCCTAGCATTACTAATCCTTACATGTTTAATAAACTCGATTCCACTTCCATCCGGTAGCATTAGATCAACCAATAACATCGTATAAGTATGGTCATATATATCAATAGCCTCTTTGACCGTCTTAGCAATAACTACATCATAAAATTGCCTGGTCAATTGAATATAAATAAACGAGCTAATACCGACTTCATCCTCTAATAATAATACCTTCATACTCAAATTCATCACCTATTTCTACTCTGATTTAGTACCCTGTACAATTTTATCATTTTCAAAAATCACCGAATAGATGCCCTTTTCCACAGAAGCTTCAACCATACTGCTAATTTCGGATTCATGCGATTGGGTTGTTACAAAATGGAGTACATTTTCATCAAAACTTGCTTGAGTAGCATTCCCTGAATAATTAAACCGATCAAGAATACCTTTATTGTGATGAAACAAAATAACTTCACCTTTATTAATATTTTCCTGAATGAATATAATATGATCATCTAGTATATAGACTTTTTCTCCTTCGATATTAACAATGTTATAGCCTTGTTTTATAGGTAAAATAACTGTTTCTTCGATTATTGGCTCAACCGTTATACTATCATTATTTGCTGTATAGGCCATCATATAAAAATCACCACCCAAAAAAACGAAAATCAATACGATAAGAAAATCTACAAGCCTTTTATGTGGTCGATTAAGGTTGTTTAGATCTTTGTTTATTATGACTTTTGGACTCATAATTTCCTCCTTCCCTTTACTAAATATATTATACCAAATTGCTTTACTTAATTGATAACAAAAAAATAACAATAAGAAGCATAAATATAGTAGTGGCTTAAGGATGCTACAACACCTAGTATAATCCGGCAAATTATATTTTCATACTTATGCTACTTTTTTGATTGTTACCATTAGTACGATCAGTAATATTATTGTTAAAATAGCAGATATCGAACCCATCACAGCATGAAATTGAATAGAACTCTTTTCAACTATTTGATTACTCTTTATCCAAAAACCACATACAATTGTTGAAAAAAGCATTAGCATCGTTACAATTGATAGACCATTAATTAATAATTTCATTTTACCTTTCTCCTATCTTCAATCGGTTTACCTTTACGGTAGATTATTTATGATCAAACCACTCAAAACTCTAATTGGATTGATCTATTAACCTTATGGTTATAAAGTGTTGCATTAGAATTATACAGTTTCAAGTTTATCATGTAGAAATTTTTTACACGCTTCCATAGCCTTTTTCCCTTCAGGAATCAAATCATGGTGCATATGAAAGAGATGCCACATACCTGTCCATTTACGATATTCTACTTCACTATGTGCTTTCTTTAGTTTTTCATACAACCTCGTACCGTCATCTGCTAAAGTATCATATTCAGCGACATGAATTAGAATTGGAGCTAAATCATGCACATCATGAAATAGAGGCGATATCCATGGGTCCTTCTTATTCTGACCTCTCGTATAATAGTCTGATATTATATAAGGTGGCTTAACATAAAAGGGATCTTTTTCTTTCATAATCGTATAACTTCTACCAGTATATGTTGCATCTAAAAAGGGTGTTAGTAAAACGGACGCAACCGGTTGTCTTTTCTTCTTTTCTCTTAGACTTACCATAAGGTTTAAAACCAATCCACAACCAGATGATTCTCCAAGCAATACCACTTGCTTATTGTCTGCAATGTTTTCATAAATACTATTCACCTTTTCAATAGCACTTGGAAAAGGATATTCTGGGGCAACCGGATAATCTATCATTAGCGTTGTCATTTTTAAGCTTTCTGCTAAATCTATTGTTCTTTGTACTGTAGTATCATATGCAGCAAGACAATAACCGCCTCCATGAAGATACAAAACAAATCGGTTCGTATCACAACCATCCGGAACGACCCATAAACATGGCGTTTCATTAATTATTGTTGATTCAATATAAGTTGATTCTCTACGTTTCTGTTTGATTCTAAGTTGTCGAACATCTTTCCGGACTTCCTCCAGTGGTTTGCTCAAGTTCAACTTCTTCTTAATAAGATTTCTTAATATATGGTTTCGTAGCATACATGCACCTCCTAAAATCATAGTAACAGTGATGTAGCTTTTTTTCCTAACATATATTGCTATGTTTTTATTCCTTTAATCTGTTTAGCTTTCTTTTAAGTCTGACCATAATGTCAAATTGAGACAGGTCACTGAGTTCATAACGGATAATTATTCCATTTCCAACATACTCTAATTTTTCATCTTTTCTTTCGATCCATCTTTTTATATCTATTTCAAGAGAATCATAGATATCCTTTATTTTTCCAACATAATGAAATTTTGCAAACCATCCGCCTTCTTCAACAATTATCTTATCATCTGGTTGAGCGACCTTCTTATTTGTCAATTTCATAAATCGAATGATATATTTCATTTGATATTCTTCACACTTAACAGAATTAAAATAATATCTTTGATTAATAAAAGGTAGTTCTTGAGTATTTTCAAGGAAGCGATCTCCTGCCCGATATGTATCTTTCATCCAATTCGGATTGCTTTTATCGATTTTTATCTCATCAAAATAAAACCGTTGACTTTCCATAAACTCATATTCGCAGCGGATAAATAATTCACCTTTAAAGTTAACAAGATCTCTGGTGATTACTTTACCAATTCCATAAGGTTGAATCAGATTCTTATTGCTTTGATATTTTTTTGGAGATATACCAAAAACCTGTTTGAACGCTCTTGTATAGCTTTCAGGGTAAGTAAATCCATAGCTATAGGCAGTGTCAATAATCGACACATTATCATTTAACATGACTAAAGAATGACTCATTTTTCTCTTAAGTAAGTATTGACGATAAGGTTCTCCAATCATAAATGAAAAAATGCGACTAAAATGAAAACTAGACATATTAAAATGATCTGATATTCTTCTTAAAGATAGATTATCAAATACGTTTTCTTCGATATATTGTAGTGAGTCTTCTATCATTTCTTCGTACATTCTAGCTCCTTTAATATATATAGGTTTATACAATTCTTATTCTATACTGTATCTTACTAGTTATTATTATTATATTCTCTTTGGTTCAGAATTTCAGCAAAAAAACTTACAAAATCTACTTTATCATCTACACATCTGACGTTTTCTGCTTTGCTCATAGCTGAATGTATAATAGTTTGTAGAGTAGAAGAAAAGAAGCTTCGCCTCGCTTTGCAAAGCAAATTGTTCCGACAGGAAAGATTTCCTTGATAGTTTACATAGCATAGAATTTCCTGGCATACAAAAAAAGTCTCTAAGCTATAATTCCTTAGAGACAGGTTAAATACTTTCCTAAATAATTTGAATGCATGATTTTCAGGGCTATCCCTTCAAGTTCCACAATAGGTTTGATATGGAAGGTCAGATGGACTTGGTAATGTATAGTAACCGGCCTGATCGCTTTTGTGTGCATATGGACTCGAAAGTACACTCAGCAAACGTTCCATTATACTATAATCCTTATTCTTTACTGCCGCTTCTAGAGCTTCTTCTACCCTATGGTTACGTGGAATTACTGCAGGATTAGAATCTCGCATCAGCTGATTAGATTGAGCTTTTGATTGCTTCTGCTTGCTTCTTCTCTCCTGCCATCTTGAGTACCATGGATTAAATTCGGCTAAAGTATAGATTCTCGTATCCTGTGGTCGATCATAAGTTAAAGCACAGAAGGTATTGGTATAGTCCGCTTGAGCATTCTCCATCATTTTAAGAAGTTCACTCATTAACTGTTCATCACCAATCTCCTCATCAAACAAACCTAGCTTTGATCTCATTCCTTTCACCCAATCGTCTTGATATAACCTAGAAAAATGTGAAATTGCTGTCTCCGCCAATTGTATTGCCTCAGATGGATTAGGATGAAGAAGAGGCAATAAGGTTTCAGCAAACCGAGCTAGGTTCCATCTTGCTATGTGTGGTTGATTGCCATAAGCATAGCGACCTTCACGGTCAATCGAACTAAACACCGTAGCCGGATTATACGCATCTATAAAAGCACAGGGGCCATAATCAATCGTTTCTCCATTAATTGACATATTGTCCGTATTCATAACACCATGAACAAAACCTACAAGTTGCCATTTCGCGATCAACTGGGCTTGACGCTTGATAACCTCTTGAAGTAGGTATAGATAAGGGTTCTCTTTGGCTACCCCTTCTACAAAATGACGGTTAAGTGTATAGTCAGCAAGTAAATGAAGATCCTCAACCGTACCCCAATTTGCTATATATTGAAAGGTACCAACACGCAGGTGACTTGCTGCTACACGGGTCAAAATTGCGCCATCTAGATTGGTTTCGCGGATAACGGATTCACCGGTTGTTACAACTGAGAGACTACGCGTCGTTGGAATACCAAGAGCATACATGGCCTCACTGATCATATATTCACGGAGCATCGGTCCAAGTGCAGCCCGACCATCGCCGCCTCGAGAATAAGGTGTTGGACCGGAACCTTTAAGTTGAAGATCATAGCGTTCACCAAGAGGCGTTATTTGTTCTCCTATAAGTAAAGCTCGACCATCACCAAGCATCGTAAAATGTCCAAATTGATGCCCTGCATACGCTTGTGCAAGTGGCAAACTACCTCCAGGTACTTTGTTGCCGGCTAGAATCGCTAGGCCTTCTTCGCTTCTTAGATCTTTCTCAGTAAGTCCTAAGAATGATGCCAATGGATTATTTAAAATAATCAAACTCGGAGAGGTTACACCACTCGGTTTAATCTTTGTGAAAAAAATCTTTGGCAAACGGGCATAACTATCATCCAGATGCCATCCTGTTTTTACTTCTTTTTCATTGCTCATGAACTGTCCATCTCCTATTCAAACAGATTCCTCTGGTTAGCCATTTTTAATTGTACTACTCTTAGTATACGATAATTAATAACTGTTATCAATTAAAGATTATAAACAACCCAAGTTGAATGTATCATTATTCGGACAGATAGATTGATTCAAATGTTCTCATTGAATAAGAGATACTTCAAGTGATAGAATAAGGATGAACCCAGATATAAAGAAGGTGGTAGATACATCTATGAATTTTAATAATTTTAAGGATCCTTTTAATATGATTCTACAAAAAAAACGTAGCATTGGTGAGCCCCCTGGAACGTTAAGTTATACAGGTTTGCATACAAATATCGGCGTTAAGATTGATGTTATTTCTTATGATCATGACTGGTATCATAGGATGGAAATCACGGATCTGGAATCTTTGGTAGTGGATGATAGAAAATACTGGATCAATATTACTGGACTTCATGACATTGAGTTAATTCGAAAAATCGGTGACAAATTTGGTATCCACCACATGGACTTGGAAGATGTTGTGCATGTGTCTCAACGTAGCAAAATTGAACTTAAAGAGTTTTATCTGTTTTCTGTTTTTAAAATGATATATCTTAAGAATGAGGACATCCATCATGAGCATGTTTCAATATTTGTAAAAGATCAAGTCATCCTAACGTTTCAAGAGGTGCAAGGTGATGTTTTTGAAGGTATTCGAAAAAGAATTGAATCCGGAAATGATCGTATTTTGAAACGCGGCATAGAGTATCTGTATTATTCAATAATAGACGCTATCGTCGATCATTACTTCCCTGTCATCAATCAATCTTTTGAAACCTTTGCAGATTTGGAAGTGAACGTCATTGAGACTGGTAACACAGACATGACTCGAATCTATCAACTTAGAAAAGAATTACTATATATGGTGAATGCGATTACACCTATCCATGATGCCATTCTGATTTTTACACGTGAATCAAATCCCTTCTTCACTAAAGAAGATGTGCCTTATTATGCAGATTTAATGGATCACTTGACTCAACTTGGTGAGTCTTTGAAAAGTTATCGTGAAATGATCAACAGCCTTTATGAAATGCAAATGGCTGAAAAAAGTGATGCACTCAATAAAACCATGATGACACTCACCACTTTTTCCGTAATCTTTATACCATTGTCATTTCTCGCCGGTGTATTTGGTATGAACTTTGTTCATTTTCCAGGACTTGACTACCTTTATGCCATTCCACTTTTTGTAATCACATGTATTACCATTGCAGCTGGGATGTTGGTTTATTTCAAAGTTAAGCGGTTATAAATAATAAAGCTTAGAAGCAGAGTCAGACTCTTGTTTCTAAGCTTTATTTATGATCAAATTATTTTTTTGTGAAATTACTTCATATTATAAAAGCAGATTTTAGGTCTTTTTCAAGTATTTTCTTGTATCAAGGGCAACCGCAAATACGATGATAAAACCTTTGATAATATTCTGATACTCAAATGATATATTAGCAAAAATCATACCATAACTCATAACCGTAAACAATAATACTCCGGCTAAAGCACCTGATACTTTACCGACACCACCACTAAAGGAAATACCACCGACGACACATGCCGCTATAGCATCCAGTTCATAGTTGAAACCGGAACTATTGTTTGCACTACCGATACGACCGGCTTCTAAAAATCCACCTAAGCCGTATAGAATACCTGCCATCATATAAACCAAGACAAAAGTCCCTACTACATTCACACCTGATACAGCAGCCGCTTCAGGGTTGCCACCTACAGCAAACATATTCTTACCAAAAACTGTCTTATTCCATAGGACCCATACAATAATACTGACGATTGCTGCATAGACTACAAGGTATGGAATGTAGAATCCACCGGTAAATTTCAGTGGACCGATACTATCTATTCTACCAAGTATAAAATTTGAATATTCCGTTGAAAGACCACCTATGGGTTGTCCACCTTGTTCCGGCGAATTATAATATAGGGTTAATACACCATAAAGTAATACACTCATGCCTAATGTTACAATGAATGGATGCACTTTAAATATCGCGACGATATAACCATTAATCATACTAAAAATTGCACATACAGCCATGGCAATTAATAATGGTATTAACAATTTAATAAACGTAGGCATACCGGTCAACCATAATTCCGGATAAAATCTTGAGGCATATGTATCTGCTTGTGATAAGGATGCGGATATAACCATGGCAAAACCAACGGATCGGCCAAGTGATAGGTCTGTACCTTGTAAAATAATAATGCCACCTACACCAAACGCAAGTATCAACTTAACGGATGACTGACTAAGGACGTTAATAAGTGTGCGTACAGATAAAAAGGTTGGCTCTCTTAGAATAACAATACCAATCAATAATGCCATAACAATATATATGGCATTATTGACTAAGAAGTTTAACCAATCTGTTCTATTCATTTTTTTGAATCTGTTTATTCTTGCACTAAAATTTCTTGTAAAATTCATTTTTCAACCACCTATTATAAATATTTTGCGGATAATTTTAATAAATCATTTTGGTTCGCATTTTTTGTATCTAAAATATCTGCAACATAACCTTTGCTCATGACCATTATCCGGTTCGTTACGCCAAGAATTTCGGGCATTTCTGAAGATACCATAATAATTGATTTTCCATTATTGGCTAATTCAATCATGAGATTATAGATATCATATTTGGCACCTACATCTATCCCTCTTGTTGGTTCGTCAAGTAGTAAAATATCCGGATCTGTAGCTAACCATCTTCCAATAATGACCTTTTGTTGATTACCACCACTTAATTCTCGAATCAAAGATTCTTGACTAAATGTCTTAATCCTCATGCTGGCTATTTGTTTTTCTGTATCTGAAAACATTTCCTTTTCACTTAATAAGCCAAAATTATTGACATACTTCTTAATATTAGCACTACAGGTATTAAATCTTATGTTGGCGACCTCGAAGATACCTGTCGATCTTCTTTCTTCTGTTACTAAGGCTAATTTGTTTTCAATGGTTTTATGAGGACTTGAATTATTGAGTTTTTTGCCATCAATAAAGATTTCTCCACTCTCAATCGTTCTCATACCAAATATTGCTTCTACAAGTTCAGTTCTTCTGGCACCTACCAAACCGTAAATACCTAATATTTCTCCCTTTTTCAGTTCAAAACTAACATCATTAACCATAGGTTCATATCGTGTTTTAAGATTCTTAACAACCATTTTGACATCTCCAGGCACATTTGTTACCGGAGGAAAGCGATGGCTTAAGTCTCTACCTACCATCATGTTTATAACCTTATCCATATCTAGTTCTTCTATAGGATTGGTACCAATATATTCGCCGTCTCTTAGTACAGTCACCTCATCAGATATGGCAAATATCTCATCCATTTTGTGTGAAATATATACAATCCCACAGCCTTGTTTTTTTAATGTTTCTATGATTTCAAAAAGCTTATCCACTTCCTGTTCTGTAAGAGAGCTTGTCGGCTCATCTAGAATGATAACTTTGGCTTCGTAACTCACAGCCTTAACAATTTCAACCATCTGTCTTTTTGATACAGACAATTCACTTAAACGTGTATTCGGATCTATGTCATCAATTTTAATCTTAGTAAATAAGCTCTTGGTATCTTGATACATTTTGTTTTCATCAACAAAACCTCTTTTGGTTGGGTAGCGACCTAACCAAATGTTTTCACTAACAGTTCGTTTCGTTACTTGATTGAGTTCTTGATGAACCATGGAAACACCATGCTCTAAGGCATGCTTTGGATCAGTAAAGTTTACATTTTCACCTTTTAAATGAAAGGTCCCTTCATCTTGCTTATATATCCCAAATAGGCATTTCATAAGCGTCGATTTTCCCGCTCCGTTTTCTCCCATAAGAGAATGAACTGTACCTTCCTTAACATCAAGACATACTTGATCTAAGACCTTGACACCTGAAAACGATTTAGATACACCTTCGATTTTTAGAATACTTTGTTTAACCATTTTATCACCTGACCATATTCTTTATTGGTAATAATACTGCCAACACCTTATAATTAAGGCATTGGCAGCATCTAAATGTTCATTATTTAAAGTCTGCAAAATTATCGGGCGTAACCGCTACATAAGGTACACGAACAGCTTTCACATCATCCAGAGTCCAACTCGTACCTTCGATAGGATCTTTACCATTAGCTACATTCAAACTCAAATCAATTACTGCTTTTGCTTGGTTCTTACCATCATTAAGAACAGTACCATTCATTTCCCCATCAGCAATATGGTTTAATGCTTGTTCAAGAGCATCAACACCATATACAGGAATTGATACGCCTTGTTCTTTCATAGCGTTAATAGCACCAAAGGCCATACCATCATTATTACAGATGACCAACTCAATTCTATCACCAAATGAAGCTAACCAAGTAGCCATTTTGTCGTTACCACCATCTGTAGACCAATTTGGGTCCGGTTGCATCGCTAATTCTTCAACCGGAATGCCAGCATCATCAAATGCTTTAACAGAATATTCCGTTCTAGCTTCAGCATCCGGGTGTCCAGGTTCGCCTTTTAATAAAACGTATTGAACTTTTCCATCGCCATTTTTATCCCACTTGGCATTCGCTTTCCAATCAGCCACCATCATATCGCCTTGGATAATGCCCGCATCTGCTGAAGCAGTTCCAACATACCAAACTTTGTCATACATGGCCATTGCACCCTCTTCAGTTGCTTCTTTGTTGAAAAGAATTAATGGAATATTAGCTTCTTTAGCTTTTTGAATAATTGTACTCGCTGACGCCGGATCAACCAAGTTGATTGCTAATATATCAACACCTTGTCCAATAAAGATATCTACTTGGTCGTTAAGTTTATTTTGTTGATTCTCTGAATCAACGATATTAATTTTCACACCAGCAGCATCCGCATATTCTTTCAATGCCGGAGATACTACACCATTCATAAAGTTATCACCAAAGTTGTATATGTTGGCACCAATCACAATTTCTTTTGTACCTTGTTGGTCCGTTGTTGTACCTGAACCTTTGTCACTACTACACCCCACTATTGCCAATACCATTGTTAAAACTAACATCACACTTAATAATTTTTTCATTTTTTCCCTTCCTTTTTGAATTATTTGTAATAAAGTACAATCAAGATATTGATTGATTACTTTTTTTAGTATATCATTCTAGGAAATTATTAAAATGTGATATTCCACTATCCTTTTTGCAAAATTTTGCACTATTCATTACTATGGTACTTGTAAGAAATTAGTATATATTTATTGTCAACCAAATCATACTGTAGTTTTTCATCATCATTTTCCAGAACATACTCTGCTAATTGCATGATGGCTTCCGCCATGCTTTTTCCGTCATTAATGATTGTGCCATACATATATCCTTTTTGGGTTAACAATTTGGCCTCTTCTAATCCGTCTATACCTACAATTCGAAAGGGAATATCCGTCACAACCCCATCTACTTCCACTCCAAAATATCCATTATCCATTAAGTATTTTGATGCACCTATCGCCATGGCATCATTGTTACTAATCAACAATTCTATATCATCACCAAATTCTGACATAATCTCATGCATCGCTCGATAAGCTCTGGTTTCATTCCAATTGGCTACAGTTGTATGAAGCACTTCCACCTTAAAACCTTCTCTTTCAAGGCCTTCAATAACTGATTTTGTCCTTTCTTCAGCATCTTGATGTCCTTGCTCGCCTTTTAATATCACACACTGAATGATCTGGTCTCCATTTTTATCGAAACCACCTAGATTTTTAGTGTCATTATTCAATCCCTCTGATATTAATTTAGCTTGCATCAAGCCCGATTCTCTTGCATCCGTCCCAACATAGTAAACATCATCGAAATATTCCAGATCTTCTTTTAGCGGTTCTCTATTAAAAAATATAATAGGTATCTCCTCTTGAAGTGATTTTCTTACAAAAACATAAGAGCTTAGTCTTTCAACCGGATTGATCACCAATAAATCAACACCTTTTTCATATAATTCTTCAGCAATCTTGTTTTGCACAATTTGAGATTTTTGACTATCATAATATACAATATCATAGACTTTAGTATCATAGTCCTGTATATAATCCGAAACCCCTTTAATAAAAGGGTCCTCCATATCATAAATCAATACAGCAATCTCTTTCTTGTCCGGTCCACATCCGTTGAACATGAACACTATTATTATCAGCGACATTAAAATAACAATCCTATTTTTCATGTTTTATCTCCTTGTTCCAACTTCTTTACCTCTAACTTTTCACGGGGTATACAGATACTTACAGTTGTGGTCTCATCTAATTCACTCGTTATTTGAATATAAGCTTTTTCACCATAAAATAACTTAATTCTTCGATAGACATTTTTCATACCTATACTACCTTTTTTATTACCATCTTCCATCACGTGATGGATTTCTTCAATTTTTTCTTGGGTAATACCATAACCACTATTTGTTACCATAAGCTTGATATAGCCATCTTGTTCAAAAACTCGAATCAAAATCCAACTATTTGGATCATCTTTATCAATCCCGTGGTATATAGCATTTTCCACTAATGGTTGAAGAATCAATTTCATAATTCGAAGCTCCGCAATTTCAGGGGTGCACTCAATCTTATAGACAAATCGATCATTGTACCGCATTCTTTGTATTAGCAAATAACTCTCTATATGTTGTAACTCTTCAAAAATTGGTATAAACTGCTTTCCTTTTGATAAACTCACTCTAAAATATGTTGACAAGGCACCCACAGTATCTACCAAATCTTTATTTCTATTTTCCTCTGCCAACCAGATCATACAATCTAATGTATTATACAAAAAATGGGGATTGATTTGATTTTGAAGCGCTCTAATCTCTGTTTTACGTTTGCCTTCCTGTTCTTTTATCACTTCATTCATGAGCTCATGTATGCGGTCAATCATGCCATTAAAGCCTGTTATAACCGTCGTAATCTCTTTTTGGCCTTCTACCGCCACCTTTGAATCATCATTACCGTGATGGAAGCGAACAATTGCTTTATTTAATTTTTTTAATGGATTCGTGATTTGCCGCGCTACAAAATAAGCTACTAAAATCGTAATGAACATCGTAATAACTATGACACTAACCGCTGTATAAAGGGCATTTGTGGTACCTTTCTCAAAGGCATCTATGTCTTGAAAAGTGGCAATACGCCACCTTGTCGAGCCTATTGTATTAATATTAACAACCATATGCGTTCCATTAATCGTTAATGACGTAAACGGTAAACCATACCGCCTTGAAAAAGCTAGCTAGTTTTTGAGATAATTATCGCTAGAGACAAGAAAACTAATAGTTTTTTGGAGGTTGATTAA
>PHDU01000168.1 GCA_002842755.1 Bacteroidetes bacterium HGW-Bacteroidetes-1 | reverse complement strand
CTGTCCTCAATTTTTCTTTCTTTTATTCTTGAAACCAGGCCGGCAGGAAAGTGAGTGATGGGCAGATTGGATGCAAACACTTTTTCCAGCTCCAGAATATACTGCTTTGGATTTTTTCCGAAAACATTTACCGCAGCGATTTTTGACTTTAATTGTGGTATTAGTATAAATACTTCGTTACCTATAGCTCTGAAATCGCCATACTTGTCGCCGACCGTTTTTGTTAGTAATAAGCCATCAACAAAGCCTAAGGGATGGTTTGCCACAAAAAAACATTTCCCGTTTTCAGGCAAATTCTCCATGCCTTCAATTTCAAACTTAATGTTTAGCTCATCTTTTATTTTTGACAGAAATTCAACACCTTCGTAATCAGCATAATCAGAAAGAATTCGATTTATCTCATTTTGTCTGATAATTAGTTTAATAAGATAAATCACAAAGTTGGGCAAGCGTTTCAGAAGCTTTGAATCGCTTGCTTTTATAAGCCTATGAATATTGATGTATTCTTTTGTTGCATTCATTTCCTTATCGATTTTCCGAATAATTTATGATTGCCTCTTTTGCTGTACTTTCTCCTAATTCGATCAATTCTTTTGCCTTGTAGAAATCAAATGTATTTGCCGAATCGCATGGTATATTAATTATCATATCGGGCGTATGTTTTTCGATGCTCATTTTTGCAATCTTATGTATCATTGCCGATGTAGTACTGCTTAAAAGGGAGTAATATCCTTTGCTGCTCTTGTCTCCTGTTGAAATTAAGGTTAATAAGGTGTTCATCAACCTGTTTAAATATCCATTGTTAGTATTTTTTTCTTTTGGAATATCAACCTTTTTCTCTCCGTATAGATTCACTACAATTAGTATATCACCATTTTTTCGGAGTACATGTTCGATAGGAATCGGATTCAGAACGCCACCGTCAACAAGAATGGTATCAGTGTATTTCACTGGCGTAAAAACTGCCGGAATTGCAACAGATGCACGGGCAGCCTCATAAAAACTTCCTTTTGTAAAAACTACTTCTTTTTCGTGGAGTATATCAGTGGCAATAGCAGCAAAGGGGATGGGCATATCTTCAATATTCATATCGGGAATAAAAGTCTTCATTTTATCGAAAACCCGTTCCCCTTTCAATAAACCATTTGTTGTAAGTGTAAAATCCATGAAACCCCAAATATCCATTTTGTTAAAGGTACTTACCCACTCGGTATATTCATGTAATTTACCCATAGCGTAAAGCCCTCCAATAACCGACCCAACAGAAGAGCCTGAAACAGAAGTTATTTGAAAGCCTTGTTTAACCAATTCATTGATAACGCCGATATGGGCGAGTCCTCTGGAACCACCGCTCGATAATACCAATGCCACATTCTGTTTCATATTCTATACTTTTAGTTCAAGTGAAAATTTTTCAGGATATTTTGCTGTAACATCATTATACATTGTATTTATTTGTTGCATTACAGTATTTATATTTTCAAGATTGTCTATTACCCCTTTCATTCCGATTTCTTTTTTCTGATAATCAAGATAGATAACTACAATTGGGACTTTTGTTTTATCGGCTATATAATAAAATCCTTTATTCCACTTGGCAACTTTTTTTCTCGTGCCCTCCGGTGAAATAATTATGTGTAATTCTTGTGATTCTTCAAGCATTTGAGCAACGCAGTATATCGCATTTTTATCTTTAACACCACGAACCGGAATAGAACCATACCATTTCATTACAATATTTATTGGGAAAAAGAAAAGTTCTTTTTTAGATAAAATTGTATGCTTAATACCAATCTCATTAAGAAATAGTTTACCATATAAAGCATCGTAGTAGCTGGTATGAGGTGCAAATATGATAATGCTCTTTTCGACATCAGGAAATTCGCCACTGATTTTCCAACCTAAGATATTTACAAGAATAAAACCTGAAACAGTTTTCATATATTTTGAGTTATAGTTTTTTCAACAACACTGCCCCACTTGAATATCCACCTCCAAAAACAGAAATTACAATCAAATCGTTTGTTTTAAAATTTCT
>PHDU01000081.1 GCA_002842755.1 Bacteroidetes bacterium HGW-Bacteroidetes-1 | reverse complement strand
CACTGAGATCCATTATTGATACTTCCATAAAAAATGGCCAGAATGTATTTCTTGCATTAAACACCATTGCCGATTACAAAAGAAACTGATTAGTTACAAGATTTTTACATAGCTTCGCCTTCTAAGTCCCATTGCTTATGAAGCAAGAAACTGATAATGTTAGCATTAACAAAACCGAGCTTTATAATTCTCAGTTGGTATTTTTCCAGATTAACAACTTCTTTTCTTTATCATAGGATGGCAGCCTTTGCATAAATTCCTCTTTTGAAAACACCACATAACGGATGTTTCGTTTGATCATTTTCTGCGCTTTTATGCACAGCTGCTCCAGATATTCCAAATCAATTTCTTCCGCAATGATAAGTAAACTTACAATGGAACTATCTAATCCATTGGCAAGATCACCCAAAAGATAAACCTCTTGAGGTTGTCCCAGATGGTTGATGATACGTTCAATAATCTCATCCATGCCAACATAGGTCCTCACAAGGTTGCTGATATCTCTGAATAATGGATGAAATTGATTCGCATGATAGATTTTTCTGTTGCCTTCGCTGAACGAAAGCAATAATCCTGCTGCCTCAAACCGGTTAAGCTCCAAACGAATGGCATTGCTGCTTTCGCCAAACTCAGACTCCAATCCACGAAGGTATCCCTTGCTATTGCTATCCAGAAAAAACTTCAGCATTAGCTTAATCCGTGTTTTAGATGTTATCAGGGCTTCAAGCATAATCCATTTAATTAAGAATAAAAATCCTTATTGAACTCATCATGCAAAAAGGTAACCACCCACAGTTTGGTCTGGAATATACCTCTTTGATCTCTGACGTGTAACTGTTTTCAATCATTAAATCCTGTTGTTTTGGCTCAATTTTTTTGCTTTAAGAAAAATTGAGCAGCAAAGTTACTCAAATGAACAGAAAAACAAAATTTTTCTGTTCAGAAAAAGGTCAGATAGGTATTCGTCTCATTATGAATTATATAAACCTATTGAGATCCAAAGTATTGAAATATGAATTGTGTTGGAAGTTTTAAAACAGCCTTATCCTCGGGTGGGACCTTTTCGAGAACTTTGTTCCCGAATCATGTTGAACTCATGAAACTCGATGAGTTCAAGTAGTGGATCAAGTTGCTTGTTCTTGATAATGTCGATGATATAAGCATGCTGAACTTCCGGGATCTTCCGTGTAATACCTATGATATCGATCAGTCGTTTCTCCGGAACAGGATTGCGGATAATCAGTAAAAAGTCTGTTGGAACCTGAAACAAAACAATGCGTTGTCCTTCGGTCTGAGTCTTCAATAGATTAAAAACATTCAGGTTTTCTCCTTCATCGAAATAATAAAAAGAATGTTCGATTGGGTCATTTGGTGTTAACCTAAATCCGGATAGCTTTTTCAGATCAAGCCTGAGTGACTCATTCAGGTGCCATGCCATTTTGTAATCCTTCATATGCGTGCTGATCCCTATAATGCATAGATCGTCGAATGGCGTTACATGTAATGTTTTCTTTTTTGCAGTCACTTTTTGAGAATTTAAATATACTGTTTCCTTTTGCTCAATTCATCTGACTTTGATACAAAGCTACAAAAATCAATTTGTTTAATTCCAGTAAAAAAATTCAAAACCGGAGGGGAAAAATACTGAATCCATAAAACTTACAAAAAGGGTCGAAAATACTTGCCTGATTCGATGAGCTAAAAACGAATAGCAGGAACTATAATAATCGTTCTGAATTTTTTAAGAAAACATGGTTTTATATAAATAAGTTGTCAAAAAAAAAGCCGCATTTAAAATGCAGCTCATTTTTTTAAAGTGTATGGCTAATAAAACAGCATCCTGTTATCTTCAATTTTTGAAGCTTTTTCAATGGCTCTGAAAGCGCCGTTATTGCGGATGTTATTTTCAAAAGCAGTACGGGTTTCGGTAATAACCTGCGTTAGTTGTGTTGGCTCCTGTGCTTTGTTGAGGTTATTCAAAGTGATGAAGAAAGCGGCATTTGAGCCGGCAACTGAAGTAGATTCACCTTGGTTCAAACCAAAGATTGTACCAATAGCTTTGCTTTCCTGGCCAAAAGGCTGCAGCATGCGACTATCAAACGTCAAATCATTTACAGTTTCAACTGTAGTATTGTATTCTTTGGCAATTGCATTGGCATCATTACCGAGTGATTTCATTTTTTCAACGATGGTTTCACCTTTTTTCTTGTTCAAAACCTGAGGTTGAATCATTTCTTTAATATCTTTCAATTCAGGTATGCCTTTTTCGGTCTTTTTTGTCAGCAATGCTACTGCGAACATATTATCAAGATCGAAAATTGTTGAAACATCACCCGTTTCTGTTTTTTCATCAAAAGCCCAGCGAACAATCTGGCGTGGATTTTCAATACCAGCAATTCTGTTGGACATTTTATTTAAAGATGGTGCAAGTCTTTTGTTCAGCCCTTCAGCTTCAACGGTTTTATTAAATTGCTCCTGGGTTTTATTTTCGGTGGCAAACTTGCTTGCTTTGGCGAAAATATCCTGGTATGTTTTAGTACTTGGCGTTACCTGATACGTAATTATAGCGAGACGAATCTTTTTTTGCGGTTCTTGTTTTCCGGTAACTTCAATGACATGATAACCAAAATCTGTTTCGACTACACCCAGTGCACCAATTTTATTATCCAGCACAAACTGATTGAAGGGTTTTACCATTTGTCCGTCTTTAAACCATCCAAGATCACCCATGTTGTTTACAGCACTTGGGTCGTTGGACAGCCTTATGGCAAGTTCCTTCATTTTTGCCGGATTCTTTTTAACCTCGCTTAAAATGCTGTCGGCTAAAGCTTTGGCAGCATCTTTGCTTCTGGTCTGTTCGCTACGCATTGATCCTTCAAAAGATAGGAGGATATGGCTGGCTTTGAGTGAATCAGGACGATAATTTACATCTACCAAACGGGCAAGTTTATAATTTTGGTCTTCAAAATAGGGGCCATAAACGAAACCGACTTCCTGATCGAACATTACGCTTTCAAGTGAAACAGGCACGTCCTGACGCCCTAACCAGGTGCTGTCATAACGTGTTTCGGAGTTAGCGTTAACAAAGCCGGCAACATTATCTGTAACTCTAAATTCTTCGGCAAGACTTTGAACGCTTGTCTGAGCCTGACGATTATCTTCTTCAGAAGGAGTGATTTCGAACGTAATATATTCGATATCACGTAAGGCATCACGTTCATAATTTTTCTTGTAGGTATCGTAGAACTTAGAATAATCTTCATCTGTAAGTTTAACCAGTGAATCGGCAATAGCTGTATAGCGAACGCCAACCAATGCAACCTGAGCCTTATCGTTCTTTTCGTGATAAACTTGTGTTGCCATAGCATTTGGCATATGGTAGCTTTTTGTTATCAGATTTTGATATTTTGTGCGCAGACGATCTTCTTTTATATACCTTTCGAAAACAAGCCATTGATCTTTAGCAGCTTGCTCCATTTTATCGAGGTTTTGAAGATAGTTGAGAACAAGATCTCTGTCGAAAGCACCTGTTTCAGGGTTTTGAAAATTCTGAAGTACTGCCTGATGAGGGTTAGAACCTTGTATTTGATCGAAAAGCTCTTCAGAGGTAACAACCAATCCAAGCTTATTGTATTCCTTTTGCATTAACATTTGCTGCATCATTTGCGTCCAGGTTGTTTCACGAATACGAAACAGTTCATCCTGAGGGATACGTTCTTTCTGTTGTTGTTGTTTAGTAGCTTCAACATTTTCGTCAAACTTACGGTTGAATTCCTGTATGTTGATGTTCTCTCCGTTAACAACTCCAATATTGATGGTCTGCTGACCTCCTCCTTTTGCAAAGTCTCCCAGTACAAATGCTGCTAGTGCGATACCTATTACCGCTACTAATAGCCCTGATCTTTGTCTGATTTTTCCAATTATGGCCATAATTTGTGTACTTTTTTGAAATAGGGTGCAAATGTACAACAGAAACTTAAAGTATGAAAATAAATCAAAAGATAAATTCACATTTAGTCATTTCGACTAACTCATTGAAAGAAAGAATGCTCTGTGTTGATAACTTTTGAATAAATATTCAGTGCTAAATTTTGAATTGAAAAATAAGGTTTAAAGAGCATTCTTACAAAGATAGCATTGCTTTAAGCGGCTAGCTGAAGGTTATTTATTCTTTCATTCTTCGGATAAGACTTCTTATTCAGGAAACCTCAATACATTTACTCCTCTAAAGTCAGTTTAACCTCAACAAGCTTGTTTCTTGATGCTTTAAGTATCTTGAAACGATAGGGTTCTATAAGGATTTCTTCCCCAAGTGCCGGAATGCTTTCGTGAGCACTAAGTATATAACCTGCAAGTGTTTCATAATCTTCCGATTCTGGAATGTTTAAACGATAGGCTTCATTGAGATAATCTATTTCCAGACGGGCAGAGAAAATGTACTCTTTGTCGCTCAGCTCTTGTTCAATGGTTTCTTCTTCATCGTATTCATCTTCTATTTCTCCAAAAATTTCTTCGATGATATCCTCCATTGATACAATGCCCGAAGTGCCGCCAAATTCATCCACAACAACGGCAATGCCCTGCCTTGCCTCAATAAAATTACTCAAAAGCCTGTTGGCAGCAAAAGCTTCGGGAAAAACATCAATACTTCGCAAAACCTGACCAATGTTCTCAGGATGCTTAAACATATCAAACGAATGCACATATCCGATGATATTATCAATGCTATCCTTGTAAACCAGTATTTTTGAATGCTTTGTTTCAGAAAACTTCTTCATAAGGGAGTCTATATCTTCTTCCACACTGATGGCTTCAATTTCCGTGCGCGGGACCATGCACTCACGAAGTTTGATATGTCTGAAATCAATTGCGTTCTGAAAGAGTTGAATATCGTGGTTTACTTCATCTTCCGATTTATCATCAGGGGAATAATCCTTGATGTATTCGTTTAAATCAATAGCACTGAATTTGTAATCGTCATTATCAAGATGAAGCCGGAAAATTTTTTTCAGTATGAACTCCGCTAATCCTATGTAGATAATAATGAGTGGGTAAAGGATATAGAAAATGATCCATACCGGGCCTGAAAAAGTATTCAAAATACCATTTGGATTGATACGGAAAATGATTTTTGGAAGAAATTCGGCAACCAAGAGTATGAGCATTGTCGAAAGAAGCGTTTGCGTTAACAGCACTGAAAAGTCATTTAATATAACTGAGGGTAAGAATTGGCTAACAAGTGGTTCGAGCATTCTCGCCATCACAATGCCATAAACCACCAAAGCAACATTATTGCCCAGCAATAAAGCTCCTATAAAATGAGAGGGGTTTTTATAAAAGCCATTCACAATGCGGGAAGTAAAGCTGTTCTTTTTAAGATCGAGTTCGATGCGTAAACGATTTGCGCTTACAAAAGCGATTTCCATGCCTGAGAAAAAGGCTGAAAACAGCAAGGTAATAATAATCAACTGCCAGTCGGTCATAATGTTTTAGCTAGTGCAATTTTGCCTCTAAATGCAAAGATAATTGATAAAATTCTTTTAATTCACAAATTTTTGCTTTGAGCATAAAGCATTTAGTGTCTTTGCAACGATCGTCGAACTCCAGTTATCTGCCTTTAGGTAATCACAAATCCTCTTTATCCTCATCAATCTCAATTGTGGCACGTATATTATGAATTGATCTGGAAGAAAAGTCTTCTGCAGCATTGAGGCTGTCTCCATAAATAATTTTATCGGGAGATGTAATTTTAACAAAAGCTTTTGTATAAATCTGCTTTGTCTTTTGATTCCAAAAAAGGGTCTCGGTGTTAAGTAGTTCTTTGGTAGTATAATTCTCAACCTCAACATTATTTCTGGCAATCATTAGTTGTGTGTTTTCATAACTGATTCCGTAGCTGGCTTTTATCCTTGAAGCAGGCTGTTGCAGTGAATCGTAAAACATTGCCTCAAAGCCTTGTGGAAATTCAATGCTTGGATCGGTTCCTGCAACCTTCAACATATAAGGGGCTTCCAGTCTCATGAAAACATGCCCCGAGTCGCTGCGAATATACACGATGTCATTTGCTGTGACCGCAGCAAGGGTATCTTCGCGGGTAATTTCTTTTACCACAGTTATCGAGTTCTCACATGCAAACACCATCATGCTGTAAAGAATCAGCAGGATGGTGTTGCGTAGTTTAGAATTCATTTTATTCGGGTCCAGAAGCCAGACTATCTTGCTGCCCTGATTGTTGTTTCTTCCTTAAACCAGCAGTCGATAGAATATCTATCTCCTTCTTTATAATCGTAGAAAAATATAGTTTCCAGTGAAGGGAAATAAACTGAATAAGTGGCAATCCGCTTGTCAGCAGCATCAGCCTGTGATGGATCAACTCGTTTTGCCTGTGCATACTTATCAACAGCTGCCCAAAAAGCTACACGACTTGTAAAATCATTATTGCCGCAGTCTTTTGCACTTGCTGCATACATGTCGCCAATTGTAATGTATGGAGCTCCATCATTTGGGTTCAACTCCAGCGCTTTAAGCGCCATTTGACGAGCTCTAGGATAATTCTTTACTGCGCGAAGCGTTTCAGCAAGTAATTTGTAGGCAGTTTGAGCACGATCAGGATCTTCAGAGCGCGTAGCCTCATCAAAGTAGGAGATAGCATAGCTGTATTTTTCGTCTTTAAGCATTAAGAATCCAATATTAAATGCCGACTCAGGACTAGGTTCCAACTTATGTAACTTTATGCTGGCATTGATATAAAGAGGGTCTTCCTGGCAATCGCGGCGGCTTAGGAGAGAGGTGATTTTCTTAAGCAAATAGACATCATCAGGAGTCTTATCCATTTTTTTCTTAAAGATTCTAATCAACTCAGGACATGTAGCAAAAGGCTCAAAAGTCGCGTCGATATTTCCCTTAAAGTTCTTATAATTTTCAACCCATTTTGTATCGCCTTCTTTATTCAAACGGATGATATTGTGATCAAGAATATCAATAACCTGGTCATAAACATCAACAATAGCCGTTGTATCCAATTTTGCTTTGCGCGCCATTTTGATTACTGATCTGAAGTAATATATCAAAACTGTGCCATCCGAATCGTCGCCATCAAGTTCAACTGATTCTCTGAGTATATTGTACGCTTCTTCATAACGCTCCTGATCGTAAGTGGACAAATCAACACCTTTACGCCCTAAAATATTGCCTTTTTGCTGTACACCAGTTCTATAGTGATTAGGAAAATACATCATACGCTGATCATAAACCATCATTAAAGTATCAATCAGTTTGTCTTTTACAGCAGGATTTTTTTCTGTTTCAATACGATATTGCATAATTTTTACACCGTCAACATAGGTGTTTTCACTACCCAAAGGGCAATTTTGAAAAACCCAGCGCCAAGGATTGATAATGTCTTTAATGACTGGTGATTCATAATTACTGGCCTTCCACTGACGGTAAAATTCGCGATATAAGGAAATATTGATAACACAGGTTACACTATCTTTCCCGTACTTTGACATACTATCCTGAGGTTCAGTTAGTTTTAAGCCATCAGCTGTAGCATTGGGCTGAAGCATAAATACTGCAACAAACAATACTAGCAGTGCTTTGACAAGGGCTTTAGGTTTCATAACTTTAAAGTCTAGAGTTAATTAATTGTATCTTCTTTTCACAAACCATCGTTCATAGATTGAAACACCCGCGGTAAAATTAATAAAAGTTTCACGGATTAAATCGTTGGCAGTAGTTCCGCGTCGTCCTACTTCCACACTCAGATCAATCGTTGTCATTGAACGGGGTAACGGTAGTCCTACACCAAAACTGATGCCAAACTCATTGATGGGCTGTCCGCTAATTTTAAGATAGGTTTGATTGTATCGTGCTCCTCCCCGGTAAGTGACTCTTTTCCAGTATCCTGAGATAGAAGTATGATTAGGTGTGAACTGCCCTCCAATGGCAGTATTCCAGCTGTTTATCAATGAATCATTAGCCCCCTGGATTTGGTACTTTTCCCAGTTTTGCCAATTAAAGTCGGCGCCAAGCAACCAACTGTTTGATTTTTCAAGAGCAAGACCAAAACCAATTTGAGGAGGTATTACTAATTTCCCTTTTTCAGATGGTGTGTAAAAAATTGTGTCAAGAACATACGATACATCACCGTCGATTCCTCCAAATTGTGATTGAATAAGGTATTCACGTTTTACATTCAGATTGATTTTCTGACCATAAACCAACCCCATGTGAAGAGAAGTTTTTTCATTTACTTTTGCTGTGTACAGTAACCCGTAATCAAATTTAAAGTCGCTCGCCAAAATTCGACTTTCGACTTTGGTACTTGCTATGTATGAAGAGTCGGGAAAATAGAGTAAAGAGGAAGTAACATTACGACCAAAGACATAGGTTGCATTTACGCCAACCGATAAATTTTTGGCCAATTGGAAGGCGTTGCCAAAATAGAGTTGATTAAGACCTCCATGCCCTTCAAAAGCTTTGTTATAGCGCAAATTCTGCGCAGTCGTACCCGGGACAACAACGTTAAATCCAACACGACTATAAGGGAGTAATCCGACACCCGCTTTCCACCAACTTGTTACAGGAAATCCTGCAGAAAAGTATGCAAGCTGTGCGTAACTGCCCTTTTCTGTCTGGGTAGTTGTACGGTATGTTACATTGGATGCATTGAAACCTGCATTGAATAAAAAAGACAAAGAATCAAACTTTGCATAAGAAGCAGGGTTGGACGGGTTTACAAACCGATTGGAACCAATGGCATTACCGATACCACCCATTGCCTGTTGCCGGGCATTTACGCTTCTTGAATCAATATTGCCAATTCCAAACCTTGAATAAGGTGAATCGACGCCGGTTTGTGCCATAAGACTGATACCGAAAAACAGGGCTGCAATAAAAAAGGTGACTTTTCTCAACGTATTATCTAATCTCATTAAAATCCATAATTACCTTCAATCCCTCCAAAACGAGATTTGAGACTGCAAAGATGTTAATTCTAAACTTTTTATCAAAATAATTATTGTCTCCACCGCCAATCAGAACTGTTAAATCTTTGTAAATACCCTCATACTGTGCAATTAAAGCATCTATTTCACCTTGAACACCATTCATAACACCCGATTGCATTGATTCCATTGTTGTTTGTCCAATCAAAGAAACCGGGTAGAGAATATCGACCTGAGGCAGTTTACTTGTGAATTGTTTCATGGCAGCAAACCGCATATTAATTCCCGGACTGATTGCTCCACCAAGATAAACGCCATCATCTTTCAGAAAATCATACGTAATGCAAGTTCCCATATCAATAACCAACACATTACGATCAGAAAATTTATTGTAGGCAGCTGCTACAGCTGCAATACGATCAGGACCAAGTGTTTCAGGAGTTCTGTATGCAATCCTGAAAGGTAATGGAGTATTACAATCCAGTAAAATAACCTTTGTAATAGCACTAAGTTTTTGTATAAAAACCTCAGGAACAGTTTTGACAAATGCAATAAGAGTTGTGGATGGAATCTTTCGTGATGCCAATAGATTAAAGAGTAATTCTGGTTTGTCCGTTTCAAAACTTACAGACTCAACGAGGGTATTCCCATCGAATAAAGCCGCTTTCGCCAACGTATTTCCGATATCAATAGCAAGCATCATGTATTCGAGCTACAAATTATTAAACGACAAAAGTACTGATAATGAAGCATAAATATGATTTTTCAAAAAAGTTTTTAAGAGAATAAAATAAAGTTATATCTTTGCAATCCCAAAAATGACGGTACCATAGCTCAGCTGGTAGAGCAACGGACTGAAAATCCGTGTGTCCTTGGTTCGATCCCGAGTGGTACCACCAAAAAAGCCTTCATTGAAGGCTTTTTTGTTTTGATCAAAACAGTATAAACTTTCTACAAAAACAGCCAGAAAAAGACGCAGATTCCTTTAGCTTTAGAGGGCATCATTTCATTTAGGTCTGATTAAAACTATTTTAAATACAACCGTTTGCATCTCAGCTTGAGGAATACTTTTTGATCTTTCAGGCCACAAAACAAACTTGATCTGTATCTTTGTATCGGTAAAGTTTTGACATTATTCAGGAATTCGAAAGAATAAAAATGCATTTCATGGCTTAAATTGCTGTTTTTAAGATTAATAAGTCAAAAGAATGTATTACAACAATTATTAATAAGAGCGTTAAAAAACTATATTATAGATAGGATGAAAAGAGTTTTAATAGTAACAGGAGGAGGTGACTGTCCCGGACTAAATGCCGTGATCAGAGCCATTGTAAAAAGAGCCTCACAGGAAAAAGACTGGGAAGTACTTGGTAGTATTCAGGCTTTTAACGGTGTATTGTGGGAGCCAACGGAAATAAAAGTACTTACGCCTGAAGTAGTGAAAGGGATACATTTTCAAGGGGGCACCATCATTGAAACAACCAATAAAGGAGGCCCTTTTGCCTGGCCTGTAAAAAATGCGGATGGTTCCTGGTCGGCTGTTGACCGATCGGACGAAATGATTCGAAAGATACAATATATGGGCATTGATGCTGTGATAAATATTGGGGGTGATGGCTCACAGCGTATTTCGCAAGCGTTGTTCGAAAAAGGATTGCCCGTTATTGGAGTGCCAAAAACCATTGATAATGATCTTTCATCCACTGATTCGACTTTCGGATTTCAAACTGCTGTTGAAATTGCCACTGAGGCAGTTGATAAACTTGTGACCACAGCTGCCAGTCACAACCGCGTATTTGTTGTTGAAGTAATGGGCAGATACGCAGGATGGATAGCGCTTAATGCAGCGGTGGCAGGTGGTGCAGAAGTTTGTCTCATTCCAGAGTTTCCTTATGATCTTCAGATTGTAAAAGAGAAGTTAGAGGCTCGTTTTACACGTGGAAGAGGATTTGCTGTTGTGGTAGCATCAGAAGGTGCACGACCCAAAAATGGTGAAATGGTTTATGAAAAAAGTGATGAAGTCGGATATGAAAATCTTCGATTAGGAGGTATTGGAAGATCACTCATTCACCAATTAAAAACAGCTGGTTTCGAGCCCGATATGCGTGAAACGGTACTTGGTCATCTTCAAAGAGGCGGCGTGCCTCTTGCCTACGACCGTGTTTTATCAGCTCAATTTGGAGTAAAAGCTTTCGAAATGGCACTAAAAAAAGACTTTGGTAAAATGGTTTCTTATCGTCATCCCTATTTTGTTTCTGTTCCTCTAAAAGATGCTATTTTAAAACCAAATCTTGTAACGCTGGATAATGCCCTCGTGAAAACAGCTATGGGTCTTGGAATATCATTGGGTATCGACCTGAAAAACCAATAAGCAAACCAATGCATGAAAATTGATGTGGTCTCTACAGCACAGCAGTCAGATGCTGTTCTGGTAGAAGGCAAAACAGTCGCAGTAATCGATGTGCTTCGTGCTACTTCGGTCATTGTTACTGCACTGGCAAATGGAGCCGCAAAAATCACTCCGGCTGCATCAGTTGAAGAAGCAAGAAAAATTTATGCGCACGAAAGTGAAAAAAAGTTGGTGTTGCTTGGAGGTGAAAGGGGCGGTGAAAAAATTGAGGGTTTTCACCTGGGAAATTCACCACTATCCTATACTCAAAAAACAGTATATCAGAAAAACATCATTCTTTCAACCACAAATGGAACGCTTGCCATTCGCAACTCTGACTTTGCAGAGCGGCTTGTTGCAGTATCGTTTTTAAATATCAATTTTGCAACAAAGACATTGGCTGAAAGCGTTTCTTCACTGGTGATCGTATGTGCCGGCACCAATGGGGTTTTCTCGATGGACGATATTCTTTGCGCAGGAATGCTGATTGATGGCATTGCAAAAATTACTCCTGTCGAATGTTGTGACCTTGGCCAGGTTGCACATCAATTTTTCTTATCAGGCAATTCTTCGATCAAAGAAAAACTTAAGCTTTGCAAACATCTAAAATATCTGCAATCCTTAGGTTATGATGCTGATATAGATTATTGCCTGCAGGTTGGTTTACTGGATGTGCTTCCTGAATACCATAAGGATGGTTTTCTGGCATTAAAAAAGTGATTTTGAACTATAATAACAGAAGCAAAAAACTTATAAAACAATCTGTTTTTTATCTTGCAGCCTGCAAATGCATCCAATCGTAGTTAGATTTTCGTCCCAAGCTTACCCAACCCTCCTTTTCCCAACAACTCCACCAAAAATCATACTCTGGTTTTGCAAAATGAGCACGATCACGACCCCATTGAAGCTGGTTGCGATCGGGATCGAAATCCAATGCTATTGCCCAAGCGTGGGTTGACCAGGAAGAGCCACCTCGTTTGCGCCTGTAATTGTAACAACCCCCAAAACGATCGAGACGTAGAGTCTTGATTTCATTATCACCATAATGTAATCTTACGGCTGTAAGAACACGGAGGAGCGAGTCTTCAACTTTTTGATGACAAAGCAACCGTTTCAGTTTGGTAGAAATATCCCAGGCAAGACAAAGTTCATATGGAAGCTGAATATACACATGTTTACTTTCATCTCCAGGCTGCCCATAAAAAGCAATCATTTCGTTTTCTTTTTCATCCGGCCAGTGGTTGGGGTTGATATCAGGTATTTCATAATCGCGCCAAAGAGGTGGCAGGCAACCATTTTCGTCGTAATGAATGAGCGTCCAAAAGGCATAATCGGTTTGCGGTCCCCAAAATCCATCGATCAATCCACTATTGATTCCCAACGTTTTAGCAAACAATTGAATAAATACTGAAAGATGTCTTTTTAATGAGCCGTTCAGAATGTCTACTTTGTGTTCAGGTGAAAGCATGCTTTTTTGCCTGTCGATTTCCAGAAATAAAAATTCTTCAAAGGTTATTGTAAGCGTTCCATTTTGAGTGATAAACCGGTCGAAAACACTTTGACAAAAGACATAGGCTCTGCTAGGTATGTTCATAAGTGGTTGTTTTTATATCGATTGGAGAAATGTAATAGTCCAATTATCGCTCGCTCAATTGGTCTAACATTTCTATCCATCAGCATTCTACCATAACAGCTTTTGGATTCATCCATAATTCACTTTGGTATTAATTGCAATAATACGAAATGATCAAAGAACTATTAGGGTTATTTCTTTCGTTCTGATAAGATTATTATGGTGCAAACATTAATTTCACAACAAAAATGCATCAAAATTGATTTAATTCAACACTTCAATTTCGAAAATTTTATGTCTGTCAAAACCAAGCCAGTAGTTTAAAGCATTACTGCGAACTTCCGCCCAGTACGCATCACTTTCAAGACCATATTTTTGTACCAGCAAACCAATTTCTTCAGCAATTTGTTTTTGGTAGAATGGCATCAGCCTTATGCCGATTGTTTTACCCAAATAAGTAAATTCCGCATATGGTTGTTGCTGCCCTTCTGCAATTTTAATAAGACCATGGCCTAACGTAGCTCCTGTGCTTACCTGAATACCATCAATCATACAACTTAAAGGAGGGCTGAAACTTGCGTAAGAAAGAACTTCCAGCTCATCAATGCCAGCACCGAAATATTCCAGCGCTCTTATGCCCATTTTTGCACCAATTAGGGCATAGGCCCCTATATGCCGATGCAATTCAAAAGTGTTCACAGCAGAAACCCATTCTGTCATCCCATGATTACGGATTATTTCATTGCTAATTTTTTGGATATCATCCTGATAAAATCCTTTATCAACAGGGATTTCCTGCATGATCTGATAGACCTGTAAGTTATATTCGTTCAAAATTTCTTTCATCAAATCAGAGGGTCTCTCTTGTCCATTGTAGCTTAATCGAATAATTTCATTGGTGCTGTCGGCAGTAAAAAAATCCGGGAAGTGCATGTAAACAGCTACCATTTCATCGTATGAGCGCATTGCAAAAGGACTTTTTGATGTAATTGGGTTGAAAGAGGCAGCAAATTGAATTGCAGTTTCGGACCAGATTTCTGACACTTCCGAGAAAAGCTCTTTACAATAATTACCTTCTCCTTGAATGATTTTGAGGGGCACAGGCAACTTATCAATTTGATAAATCAGATTTGTATCAATTGAATGATTGAATCCACTAAGAGGCAAGGATGTATCATTACTCCATAAAATGGAAGTTATCTTTTGAGAAAATGTCATAAAATTTCCACTAAGATGAACAATCGTAGAAAGACTCCCCAGATTCACGAAAGTGATGTTTTTATTAAGATGATTCTCAAAATATTCAGCAAGAACATCAATTGAGACAAATTCTGATTCAGCTGCTTTTTCTTCATCGCCCCAAAGGAAATCTAAAGCTGGCCCACAGCCCACCCCATTCCCTTTCATAGATGTATTTATTGCTACCGGAACCCCTTGATGGTTCAGATTATCTAACAAAGCTCTTACTTTTATTGCAACATTTTCAGCTGGCAAAACGCCCGATGAAGCAGTAATTGCAAGTACTCTGATGTCAGGCGCCGAAAGTAAAAGGCACAATGTTCGATAATCATCTATTCCACCATCCGTATCAATAATCAGATAATGAGTAGCGTTGAATGGATGAGAGAAAACCTGAAAATTGCTGATTAAAACAACAAACAGATCTAAGTACATGACAAAAATTTACAACAGTCAATAAATTTATTTATATCATTGGAGAATAATGCATTGGCGATAAAAACCAAGCCATATTTAAATAAGCTTTTAGCTCTTCTGCCATGCTTCTTGATTTCAATTGGGCGAATAGCGTCAAGATAAATACCAGCTAAATAAGCCCATGTAAAAGCAAAAATAATCAGAGCGAGCATTTTGCTGATACGGTCAATATCTGTAAGGTGCGTATCTTCAATATTAAATCCGCTTGATTTTAGGGCCTTAAACGCCGACTCAATCTGCCATCTTTCTTTGTATAATGATTGAGCTTCTTCGGGTTTATTAAAAGAAACGATGATCTGAAGTTCAGGCTGCCCTTTGTGATTCTTCACTTTTGATGCCGAAAGATAGCAAAGTTGACCATTAATGCTAACAATACCATGATGAAACTCAAATTGATTAATTGACAAATAGTTAAACAGCCAGGATGCTTTTACCCGATGACCATTTCGCGGAATATCAACCCAAAAATTCTCTCTTATGCGTATATGATAGCGAATGTGATTGGAATTAAGATAAGCCAACCATTTTTGGCCAACAAACTCACGATCTGCCAGTAAACAATCAATGCATTGGAGTCCAAAGAGTTCAATAAACTGATCTACTAATCCAATTCTTTCCGCTGTAGATGAATTGCCAAACTTGGGCATCATTTTGTACAATAGAGGAAATGCAACCCCTTTGTAAACTACAGCAAGTACCAGAATGTTAATGTTAGTTTTCCCAAACTTCCAATTTGTCCTGTCCATGGTTAAGCGATATGGCCCTTTGTGTGGCAACATCGAGAATACAAACCTGGCGATTAGCTTGGTATCCAGCATATATTCAGACATGAAACGCTGGATTCTTCGAAGTGAGGATTCAACTTTTGCATCTGTGTCAAAGGCAGTAGCGAGTTTTTCAAAACAAACTGTCTGTACTTTGCAAAGCGCGCAAATAAATAAGCCAAAGAACTTTATTCGGGCTAAATTCATTTTATCCCCGAAAATTTCTGATAAAGTTGAAAGTAATATACTATTTTTACTCTCAATACTGGTGTTCATGTATCTTGGTGTCATACCTGCTAGTATTTCTTCCAAGATACTGAATATCAGTATATTAAATCATTTAAATACAAAAAGTTACTACCAAGTTATTAACATATTTAATTGATTATCAAATGTTTATATTTTTTGTCATGTACTAAGTC
>PHDU01000080.1 GCA_002842755.1 Bacteroidetes bacterium HGW-Bacteroidetes-1 | reverse complement strand
AAGTGTTACACAAAAGCAAAGTATATGTTGATTCACTCAGTAAAACTCCTAATGTTTAAATGGAATAATGACTTAGCTATACTTTATTAACAATGCCTTTGTTTTTAACTTAGCAAATAAATTTGATTATGATAAGGCTTGTTTTTATTATTGGTATGGGAAGTTTTCTTGGAGGGGTATCCCGTTTTCTTATTTCAAGATATGTTCAAAACACATTTATTGCGGCCTTTCCTTTTGGCACCTTCTTCATTAATATACTTGGATGTTTTTTGATTGGTTTGTTTTTTGGTCTTTCTGAGCGTGGAAGTTTAAGCAATGTTGAATGGCGTTTGTTTTTAACCGTTGGATTTTGCGGCGGATTTACAACATTTTCTACATTCTCATTTGAGAACATGGCCTTGCTCAGGGATGGTAGCTTTTTTTACTTTACACTTTATTCAGGGTTAAGCGTGTTTTTAGGGCTTGCTGCGACTTTTGGTGGCAACGCACTCATTAAAATCTTATAAATATGAAAACCGACAGTGAAGCAAAATTATTGCGGATTTTTATCAGTAATACTGACAAGTTCAAACATTCCCTTTTGAGCGAAACGCTTGTTTTTGCAGCAAGAAGATATGGCTTATCAGGAGCTAC
Organism: Bacteroidetes bacterium HGW-Bacteroidetes-1; assembly: GCA_002842755.1. GTDB lineage: Bacteria > Bacteroidota > Bacteroidia > Bacteroidales > F082 > JALNZU01. Next base: position 14,107 of record PHDU01000080.1, on the reverse strand, counting down.
AGTACTGAGGGGTAGCATGGGTTTCGGATCAAGCAGTGTGGTTCATTCAATGAAGTTCTGGGTGATTTCAGAAAAATTGCCTGTAGTTGTAGAGATTATCGATGAAGCTGTAAAGATTGATAAATTTCTCGCTATCGTCCTTCCCTGGTTTGATAAGATACCTACGGGTTGTTTGATCACATCTGAGAAAGTACAAGTTGTACTATACAAGAAAGGAAGGCCAAAAAGCCTTCTAAACTTATAAAGAAAGGTCTGTCAATTTATTAACTGACAGACCTTTATATTTATTATTGATTTGAAATTATATTCCGGCTTTCAAATCAACTGCTATAACGAATTCATCTTTGATCAGATTATTTTGAAGAAAATCTTTGATGCCTTGTTCTGTTTTTGATCCTCCCCAAACTACATCCCATTCATTGCGTTTAATTTCCATTGAGGCCTTTGCATTAACCATTGTTTCACTGATAGAAACATTGGCGGGAAAAGATATACTATTGGTTATGTCTTTAATGGTAAGGTTTCCCGTAATTTTGTGAGTAGCAGCAGGATCATCAGCAATTGCTTCAACACCTGTTATTTCAAATACTGCGGTAGGAAATGCTTCAACATTGAAGAAGTCAGGACTTTTGAGATGACCTTCAAGTTTTAACTTTCCGCTATCTTCAGTTAAATCCAGATTGGTAATGGAGTTCATGTCGATTGTGAAATTTCCGGCATCTAACTGCCCATCTTTAACAGCAAGAGAACCATCTGAAATATTGATCGTTCCATGGTGAACAGTCCTGGTTATTTTAGCTCCTTCCCAATTCAAAGTACTGTTTTCAGTATCAACTGAAAACAATTTAGCTTCAGTTGAAACTTCTTTCACTTCCTGTGCCTCTTCTGAAGTCTTGTTTGGTTGTCCACATGATGAAATTATGAGGGATGTGGCAAAAAAATAGAGTAATTTTTTCATAAATAATCGTCTTTTACGTTTTTAATGGATTAAAGTTAATTTTGTTAAAATTAATTGCAACGAAAAAATTAAAATCAATACTTTTAAATTTTAACTATTTAAAGAAGTTTGATTTTAATAATCGTTAGTTAACTTCCTTTAAACAAGAAAACGAAATATTTGTTCAAATTTTAGTAAAAAATTATGGCAGGAATATATATTCACATCCCTTTTTGTAAACAAAAATGCCATTATTGTAATTTTTTTTCACTTGCTTCCAATAAATACAGAGACGAGTTTGTAAAGGCCTTGCTTCAGGAAATGGAAATGAAAAGTGATTACCTCAAAGGTGAAGAAGTGAGAACTGTTTATATAGGTGGAGGCACCCCTTCAATGCTTGAAGTGTCTGATATTCATCTCATTTCTGAAAAGTTAAACACTTTGTTTTCTATTTCTAAGGATGCTGAAATAACGCTTGAAGCCAATCCCGATGATATTTCAAAAGTCTATTTGAAAGCTTTAAAAAGTACTTTTGTGAATCGCCTGAGTATCGGAATTCAGAGTTTCTTTGCTGATGACTTGCATTATCTTCACCGTGTACATGATGAGGTACAGTCACGAAAGGCCATCGAAGAGGCGCGTGATGCAGGGTTTGATAAATTCACCATTGATCTGATTTACGGCATTCCAACACTTACCAATGAGAAGTGGCTTAAAAATCTTGAATATTTTTTTGCAACCGGAATAAATCATCTTTCAGCGTATGCTTTAACGGTTGAACCCCGCACTTCATTGTCTCATCTTATATCCAAAGGAAGAATGCCGGCAGTCGATGAAATGCAGAGTGCGCAGCACTTTGAAATGCTTATCGAAAAAATGGAAGAGAAAGGATTTATTCATTATGAAATTTCAAACTTTGCCCGTCCGGGCCACTATTCAAAACATAATAGCATATATTGGCTTGGTGGTAATTATCTTGGATTAGGCCCTTCAGCCCACTCTTACAATGGTGTTTCACGTCAGTGGAATGTTTCCAATTTAGCAAAGTATATTCAAAATGCAGCACTTGAAGGCAGTGTAGCCGAAAAGGAAGTACTCACAATGGAACAACTTTACAATGAATATGTTATGACTTCTCTTCGTACTTCCTGGGGTTGCGATTTGGAACATATCAGGAACGGATTTGGCTTGTTCTTCCTCGAACATTGCATAAAAGAATCCAATCGCTTTATTGAGCTTCAGGAGTTGCGTTTGGATAACAACAGATTATATCTGACCAACAAGGGGAAGCTTTTTGCCGATGGCATTGCCTCGGCAATGTTTATGGATTCCTGATCAGGAGTGCCCTCCAACTACAATACGTATTATCTTGATGTTTAGTACTACAAACCTTATTGCTTGCCATGGAACGAAACTTCGCCAGAAACGATTACTGCCTGTTGGTACAGGAGGATACGATTCTTCAGAATATGTTAGGACCATTTTATTTTTTGACATTCTTGTATGTTTTTATAGTATTATAAACTAAATTTTTAGCAACTCATGTGTATTATTCAGGTAAAAGCCACCAGAAAGGATACCCTTTTACTTTGTGAAGAAACATGTAATGCATAATCCACTTCATCCAATGCCCTGCTAACCCTGCTTCACCAACGGTGTATCCAATACTTCTGCCATATTCGGGATATTTTTTAAAGTCGGGTACTATTGGGAATACTGTCATGGTGGCTGCAGCTCCTTTTGTCATTCCAAAACCGGCAGAAACAATGCAGGCAGCACCCATCCGGCCTGGCGCGGTGTTTCAGTTCATGTTCGCTTTCATTGATTAGATTAACTATATTTAGTGCAGTTATTTTTCCCATTACTCCTGACGGCATTCCTGTGCGTGGTGGTGTTGGAAAAATATTCGTACCGTTCTTATTTGTCATTGGTTTTGAAATGCTGTGTGGAGGTGCAAAAGAAATCCCCGGCGCAAAAATATTTTGATAAACAGGATTGCGATATCTGAAAGGCCAGTCCTCAAACACTCCATTCTTCGAAAGGTTTTGCGGTGTAATCAGCATCCACTTTCATCAGCCCATTTGGTGCAAACAGGGTAGAAGTGATGTCGTTTCCCTTGATATCAAAGGCTTTTAGGCCAGCACCAGCAAAAGAAGGAATAAGCATCGAAAAATCAAATTCAATCGTTTTGCTTTCACCGTCGAGGGTTTCATAGAAAATGATACCGGGCTCTACTTTTTTGACTTCGGCTCGTTTCATCCAATGGATATTGTTTTCCATTAGAAAAGACTCGGCGAAAACTTTTGTAGATGTAATATACCTCCCCTTTTGATGTTGGCACCACCCATACTGAAATCACTAAGCTCAAATTCATTTGTCAACCAGGTTATTTCAGCCAGATGACTAAGTTTTCGTTTACGGATTTCGAATGCTACATTTAAGATGTACTCGAAAGCGGCTCCCTGACATGTGGCCATTGGGTGACCCGTACCTATTACAATACGTTGCTTTTGGCCTGATTCCATTTTTTTCACGCTTTCTTGCAGCGCTTTCCATGCATGGGAGGCATGATCATACGAGCATACTGAAACGGTATTTTTTTCCGGGCCAAGACCTTCTGTTGCATCAAAATTCAGCTTTGGTCCTGTGGCATTAACAAGATAATCGTATTCAATGTTGGCTATCATGCCTTTCTGTTCGTTATTGGTATATTCAATCTTAACAAACGGTTTCGACAATAAAGGATCACCTTCAGGATGAATACTTACTGCTTTTGCCTGATGGTAATCAATGCCCCATCGATTGTAAAGGGGTGCAAGCTTGAATCGGACCTGATCGATTGTCATGCGACCGACTCCCACCCAAATATTGGAGGGAATCCACTGGTAATAAGCATTGGGTGTAACAACGCAAACCTCATGTTTTTTGTTAAGCTTTTTTCTAAGATATGCAGCGGCAGTATGACCTGAAATACCTGCGCCGAGAATAACGACTTTTGCCATGATCAAAATATTATTTTTTGTTTCACTCTCACAAATACAAAGATAATGAATTGATTTTCCAAATTTGGACTTCCCTTATTACAAATCATATTATTGAACAGTTTTGATCAAATGTATCTAAAGATAGACCGTTTGGTTTTATTCATCTGCTTTTTTACCTCATTCGGAATTAAAAAAATCCTGTCTGAAGAGATTTCTTTCAACCGATATATTTTATTAAACATCTTTGTACAAATATTTATAAAAAATCGGACGATATGATATACCGCTTTGTAATTTACAATATCTTGTTTTTTATTCTTTTGGTGATGGCTTCCTGTAAACACGATCCTGATATTGCAGGAATTCCAATCGAGCCTCCGTTGCTGATTGAAAATTGTGATCCTGATACGGTTTACTTTCAAAACGAGATACTTCCGCTATTAATATCAAGCTGTGGTGTTATTGGTTGCCATGATCCGGGAACAGCAACAGAGGGAGTGGTACTTACAAATTATGCTTCTATTATGCAAACAGCAGAGGTGAGGCCGGGGCAGCCTGATGAAAGTGATTTATATGAGGTGCTTACAGAAGATGATCCAGAAGACAGGATGCCTCCATCTCCCCGACAATCGTTATCACTGGAGCAAATTGCAAAAATTGAAAAATGGATTCTTCAGGGTGCAAAAAACAATGTGTGCTTCACAAACAATTGTGATACAATCGCGGTTAGTTATTCGAATCACATTGATCCTCTTATTCAAAATACATGTGTAGGCTGTCACAGTGGTAATGACCCTTCAGGCGGTATTGTCCTAAGTAATTACGATGGAGTAGTTCAGGTAGCTTTATCAGGAAGATTACTGGGTAGTGTTCGTCACGAAGCTGGATTCTCTGCAATGCCCAAAAATGGAAATAAACTTACAGATTGTCAAATAACCCAGATTAAAAATTGGATTGAAAATGGAACACCAGATAATTAACAAAACAATACTAAGTATCCTTGTGATTTTAAGCTTTACACTTTCATCCTGCTTTAAGGATAACGAAGAGGATTTATATCCCGATGGTGGAACTTGCAATACTGAAAATGTGTCATTTTCGCAAACTATCTGGCCTGTGATCAATAATAATTGTGTTTCTTGTCATAGCGGAGCAGGTGCTAATGCTGGCATCAGACTTGGCAGCTACAGCGAATTTGTTGAGGCTATTGATGGGGGGCGATTGTTGGGAGCCATTAAACATGAGTCCGGGTTTTCAGCCATGCCACAGGGAGGTGCTCAACTGAATAATTGCTCCATCAGTCAGATTGAAGCCTGGATTGCTCAGGGAAAGCTTAATAACTAAAACCAATTGTAATTTAGTGTTATTTGATTAAATACTTTAAAAAACCCTGCCCTTATGAGATATTAAAAATCGTGTACATTGTTGATCTTGAGCTTTTCTGTAATGTTGGGATTAAAAGCGCAGGACAGTCTTCTGTCTTTATTTGAAGATGAGAAGCCTGTTACTGAATATACGTATGCCACCTTTAAGGCTACACGCTTGGTTTATGGACATTCTGTAGAAAATCCTGCCGAAGGAAATCTGCTCTTTTTGATTCAACATAATTTTAGAGCACTCAATAGCGGGATTTATGAGTTGTTTGGTCTCGACAGAGCTACTATCAGGCTGGGGCTGGAATATGGAGTTAATGATAACATTTCAATTGGATTTGGACGAAGCACCTGGGAAAAAACATACGATGGCTTTGCAAAAGTTAAACTGTTGAGGCAAAGCAAAAATTTACGAAATATGCCCATATCAGTAGCATATGTTGGGGCTGTGGCAATAAATAGCCTGCATTGGGCAGATCCTGACAGAAAAAATTATTTCAGTGCGCGGGTGTCCTATATAAATCAATTTTTGATTGCCCGAAAATTCAGCAGCGATTTCAGTCTTCAACTAACGCCAACCATTGTTCATAAAAACCTTGTACCAACGCTTGCAGATAAAAACCTTTCTTATGCTGTAGGTTTTGGTGGCAGGTATAAACTTTCACAACGCATCTCGCTCAATGCTGAGTATTTTTATTATCCGGAAGATCAAACAACAATTCAACGTACAGACGTATTATCAGTTGGTTTTGATATTGAAACAGGTGGACATGTGTTCCAACTTCATATCAGCAACGGAAATGCGATGTTTGAGAGGGCCTTTATAACTGAAACACCGGGTAAATGGACAAAAGGAGATCTATTTTTCGGATTCAATATATCCAGAAACTTTGTGTTGAAAAAGCCTGAAGCCTTTAGATAGAAAGTGTTATGATTTCAAAATTAATCGAAAATGCAGCCATTAATTGTGTTCATATAACACGATAATTTCACGGCTATCAAAACCATTATAATATTTATTTAAGTACTCGACCCAAACAGGGATGCTTTGAAGTTTATACTCAAAGCCGTTTGATTGAATGAAGTTCTTGCATTCTGCTTTTTCAAAATTGATTTTTCTAAAAACCAATATGTTATGCGCACCAGCTTCAACCAAAGAATCGTTTAGCGCACAAAGGTTTCGTATCTCATGTGATATCATATTCTTCTCCAGGTAAAACTTAGCTGGAATACTTTGCCATGGATTATAAGGATTTGACCATGACGCGAAAATCAGATTGATAGGCTTGTCGGTATAATTTTCATGGATATATTTTGTGATTTCCATTCTTCCTATTCCAGCAGATTTTTGAGTCATAACAATCAGACCGGTGCTATTTACAATAAGAAAAACGAAAATCAACAGATATTGTAGCAAATGAAGAATTCGATTTCTGTTGATGAAGAAAGAAAGGTGGGTATAGGCTTTAATGAGAATAACAGGAATTAAAAAAACAATGGGAAACAGGAAGCGTACTTCTTTATGAGGTATCAAAGAGTGAATAGCTATAAAGACAAGAAAACACCAAAGGAAAAGATTTTTAGGTTCTTTTATTAGTAAAATTGCAATTGAAGCCAAAACAGGAATGCCAATGAAGAGCGTTGGAGCAACTAACAACCGACTGAAATAATAATACCATGGCTCTGATCCGAAACTTTTGCCACCGGTATTGAAAAAGCTCATAAAGTAGTTCCAGGGTGTAAAAACGATCTCCTCATAAAACCATGAATCCAAAACTGAACCAAGCAGGATTATTGATGTAATCCCTGAAAAAATCTTTAAAAGTTGAGAAAACGATATTTTATTGATATAAAATAGCCAGACAAACACGCATACTATCAAAAACCCCATTTGAAAACGAAATAAAAAACTTAGCCCCAAAATCATTCCGGTTAAGAAGAGCTTGTTTTGAACATATTTTTTATTTTCAATAAAAGCCAAGGCAAGTAAGAACATCAATCCAGCCCACGTTTCAGATGAAAACCTTACGCTCATGAAAGGTATATACCAGAGCAAATAAGAAAATAAGATATAGAAGCCCCTTAATCTATGATTGGAAAATTGGATCAAAGTATTTTTAACAAAAATACTTATGACTATAAGTGCTAAAAATGCTGTAAGAAGTCGGAAAACGAGAGCCTTATTATATGGATTGTTTAAACCAACTGCACGAAGTAAATAAAGCACGCCTACCCCAATTGTTGGTTGTAAGGTTGGCCTGAGCTGTGCATTGTATTCCCAAGCAAGTTCTTCAGGCGTATGGGTGCCCGATTTTATGCCAGCAAACTCAATAAGTTGATAATGTTCATCAGCATGATAATATCCATGGCTGTGTATTGCTGTTATAAAATAGATCAGAATAGAAACAACAACAATTAAAAAATGCTGCTTGTCAAAATAATTATTCAATAATTTCATGCCAATGAAAAGTAACTTAAATCGTCAAATTTGCAAAAATTTTCGACTTATCAAGTCATTTCATTTATACCCCAATAACTTTTGATTGAGATTTGGAAAATTGAATGACCTTTAGGAAGTCCATTGAAAACCAAATTTAAGTAATTCGTAAAGACTATTCTGTAAAACAAATAGATTTGTTTAAAAGTTTTATCCTTTTAAAGCATTCTTATACCTGCAACTAAGATTTAAAATGATTGCAAAAAAAAGTGTCTGAATCACTCCAGACACTTTTTGTATTAACCAAACCAATAAAAACTAATCCGTTACTTTATTACTATTTGTTACCGAAGTAGTACATTCACAAATACAGAATCCCGTACCAATTTCCCATCCAGTTGACACAATCTCGTCGTAGAGTTCTTGTGTAATATATTGAGGAGTATAGTCAAGGTTGCGGAAAGTAAGATGCGCATTGAATGCTCTTAAATGGTTTCGTGATCCTTTGTAAAGTTGTTCAAAAGCGAATATCAAATCCTGATTGTCGAGATCGTTTTCAAGATGTGTTACCAGATCATGAATATCAAGATCTTCAACTGTGGCACCAACGATAAGGGCGTTTTCTATTGATTGTAGGCCAAATGCAACAAGATCATCATACAATTGCTGTATGGTTGCATTTGTAAAAACTCCGGGTTGATGGTTTTCGGCAGGATCTGGCAAATTGTATTTGTCAAGCAGCACTTTCATGGCATATGCATGAATCATCTCACTGTTTGAAATATTATTGAATACTGGAATTGGAAAGACGCCGTAGAGTGCCTGATAAACATCGTGTGCAAGGTATTCTTCTTCACGAACAAAAGAAATAGCCTCAATTTCTGATGGTGAGATTTCCTCAACTGGTAAAGCATTTAGGCAATTATAAACACATTCTAATATGGTTTGAGTGTTTTCAATACCATTTTCTTTGCTTAAAACTAAATCAGAAGCAACCGCTTCGCTGCCTTTTATTGTTGAAGAAGTTACAGTTTGAGAAGCAACAGCTGTCTCATTTTTGTTGCATTGGGTAAAAAACACAAAAGCAAAAAGCCCTAAAGTAACCATGATCATTCTTTTTGTTTTCATCTTTTTATGATTTTAATTATGACAATGAATTGATGAAGCAAAAATAGACCATGATCTCTGAGCCATTGTTATGCAATTATCTTTTTGATTTATAAGATTTTCTGTTACTACATTAACAATGTATGCGCTTTTTATGCCGAAATGAACTAAATTTGCCGTATTAACCTCTAAAACTTATAGTGATGATAAGGAAGACATTAACTGTTTATTTGAGCGTGCTGGCTTTGCTATTCGCATCGGCTTGTTCCTCTGTAACCCAAAAAGAAGAAACGAAAGAAGACTCTATGGATCAGTTATTAAGCAAATATGTGCAGGTGCAGCTTAACTCCGACATCTCTCATCTGAGTGCCAGTGAAAAAGAAATGTTGGGTTTGCTTTTCAAAGCAGGAAAAATTATGGACGATATTTTTTGGACACAAAATATTGCTCCTAAAGAAGAATTTCTTGCAACCATCAACAATCTGAAAGCACGTCAATTTGCAGAGATTAATTATGGCCCATGGGATCAACTCGACAACCAGAAACCTTTTATTGAGGGATTTGAAGCCAAGCGTGACGGGGCAAATTATTATACTGCTGATATGACTAAAGATGAGTTTGACGCCTACGATAATCCTGATAAAACGAGTCAATATACGCTTATTGTTCGCGATGAGGAAGGAAAACTCAAAACTTTGTGGTATCATGAAGCCTATGCTGCTCAGATTGAAGAGGCAGCAATGTTGCTCGAACAAGCCTCCGAATTAGCTGGCGATGTTGAATTTTCGACCTATTTGAAACTTCGTGCAAAGGCACTCAGAACTGATGATTATTTTGAAAGTGACCTCGCATGGATGGATATTCGCAACAACAATATCGATATGGTCATTGGGCCTATTGAAAATTATGTAGATGGTCTTTATGGATATAAGGCTGCGCATGAAGCTTTTATTTTAATAAAGGACAAAGCATGGAGCGACAGACTTTCGCATTATACGCAATTTTTACCTGAGCTGCAAACGCAATTGCCTGTAGAAGAAAAGTATAGAAAGGAAATTCCAGGTTCAGATGCAGATCTTAACGCTTACGATGCTGTGTTTTATGCCGGCGATTGCAATATGGCAAGCAAAACCATTGCCATCAATCTTCCGAACGATGAGCGTGTTCATCTTGAAAAAGGGACAAGAAAGCTACAGCTAAAAAACACAATGAAAGCAAAATTCGACAACATCCTTGTTCCCATTGCAGAAGAATTGATTGCTCCGGAACAGCGTAATCATATCACTTTTGATGCCTTTTTCAGCAATACCATGTTTCATGAAGTGGCGCATGGCATGGGAATCAAAAATACCATCGATGGCAGCTCGACAGTTCGTAAAGCATTGCGTGAACAATACTCAGCACTTGAAGAAGCCAAGGCTGATATTCTGGGTCTTTTCCTTGTTACAAGGCTTCATGAAATGGGTGAATTTAAAGACACCGAACTTTTAGACAATTATGTCACCTTTATGGCTGGGTTTTTCCGCTCTGTTCGTTTTGGCGCTGCAAGTGCACATGGTAAAGCCAATATGATGACCTTCAATTTTTTCCTTCAGGAAGGGGCATTTTCAAGAAGTGAAGACGGAACCTACGCCATTGATATGGAAAAAATGATGGAGGCAAGCCGAAAACTTACTGCTAAGATTTTGATGGCTCAGGGTGATGGTAATTACGAATTGGTGAAAGATTGGATTGCAACCGAAGGGGTAGTTAAGGAACAACTTCAGTTGGATTTAGATCGTATTATGGAAAAAGGAATCCCTGTGGATGTTTATTTTGAAATGGGACCTCAGGTATTAGGACTTAAATAAGTGTTCGTTTGTGTACATAGTATGTATCATACCGTTCATTAGAAAACAATAGGTTGAAGCCATAAATATTTTGCTTTACAACCTGTTGTGTTTTGTGGCATTAATTATGTTTTATCAATAATCTTTTAATTTATTCAAATATATTTAATACAAAATTTATGAAAAGAACCTTACTTCTTCTGACCTTTGTTCTTGTTGGAATGTTTGGTCGGATGTATGCCGATGAAGGGATGTGGTTGCCAATGTTCGTTGACCGGTTGAACTATATCGACATGCAGAAATCAGGACTGAAGCTTACCGCCGAAGAAATATACAGTGTAAACAATTCAAGCATAAAAGATGCGATTGTAGGTCTTTCGAACAGTCCTACCCCCAATGGATATTTTTGCAGTGCAGAAATTGTTTCCGATCAGGGATTGATGTTCACCAATCACCATTGTGGTTATGATGCAATTCAAAAACATAGTTCAGTCGAAAACGACTATTTAACAGATGGCTTCTGGGCGATGACTTTATCAGAAGAGCTTCCCAACGAAGGCCTCACCGCATCATTTTTGATGAAAATGGCGGATGTAACAGATAGTGTTTTTTCAGTTGTTTCTGATAGTATGTCTGCCGAAGAACGTGCAGCTGCAATTAGAAAAAAAACAGGGGATTTGCGTAAATCTTTCAACGATGACGGAAAGTATCATGTGGTTATAAAGAGTTTTTTCGAAGGAAATGAATATTATTTGTTTGTATATCAGGTTTATCGCGATGTTCGATTGGTTGGCGCACCTCCATCAGCGGTTGGAAAATTTGGTGGCGACACGGATAACTGGATGTGGCCGCGCCATACAGGCGATTTTTCTATCTTCAGGGTTTATACCGCCCCAGACGGTTCTCCTGCCGATTATTCGCCTGAAAATGTACCTCTTAAGCCTAAACATCACCTTCCCGTAAGCCTTGATGGAGTTCAAAAGGACGATTTTGCTATGATTTGGGGTTTTCCGGGTTCTACCGACCGGTATCTTACGTCATTTGGCGTTGATTTTAATATCGAAAATCAGTACCCTGCTATTATTGACTTGTTTGGAAAAAAACTTGAAGCATGGAAAGAGTTTATGGATGCTGATCAAAAAGTGAAAATTCAATATGCATCTAAATATGCTGGTGTTGCCAACACATGGAAATATCTCATCGGTCAAACACGCGGACTGAAACGTCTCGATGTAAAAAGTAAAAAAGAGGAACTTGAAGGCCGTTTTACAGCCTGGGTTAATGCCGATGAGCAAAGACGCCAAAAGTATGGAACCGTCTTATCTACCATGGAAAAAGGGTACAAAGATATGAGCGAAGCAATTGAACCGCTGCTATATACAAATCTTGCCGGTATGGGTGGAGCTGATATTGTTGGTTATTCTATGAGCTTCAATGGGCTGAAAGAACTGTTGAAACCAATCGAAAAGAAGGACCTCCCAAAAGATAAGGACATAGCCGAAAAAATGAAAAACGATCGTAGCGGGCAAATAGCCAAAGCTGTTGAAGGTCTTCGTGAAGGTGCTAAAGAGCATTTTAAAGATTATCATGCACCTGTTGATCAAAAAGTACTTGCTATCATGCTTCAGGAGTATTATAATAAAATGCCAGTGACGATGCAGGCACCTGTTGTTTATAAAATGTTCAACAAATATAAAGGTAGCTTTGATATGTATTCACAGAACGTGTTTGACAAATCAATCTTTGCAAATGAATCACGCGTCAATGCTTTTTTGAATAATCCAAGTCTTAAAGTGCTGGAAAATGATCCTGTTATGCAATTGTCATCTGGATTTATGGCTAAGGCAATGGAAACAAGCGGGGGATTCAGGACTGCTCAGAGTTCACTCACTGGAGCTAAAAAACTGTTTGTTGCGGGTTTGCGCGAAATGCAACCCGACAAAGTTTTTTATCCCGATGCCAACTCAACTATGCGTATGAGTTATGGTTCGGTACGTGATTATATGCCTGCAGATGCTATTCATTACGATTATGTTACTACTATGAATGGGATTCTGGAAAAAGAAGATCCAAAAGATGATGAATTTATTGTCCCTTCAAGACTAAAAGAACTAATCGAAAAGCGTGATTTTGGTGCTTATGGTGCGAATGGAGAATTGATTGTATGTTTCCTGAGCACAAATGATATCACTGGAGGAAATTCAGGTAGCCCGGTTATAAATGGCAACGGAGAACTCATTGGTATTGCGTTTGATGGCAACTGGGAAGCGATGAGCGGAGATATCGCTTTCGAACCAGATTTGCAACGCACTATTAATGTAGATGTCCGCTATGTGTTGTTTATCATTGATAAATATGCGGGTGCAACACGCCTCATCGATGAACTTACTATTCGTAAGGCTGAACCAAAACCTTTGCGTACGGAATCTTTATAGATTCTTTTTAAGAACATCCAAGGAAAAAGCCCTAAGTGAAAAGGATTCATTCTTCCTATTCACTTAGGGCTTTTTTATGACTGTAAATTTTATTATTTTATCCTTTTGAGCATCGATACTTCCTGAGGTGTCAAATGACGCCATCGACTTCGCGTAAGGTTCAGTTTAGTAAGCCCGGCATAGGTCACACGATCAAGTTTGACTACATTATAGTTAAGGTGTTCAAATATTCTGCGAACAATACGGTTTTTGCCAATGTGGATCTCAATGCCCACTTCTTTTTTGCTTTCGTTGCCTTCAACATAACTTATACCATCAACAACGGCCTTGCCATCTTCAAGTTCGAGCCCTGCGGCAATTTGCAGCAAGTCGTTTTTTGTCAATGGTTTATCAAGTTCAACATGATAAAGTTTTGTTACGCCATGCTGAGGGTGCATTAGTTTTTTTGCCAGATCACCATCGTTTGTAAGGAGCAGTAAGCCTAGGGTATTTCTGTCAAGACGCCCAACCGGATAAATCCTTTCGCTACAAGCACTTGTAACCAGTTCCATAACCGTTTTTCTATCCTCTGGGTCATCGGTTGTTGTAATGTATCCTTTAGGTTTATTGAGCAACACATAACGCAATTTTTCACGCCTAAGCGTCTGACCACCATAATTTACTTTATCGTGAATACTAACTTTGGTTCCAAGTTCTGTAACCACAACTCCATTTACTGTCACAGTTCCGGCGGCAATCAGGGTATCGGCCTCGCGTCGCGAGCATATTCCGGCATCTGCCAGAAACTTATTCAAACGGATCGTTTCCTTTTGAAATGGGTCACGTCCTGTTTCATCTTCTTTTGACCTGCCTCTGTAATTTGAGGATGATTTTCCAAATGATTTAGCTGGTCTGTTGTCATCGCGTGAAGGGCGTCTGTTTTCTCTTTCTCCAGCAGTTGGCTTGTTGCGATCATTATCGCGTGAACTACTTCCGTATGATTTAGCTGGTCTGTCATCCTCGCGG
>PHDU01000011.1 GCA_002842755.1 Bacteroidetes bacterium HGW-Bacteroidetes-1 | reverse complement strand
CACACTGAGATCCATTATTGATACTTCCATAAAAAATGGCCAGAATGTATTTCTTGCATTAAACACCATTGCCGATTACAAAAGAAACTGATTAGTTACCATTTTTTTAATCTTGAGATTGAAAGTGATTGTTGTTGTTAAACAAAACATTGACATTTTAAGGCTTGTTAGAAGAGTGAATGACTTCATTCGGCCAGCATTCAGACAATAAAACGGATAAAAGCAAATACAGTTTTTCGAGCATTTTTTAGTCTTCATGGATGGTATGTAAAACATTTTTTTTTGTAGAATCTTTAATCGTTTAATTCAAAAAATGAGAACAAAATTTAGTATCGTGGTTGGGCTGTCGCTTGTGTTGGCTGTCGTTCTATCTTCCTGTAACAACAAGAACGAGGATGTTTATGTGAAAACAGATTGGGTATCACAATATACGCTTGATAAAACAATTGTGGAAGTGAATACAACCAATGCTGCTACCGGATTTGAAACACTTTTTCAATCGATCATAACCGACAGTGCACAACAAGCCATTCTTTGTCAGTCTTTTATACAGCCTGTTCGATTTTTCGATGATGCTTCCGGGTATTATTTTGTCGAAACCTATCGTGCATGGATGGTTGCCCACGCCACAAATCCTGGCCTCATTGGAACAAACCGTTTGGATATACAGGACGTCAATGGAAAGTATTATGTCAGAGATATGGTGAATACCGCAATCTATACAGGAAATGGATTTATTGAATATTACTTCAGTAATCCCGCTACCAGCCTTACGGAACGAAAAATAGGATTTGTAAAAAGTATTCCTTCTGCACAGTTGTTTATTGGTTCAGGCTTTTATGGTGATCCTCTATCATTTTATTATACCCCAAACGAAGCTAAAATTAAAATTGCTGAAGAAGCAACACGTTCAATGGCATTGGGTATGGGAGGAGCATTGTCCGGTTATTACTCCGATACAGCAAACAGGGTTGAGTTTTGCAGAAAAATGATTGACTTTGTCCGATTTTTTGATGATCAATCAGGGTACTTTTTTATGTACGATTTTAATTGTGTGAATCTGGCTCACGGAACACAAAAGGAGCTTCAGGGGCAGAAGCTATATGACTATCAGGATTCACGCGGTAATTACGTTATCAGAGAATTGGTTTCAGTTGCTAAAAATGTTGAGGGTAGTGGCTTTTATGAATACTGGTGGAATAATCCTGTGACAGGCAAAGAGGAGCCTAAACTTGCATTTGTGATGAAGATACCAGGCTTTGATTATTTCATCGGCTCAGGGATTTACCTGCAATAAATAGCAATTTTATGCAATCAGGCTTTAAAGCGAATTAAAAAGATATGTTATTTGTGAAGCGATCTGGAAAAATTAAAATCGGGATATTTTTTGGTGTTGTAGCAGGATTCATTGATGTAATTCCAATGCTTATTCAAAAACTGATCTGGGATGCAAATATTTCAGCATTTACAATGTGGATAGTAGTTGGATTTTTTATTTCAATTGTTGATTTAAAAATTCATCCTGTTGTCAAAGGAGTTTTGATTGCTTTTTTGGTATTGCTTCCTTCAGCCCTTCTGATTGGTTGGAAAAATCCCGTAACTTTGATCCCAATCTCAATAATGACGATTATTTTGGGTGGATTGCTTGGGCTTTCAATTCATAGAGTTGCAAACTGCAATATTTCATGAATTTCTAATAATTGTAAGTTTTTTTCATTCAGCGCAGATACTAAACAGTCAGTTAATAAACAACTCAGAACAAACAAATGAATAAGTCAGAATGTATTCAGGCGCTTAAGCCCAAAACATCAAAGCGTTATCTGCTTTTTTTAGCAGCTTTTTTTTGGTCATATGCAGGAGGGATGCTAATTTTTAAGAGCCTCATGATTTTACCTCATAACATGTCTTTTCCTTTTTTAAGGATGACTGCAAGCATCCTTGCCGGATTGCTATTCTATAGGTTTGTATTCTCGAAAATATCGAAAAAACATGTAATGCGAATCACCCATCTCTCAAATAATTCACCTTGTTTGTTTTCTTTTTTTAATGTTAAAAGCTATGTTTTGATGACTATAATGATTTTTTCAGGGTTAGCACTTAGAAAATCCGGTCTTGTTCCTGCGGTGTATCTTTCGATGTTTTATTTAGCAATGGGCATTCCTTTGTTATTGTCTTCATTTCGTTTTTATTATAGCGGAATACATTATCATTCATTCATTTAAGGTTGAAGAATAGTTCAAGTTACAAATACCCTCAAATGCTTTCAGAGAAGAAAAATCATCCAAGCGAAAAAGTCAATCTGCACCCACGTAATAAACACCGTGAGCGTTATGATTTTAGACGACTTATTGCAAATATTCCCGAATTAGGTCCATTTGTGAAGTTGAATATTTATGGAGATGAATCAATAGATTTTTTTAATCCGGAAGCAGTGAAGATACTCAACAAGGCACTTCTGATGTGTTATTATAATATTGACTTCTGGGATATTCCAAAAAATTATTTATGTCCGCCTATTCCCGGAAGAGCTGATTATCTTCATCATTTGGCTGATTTATTGCGTATTCAAAACAACTCAGAAAATGAAGTTGCAGCAGTTGACGGGACAATGATAAAGTGTCTGGATATTGGTGTTGGTGCAAACTGTGTTTTTCCCATCATCGGGATCAACGAATATGGCTGGTCCTTTATTGGATCAGATATTGATCCAATTGCTATTGCAACTGCGAATAAAATTATCGAAATGAATCCTTCATTGAAAGGCAAGGTGGAATTGCGCTTGCAACCCAACTCAAAAGATATTTTCGCTGGAATCATAGCACAAGATGAATGTTTTGATTTGACTATCTGCAACCCTCCCTTTCATTCCTCTTTTGCTGAAGCCCAGCAACAAACCCTCAGGAAATTAGGGAAATTAAAACATTTTAAACCTTCTAAACCGATCCGAAACTTTGGAGGGCAGAACAATGAATTGTGGTGTGAAGGAGGCGAGGGAAAATTCATTGGTGATATGATAGACCAAAGCAGACAATTTTCTTCTTCCTGTTTTATTTTTTCCACATTGGTTTCAAAGCAAACCAGTTTAAACAATGCCTACAAAGCTCTTAAAAAAGCAGATATCTCAGAGCTTATAACCATTCCAATGAGTCAGGGAAATAAAACAAGTCGCCTTCTTGCCTGGTCCTTTCTAAATCCTGATCAAAAGAAAGAATGGATAAATAAAAGATGGCATTAATATTACCTTTGAAACACATTGGCTTTATCGTGTTTCTTTTGAAAAATGATTTTTCAATTTTGGCCTTAAAAGCAAGTTATTTATGAACACTGAAAGATAAATCTAAATGGAAAGCGAAAAACATTTTATAAACAGAAGTGGCTGGTTGAGGGCTTCTATTTTAGGGGCCAATGATGGCATTATTTCAACAGCGAGTATCATAATTGGTGTAGCTGCCGCATCTGATGTTAGAGATCCAATAGTCCTGGCTGGCGTTGCGGGACTTGTTGCCGGTGCTTTATCTATGGCAGCGGGCGAATACGTTTCAGTTAGCTCTCAATCAGATCTTGAACGTTCTGATATTTTAAGAGAAAAAAAGGAATTGGAAAATGATCCTGAACAAGAAATAATTGAATTGGCAGAGATATATGAAACAAGAGGACTAGAGAAAGGTTTATCTATGCAGGTTGCAAAGCAATTGAGTGCGCATAATGCACTCAAAGCCCACGCCAGAGATGAGCTGGGGTTGAATGAAATGACTAAGGCAAAACCCTTGCAGGCTGCACTTTCATCAGGTATAGCATTTATCTTTGGAGGCCTCTTACCAGTTATCGTTTCCTTATTAGCCTCAGTGCAGCAAATGATTTACTTACAGTACATATTTGCTTTGCTTTTTTTAATCGTAATGGCTACTGTGGCTGCAAAAATAGGAGGATCAAGTGTGTCTAAATCAATCCTTCGCATCACTTTTTGGGGAACAATGGCTATGGCCATTACAGCTTTGATCGGATACCTTTTTGGCATAAGTGCGGTCTAAAGTATTTGATAAAGCGACCTTCGAAGCACAAATTTATTTCGTTATTTTGACCTGGCAATCCTAAAACAGCCTTAAAAGGCACTTATATTTTGGCTGAAATTTGATACCTGAGATTTATGGTGTATTGGAATTTTTTAATCTTCATATGATACCCTTTTCGAATTTGAATTTCCATAAATCTGAGGTGCATTATGGTTCATAAGAAACATTTACATCTCCGGTTGAAGTAAGATAGATATTCAAATAGTTAAAGCCGTCTGGTATGCTTTCAAGTTGTAATTCATAATAAACACTACTGTCAACTTCATCGGGCTGATATATTCCAAAAGGCTCGAAAAGCAGGTCAGGTGCTAGTGGGTAAAGCTTGTCAAAAGGATAATTCAGCAAAGAGGCCGCAACCTGAAAGTTATGTCGTCCACCCGGATATGGAGAGGTGCCTGGATATCCTACCGTTCTGTAAAGTACAATCAGAGCATCAAGAGACGAAATGTTTCCGCTATTATTAACATCAGCAACGTGTCTGAAATACTGACTGTAAGGTTGAATGCCGATCCAAAGCATATTTTCAACCTGAGGATGATTTACTGCCATGTAGTTTACGATAAGGGCATCTAGCGCGGATACGCCTCCCCAATTGTTCCACATCCATGATGCGTCAATTTTACCTGTTGTAGTTTGCTCCCATAATCTTAATTTATATTGCATTCCGGGTTGAAGATTACCAAAGGAAATGGAATCTTGTATTGCAGAAAAACATTGTGCTTCTGAGATCTGCTCATTATTAGCATTGAAAAGCTGAATACAAAAACTACTGTTTTCAACAACGGGTAACGCGCTTTCATTGCTGTTAAACATTCTCAATCTGCACGTAATATTGCTCTCAATGCCTGGAATAGTCTTCACAAAAACAGGGCGTTCGCTTACACGGAAGCTGACTGTTCCGTTTTCGATCGGCAAAGGCTGATGCAGACCGAGTGTGTCTCCTATTACAGGAGTGATAAGTGTTGCAGAAACATTTTGACCAATTTGAAGTTGGAAACTGTCTATTACTAAGTTTTCTGAAGTTGTACACCAAACAGCATAAACGAGAGTGTCGCTGTTTTCTGACCGAAACTGATACACATTCACCTGAGGATCACCTGAAGGTATTTCCTGTTGGAAGGTCATGTTGCTAAGCTGATTTTTCATGGTATAAACATAGTACCATGATTTTTTAGGTTGATGGCCATACCAAATCTCTCCAGTCAGCCCTGAGCTGTTATATTTATTTGGGTCAGGAGCATTCACATCTCTTAACATAAACACATGGGCTCTGTCGATACCAGAAGCTACTGCTTCAAGATAGGAACGAAGTATCCACTGACCTTGAACTTCAAAACCATCTGTTGTGTCAATAGGCCTTGAAGCTTGCACACTTTCAGGATTGGTATCGTAACCAAATTCTGAAAGCCAGATTTCTTTTCCTGGCAAATATTGATCACGGTAATCGACAATTTTTTTAAGTTTATATTTTAAACTGTCTTCTTCCGGGCTGATTCCATGGAGCCCATTTTCTGAATAATGATGAAAATTGAGCACATCGGCAGGAAAACTATTTTGTCTGTTATAATCACTCCATATTTTCATGCTTCGTACATATTCAAGATTGAGTGTAGCCAGCCCTCCCATTACCATTTTTATGTGTGGATCTGCGTTTTTCATGCCATTATTAATCCCTAATGCACCTTCGTGACCATCATAGTCAGCGCTGCACATGGTTGCAAACTCAATCGGACTAAAATAACCACCCCTTGTAAACCACCATTTATCGGGTTCGTTCCAGTTTTCAAGATAATATAGAAGACCCAAACCGCTCAATGCTTCCTGATCAGGTTTGAGTTTTAACAGACTGGCGTCAACAGCAGTGTGTCCATAACGGGCTGCAAATTGAAACATATAGTCAGCATGTTCAATGTATGAGAAAGGATCTTCAGCATTTTCGCCTTGACTTAAGGGTTTGTGCTGTGTAAGCGAGTCATTAAAATCTGTGATATAAGGTGCAGATCCTTGTAAGGCAGGGTTTGCCGAAAGGGTATGGTTCTTTATTTCAGTATAAAATTCGTCGAAGTTAAAGCCCCAGCCCGGGCCGCTCACCCAACTTGGATTCCAGGCGTATTGGTTGTTGGGATAACCAGGATAAGTAGTATCAAGATTACCTTCATCCCATCCCCAATTATGGTATTCGCGAATACTTCCGATGCATTGAAAACGTGAAATAGGATCGTTTATAAAGCCATTGACTCCCATGAAAACATTCATAACAGGTTGAAGATGCTGAACTGGAACTGGTGGCGGAGGTGGTACTCCGTTTGCTGTACCATAAAGTACAATCTCGGCAATGCGTGTAGATGGACTTTTATAGGAAAGCATCAGAAACTGGCTGTTTGTATTCAAAGTTATGCTTCGCCATGTGTTATAGGTATCCAATACTATTTTTTCCTGAAGTATCCATTGGGATGGGTTGCCGGTGTAAATAAAAAGAGAATCAGCATCGCTGGTGTCAAAAAACCAAAGTTCACTCAGCGCATGATCAACACCCAAATCTATGGCGATTTGAGCAGGATAATAAAGATGAGCTTCAATCCAGCCCGGACTAAAAACGGTGTTAGGTTCTCCTCCTAGATTGTTGGCAGGATCTCCGGCAATGAATTGTTCGTCAATAAGCAAACCTGCATCTCCTTTTGTGCTGAAGTTGTAAAGCATTTCGTTGTTGAGAAGAATTTTTTCCTGGGCACTGCTTTGAATTGCTAACAGGGTTAAAAAAAGAAGCCAGAAATGTTTTAAAAAAAAGTGGGTTATGTGCATGCTGTTATTTGTTGTTGATGATAAGTGCTGCCAGAACTCCCGGAATCCAACCGGCTATGGTAAGTAACAACACAATCAATACTGATCCGCACCCTTTGTCAACAACAGCTAAAGGAGGAAAAATGATACAAAGAAGCACTCTCCAAAAAGACATTTAATGCAAAAAATTAAATTGATGCCGGTAAAAATACTGTAAATTGTCAATAGTCCTGCAGAAAAAAATTGCTATCTCAAACTTATAAAGAACAATTTTCTTAATTTCATTTTTCATCGACTAAAAGCAGGTTTGAAGACTATTTTTTTTGTCACATTGAACCCAACAATATATACCACATAAAAATTTACGTAATTTAAGATGGTGGTATTCAGCAAGGAATTCTAATTTTAAATGTACTTCCTTTTCCTTCTTCACTTTCTGCCCAGATTGCGCCACCATGTTTTTCAATAAAATCTTTACACAGAATTAAACCAAGGCCAGTGCCTTTTTCCATATTGGTGCCCAAAGTTGTGAAGCTTTCATCGATGCGGAAGAGTTTTTCAAGGTTATCTTTTGTTATTCCAATTCCATTATCGCTTACTGAAACGATGACATCATTTGCATTCAGTTGAGCTGAGACAATGATCTCACCTCCAATTTTTGAAAATTTAATGGCATTGGAGATCAGGTTTCTCAGAATCGTACTGAGCATGTCCTTATCAGCAAATACATACATCTTTTGTGGCAAATCCTTTTTTATTGTAATAGATTTCTGTTCTGCAATAGCATCTAATGATGTATTAACTTCATTAATAATATCCACTAACTCGAAGTGTTTTGGATTGAACTCCATCCTGCCAGTTTGAGATTGTGCCCAAATCATCAGGTTCGTAAGTAAATCCATGGCACGGTGTGAGGATTGCAGGATTATTTGGGCATATTTATCAATACTTTCATAATTCTTTTCACTTACTTGTTCTCCAAGAATTTCGCTCAGTCCAATAATGGAATTGAAGGGACTTCTTAAATCATGAGCAATAATGGAGAAAAACTTATCTTTTTCGGTATTAAGTTTTTGAAGTGTAGTGTTTTGTATTTTTAATTTCTCTTCTGCTTCTTTGCGTATTGTAATATCTGTAAAGGCTGTTGCGAACATCCCATTACCTGATGAAAAAACCGAAATCTGAAAATATTTATCCATTGGAGTAAAATATTCTTCAAAAACAATACCATTGCCCGTTTCAGCAACTTGGGTATATATTTCAAGAAAAGGTACTACAGGAGTATTGTATAATTCGCTCGCTAATTTACCAACTGCATCTTCTGTTTTAATATTTACTTGCATTTCTGATGCAGGATTTGCCTCAATGATCCGATAGTCGACAGATTTTCCATGTTCATTATATACCAATTCATGCAAGTAAACACCTTCCTGCATCGATGAAAACAAAGTATGGTATTTCATCAGGGCGGCTGAGGTTTTCCTTTCAGCATTTATAATACGGCTTAAAGACGCAACCCTTGCGAGCAGCTCACGGTTGGATATTGGTTTAATTAAATAGCCGTCGGCACCCGTTTCAAGTCCTTCGGAAATGTTGTCAGATTTTGTTTTTAAGCCAGAAATCAAGAAGATGTATATGGAAGCTAACGCCGGATTATGTTTGATTGACTTGCAGATGTCAACCCCGCTGATATCTGGAAGCATCACATCCAACAAGAGTATATCTGGTTTATCTTCCTGAATAGCATGCGAACACTCATGTCCGTTTTTAGCAGTGCGGACGAAATAATTTTCTTTAACAAGCAAACGCTTCGTGAGATCGAGCAGTAGGGGGTCGTCGTCGACCACCAGAATCTTAATACTTTCGCTTAAATATGAATCCATGGATAGATGATTTTAGTTTTGTCAGTTACTAATTGGTATTGAGAAGAAAAATGTTGTTCCTTCGCCCAATTTACTTTCTACCCATATTTTGCCGTTGTGCCCCTGGATTAATTTTCGGACAATGGATAAGCCCAGACCTGTCGATTTTTCTCCTGAAGTACTTTTTACGCTCGTAGTTTCAAAAGGCTTGAAAAGTTTCTTGAGTTCATGCTCCGGAATACCAGGACCCTGATCGGAAACAGAAACAATAATAGCTGTGTCGCTTTTGATGAGCTTAACAAGCACTTTTTTTCCGGGTTGAGAAAATTTTACAGCATTACTAATAAGGTTATTCAAAACCTGTTCAATTTTTTCAATATCAAAAATAACATTTGGTAAATGCTCTTGTGCGCTGAAGTGAATAATGATATCTTTTTTTTGTGAAATAACATTATTCAATTCAATATTTTTTTTAAAGACCGGAACCAAATCTGTTTTTACAAGCTTGAGATTTAGATTGCCCGATTCAATTGCAGATACATCCAATAAATCATTCAGCAGACGAAGCATAAACTGGCTGGAATTTAGTATGGAGTTCAGAATTATTTTATGATCATCTGTCATTTTTTCATCCTCATCTAATAGGATTTCACTATAACCCATAATTACTCCAAGTGGATTTCTCAGGTCGTGCGCCGCCATTCCAAGGAAGTGGTTTTTAAGTTTATTCAATTCATCAAGTTCCCTATTTTTTTTCGACAATTCACGCTGCATGTTAACCAGATCATTGTTCAGACGGCTGAGTTCTTCATAATAATTAACCGGGAGCTCTTCAGTTCTTGTCTGAAGATTTTCGTTTTCTTTTGACAGCGTTCTGATAATATTGATTTGTTCGTTATTTATCCTTGATAGATCAGAAAACAACAATTGAGCACCGTTTTTTGTGGTGGCAGCAGCAATTCCTATCCTGTCTTCAAATATTCCCCCATAAAACGAGAAAGTTTCAGAACCCGAATGGGTGTTGATATTTATCTCCCATCCAATAGCAGATTTTTTATCTTTCAACTCAAGAAAAAAATTCAGCATCTTATCCAAATCTCCCGTTACCGCTATTGGAAAGAGCATATTTCCCACAATGGAGGAAGGAAGAATGTGATCTTCATCCTGTAAAATATTTGTAACCCTTCCTTCAAGGTCGCAGAAAACTGAAAATCTTTTTCCTGTTTTATCTTCCATAATTATGCAGCAATAAGTGAATTGGCAAGATCGATGGCTTGATCTGCACTAACAGCATAACCATCAGCTCCAATGCTCTTCCAAAGGTCTTTTGCGACCATAAAAGGATACCCTCCAACCAGGATTTTTAAAGTTGAAGAAACCAATTCAGAAGATCTTATACGTCTTATCATCTCCTCAACTGCACCAACATGATAAGTCATGGTAGCAGAAATGGCAAGACATTGCGGCTTTACCTCTCCCAAATACTTTATCACACTTTCGATGGGCATGTTAGCGCCAAGATAATAGGTGTCCCAGCCATCCATTTCAAAAAAGTCCGTTACCATTCTCGCACCCATTTCATGCAATTCACCGGGGACACATGTGGTTACCATTTTTTTATCTTTTCTCTCTCCTGTAAAAAGATACGGATATAATTGTGAAATAACCAGCTGTGTAGCGCCCGTGCAATAATGCTCCTGCGCAACACTTATCTTATTGGTTTGCCATAACCTTCCAATTTCATATTGAACGGGTTGAAAAACCTGAATATACATTTCTTTCACTGGTGTGCCGGATTTTACTTCACCTAAAATCAGCGACAGTGACTTGTTACGGTTTCCGATCAGAAGATTATCAAGGTATTCCTGCGCCAAAAATGATAAATGGTTTTCTGTTGCCGGAAGAGATAGAATCTGATTTTCTGAAAGTATTGAAATTATCGCCTTTTCAATGATTGGATTGATAATTTTATTCTCCTCCGGAGTACACACTTCATTGATGCCTTTTTTTATCAGAGTAAAACTCTCAGCAACATCTTTCATTGGAACCCTTACTGAACTTAGAAATGTTTTAAGCCATGAAACGAACTCTTCAAAAAGAACAGGTTGCCCGACCCATACTGATTCAGCAAGAAATGATAGGATCCATGCAACATCCTTCTTAAAGTTTTGTTTTTGATGATCAGTGTATTTTTGCTCCATATCCGGGCGAAGCTTAAAATGGTCGGCGAGAATCGAATCCGGCATTGTGGTCTTCAATTCCAATAGTTTTTTGTTCAGTAAATCATTTTTTTGCATTACAATTTTCTTTAAACAGGTTTATTCCTCCCTCATTATTACCAGTATTTATTTTGCAGGTAAAATCCTGATTCATCAAAACTTTTAAACGTTTTGGATTCAGATATTTTGTTGTTACCTGAACTGTGTTGTCGGCGTTTATTCTTACTTTCCCATAATTGTAAACAAAGCCTCCTCCAATCGGATTCTTAATTAGTTGTGTTTGCGAAAAAACAACAAAGGCATTTAAATTGTGGACTGCCCCAGACGCAAAATACTCATAAGTATCGATATTCATTCCAGTAATCACATCAGGAATAAGTTCATGGTTCTTTTGATCCTGTGTGTAACTACACTGTGAATAGTGAATTATTATCCTCAAACGCTCTCCTCTGTTAAGTGATTCCATCAATGCTTCAAAGCTTGTTATGCGTTTTGTTTGCGAGAATCCTTGAATACTTGTAAGAGCCAGAAATATAAGAAGAATTATTATTGCTTTCATCGAAGAATTGTTTCTAATATACAAAAGTACAACAAAAGTAAAATAGGATTTTAAATGCTTTTTAGTAAGCAATCCTAATTTTTCCTAAGTAAAATTAACCTATTTTATGGACTATTTTTTAAAAACAGCTGATTAGTATTATCGAAATGTTGTTTTTCCGTGTCAATTTTTCACAAGAGCAGTTATAATTGAAAAACTTTGGTTAAATATTTCATAAGTTAGTGGTCAATTGTCATTTCTTTTTATCTCTCTTTTCTTTTGTGTTGCAATAGGCAAAATAAAAAAGTTACTTTTACGACATCATCAAAACATTCGTTATGTATTTAAGAATTACTATTATTTTGTTGAGCTTGCTTGGGATGGCTCTTCAAGCACAGGACACTTTTTCAATTGTTGCTGTTGATACAGTTACCGGACAGATTGGCAGCGCAGGTGCCAGTTGTATTGATAATTCAGCAATTGCTGGAGGTGCGAGGATTATAAGTGATATCATACCCGACCGGGGAGCAATACACACACAATCCTACTGGTTAAGTGCAAATCAAGTAAATGCCCGCAACCGTATGCTTGCTGGTGATTCACCCGATGAAATCATTGATTGGCTTGTTGCCAATGATGCGCAAAACCTTCCCGGGAGACGGCAATATGGAATCGTTGATTTTAACCCAGAAGGTGGTGCACGATCAGCTGCCTTTACCGGAGTAAATTGTATGGACTGGAAAGGTCATATCACAGGTGCAAATTATGCGATACAAGGTAATATCCTGTTAAGTGAAGCAATTGTTGACTCAATCGAAGCTCGCTTTCTTTCAACTGAAGGTAGCCTTTCCGACAAACTAATGTCTGCTTTGCAAGGGGCAAATGTTGCCGGTGCTGATTCACGTTGTCTTGTTGAAGGGGTTTCCTCGCGGTCAGCATTTATCCGCATGTCCAATCCAGGTAATGCCTACAATGAGCTTTATCTTGATTTAAATGTTCCTCAAACCGCTTATGGTGTTGAGCCAATTGATTCACTTCAGGTGCTTTATGACGAATGGAAGATGATCGTTAATAACCAAGAGATAAATCAACCTGCAGCTGATAACTGGTTGATTTACCCCAATCCTTCCGATGGAACTATCTTTTTTGAAATAGAGACTGAGGTCATTCAACCATTGTCGATGGTCTTTACCGACAATGCTGGCGGGCATGTTTTACGAATTCCTCTTTCAGAGAAAAAAGGTAGTGTCAGTGCGGAAAATATGCCAAAAGGAACCTATTTGGTATTTATTGATTGGGTTGAAGCCAGGACATCAGTAAAGAAATTGGTAATCCGTTAAAACAAGGTTTTCTGGAGGGTTTTTAAGAAAATTAGTGATGGTCTGTGTACCATTGCAAACAAAGAATGGATTATGATTTTAATAAATATGAAGTTTTCTTTTTTAGGTGTATGTCTTCACAAAATTTAAACAATAATCCCATATTTCAAACGTTAGCGTTCAGATATTCTACATAAAGCATGCAAAAAACAATTACTTTTTTTGGATATAAAGCAATCTTTATCTGCTTTTTAGCAATCGTTTCTGGAAACAATATTTTTGCTCAGATTGGCGGTAGAGGCACCTACGATTTTTTGAATACTGCTGTTTCAGCGCGTGTTGCCGCATTGGGGGGAAGTGCATTGCCCATTGATGACAATGATATTCAATTGGCTCTGTTCAATCCGGCACTCATCACTCCACAGATGAACAATCAGTTAAGTTTATCTTATGTAGATTATTACAATGATATTGGATTCAGTTCTGTTCAGTATGGGCGTACTTTTGAAAGATTCGGCAGTTTTGTTGCAAGTCTGCAGTACCATAACTATGGGACTTTTGAATATGCTGATGAAGCCGGTAATCGTGACGGCACTTTTGGTGCCTCAGATTATGCTTTCATGCTTGGATGGGGACGGCAACTGGACTCGAACTTTTCCATTGGTGCTCAGGCAAAAATTGTCGGTTCACAATACGAAAGTTACACCTCCTTTGGAATGGCTGTAGATGTTGCCGGAACTTACAGAACATCGGATGGATGGTTGTTTTCATTAACTGCACGCAACATTGGAAGCGAACTCAAGTCGTATCTTCCCGGTGATGCTTCTCAGCTGCCCTTTAACATGCAGTTTGGAATCTCCAAAAGGCTCGATCATGTGCCTTTTCGTGTTGTAATGATTTTTGATAACCTGCAGAAATGGGATCTTACATATGATGATCCACTGGATCTGAAAGGTAAAATTGATCCAATTACCGGAACCATAGCAGAAAACAACAAAGTTGAGAAATTTGGCGATCAGCTGATGAGGCATATCATCCTTGGAGGAGAATTTTACATTGGAAAGAATCTTACTTTAAGGGGAAGTTATAACTACAAGCGCCGGCAGGAAATGCAGGTGCCGGATAAACTGGCAATGGTAGGTTTCGCCTGGGGAGTTGGAATAAAGGTTTCGAAGTTTCAAATTAACTATAGTCGATCAACTTTTCATATAGTTGGATCACCTAACTATTTATCAATAAGCACAGATATAGATAGTTTTAAGCGATAGACATTCTTTCGGCTTTGTGTTGTATCTTTGCCCTCCAAAGCCAGAATCTTCATGTATTTGCAGCATCTTAAACTTACTGATTTTAAAAACTACTGTTCTGCAGACCTTCATTTCTCGTCTAAAATCAATTGCTTTATCGGCAATAATGGTGCAGGAAAAACCAATCTCCTCGATGCAATTTATTATCTCTCTTTCTGCAAAAGCTATTTCAATGCTGCCGATCAGCAAAACATAAGGCATGAAAGAGAATTCTTTAGCATTCATGGATCTTATGGGAAAAATGGCAATACCGATTTGGTAAGCTGTGTGCAAAAACGTAATCAGAAAAAATCGTTTAGATTCAATAAAAAAGAATATGATCGTCTGGCCGATCATATAGGTAAGATTCCGCTTGTGATGATCTCACCTTATGACCGCGACCTGATTAACGAAGGCAGCGAAGTAAGAAGAAAATTTATTGATGGGGTCATTGCTCAGTTTGATCCTTTTTATCTTGATGAGTTGCTAAAGTACAATAAAGCTGTTTTGCAGCGCAACAGCCTCTTACGTCAGTTTTCCGAATCTGGCCGGTTCGATAGCTTGCTGATCGATATTTTGGACCAACAAATGGATCAGTCCGCTCAAATCATTTTTGAAAAGAGGAAAATTTTTCTTGAAATTTTTACTCCTCTTTTCAGGAAATACTATACTTTGGTTTCAGGTGAACAAGAGCAAGTGGATATAAAGTATGAAAGCTCATTGTACGACCAAAACCTGATCGGGATGCTAAAGCAGAGTTTGAATAAAGACAGGCAATTGCGGTTCACCTCGGTTGGAACCCATAAAGATGATCTCAATTTACTCATAAATGGTTATCCTTTGAAAAAATTCGGCTCTCAAGGACAGCAGAAATCCTTTGTCATTGCTATAAAACTTGCTCAATTTGATTTTACAAGTACTGCGATGGGGTCTAAGCCAATATTGCTTTTTGATGATATCTTTGATAAACTTGATGACCAGCGTGTGGAGCAGATAATTGGGCTTGTAGGCCACAATAGCTTTGGCCAGGTTTTTATTACAGATACACAGGAGATGCGTGTAAGTCGTCTTTTCAAAGCTTCCTCCATCGATCATCAGATTTTTGAAGTTTCTTCCGGAAATGTTCAGTTGCAGGAAAAAATAAGTACCACGCATGAAAGATCATAACGAACAGCCTCTTGGTAAGGCTATCGAAGATTTTCTGAATGTTTATAACCTTCAGGACAAAATTGATGGCATGCGCCTGATCAATTCATGGGAACATGTTGTGGGTAGCATGATTGCCAACCATACTACTGATTTGTTTGTAAGCAGAAAAACTTTGTTTGTCCATCTCGATTCTGCGGCGGTACGTAACGAACTGGTTTATGCAAAATCTCTTATTTTAAAAAACCTGAATAAAGAAGTTGGAAAAGAAGTGATCAACGATATTGTGTTTAAATAGCACGATAGGGCTGTTCTTTTTTGCAAGTTCAGCTGCCATTATTCAGATTTTTGCTTTCACTTTAAAAGTATATGACAGTAAAAGTTCAATAATTATTTTTCTTGGATTTTGAAAGGTTAGGAATTACGTTTACCAATGTATATTCTTTCTAAATTATTAAAATTGAATGCAATGCATTCATAAATTGATATCTTTGTTTCCTGATGTTTGGATGATAATAAGAAATGGATCTAATTTACTATTAGTCAATATGTTTAAGTAAATATTAAATTACTTAAACAGTAAGAATTATTATTATTTACTATTGTGATTTTAGCTGAAGAGAAACCTGAAATTGTATAGTATTAACGACATATTAAAATGGTTCATTTAACAGAAGATTGTTCAATAGCATTTGATTTTTTTAATTCGTTTATTTGTCTCTTGGTATTGGAGCATTTTCATAACCAAAAACGGAATTAATGGAAGCAATCATGAAACTGAAAATTATACTGTTGTATGTAATTGGGTTATTCATTTTAATGGGTTGGGTTAAGGATTTGTCAGCACAAAACATCCAGCTGCACTACGATTTTGGAAAAGCAGACAATTTTGAAGAGCTTATCAACAGGAGATATTTTACTTCAACGCTTGAAGTTTTTAAACCTGACAAAACAGGAAGCACTTTTTTGTTTGTAGATATTGATTTTGATAAGCCCAATGGCGGCGCATCTTTGGCTTATTTTGAGGTTGTTAGAAAATTTACACTCAACAGAAAGAGTGGCCTGAGCGCACACATTGAATTGAATGATGGTTCGCCGTCTTACATCAGGCAAGCTTGGTTGGCAGGGTTGGCATATCCTGTCAGGTTAGGAAAAGTGATCCTTCATACTTCATTACTCTACCGCGCAAATCAAGGTGCTTCCCGTCCTGATGGACAGCTTACAATTGTTTGGTTTCATAGTTTTTTAAATGACAGAATTGTTTTTAATGGATTTTTTGATTTTTGGACACAAGATAAATTTATTGGCTCGGGAAAGGATGGTGTTTTGCTTTCAGAACCTCAACTGTGGTTTTTATTAACGGAAAATTTTGCTCTGGGAAGCGAAATTGAAATCAGTCGTAATTTCTTTTCTTTTGACGGTGATGTTGAAGCAATGCCAACAATTGGATTAAAATGGACATTTTAACTTAAATGATGAAAAAAGTTAATGACTTTCTTCAGGGTAAGATCTCTAGGATCTTTTTTCTCTACAGCACAGGATTTGCTGTTATGGCTGTCGTAATGATGGGAATACTCTTTACGATTCTTGAGGTCAATACATTTGAGAAAAATACCAGGAAGATGCGAGAGGATTACATTGAAACACGAAAAAATCTATCAAAAGCAGAGGTTGAGAAGGTTGTTGATTATATAAATATCAACCGTTTATTTATTGAACAAAATATGAAAGATAATCTGCAGGACAAAGTAGAGCAGGCCATTCGTATTATGGACAATATTTATAAGATAAACCGAATGTCAGCATCCAAGGAAACTATAAAAAAAATGATCAAAGATGCGCTAAGACCTTATCGTTTTTATGAAGGCAGAGGGTATTATTTTATCGTTTCGATGCAGGGAGTGGAAGAACTTTATCCTGTGAAACCTGAGTATGAAGGACAAAATCTGCTGGATCTTAAAGATGAGAAAGGCAACTATGTCATTAAAGATGAAATTGATATAATCCGAAAACACGGTGAGGGTTTTGTGACCGACTATTGGTCAAAACCAGGTTTATCAGGCCAAATGATATATCCTAAGACATCCTATATCAAGCATTATGAACCCCTCAATTGGTACATAGGATGCGGCGAATATCTTGATAATGTTATTGGGGATGTGCAAAATGAAATGAAAGAGCACATACGTCAGATTCGTTTCGGTAAAGAAGGATATATTTTCATAAACACCTTTGATGGAGTTGCAGTTATTATTGACTCTGAGATTTATAAAGAAGGTGATAATATTTGGGAAATGACTGATTCTGATGGGCTTAAGGTGATACAAGAAGAGTTTGTAGCCGCACAAAATCCCGAAGGTGACTTTATTTGGTACAAGTGGAAAAAATTGACTTCTGGAGATGTAGTTCAAAAAGTGTCCTTTATCAAAGGTATTGACGAGTGGCAATGGATGGTTGGAGGGGGTGTTTACGTGGATGAAATTGAGCAAATAATTTCTGAGGAACGCGATTTAATGTACGCTGCTTTAAGGCGTAAGCTATTTTTGAGTTTTATAGTGCTATTAAGTATTATTCTTGTTGTTTTCACTATCGCACGACGCATCTCAGACAGAATTAAACAAGACTTTGATATTTTTACAAATGAACTTGTATTGGCTGTTCATCAAGGTGAACTATTGAATCGTGAGGATTATAAATTAAAAGAATTACAGGAAGTTTCAAGTGGTATAAACAGTATTCTTGATACAAGGTTAAAAACCGAGAAACTTTTAAAAGATAGCGAATCGATGTTCCGGACAATATTTGAAAAAATGCCGGTGATGCTTGCTGTATTGGATCAGGATCTCAATTACAAGCGTTGGAATATTGAATTTGAAAGGATTTTTTTAGATCAAAGCAAGACTCTACCCAAAAGATACAATATTCAGGGCATGCTCACATCGGTTGCAAGCAACGATAACTATTTTTTATTGATTGAAAAACTGGATGGACAGTTCAGGGAGTTGGAATTAAAAACAAAAAAGGGAGTCAGGACCCAAAACTGGGCTTTGTTCCAAACGGACGCTGAATATCTTATCCTTGCAGGATTAGATATAACAGATGTGAAGGAAAAAAACTTAAAACTTGTTGAATTGAATGCTACAAAAGACCTTCTTTTCTCCATCATAGCCCACGATCTTTGAAGTCCTTTTACCTCTTTTTTGGGATTGTCAAAATTATTAGCGGAAGAAAGTGAAGACTTCTCTAAAGATGAAATTCAAAATCTGTCTATGTCACTTTATAAATCAGCATCGTCAACCTATAACCTGCTGGAAGACCTGCTTGAGTGGTCTCAAATTCAAAGAGGATTGACCAAACCTGTCCTTAAGAAAGTTGGCGTCAAGAAGCTGATTGATGACGTTGTTTTTGTTCATCAGGAGATGATGATCAAAAAATCTCTTGAATTACAAGTACATATTAATGATGACTTATTTGCTGACTTAGATATAAAAATGATTCAGACCGTAATAAGAAACCTTCTTACCAATGCTATTAAATTTACTCCCGTTGGTGGTAAAGTTTGGATTGAAGCAAAAAAAGAAACAGAAAAAATTGAACTCGTTATTGCAGATTCAGGAATAGGAATTCCGTCTTCTTTACTTCCAAAACTCTTTGATGTAGATGGTTCAAAAGGGCGGAAAGGTACTGAAGGTGAACGCAGCTCAGGGCTTGGGCTTTTGATATGTAAAGAGTTTATCGAACTAAATGGAGGAAAAATTTGGGTTGAAAGCATTGAAAACAAAGGCAGTCAGTTCTTTATCGAGATACCATGTTGATTTTTTTCAACTTAAATTTTACAAAAATATAGAGGGTTTAATAAAAACTATTTCTCGAAAAACAATATCAATGTTTCATCAATTAGTGCACGCCAATTTCCCCATGAGTGACCTTCATTAACCTCTTTATATAGTATTTGGTAACCTTTGGATTGCATCACATCACGCATTGTCCGGGCTTTGATTTGCGTGTCATGAATGGTTCCTGTACTCATAAAAACTTTTAATGGAAGCAAAGGCGACGAAGAGTAGTTGGCAATAATCTCATTGTCAAAAGCAGGAGAATGTATCCCGATAAGATTAAATTTATCGGATCGCGCCAGCCCAAAATATGCTGAATTCCATCCACCCAATGAAGTGCCCAGAATTGCTCTTCTTGAAGGTTCATGACTTGTATTGTATGCGCTATCGATTGCTTCAACCAATTCATCTGCGACAAAATTGGCAAAACGTATATTGGCCCTGTATTCGGTCATTCTCCTGTTATTTCCATTTACAGGATTACGAGGATCGATGAATACTGCAATAACAGGCTCTATTGTATTATCATGAATTAGGTTGTCGAGTACATTGATCATTGCCCCAAGACGGCTGTCAGCATATTCATGCCCATCGGTAACATAAATAACTGGTAAACTTGACAATTGAGCGTAATTGTATGGGGTATAAACTTTGTATCTCACATCATAATTAAGATTTTCAGAGTTACTTGAAATCAGTTTGTTATCACTTAGAATTCCTTTATTTACATCGGAGTGTGCATTTGTTTCATCAGGAAAAGCCCAGGAAGGCATTTGCAATTCGGAGTTAGGTCCAAAACCGCTGTACTGCTGATTGGGATTTGAAGGATCGAGCATCCAGTTATTATTCACAACAATTTTGTAGTCGAGCCTGGCATCTAATGGCAAGGATTTAGAAAGTCGCCAGATATTACTTTGGCTTATTTTTTGACCCTGCCATCCATTCGTTGCTGGATCCCATCCATTGAAATCTCCTGCCCAGGCAACACTATTCGCACTTCCCCTGTATAGAAATGTTACAGAGTCATCAAAAATAAAAGGTATTTGTCTGTTCTCTTTAAGACTGTCCCACAAAATCTTCAAACGTGTTTCACGATCCAAAGAGTCATTAATAGATGCCATTTTATCTAAAACTGCATTAAAGTCAGCCATTGTATTGAAGTTTTTGTAATCAGGTGAGGGTATAATTGATTTTTCCTCAGGATTTACGTCGTTTTGACAGGAGGTATTTAATATTATACCTCCTATTAACATTATAATTATAAACATAAAGAATTTTATTTTTTTCATTTTTCTTTTATCAAAATGAGTCAATTAGGAATTTGAATAATGAAAATTAGAGTCTCGAGAATTAGAATTGGCATTATTTCTTTATATTTTTTTTGAAGTATTAAAGGCAACTCCGTTCTTAAAAATGGCTCCTTTATTATGTTTTCCATCTATCGCAATGATAAGGGATTCTTCGAAACGAATATGTCGGATATAATCGTCCTCAAAAAAAGCCTGTTGCTGATCCAGATAATTAATATCATAATAGCCATCATGGATAAAAGGATTGATGGTGAAATACCCCACCCCAAAAGATGTAAGATTCTGGAAGAAGTGAGTTCCCTGACTGGGGTCAATACGGTAATGTTCGAGGCCGGATTCAATGATAACGCGTGCGGCAGAGATTTGCGACCATTTTACAGGAATTCCAAGCCATGGATCACTCGAACCCCATCTTCCAGGGCCGATTAGAATATAGTTTTTCCCGTCTTTCAAAAAGCGGTCGTTCAACTGACCAATCAAAGCTGCTACTTCAATTGTTTTAGATGGATCAAATGCACTGGGTTTTACATATACAATATCAAAAATATTTTTTATTAAACCGTTTCCCAGTGTGTGTTCAGCTTTAATTATTAAGTCACTTTTAGGAATGCTCTCCAAATCCAATGCAATGGTTTCATCAATGTTAACTATTGGTCTTATCTGTAATACATAAAACATTTTTTGCACCTCTTTTGGCTTATTTAGCTCAATAGCAAACTCAATTTCGATGGGTTTCCCCATTTCAAACTGACCAACTTGCAATACGTCTTTAAGAATATCTGCAAGAGGAAAGGTGTTGTATTTTAGTATGTTAGCAAATGTAATTAGTTTCTTCCCATCTTCATGATATCCGTCTCTAAGGAGGTTGTTTTGATAATCATAAGTGGAGCACACCAATTTCAATACACCATCTTTTTCAGCTTCACCAACCTTAAGTTGCAACAGATTTGCTGACTCATCGATGGATATTTTGAAACTTTCGGGATCAAGATTTAGAGCGAAAAAATGTTTTTGAGTTTCACGCAAGGCAAGATCAGGTTGGCTGGTCTGCAAAACTTTCTGAGGAAATTTCGGCGAAAACCGTAGGCTTTGACCGCCATCAACGATATGCTTTCCTAAACCCAAGGCAATATTGGCGATACCATCTTCAGGCTTTTCAGATCCAAGAGGATAAAAATTGATTGAACGTGCAACGCCGGAACATGCAGGATAATATCTTTTATCATAGGCTTTCCCACATACCTCCTGTAGTACAATCGCCATCTTTTCCTCATCAATAACATTTTTGGTTGCCATCATATAAGCTTTGCTATCTTTAAAAAAAGCAGAAGCATAAACGCTTTTGATTGCGTTGCTCAACATTCTGATCATGGTTCTTTCATCATTTTCAACCACAGGTATCATATATGTGCTATAAATACCTGCAAAAGGCTGATAATGAGAATCTTCAAGAAGACTAGATGATCTAATTGCCAAGGGATTACGGATAACTGAGATAAGAGTGTAGAGGTCTTCATGGATACGAAATGGGAGGCGTCCTTCCACAAAATATTTTAAAATTTCTTCATCCGAATAGTCGTCAGATAAGCCAATGGAGTACAGATTATTTTCTTCCATAAATTCATCGAAAACATCCGTGCAAAGCACAACAGTGCGGGGGATTCCTATGGTTACTCCTTCAAATTTATCGTGTAGATTATTGCGCTTGATCAACGAATCGAGGAATGCCAAACCACGTGCTTTACCACCAATTGAGCCCTGTCCAATGCGAGTAAATGAAAGATATTCGTCGAAACTTTCGCGATTAAATTCTGCAATAACTCCTTTGGCCTTGTTTAAGCGGAATGTTGCAATGGCATCAAAAACAAAACGTTTTATTTCATCACAATCCTGAAAGTCCTCAGAGGAGAATAATTTAAAAAGATCAGCCAATGGAAAAAGAGCACGTGCACGCAGCCATTTTGAAAGATGGTTGCGCTCAATATGGTATTGAAGCGCATTATTAGGGACCTGAAATATTTTTTCCTGCATGGTTTTAAGATCACCGGCCCTCATCACTTCCATTCCGGTATCAGGATCTTTGAAAACAAAATCACCAAAAGCAAAGTACTCTTTTATAAATCTGCGTAACTCAATGGATAGGGTTTTGGAGTTTTTATTGATAAAGCCCACCTTTATCTGCTTTGCGATTTCTTCGTTTTGACCGTCCGAAGATTGAAGAAGCATCGGCATGTATTTGTCGTTTTTCTTTACTACCTGGCAAAGTCTGATACCTGCCTGGGGGTCTTTTTTGCCTTCCCTTTCATAGGAAATGTCTGAAATGATACCCAAAAGATTCCCTTTATATTTTTTATATAAACCAATGGCCTCTTCGTAATTTGTTGCAAGTAGAATCTTAGGTCTACCGCGCATTCTAAGCGTTTTTTGATGCTCATTGAGCCCCTCAGTCATGAAAGATTTCGACTGTTTGAAAATAATTTTATAAATGTTTGGAAGGTAACTTGAGTAAAATCGCACCGAGTCTTCAACCAAAATAATACATTGAACACCAACATCAACAATGTCATGTTCTGCATTCATTTTATCTTCAATCAATTTAATGATGGCGAGTAGAATGTCTGCATTCCCTAACCAATTAAAAATGTAATCAATTGACCTAAGATCTTTTCTGTCAATTTTAAGGGATAGCTCTCGGGAGAGAGGGGCCAATACAACAAATGGTATCAAGGGATATTGCACTTTAATCTTTTCGGCAAGTTGATACGTTTGTTTTTCATTTGAACTCAACATCGTAATTATCAGATCAATATTCTCTTCCTCAAGTACTTTATAAGCTTCCGTATCGTTACTGACAAGAATAAAAGTAGGAGGATAGCGAAGATTAAGCGATACATATTCGTTAAATATCTGTTCGTCTATACGACCATCTTCTTCAAGCATAAATGCATCATAAACTGAGGATATAAGTAGCACGTGATAAATGCGCTTTTTCATCAAGCTGATAAAGGGCGTATCATTAAAAAGCAGCTGTTTTGTGTGGAGATCAAATCGCGTAGGTACCATAAAAGTTTTATGTCTGAGTGTTGATTATGCAAATATACATTTTCACCTTCTTTATCGAGAGATTTCTTTTTTGTTAATTAATATGTCAGGTTAATAAACAACAATATGCCAAGAATAATTTTTTATAGCTCCATCATCGGTAAATTTAAATTTGTTAATAATTTGGTAATAATTAATTCATAAAACAGCTCACAGAATCAAAAATATTATATTTTTGATACATCAATTATTATTGATTGAACAACGTTCTAATGCATACTGTCATGATCGCTTTAATTATTTTATTATCCTTCACTGCGATCGGAATAGGGGTTGTTGTACATGCAATCATAAACGATTCTTTTATAAAGGAGCATGACGACAGTAATTTTGAGTCAAATTAAGTTGATTGCTGAAGGATTAGATGATGGAAAAAAAAAGGCTGAATCATTGATTCAGCCTTTTTTTTAATGTTTTTAGCAGTTGCAACTGCCATGCTGATGAACCTCTTTGGTGTCACCACAAACACCACACCCTTCTTCGTCATGATCTTTATGATGAGAATGTTTATGTTCGCCTCCACCACAGCAACTTTCATTGGAAGTGCCACAGCCACAGCCTGATGTGGCTGGATTAAGTTCTTCATAAGTTGCTTCACGTACATTCAGAATTTCTCCTTTTGTAAAAAGACTCTTGCCAGCGAGCGGATGGTTGAAATCCATTGATACAACATCGCCATTTAATGCAATAACTCTGCCATCAAAGGGATTTCCTTCGCTATCCATCATTGGAATAGTTCTTCCAACAATAAGAGTATCAGGTTTTATGGTTCCATTAACCATAAATGCAGACTTAGGAATGTCCATCTTTAATTCTTCACGGTACAATCCAAAGGAATCCTCAGGGGTAAGCGTAAACTCAAATTTAGCCCCGGTTCTGAGGCCGAGAAGTCGTTCTTCAAAACTTTTTAAAAGTCTGCCTGTGCCAAAAAGCATGGTTTTAGGGTCATTTAAACCAGCACTTTCTAAAATCTCACCGACTTCATTATCAATTTGAATACTATAAGTTAGTACTCCAACTTTATTTTTTTCAATGACCATAATTGAAATTATATTACTGTTATTATTTTTCTAAAATATTGTTATGCTAATATTAGCCATATTTGAGATTGCAAAAATAATACAAATTATTATTTAGAATGATTTTAAATACCTACTATTATCAGGAATTATGATTTTTCATAATGTTATTTCCCAAAAGGAGATGGACTTCTCTATTTTTAGGTCATAATGTTAAAACCATTCCATTGAAAAGAATTGCATACATAAACTATTAATAGACAAGTGTATATGAGGGAATTAGAAGCTTAAAAGAAAGTTCAAAATATACCCAACAACAAAAAACATAAAAAAATGAATGGATTGGTTGTTTAATTGAAAAAAAAGCTGTTATTTTGCACTCCCTTTTTGAGGAAGAACGATTTAACAAAATAGCGCTATGTCAAAAGTTTGTCAGATTACAGGAAAGAAAGTGATATCGGGAAATAATGTTTCTCATTCTAATCGCAAAACAAAAAGAACCTTCGAGCCAAATCTTCACGTAAAACGTTTTTATGTGCCTGAAATGGAAGAGTGGGTTACTTTAAAAGTTTCAGCAGCAGGATTGCGTACCATCAATAAAAAAGGTATTTACAATGCGTTGATAGATGCTGATAAAAGTGGAAATCTATACCGTCGCTAATTTCAAAAAAAAATATAAGAAGAGCTGCTTTCGGTGTACGATAGCAGCTTTTTTTATTTTGATAGCACCATTAGGCAAAATAAAAACCACGGAAATGAGTTTAATGTAAAAAACTTCAAACATGGTATTGACAGTGCGAAAATGTCTCCTTTTTTTTATCCTATTACCCCTATTGGTTTTTGCTCAGCAAAAAGGGACTGTCACTGGAAGAATTACTGATGAACGAGGTAAACCTGTTGAATTGACAAATATTTCCTTACTAAATGCACCCGGAGGAATAACATCGGACTTTAGAGGTAGATACGAATTTCAGGTGCCTTCCGATACATTGCTCACTATTGCATTTACTTTTGTGGGCTATAAGCCACATTATCAAAATATTAGACTTGTTTCAGGTGAAATAATGCAACTTGATGTGATGCTTTTCACTACAGCAACAGTTCTTCCGGACGCCGTTGTACGAGATGAACGATTGAAAAGAAGCAGCATGATGAGAATTGATCCCAAAAGTGCACAACTGCTTCCTACTGTGAGTGGCGGAATTGAGGATCTTATTAAAACTTTACCAGGTGTATCTTCTAACAACGAACTTAGCTCACAATATACAGTGAGAGGAGGAAACTTTGATGAGAATCTGGTTTATGTCAACGGAATTGAGATTTATAAGCCTTTTTTAATTCGTGCCGGGCAGCAAGAAGGATTGAGTTTTTTAAACTCTGCACTGGTATCAGGAATATCCTTTTCCGCAGGAGGGTTTGCGGCCGAATACGGGGATAAATTGTCTTCAGTTCTCGATATTACTTATAAAAAACCCACAGAGTCAGCATCATCCGTGATGTTAAGTTTGCTTGGAGCAGATATTCATACTGAAGGCGCTTTAAAGAACAACAAGATGAATTATCTTTTTGGTGCAAGATATAAAACAACTCAATATATTCTCAATGCCCTTGAGACAAAAGGTCAGTACAGACCTGATTTTGTCGATATTCAAAGCTTGATAAATTTCAATCTAAGTCAAGATTGGGAGATATCCTTTTTAGGTTATTACGCAAGGAATGAATATAAACTTATCCCGGAAACCAGAACTACTGATTTTGGCACTATTAAGGAAGCCTATCGGTTAACAATCTATTTTGATGGTCAGGAGGTAGATAAATATAGTACAGGTATGGGAGCGCTTACAATTACCCACCGTCCTAATAAAGAGACCGAACTTAAACTGATTGCATCAGCTTTCAGCACAATTGAAACAGAAACGTATGACATTAAAGGACAGTATTGGATTGGTCGTCTCGAAACCGCTCCTGGAAGCGAACAGTTTGGAAATGTGGTTCAATCGCAAGGCGTCGGAACATTTCTGGACCATGCACGGAACTATTTTGATGCAACTGTTCTTAATATTGAACACAAAGGTACCATAGCCAAAATGCGTTCAGCTTTAAAATGGGGCGCCCGCTATCAGTTTCAGCGTATCAACGATAGGATGAATGAGTGGGAGTTGCTTGATTCAGCTGGTTTTACCTTACCCCGTCCGATAGATGACATTGGCAGTACCAACCCAAATAGAAACGATCTTGTGCTCAATCAGGTAGCACGATCACACAATGTTTTGGATGTTCATAATCTGAATGCTTTTTTGCAGCAATCATGGAATTTTATTGATACTAAGAATATCGCATACACATTGACTGCTGGTTTAAGAATGAATTATTGGGGTTTCGCCAACGAATGGATGCTAAGCCCCAGGATAAGCGCAACAATAAAACCCGATTGGAACCGAAATACTCTATTCAGACTTGCAGTCGGAGTTTACACCCAATCTCCTTTCTATCGGGAGATGCGACTTTTTGATGGAATGCTTCATCCGGATGTGCGCTCGCAACGCTCTTATCAACTAGTTGGCGCAAGTGATGTTGACTTCACAGCATGGAATCGCCCTTTTGTGTTCACTTCTGAAATTTATTATAAGTATTTTGACAGATTGATACCTTATGAAGTGGACAATGTACGCATACGCTATTATGCAGATCAACAATCAAAAGGTT
The DNA here is from genome assembly GCA_002842755.1 of Bacteroidetes bacterium HGW-Bacteroidetes-1. GTDB lineage: Bacteria > Bacteroidota > Bacteroidia > Bacteroidales > F082 > JALNZU01. The sequence continues at coordinate 53,843 of PHDU01000011.1, read as the reverse complement.
ATGCAACAGGTATCGATTTTAAAGTAAATGGAGAATTTGTAACCGGTATCGAAAGTTGGGCAAGTTTGTCTTTCATGACGACCTCTGAAGATGTGCAGGGTGATTTTTACGATTATTATGTAAATACGGATGGAGATCGTATTGGTTTCTTGACGGAGAATAAAACAGTTGCTGATACTGTCAGGGTTTTTCCAGGGATGATTCCGAGGCCAACCGACCAACTTGTTCAGTTTTCACTTTTCTTTCAGGATTATATTCCTTATTATCCTTCATTCAGGGTGCATCTTAAGTTATTGTTTGGTTCCAGGCTCCCTTTTGGCCCTCCAAATACGGAACGCTATCAGCAAACAAGACGCATGCCCGAATATCGCCGTGTCGATATAGGATTCAGCAAGCAGCTCATCATTGAGGGAAGCAACAAGAGTCAAAATGCGGTTTTGCAGCATATAAAAAATATGTGGGTGAGTCTTGAAGTTTTTAATCTGCTTCAAATTAATAACACAATCTCTTACATCTGGGTTAAGGACGTTAATAATATACAATATGGCGTTCCAAATTACCTGACTCCCCGACAGCTCAATCTTAAGTTTGTGGTTGAATTTTGAACATTCAGTTGTTAATTTTGTTTAAAGTTTGTACTATAATTTAAAACAATTCTAAATAGTGTGGTATTTTTGCGCTATTAATAACTTAAAACATTCGATTATGAGTTTAACAGTAAACCAACTTCAATTTCCGGCATTACCTTATGATTACGCAGCTTTGGAGCCGCATATCGATGCAATGACCATGGAAATTCACCATTCGAGGCATCATAAGGCCTATTTTGATAATTTGAAAGCTGCTGTAAAAGACAGTCCAATGGGTGATCATACTTTGCCCGAATTGTTTGCCAATATCAGTAAGCATCCAGTTGCGGTGCGCAATCATGGCGGTGGTCATTTTAACCATGACCTTTTTTGGAATGTTATGTCACCCAATGGAGGCGGAAAACCTGAAGGTATTTTGGCTGATGCTATTGTCAAATCCTTTGGTTCATTTGAACAATTTCAGGAGTTGTTTAACAATGCTGCAAAAACCCGTTTTGGCAGTGGATGGGCATGGCTTTGTGTAAAAGCTGATAAAAGCCTCGCGGTTTGTTCAACGGCTAATCAGGATAATCCACTGATGGATATTGCAGATTGTGCCGGCACACCTATTCTGAATCTTGATGTGTGGGAACATGCTTACTATTTAAAATATCAAAACAAGCGCCCTGATTATGTCTCAGCATTTTGGAATGTAATCAACTGGGATCAGGTTTCAAAAAATTATCAAGCAGCATTATAAATTTATTAGAAAGCGAATAATCTATATCTGGCACTTATAAACAAGATTTTAAAAGAAAACGGCATTTGATTTCATACAAATGCCGTTTTTTAATTTCTGTATAAGTTTTTGCAGCGTAATATGATAAAAGATTAAAGCAAAATTCATATAATTTGATAACGATCAACAAAACGAAAGAATAGATTTTTTAATACGACTAATTGCGTCATAAAGTTGATCTTCAGTAATGACCAAAGGAGGTGCAAAACGGATGATGTTGCCATGGGTTGGTTTAGCAAGAACTCCATTTTCAGCCATTTTCATACAAATATTCCATGCTGTTTGACTATCTTCTGTGTCATTTACAATGATTGCGTTAAGCAGCCCTTTTCCTCGCACTTTTTTAACCAATGTAGTTTCTTCAATAAGTTTAGACATTTCAGCCCGGAATATTTTACCAAGATACTCAGCTTTGCCGGCAAGATCTTCTTCCTTAACAACTTCAAGAGCAGCAACAGCAACACGTGCTGCCATTGGATTACCGCCAAAAGTTGAACCATGCTCACCAGGTTTGATGCAAAGCATAATCTCATCATCAGCCAGAACTGCTGAGATTGGATAAACTCCTCCGGAAAGCGCTTTGCCAAGTATCAATATATCAGGTCGAACATTTTCATGATCACATGCGAGAAGTTTTCCGGTACGAGCGATTCCTGTCTGTACTTCATCGGCAATAAACAAAACGTTTTTTGCTTTGCACAATGCATATGCTTTGCTTAAGTAACCATCATCCGGAACAAAAACCCCAGCCTCTCCCTGAATTGGTTCAACCAGAAAACCTGCAACATTAGGATCTTCCAAAGCTTTTTCCAATGCAGGAATATCGTTGTAAGGTATGGTTATAAAACCGGGAGTGAAAGGGCCAAATCCACCTCTCGAATCGGGGTCGGTTGACATGCTGATGACAGTGATGGTGCGCCCATGGAAATTATTTTCGCATACAATTATTTTCGCCTGATTTTCCGGTACTCCCTTCTTTGTATAAGCCCATTTGCGGCATAGTTTTAATGCGGTTTCATCTCCTTCGGCACCAGTATTCATGGGTAAAATTTTGTCATACCCGAAGAATGTGGTGGCAAATTTCTCATAAACACCCAATGTGTCATTGTAAAAAGCTCTGGATGTAAGCGTGAGTATTTTTGCCTGATCAATGAGGGCACTGATGATTTTAGGGTTGCAGTGACCCTGATTGACTGCGGAGTAAGCAGAAAGAAAATCAAAGTACTCCTTGCCTTCCACATCCCACACTTTCGCGCCTTCACCTTTGGATAAAACTACAGGTAGCGGATGATAATTATGTGCTCCATACTTGTCTTCAAGTTCAATTGCCAGTTGAGAGGTCATTGTCTCCTTCATGTTGTGTACGATTTAGGGTTTTTATAAAATTTAATGTGTTATAAAAATAACAATATACTTGCAAAAGTACTAAATGTATTCGATATAGTGAAATGGGGCGTTTCAGAAAAAAACCAAAAATTATCTTAGATGCTGCATTACAGCAGATGACGAAAAGGAAGTAATATCCATTCGAAAAATTTGTTTATTAAAGACCTGCGTTTCCATTGTTCATAATTGAACATTGATGTTTGGCCAATGGTAGTCGAGATATGTTCCTTGATTTGATCAGCAATGGATGGCTCATTTCCAAGAAGTATGATTTCATACATATACCTGAAGCTTCTGTAATCAAAATTGGGTGAGCCAATACTGAATGTATGATTGTCGATGAACAATAATTTTGAGTGAAGGTTATGTGGATTGTAAAGCAGAATCTGAATTCCTGAAGTGAATAGAAGGCCAAGATATTTATTTCTTAAAATGTCTACGAGTCCAACGTCGGAGCGTACTGGGATGATTACTTTAACTTCTACACCTCGCTTGACAGCATCAATCAATACTTTGCGCAGTTTGAAACCAGGTAAAAAATAGGGGGTTTCAATGGTTATAGTTTTTTCTGCATTTCTAATTAGTTGGATATATTTTTTCATAATACGCTGCCGCGTGATTGATGGCATGTCGCGTATTATTTCAAATTGATTGTGCCGTATAAGGCGTATATAGTTGGCTTTATCAAAAATATATTTGTTGTATATATTGAAATCCTGACGAAAAACTTTTTTGAAGGGCAGACTAAGATTTCCTTTTATCCTTAGCACCGATTCACGCCAATGTATGTTGTATCCTGTGAGATTAGAAGAACCGATATACGTTATCTCATCATCGATGACGATTATTTTTCGATGATTACGGCGATGAGCACGGGTGAAAATGTCACTGTTATATTTAATTTTTTCAAAAAACCTGACCACGCCTCCGTTTTGAATCAGCTCATGGAAAAAACTACTAATGACGGACGATCCTCCCCAAGCATCAATTAAGATTTTAACTTCAATTCCATCTTTAGCTTTTTTAGCAAGCAGGTTGTTAAACCTCCTGCCAATTGTATCATTTCCAATTCGGTAGGTCTCAATGTAAATATAGTCCCGTGCTTTCTCAATATCCTCAAGCATTGCATCATAGTATCTGGTTGGATCTGCAAAAAGATGATATGTTTCAGATTGTTGAGACATGAAAAGATTTTTAAAGTTTTTTGAGTGCTTTTACGAAATTGTCTTTTTTGTTTAGAGTAAAAGGAATCAGAGCATAGTCAGTCATAACAATATTGCTTGCCTCGGAAGGGTCGAATCGAACCACGTGCTTTAGGTTAATCAGGTAGTTAGAACTGAGTCTGAAAAAATGGATATTTGAAAAAAGATTGACATACTCTTTCAGTGGCTTATTAATGATAATTTCTTCTCCATAGGTTAATATAAAGCGTGTTTGATCGTCGATTGATTCGCAGCGAATAATATCGGTAATATTGATCAGAAAAACGCCTGAAGCTGATTGTAGAACAATCTTTTTTCTATTTTCAAAATCTGGAGTCAGATTTTGAAAATAAGCATTTAGCTTTAGACCAAGAGATTCATAATCAATAGATTTAATTGCCATTGCAAGTGATTCACGTAATTCATGTGCATCAACAGGTTTGAGTAAATAATTCAGTGCGCTAAATTTAAACGCATCTATTGCATAGCGTTCATAGGCGGTTATAAAGATCAGTTTAAACTTTACCATGTCCAACTGCCTGAGTAAATCGAAACCTGTACCATCGGATAGTTGGATATCCAATAAAACGAGCTCAGGCGATGTTTCGTTGATAAGTTTGATCCCACTTGATACTCCGTCTGCCTCTCCAACTATTTCAATATCAGGGCAATTTCCTTCAATAATGTAACGAATAACATATCTGGAACTTTCTTCATCGTCAATAATAATAGTTCGTATCATAGCTGTTTTTCTTAAGCATTGCTATCTGCTCAAAATATTCAAAATTTTGATTATTAATCATCAATTGCCTTTGCAATCAATCTTTGTTCTTCTTTGCTTTTATTATTCTTTTTAATTAGGGTTATCATCTTGTAAAGCAACAATCCGAAGAGGGCGAACCCCAAAATTCCAATTATTGAAGCAAAAATATAATTGTAAAATCGGGTTTGATCAGCCAACCTTTTGTTTTCAGCTTCAAGTTCCGTCAAACGAGGATACAATTCCAATAGTTTGTATTTGAAATCAGATTCGCTATCGAGAAGTTGGTTATTCTGTTTGACAAGTGAATCATGTTCAACTTTGAAAATCTCAAAATATTTTAAAAAAGATGGAAAATCATTTGTTGCTATAAAGTTTTTCATTAACAACTCAGAAGTTATTGTATTATAATAGCTTATGTTGTATTGGTTGGCTTTATTAAGGCATTTTTCGAGATAAACAATTGATAATTCATATTTTTTTGCCTTGTAATAAGCTTCACCCAGGTGGTAGAAAGCACGAATGATTCCTTGAATAAATGTTGATGACTCATATATTTGAAGCGCTCTAAAATAAACAGGCTCAGCCTTTTCAAAATTATCTTTGCTACTGTATACATTTGCCATGTTGAGGAGTACATTGGCAATAGAAATCGGATTGCCTAATGTTTCACGAATAGCAAGTGATTTATTAAAATACAAATACGCGGTATCAGGTTCGTTTTTGTCATTAAAGTAAATCAGACCCAAATTGTTATATGCCATTGATAAGTTTTCAAAAGAGTTTTGAGTTTCGAAAATTTCAAGTGCTTGTTTTAAATAATCAATTGCCTTGTTGTTTTGATCCCATTGCCAGTATATCATTCCTGAATTCATTAAACTTATACCAAGTTTTAGCGTATCTCCCATTTTTTTTGATAGAATCTGTACTTGATAATATGCATCCATCGCCTCATTAAATTTACCCGTCTCATAGTAGGATGCACCAAGACCATTGGTAGCCGCAAAAAAGATAGTGTCGTTTTTCAAATCATTGGCAATTGAGATTGCCTGTTGTAAGTGTTGAATTGAAACTTCGTATTCAGATGTGTTTTGAAGCAAAATACCTTTTAAAATGTGAATGTCAGCAATTCCCTTTTTGTTTCCAATGTATTCATAAGCTTCCAAAGCCTTCTCAAAATACGCATTGGCAAGATCATAATCGCCAGTATGTTGCGCACTTTGCCCCAACGATTTTAAGACTAAAGCCTTAAGTTCATGAAATCCTTGTTCATCAGCATAGGTGAGGGCTTCCCATCCAGTTTTCATGCTCTTGTCATACGAAACAATACGATATGCTTCTGATAGGGCAAGCAATGTTTGCAGCCTTTCTGAGCCTGTTTGAACAGAGATTAATTGATTTAAACTGTCAATTAGCCTTATATCATTTTCGGCAAAGGCCCTAGAAGCTGATAGGGTTAATAATCCCAGCAAATAAATTTTCCAGTTTTTAATCATGCTCATGCAATATTACATTTTTTTTTAATCATTGTTTTGAACATAAGAATAAAAAAACATACTTTTTTATAGGTATTTTTCAATTCGCCTTAATGGTCTATCTTTGTAAAAAAAATGATACAGCTATGATTCGTTCGATGACTGGATACGGCAAAATGCAGAAAATAGCAGATGGAAAAAAACTAACTATTGAAATAAAAGCCTTAAACAGTAAGCAATTAGATTTAGCAATGAGATTGCCAGCCGATCTGAAAAAAATGGAGTTTGATCTTAGAAATAAACTTGCTGACACCATTCAGCGTGGGAAAGTAGATTTTAATGTAAGCATCGAAGATATTGATCAGAAAAAGGCAGGCCGTATTGATAAACAAGCTGCTGCTGCTGCTTATGCCCAATTACAGGAATTAGCCTGGGATTTACAATTCAAAATGCCTGAAGATGCTGCCTCAGTATTAACAAGATTTCCGGGCTTTTTCGCTACAGCTGATACGGTTTTTCCTGACGATTTTTACGAAGTATTGGTAAGCGTTTCTCAGGAAGCATTAAAGGAGTTTGATGCGTTTAGAATTCAGGAAGGGCAAGTGTTGCTTCGCGACATGCTTCCACGTGTTGGTTTAATACTGCAGTTATTGGATGAGGTTGAACCCTTTGAAAATCAACGTATCGATACTTTAAAAAACAGACTTTATAAGAATGCCATAGAAATAGCTGACCCTGCAAAATTCGATCCCAACAGGTTTGAACAGGAGTTGATTTATTACATAGAAAAGTTGGATATAAGTGAGGAAAAAGTGAGGCTAAAATTACATTGCGAATATTTTTCTGAGTCAATCAATGATGATTATGCCGGAAAGAAATTAGGGTTTATTACGCAGGAAATTGGACGTGAAATAAACACACTTGGTTCAAAAGCCAATGATGCCGGAATGCAGCGAATTGTAGTGCAAATGAAGGATGAACTGGAAAAAATAAAAGAACAACTTTTCAATGTTTTATAATTATGTTGCATCACAAACAAGGTAAATTAGTAATTGTCTCAGCACCTTCCGGAGCTGGTAAGACTACGCTTGTTAAACACCTTCTTGCGAACATAAAGGAACTTTCATTTTCTGTTTCAGCAACAAGCAGACCCATAAGGCCTGGTGAAATTGACGGTAAGGATTATTATTTTCTTTCAAAAGAATCGTTTAAGAAGAAAATTGAAGAGCAACAATTCCTTGAGTGGGAAGAAGTGTATGAAGGGGTTTATTATGGAACCCTTCTGAGTGAGGTAGAACGTATTACAACTTCTGGAAATCATGTTGTTTTCGATGTCGATGTGATAGGAGGCCTCAATATTAAGAAATATTATGGAGACAGAGCACTTAGCATTTTCGTTAAGGCTCCTTCAATAGCTGTTTTAGAAGAGCGTCTGCAAAAACGTTCATCCGATTCTATTGAAAGTATTTCAAGAAGGATCGAAAAAGCTGGTTATGAGATGTCATTTGCAGATCAATTTGATATAATTTTTGTAAATGATGACTTAAACTTAGCACGTGCAAAAATTATTCATTTAATTTCAACGTTTTTAAAATAACATTAAAGCAATGTTTCCAATTCATTATAAAGCGGTTGAATTGCCTGCATATAATGCCAACACACTGCGTGCTTTGCTTGGTTTACATGTGGTTAATAAATCAGTTGATGCACCCAAGGCGGGACAGTTACTATTGCATATGTTGGCCGCTCCCTGCAATCCTTCAGATATTGCTTTCATGCAAGGCAATTATAATGTCGTTAAAAGCTTGCCAGCGGTTCCGGGTTTTGAAGGTGCCGGGATTGTTATTGCTGCGGGTGAAGGAGTTGATGGCAAGTTTTGGATTGGAAAAAGGGTATCTTGTTTTGCTCAGGATGATCAGGATGGTACCTGGGCTGAATATTTTATTGCTAAACCTCAACAATTGATTATTGTTGATGAGAGACTTACAACTGAACAAGCAGCTTGTTTTTTTATTAACCCATTTACTGCATGGGGTCTTTTTGATGAAGTACTTAAAAAGAAAAGCAAGGCAATTTTAATAAATGCAGGAGGTAGCCGGGTAGCCGAATTCTTTTTTGCATTGGCAAAACGAAATCAAATTCAATGCATCGCAACTGTACGAAAAAATGAGACAGCTCTCTCATTGAAGCAGAATGAGGTTGGTGAAGTGCTTTTTTCTGGTATGGATGATTTTGACGGCCAACTCCAAAAGAGTATAAGGGCTATGGGTGTTTCATTGGTTTTTGATGCAGTTGCAGGAGATATGACAGGACTGATTGCCAACAGTCTGCCATCAGGAGCTGAAATAATCGTATATGGTGGTCTGTCAGGAAAAGGCTTATCTGGTATCAATCCTTTGCAGTTAATTTTCAAGGATCTTACAATCAGAGGGTTTAATTTGAATCAATGGTTTTCTGAAAGAAGTGATAAGCAGATTAATGAGGTAAGCGCTTCTCTTGCTGCGATGATTATAACAGGCGAAGTGGCAAACCCAATTGGTATTCAGGTTGGTATCACAGAAATAGCGCAAGGATTGAAACATTATCTGGGATCGATGTCGAAAGGTAAAATGTTAATAAAATTCTGAACTTAAGAGAAAGGAATGATCTTCAGGATCTTAGAGATAAATTGTATAATTGAAATATGATAGATCAACTACGTGTAGGATTGTTTTTTGGGTCTTTCAATCCGATCCATCTGGGCCACTTAATGCTGGCAAATTACATGGTAGAATTTACGGAAATTCACGAGCTTTGGTTCATCGTCTCTCCACAAAACCCCTTAAAAGACAAAAAGTCACTATTGGCAGAACAGGATCGTTACGACATGGTAATAAAGGGACTGGAAGATTATCCGAAGTTCAGAGTGAGTGATGTAGAGTTTCATTTGCCTCGTCCTTCCTACACTATTGATACTCTTGTGAGATTAAGCGAACGTTATCCAAAATATAAGTTTTTTCTTGTCTGCGGGATGGATGCTCTGGAGTCATTCCTCAAATGGAAAAATTATGAACAAATTCTAGAAGGGTATCACCTGCTTGTTTACCCTCGCAAAGGAGCTGATGGAGGGACCCTTATATCACATCCATCGGTAAAAATTGTTGATGCCCCAGAAATTGAATTATCTTCAAGTTTTATCCGAAGAGCTGTTGCTTCAGGTAAAGACATGCGTTTTTTTCTGCCCAAAGACGTTTACGAGCATATAACAACGATGCACTTCTATGAATAATTTTAAGCAGTAAAAGGCTGATTTATTTGTTATATTTTCTGGGTCTATTTGATTTGATCAGTTGATTTGATTTTCAGTTAATTTAGTTTTTTCAGGCAAGGTTTTTGATGCTATATAAAAGATCATTTTTAAGCAATGGAAGATAACAAAGAATTAAGGGCGCTAATAAGTTTGATGGATGAACCTGATGAACTTTTATTCAATCAGGTTTGCAATCGGATCTATACATACGGCTTCGAAGCAATTCCTATCCTTGAGGAAGCCTGGGAGAAGTCTTTGGATGATCGAATACAACAGCGCATTATTGCAATTATTCACGATATTCAACAACATCAGATTTTCAATGAGTTGAGTGAATGGGCAAAATTTGGTTACAACGATCTATTAAGAGGCTTTTTAATTGTAACCCGGTACCAGTATCCTGATCTTAATATACATGAGGTAACACGTATTGTTGGCAGTATCATTCAGGAAGTTTGGATGGAACTCAATCCAAATTTAACGCCATTGGAAAAAATCAGGGTTATCAATCATGTGATATACGATATTAATAAGTTTAGTGGTAACACGACCAATATCCAGTCACCAGAAAACTTTTACCTAAAGCAATTGTTGGATACCAAAAAAGGAAATCCGCTTTCACTAGGGATGCTATACATTTTGGTAGCAAGGAGTCTTAAGATTCCAATTTATGGCGTTGATCTTCCAAAACATTTTGTGTTGGTATTTATGGATGAAATCATTGAGAATGAAACGAAAGAGATATCAGAGGAGCATGTTTTGTTCTATCTCAATCCTTTTAATAAAGGAGCTGTTTTTACCCGTAACGAAATCGAACTTTATGTCAGACAGATGAAAGTGGAACATAAGGCTTCTTATTTTCTTCCATGTTCAAACCTCACAATTATTCGAAGGATGATCAATGGACTCATAGAAACCTATCAACTTTCTTCAAATTTGGAAAAGGTGAATGGTCTGGAAGATTTAAGCCGGGCTTTGGATGTATAATCCTGGTTCTGGAAACTAATATTGCATAATAGATATTTCTCTTAAAAAACCTCTGTACTTATAAAGTCAGAATTTAATTCTCATATCTGAATCAAGATTAAGTATTTGGTTTATTAAAAAATAACTTCGTTTTCTTGCTTCCATGCCGGATCAACAATACAAAGAAACTTTAGGTCAGTATTTCCAGTATTTTGTATGTATTGTTTTGCTTCAGGTGGGATATAGATGGTGTAGCCGGGAAAAACATTTGCACTCTCATTATTGATGAACATTTTTCCTTCACCTTCAAGAATGTAATAAACTTCTGAAGTTCTTAATTTGTGAGATTGTGATGCCAAACCGGGTTTCAATACTGCATGTGCCAGGCTGTATCTTAGATTCAATGGTGCTTTGTCCGGATGTAAAATCTCTCGCAAAAGCGTATTATCACCAGCAAAAAACGGTTTGCAATCTTCAAGATCCTGTAAAAACATAATTTTATTTTTTTATTAGGACAAAGGTAATAAGAACTGTCTGAATTTTTGAAACAGAGGCTTGTGGAAATGATAATTTAACGGATGGAGTCGGGTGTTAATGAAAGTGGTTAAGCTGAAAAATTTAGTGCGATCTTTTTTGTAAAAGAAACATAAAAAAACCGGCGCAAGCCGGTTGAAGTATATATAGAGAGAAGAAAGGAAGTTTACTTTTTTATCACAAGCAGGTAGCGTAAAATAGCTGTGGAAGAACTGTGTGTAGCGATGTTTCGTGTTTTGTAGGAGATTTCCCGGGTATTAAAAGGAATATCAGGAATATATGCTTCTTCTTCTAACTTGAATGTTTGAGCCGTAGCCTCTTCAGAAAGTTGATCGCTGGCTATTTTCTGGGTATCAAAAGGAATATCTGGTACATAGGTTTCTTGATCCATTTTTTGCGTAAAACTCGTGTCCGATAACATATATTTATTGAATATTTCAACAGTATTAAAAGGGATATCATCGATGTATTTTTCGTCTTTCATTTTAAAATTATCAGCGAATATTGTTGTTTGAAAAATGACGCTGATCAGGATGGCTGTGATTATGCTTTGAGTTTTCATGGCTTTTTATTTTTAAGTTCTTTATGTTTATTATACCCATTGCTAACAGCGTGCCAATTTTTGTAAGTATCATATAATCAATTTAATATATATAAAAAATTGTATTTTTTATTGGACGTAAACCGTGCTTTGTCGAACACTTTTGTTCGTTTATGTACAGAAAAATAGCTACACTTGTCGGTGAGAAAAAAGAAATAACCAGAATCGTAACCTAATTTGGTATTCAATGCTAAAAAGAACCAATAGAGTCGGTTCTCAATAATTTACAGCATGATAAGAAAGAAAACCCACGATAACGATCTCAAATAAGACAGTGTTGAGTGTTAAATCAATGGATGCCCTGGGAGGAAAGAAAATGAAGAATATTGGTTTGAATGCGATTCAAAGTTTCTTTTGTGTCAGCTTTTAGGAAAGGCTTTCCTGTGACTTTTTCAAAAAGCTCAATATATCTGTCGGAGACACTCATAACATACTCATCAGTCATTTCTGGAATTTGTTGACCCTCCAGTCCTTGAAACCCATGAGCCATTAGCCACTCACGGACAAACTCTTTCGAGAGTTGTTTTTGGTTTTCGCCTTTCATAAACCGGTCTTCATATTCATTGGTAACAAAATACCGCGAAGAATCGGGTGTATGAATTTCATCAATAAGATAAATCCTGCCATCGGTTTTACCAAATTCATATTTTGTATCGACCAGAATCAATCCATGTTTGGCTGCAATTTGACTACCCCTTTCAAAAATTTTATGAGTATATTTTTCAACTATATCATAATCCGCTTCAGACATTAATCCAGTTTTAATAATTTCTTCACGTGAAATATCCTGATCGTGTCCTTCGGAGGCTTTGGTTGTTGGGGTGATAATTGGTTTTGGAAAGCGCTGGTGTTCCTTCATATTGTCAGGAAGTGAAATACCGCAAATTTCACGAGCTCCTTTTTTATAGCTACGCCATGAACTGCCTGTAAGAAACCCCCGAATAACCATTTCTACCGGGAAAGGCTTGCACAGAAGACCAACAGTAACCATTGGATCAGGAGTAGCGATTTTCCAGTTTGGAACTATATCGGAGGTAGCTTCTAAAAACATAGATGCGATTTGATTGAGCACCTGACCTTTATAGGGAATTCCTCTTGGAAGGACTACATCAAAGGCAGATATACGGTCAGTAGCTACCATGATTAAAAATCTGTTATCAATATTATACACATCTCTTACTTTTCCTTTGTAAAAGGATTTTTGAGCAGGGAAAGAAAATTGTGTTTCGATTAATGCCTGAGGTATCATTGGGTATCCGGATTTGTGGATGCAGTGTCTTTTGATTCGTTTGTCTTTTCTGTTCTTGACAATAATGCGGCATTATTTGGTTCAGAATAATTTTGATAAGCCAGAATAATCTTTGTAACAAGTTTGTGTCGAACAACATCTTTTTCGTCAAGCATAACAAACCCAATACCATTGATGCTAGTCAGCAAATCCAAAGCCTGGAATAAACCTGATGGCTGTTTGTAAGGAAGATCAATCTGTGTTATGTCTCCCGTTATAATAAACTTTGAAGACTTGCCCATGCGTGTTAGAAACATTTTAAGTTGTGAACGGGTAGCATTTTGTGCTTCATCAAGAATAACAAAGGCATGATCAAGTGTGCGACCACGCATGAACGCCAGTGGAGCAATTTCTATAGTGCCGTCCTCCAGATAGCTGAGAAGCTTTTGAGTAGGTAACATATCTCTTAACGCGTCATAAAGGGGTTGCATATAAGGGTCGAGTTTTTCTTTCATGTCACCTGGCAGAAAACCGAGGTTTTCTCCGGCTTCCACAGCAGGCCGCGTAAGGATGATCCTTTTTACTTCTTTGTTTTTTAATGCTCTCACAGCAAGAGCAACAGCTGTGTATGTTTTACCGGTTCCAGCCGGCCCAACAGCAAATAGCATATCGTTTGAAGAAATGCCTGAAACTATGCGCTTTTGATTGGCAGTAATGGCTTTTACAAGCAAGCCACCACGCCCATGCACCAAAACTTCTTTGTCGCCAAATATCCGGGAGGTTTCTTCGTTATCATCCCCAATCATGATTTGATCAATAATTTTATCACTAATATTACCAAATCGTTCAAGATGAAGCATTACCAGTTCAAATCTCCTAACAAAGAAATCCAATTCCTCATTTTCGCCAATAACTTTTAAAAAGTTACCGCGGGCAATCATTCTGATCTTGGGAAATATTTTTTGAACATGATTAAGATGAATATCCGCAGCGCCATATAGGTCGATGGGATTGACATTTTCAATTTGAATGATTTGTTCGCTCATTGGCATTAATTGCAAAAATCAGGATTTATATTTATTGTACAAAAGTATTTATTTCTTTTTAGTCGGAGACTGATCAATGGTGAAAATAGATTTCACTTTGCCATTGTTTCTATTTGCTGAGAATTCCTCAAAAGAATCTTAACTATTGGTCGAATTAAGTTGATCTTGTTGATTTTTGGTTCTATTTTTGCAGTTAATCAATTTTTAACCAAATTAAAAAATTAAGCCAATGAAAAGGATATTAATTACATTATTCATGGCTGTATCTCTTGTTTCTTGTAACAAAAATCAGAGTAAGCAAGAAACGGATGAAGGTAATATTATCATTGAAATTAATCATACTGTAGATGGAAAACAGCTTGAAACGGATCAAATGATCTATACAAATGCTGCAGGAAATAAATATCTTGTGAGTGAAATTCAGTGGATGATATCAGATCTAAAGTTGCATCGTGCGGATGGATCAACAATATTGATTGGAAAAGAGGGAGATATTTTTTATATTGATTCTGATATCCCGGAAAGTATGCAACTCGATCTGGGTTTCGGTGTTAAGTCAGGAGATTATACGGGTTTGAGTTTTACTTTTGGAATGAATGAATTACAAAACAAGTCGTTGCGTTTTGTTAACCCACCGGAATCGTTTATGTTTTGGCCGGATTATCTGGGTGGAGGTTATCATTATATGAAACTGAACGGCAAATGGATCAACACAGACGATGTTGCGCAACCTTTCAATTTCCATTTGGGTATTGGTCAGGTTTATGATACTTTGGCGCCTAAATCAAGCTATGTTAGCAGAAGTGCGTGCTGCACTTCTGCGCATTGCGAAGGTTATACGCCGCCAGAAAAAACAATGCCAATAATTGGATTCATTCAAAACTATTTTGATGTTCGTTTTGAGGATACATCATTTTCAGTCCATGCTTCAAAGAGCACCAAACTGCAACTTGAGATGAAAATCGAGAATTGGTTTAAAAATCCAAATATTTATGATCATAATATTTGGGGAGGAAGTATAATGCAGCAACAAAAGGCTATGAAAAAGGCCTGTGAAAACGGTATCGATGTTTTTAGACTTACTGTTAAATAGTTGACAAATAATGATTAAAAACCTCAGCCTTTTTTTTCTTTTGCTAATTATTCTTGTTATTCTTTCTTGTGAAAAAAATAGTAAGGAAGAACCGGTATATAAACCAACTCCTTATACTTTTGATATACCTTTTGCTTTTCCGACCAAAATGAATATTCCGGTAAACAATCCAATGACTGTTGAAGGGGTTGAGTTGGGTAGATTTCTTTTTTATGATGGCAGGCTAAGCGGACGCACGCACCCTGATTCGCTCATGAGTTGTGGTACATGCCATATTCAGGCTAACAGTTTCGAAGCCGGAAGCAATCATCCTGTTTTTGAGGGAGGTTTTGTCCATGGTTTAACTGGAATTCAAACCCAGCATGTGATGTTACCTTTGATTAACCTCGTTTGGAATCAAAGCGGTTATGGCTGGAATGGCTTTTTATTTAATGATAATCCTAATACTAACTTTCGAAATTTGGAAGATTTTGTAAGGATTGCTGTTTTGGCTGAAGATGAGATTGGGGGTGATACGACAAAAGTCAAGCAACTTTTTCAATCCATTGATGGGTATCCTGAGCTTTTTTTTAAATCTTTTGGAAGTAGTTCAATTACGTTTAAGAATATTGAAAAAGCAATTGCCCAGTTTGTTCGTTCACTCGTTTCAGCTAATGCCAAATTTGATCGTTTTCTTAAAGGCGAGGAGCAACTTTCTTCATCGGAGCTGAATGGTTTTGTGTTATTTACAACAGAGGAAGGAGCCGATTGTTTTCACTGTCATGGAGGTGGCGGCAATCCTTTGTTTACAACACATTTATTTTATAACAATGGAAAGGATACCGTTTTCACAGATTTACTTGATCGCTTTTCGATCACCGGAAACATAACTGATAAAGGGGCTTACAAAGCACCTACTTTACGTAATATTGAATTAACGGGACCTTATATGCATGATGGACGATTTTCTTCTCTTGATGAAGTTATCGATTTTTATTCCCATCATGTAAAATGGTCAGAGCAAATTAATCCACTCATGCACCATGTGTTGCGAGGAGGTGTGCAGCTAACATCTACTCAAAAAGAAGACTTGAAAGCTTTTATTCGGACATTGCATGACGAAGGATTTCTTACCAATCCAGCCTATAGTCGCCCTGATAAATTTCCTGACGAGCAATAAAGCTGAAACAAAAGTGTTAGTATTTATTTTTACTGTGAATTATCATAGCTACGGTTGGAGTTAATTATTTCAGATAATTCATTAATATTGAGCGATTCAGACTTTATGATAATGTTTGCCTGGCTGTAATAAATGTTACGTTGACGAAGATGATCACGTACAAAACTTATCAATTCAACCTGTGATTTAGATGCAACAAGAGGTCTCTTTTTTTTAGAATCATTCAACCTGTAAACGATACTTAGGGGATGCATTTGAAGATAAACCGTTATTCCATTTTGGTTCATCCATTCCATATTGTCATAAAAACAAGGCGTTCCTCCACCTGTCGCTATTATAGTGTTGCTCAATTTTAATGTGTCTTTTAACAAACGACTTTCAAGCAATCGAAATAGGCTTTCATCATATTTTTTAAAAAAATCTGCTATTTCTATCTTAAATTTTTCTTCAAATAGCTGATCAAGATCAACACATTCAAAATTCATCAGTTGAGCTAACCGTTTTGAAACTGTACTTTTTCCAGAACCCATATACCCAACAAGGTAAATTCTCATTTTTCTCTTTGACGTTTTTTTTCTTCAGGAACTTATCAGTGCAAAATTCAATAAAAAAATTGGTAATGAGCGCGAAAATCCTAAGCGAGCCAGCATCTTCTTTTTGGCAAAAAATGTGTAATATGGAAGTTACATTAGTAAGTCATTGATTATGAATGGTATAATTGAAAGAAAGAGAGGGGTAAAAGAGGAATGCCCTTGAGGATTTTGCCAATCGTAAAAAACAACAAAAACGATCCGCACCTCAAGGGCATTAAGTTCGAACTTTTAAAAACAACCAACCAATTGAGGCAGTAAAGGTATTGTTGTCTAAGGTTCTGTTTTAGCCGATTCAGTTTTCGGTTGCTTTGAATCAGAATAGGGGATAAACTCTTTTTCGTGCTACTTTATGTTATTATTAAAATTTTACGAACCGTCAATCTTTACAAAATCAGATAAATGTAAATGGAATAATTTGGCTTAGATTGGTAAGACAAATGAAGTCAAAATTGAATGATCAATCCCCAACTTTATATTAAAGAAGGCCGCCAAAAATTTAGTAATTGAACGAGAATTGGTATAAAAAGGAATGCCCTCGAGGATATTTTGAATTGAAAAAACAACAAATCAATTCAACCTCAAGGGCATTAAGTTCGAACTTATAAAACAACCAACCAATTAGGAATGCGAAAGTAATAAGATTAGAGGTGTAAAAAACCGAAATCCAGTTAGCGGTTAGTTTAAGTCAGTTTTCGGCATGAATCATTTTTCGGCATTCAAAATAGCTCTGTTAAGAAACTGGTTGAAGTCATACATCTCCTTGAATGTTTCAATGGCAAATTGTTGGATTTCAGGTAACGAAATCGCGTCTGTTAAAAACGGCCTGCTTACAACAAAATGCTTATACTTAATTAGTTCAATAAAAGGAAAACTTGCGGGAAAGCCTTTAGGAGGTCTTTTCAATTTTTCCTGCATCATTTCTCCAAATATATTTTTGAAGTCCTTCTTGTTAATTAAGGTATTGAATTCCTCGCCATTATAATAAATTTCACTTCGTATTGCTTTTAAGATATCAGGCGTTGGTGAATAAATACCTCCTCCGGCAAATGATTTTTCTGGCTCCAGATGAAGATAATAACCCGCTTGCGGCGAAGATTTGCCTCCAGGTGCAATGTAGGCAGCCATATTTGTTTTATAAGGGAGTTTGTTTTTTGAAAAGCGTACATCCCTATACTGTCTGAAAATACATTTTTTTGGGCTTGGATTGCCAATGGATGAATCAAAAGTACTGATGCCGGCAACAACAGCTTCCACAATTGATATTAATTCATTACGTGCATGTTCATATTCAGAACGATGGCCCTCAAACCATGTTTTTTCGTTTCTTTCCGAAAGTTCGCTAAGAAAGTGAAGAATTTGATTACTCATAAATCAATGTTTACATGCAAAAATAATATAAATTCGTTGCATCATATCATTTAAGCATCCGATCAAATGAAACAAATTTTTTTGCTTTTGTTGACAACAATTATAATGTCAATATCTGTATTTGGATTTAGCGGATTTGGTTCAATTGGAGCCAGGTCAGGGGCAATGGGTAGAGCATCAGTAAGTCTTACAGATTTCTGGTCCATTCAGAACAATCCTGCCGGTATGGCTCTACAGCAGCATATTGGTTTGGGAGTTGCATTCGAAAACCGATTTCTTATGAAGGAACTTAGTTTGAAAAGTGCAGCATTGGTGGTTCCGATTCAGTTTGGGGTTTTGGGATTAAGCTACAACCAGTTTGGATATAACCTCTATAATGAGAATAAAGTGGGCCTGGCATATGCTCGTTCTTTTGGCTCATTGCTCAGAATTGGACTACAGTTGGATTACCTTGCTTCGCGTTTTGCTGAAGGATATGAAGGAAAAGACAATGTCACCTTTGAATTGGGTGTTCAATCAAGTATTACTGATAAAATGACGATTGGCGCCTATGTTTTTAATCCTATAAAAGTACGATTCTCTGATGTTACCGATGAAAAGATTTCTGTTGTAATGCGATTTGGTTTTTCTTATCTTTTCACAGAAAAATTAATCGGGATTGCCGAAATTGAAAAACAGTTTGATTTTAATCCGGATTTGAGACTAGGAATTGAATATAAGATGAATGAAACTTTTTATGCACGAACAGGCGTGGCGTTAAATCCGGGCTTGTTTACTTTTGGTGCTGGAATGCAGTTTTCAAATCTCAGATTTGATCTTGCTGCCTCGATGCATCAGGTATTAGGTTCAAGCATGCAAGCCAGTCTTATTTATCAGTTTGGACAAAGTGAAAGATGATGAGAAAAAAACGAAATTGGCATTATTATTATAAGCATTGCCTGATATTGTTTTTTTTGCTTTCAGCAGGTTTTCAAGGAATTGGGCAAAGTGCTGATTCACTGAACAGAAGTCTTACCGAACAAATTGCAACGCAAATAGAACGTATTGCTGAGACTTTGGACGAAACGCTCGATTATACAGATTTATTAGATTCTTATTATTATTACAGTGAGAATAAAATAAATCTGAATAGTAATGATGTGGAAGAGTTACGTAATATGTACCTGATTTCAGCATTTCAGTTAGAAAAACTTCGCTTGTATCTGAAACAATATGGTGCGATGCTAAGTGTTTATGAGCTTCCATTGGTGGAAGGATTTGATGAACAGACGATCGCACTTTTACTTCCAATTATCACGGTGAGTGAGCAAAGTCGCTCAGCTGGTATGAATCCAAAAAACGTTCTGAAATGGGGAAGACATCAATTATTGGTTCGCATGGAGCGTTCGCTGGATGAACAGGAGGGTTATAAAC
Organism: Bacteroidetes bacterium HGW-Bacteroidetes-1; assembly: GCA_002842755.1. Classification (GTDB taxonomy): domain Bacteria; phylum Bacteroidota; class Bacteroidia; order Bacteroidales; family F082; genus JALNZU01. Next base: position 34,362 of record PHDU01000011.1, on the reverse strand, counting down.
CTATAGATGATTCTGCACTTTGGGCAAAACCTAATTCTCGTTATCTTGGTAGTCCGGAGAAATTTTATGCGAGGTATGCTTTCAATTATCGAAATAAAGTAAGGGCAGGTCTAACAATGGAAAAAGATGCTGGCGAAGTGTTTTTTGCCAATAACGTTAATGATTCGTTACAAAAACTAGCTGGAGATAAGATTAGGAATGGTTTTGATTTTATGTCGGCACATGTCTATATCTCAGATATTGGCTTTGTAAAAGCACTAGCTTTGGGTGATTATCATCTTGCTTTTGGTCAGGGTTTGACATTATGGTCAGGTCTGGCATTTGGTAAGTCAACCGAACCATCAAGTGTGATGAAATACGGGCTTGGGATAAAGCCAAATACATCCGTAAATGAGAGCTATTTTTTAAGGGGAGGCGCAGTAACTTTCGGTTGGAAAAATATTGAATTGACCACTTTCTATTCTCATAAAAACTTAGATGCCAATGTCGATCTGACAGATTCGGTTTCAAATGAAATATATACTATCACTAGTCTTCAGGAAACGGGATTACATCGTACTGTGAATGAACTTTCAAAGAAAGGTACAATAAGTCAGACGCTTATGGGCGGGAGATTGGCATTTAGAAGTAAGCGGCTGGAACTTGGATATACATTGCACCAAACAAGGCTTAATGCGATTCTTATGCCTCGTATTTATCCTTACAATCAATTTCGCTTTCAGAATGATGCGTTGATAAATCAAGGTGTTGACTTCAGATTGGTTTACCCCTCTGTCATCTTTTTTGGAGAAATGAGTCGTAGTGATAATGGTGGAATGGCTGGTATAGCTGGATTTACTGCTCAACCTGCAGGCTTCGTATCAGTGACAATAGCTTATAGAAACTATCAAAGGGATTATCAAAATCTTTTTAGTAATGCATTTTCTGAAAGCACTTTAACAAACAATGAAACTGGTATTTATGCAGGTATTAGCGCCGGATTAGCTCCCGGATGGAAGCTATCGGCTTATGCTGACTACTTTACTTTTCCCTGGCTTCGTTTTGCTACTGATGCCCCAAGTTATGGATACGATTATTATGCACAGCTAGACCATCGCATAAGCAGAACTTCGAGTATGTATCTTCGCTTTCGAACCAAACGCAAGATGACCAATGACAATGACCCCTGGAATAGTATTGATCCATTGGTAAATTATACCAAAAACACCTTGAGGTTTCATATCAATTATTCAGTAAGTGAATCATTTTCTTTTAAAAACAGAGCAGAACTGATTTCATATGATCAACAGTCTCAGGATGAAAGTTATGGTTTTGTAATCTATCATGATATACTTTTTCGTCCGACTTCAAAACCTTTTGAGTTGACTTTTCGATATGCTGTTTTTGATACTGATACTTACGGTAGTCGTGTTTATATGTATGAAAATGATGTTTTATATGCATTTTCCATTCCGGCATTTTATCAGAAAGGAACACGCATGTACTTGCTTTTTAAGCTTAAGGCCCATAAAAACCTGGATGTTTGGGCACGAATTGCTCAGACATGGTATTCTGATCGCAATACAATTGGCTCTGGCCTCGATTTGATAGAGGGTAATACCAAAACAGATTTAAAGCTTCAATTCAGATGGAAGTTTTAAGCTGGTTTAGTACTTTTAAAAGTCTTTATATCCCAGTTATTGAGAACAATAGCAACAAAATCAACAAGAATAATAATTGATTATGATTTATTGTCAGTTTCAAGGTCTTTGATTTCGATACCGGGTATATGAATCAGGTTTCCAATTTGCAGAATAGGATGGAAACGTGCGAAAAGCTCTTCTTTATACCAGCCTAATTTTTGTGTTTTGCGTATCATTTCAAGATGTTCATCATTCTGATAGGCATATTTTTTCATATCATCAATTGTATTCCAAACGGAGAATGTTGCTTGCATAAACAACGGCCATTCACCAACCCCTTTTGAAAATAACCTTCCCTGATAATTTTGAATCGATCGACTGACACGAGGGACATATTTCCAAAATCTCAATGTCTGACTTGGTTTGATGGTTGCCCGTGTTATTACACAAATTGGTTGATCGGTTATTAATTTTATTGAGCTCTGGAACGGTTCGGTGTTGCTCCATCGTCCATGACTTGTGATATTATGCAAAAAGAAGTGATTATGCTGATCAGTATCGTTGACATATTGCTGCATAATTTTACCTTTTATAAAAGACATTGCATTAATCTCCGAATCGAAGACTGTCAATAAAGCATACAGTGAAAAATCAGGTTTGAAAGAGAAACCTTTATTGCCCCCAACGCCTAAAGTTTTCCAAAAGCTTAATCCTTCTATTTGTTTATGAAGCAAAGGAGGTCTGCCCATGCGTTTGAAAGCACGCCATTTCGCGGATGTACTGCTGTAATGGAAAAATGAAAATACTGTTGTTTGTGCCATGAGGTTGTTTTTGATGTAGTTTTTGCTTTATAAAAAAATAAATGCAGAATTGTTTTATGGAATGGCAATAAAATGTAAAATTATTAATGAGTAGGCCACATGAATCAATTTTTGAGTGACCGTCGAATTCTTATACTTAAAAAAGCAAACTATAGAAAGTTACTTTATAATTAACTTTTTTGAACCAGAAATTGCACCCTCTTTGTTTATGAGTTTAAGGAAGAACATCCCTTTACCCAAGCCTTTTAAATCAATAAGCTGATAATGTTGAATAATTTGTACCCTCGTCCTTTCAATGCCTTTGACGTCAATGATTGTTAAAGTGCAAGGAAGTTCAAGGTTGTTTTCAATTTGAACCATTATATTTTCATAAGTGGGATTAGGATAGAAAGTGAAACTTTCAGCACGATTCAACCTTGGCAGTCCCATTGGCAATTCAGGGTTATAACTTGAAGAATGCAACAGCCACTGATTAGGGTCAAGCTGGACAGATACAACAGTTTTGTCAAAAGTAAAGTTGAAAAGTTGATTTTGGTTATTGTTAAACACCCGGACGATTGTATCCGAAAAATCAGAAAATGAAATCAGAAAATCAATTGGAGTGATAAAGAGGGGACGACGGCCCAATTGTGCCTGCATCTGAAAAAGCTGAATGTTAAGTTGTGAGGAGGATTGCTCAAAATTGTAAAGATAAGAAGGGTAGTATTCATCATAAACCCATTGATCAAAATAATAATCCAAATCAGACCCATAGGCTTCTTCTGCAAGATTCTTAAAGCGCTCAGTGGATACATGGCCAAAAGACAATTCTGGTAAGCTTGCATAATCGTTTAAAAATGAAAAAAACAGCTCATCTCCCATTGTGGAACGCAGCATATGCAGCACCCATGCTCCTTTATTATAAATGATACCAATGAAAATATTAAATGGATCGTCTATGTTTTTAAGATGTACCGTGCCTTCCTGATACCAGCCTTTGGATGCCATATATGCACTGTAAGCGTGAAAGCCCTCTTTGTGCTCTTTCCATAAAGCCTCAGAATAAGTAGCAAATCCTTCATTGAGCCAACCATGATGCCAGTCAGAACATGTAATCTGGCAACCAAACCACATATGAGCCAGTTCGTGTACAACAACCATTTTCCAGTCGGGTGACATGCGGTTGATTACTGTATTGGTTTGATTTTCGATTGCGCCATAAAATCCCAGTTGGGTCATGCCATATTTTTCATTCCTGAATGGGTAGGGGCCGAAAAGTGACTCAAAAAGTCCCATCATTTCCGGTAGATCCGCCACTCCAGGTTTTGCAGCTACAGTATCTTCTGCAAAAACATGGTATTCAAGAGGAAAGCAGTAATCATTGTTGCAATATTCTTCTTCCAGAACGACATAATTTGAAATTGCCATCATCACATAATAGCTAACAATTGGATAGCGGTGTTTCCATTGAAAAGTTCTATGCGTAGAGGTTTCATTGATTAGTTTTAATAATCCGTTGGAGGTTGCCCGAAGTGGAATATTATTATAGCTTCTTGAAGGAATTGTAATATCAACATATACTGAATCAACTTTGTCGGCAGGACCATCTTTGCATGGAAACCAGAAATGCGCAAGATAGGGAGTTGATAAGGTCGCAATAACAGGTTCGTTATTTCCGTGCACCGAATATCTTAATCCTTTAAAACCTCCGGCCAGACTGGTATAACCCTTATAAAAGATTTCAACACTAGTAACAATTCCTGAGTCAATTTTCGAAGAAGGATAAATAAAAAGACTATCGTTTGTATGCAAAAATGATGAAGCACCGATGATGCTATCAACTTGCAACGATTGATGCAAGTCAAGAAGATATAAATTGAGATTGTTTACCTTGCTCATAAAATGCACGCTGACATGGCCTTGAATCCATGCTGAATCAATGGCAGGCATGATGCGAAGATGGTAGAATAGGACATCGATAGATGTGTCGTTGGTAACCTTTATGTTTTCTGTACTGATTCCCTTTCTGCTTTCAAAGTCAGTGCTGTAAACATCCGATATGTTTGTTTCATGCTGTGCACGCAAGCCAAATTGAATCAGAACAGATAAAAAGAATATGAGTAGGAAGCGATTCATTGATGTTTAAAATGCAAAAATAGTAATTTGGGGTATTGGTTTGACATCTTCTATCAAAACCAGCACCTCATTTTTGAAGTAAAGGCTATACTGTTGTTTTAAATTTGATTTTCTGGATTAATCGAAATTGTATTTGATTGCGATTATGTGAATCCATAAAGACATTTCTAACTTGTGAAATCATTAACAGGATTATTGTATTTTTGTGAAAAGAGATTAAATATGAAAACAACTACCTCGATGATAAAAGTACTGATGATTGATGCTTTCAATGGTTATTATCGAATAAACCGTTTCCCTGTTGGAGACTTCTTTGGACCAGTTGATCTGGGTATTCACCTTGCGCATAAATATAACAGCTTAAATATTGGAAGCGGTTTATTGGCTGGTTCTATTTTCCCTGGTTCTAATAGGTTAATATTCAACGGAATTTCGCCTTCGTGGCATGGATTTTATATTTCCTCCATGGGAGGTGCAGCTCTTGTTTTTGATAATTTAGGTATCAATATGTTTTCTATTACAGGAAAAGCTGCGCAAACATCAATTTTATATCTTAATCGTATCCATGGTGAGGAGATAGAAGTTGAACTTATTCCGGTCAATCAGGATGAAATATGGAACTATGGCAGGGAAGGAGTTTATGGAGTGATGAAATATGCCATTGATAAATTCGGCAGTCGTTATGAAAATGATCCACGAGTTCTTGCAACGGGTATCGCATCAAGGCAGACCGATTTTGGTGCTATTGTATCTGCTCCTGTTAAAAAAGGAGAGCTCACTTTCGTGGATTGCTGGTCTGGCAGGGGAGGTTTTGGAACAAAATTGCTTCAGCAACATGGGATTATTGGGGTTATTTATGGTGGAACTGTCGTTGATGAAGATTTTCGCGATCGAAAAGTTGCAGATGAATGGTTTCAGGATAAGTATAATCAAAAACTGGCTGCAAAGGATATAGAAGCGACAACCAAATACCGTTATGAGCCTAATTTTAAAACGGGTGGTACTTTTGGTGTTAATTTCGCAACCATCGATGAAAGGATAATAGCGTTTAATTACCGCACTATTTTCATGACCAAAGAGCAGCGTTTATCTATTCATAAAAGATTTATCGTAGATCATTACCTAAATCAGTTTAATAAAGAAACCATTGAAACAAAACAGCAGAAAAACTGTGGTGAACCTTGTGCTGCTGTTTGCAAAAAGATGAATAATCATTTTAAGAAGGACTACGAACCTTATCAAACCATGGGGCCACTTTGTGGAATTTTTGATCAGAGGGCAGCCGAAATGCTTAATCTGAAGGCAGATACATATGGGCTTGATGCAATTTCAGTGGGAGGGGTACTCGCATGGCTTATGGAATGTCTTTACGAAGGATTAATTCTTCCCGAGGAGATTGGAGCAAAAGCTATTCCTTTTTTTGATCCTGAAAACTTCGATGTTGTAAACCATTCATTGCACAATGCAAGAATCGGTCTTGATTTAATTGAAGAAATGGTTCAACCTGAAGGAAAAATAGACTTACGTTTAGGGGCACGAAAACTTGCCAGAAAATTAGCAAGAGAAAAGGGTATTGCTATCATGGATAAGTTTGTTCATTTGGGTTTTGCAAGACAAGGATGGGTAGTCCCCAATCAGTATTGGACTCCGGGAGCCCTTTCACCTATGGCTATAATGGGAAAATATTATATGAATTATGGCAAGGATTTTATAGCTCCTCGTGAGCTTGGACATGAAAATGCGCGTAGAATGAAACAAGAGCTTATACTTGATAATTTAGGTATTTGTCGTTTTCATCGTGCCTGGGCCGAAGATATCATGCCAGATATCATTGAGAGTATTTTTGGGATGAAGGAGAAGTTTTTAAAAAGCATCAAGCTGACTGCTTCACGCATCAACAGTAGAAATTCGTCTGTTTTTTGGGAATCGGAGCGCAATGTTGATTTCATTTCCAGTTTTCTGTATAAAAAAAAGTATGAAGATAAAGTTGAAGATGAAGCGCTGGATTTTTGGGTGAAACGTTTTGAAAAAGATAAATTCGAAGCAGCACTTGAGTTCTGGTATGAAATTCATAAAGGGGTACATGAAACGTTGAGAGAATTTCATTGATTGGTGCCTTCCAGCCGGTTATGGGAGCAGCATTACCCTCAAACTTTTCTTCCAGTTATAGGCAGTTATTTTTTATCTGCTAGCTAAAGCTTGATTACTTTGATGCAAATTTTTATGGTTTCTTTTGGGATTTAAAAAAACAGCAGTATATTGCGCGTCAAATTGTGGGCTTATGAATGAAGTATTATCTCAAATTGACAATGTCCGGCTTAATTTTAGTGAAGGTGGACTGCTTTACATGAATATTACCCTTGCTATCATCATGTTCGGTGTGGCATTGGATATAAAAGTTGAACATTTTAAGAATATTGTGGCATATCCGAAATCAGCTTTGCTGGGTATTTTTTCACAGCTGATTCTTTTACCAGCCCTGACTTTTTTACTTGTGATCATGCTCAATCCGCCTCCATCTATTGCCATGGGCATGATCCTTATTGCCGCTTGTCCTGGTGGTAACATTTCAAATTTTATTTCGGCACTTGCAAAAGCTAATGTTGCTTTATCCGTAAGTCTTACGGCTTTTTCAACGCTGTCGGCAACCTTTTTCACGCCATTAAATTTTGCTTTTTGGGGCGGGATGTATGTGAATTACTATGAGAAAGCAAAACACCTTAACATTCCTATTCATATCGATTTCTTTCAAATGGCTCAAACAGTTTTTATTTTGCTTGGCGTGCCTTTGATTTTAGGAATGGTTGCGGGTCATCGTTTTCCTGTTCTAACACAAAAGTATTCAAAGAAAATTAAAATCACTTCGATTATCCTTTATTTGACTTTTATTGCTGGTGCACTGGCAGCCAATGCCAAATATATTCCGTCAGTAATCATTCCATTAGGATTTATTGTTTTCTTATTGAATGCTCAGACTTTGTTTACAGGATACATTACAGGAACTATTTTTCGTGTACCCAGAGCTGATCGCCGCACGCTTGCTATTGAAACAGGAATACAAAATTCAGGGCTTGCATTGGTGCTTATCTTCAACCCGAAACTTTTTGATGCCAATGGAGGTATGGCTTTTATGGCTGCCTGGTGGGGGATATGGCAAATGTTAACCGGGCTGGCATTGGCATATGTCCTTTCTAAAATTCGTCTTTCAGATTTTAGCTGGTATAAGATAAGCTCAAAAGAGGAATAAAAAGTATTGAACGTTGTTGTTATTGTATTGGGAATTATTGTCTAAAGATTTTATCCTGAATCAATTCATTTGAAAAATATTCTGATTCTCGTGGTAGGTCATGATAGGATAATCTAATATTAGTTTGAATTAAATTTTAAGGCCTTAATCATAGCGTAGATAAGGACGAAGTTTACTAATAATATCTGGAGTGAAGCCAACTAGTTTTGATAGTTCTTGCTCAGATTGAATAAATCCTCTTTTTTCATGATGGTTTATGATCGTCTTGGTCATCTCAAAATCAATATAGGGGTGTTTAATCAATTCTTTAAAAGTCAATTTATTGATTCTCATTTGTTGAACAAGTGAAGGATCAATAATCAGATATTTTTCAATCTGATGATAGCGAAGGCTGTCCATTCCCCTTACTTCCAGTAATTGGTCTTTTTTATTGAACCCTCCTAAAACTTTTCGATATTGAATAATGCGATGAGCAAACCAGGGGCCAAGACCAGGAATGACAAGTAGTTGGGCAGAGTCAGCTTCATTTAGGGAAACTTCATCAATGACTCTTTCAACGGGTTTTAACTCCGATTCTTCTCTAAATATTTGTTTCTCTTTACGATTCACTTTTGTATAGGAAGAATCAGGAGGTGGAATTTTAATAAATGGTTCAAGAATTGAATATTCAGCTTCTGAGATTGTGAAAATCTTTTTAAAGTCGGTCTTTTTAAAAAATTTCCCTCCATGTGCCTCATAATTTTTAATGTTTTTTATTTGCCTTTCACTTAATCCCATTTTTCTCCATTCGGCTTCGGGTAAGCGGTTGGGATTGAAATAAAAAGGTTTTAGCTGTAATAGTACAGCAGATTGATCGGGATTGATAATGTCAAAAGAAGCAGAACTGTTCTGTTTGAAATTTGATAGTTTTTTTTCATCAGATGCTGGGTATTTAATCAGTAGAGAATCCAGAGATGCTAAAGGGTAGGTTTTAGCCGGAATTAAATAATCGATGAAAATATTTGTGCAGGTGAGTACAATCAATAAAAAAAGAAGTACCACAATTGCAGCTTGTTCTTTTTTTGTAAAACTCAAAAAATATTTAAATACATCCATTGTATCAACCTTGTTTCCTGCATTAATACGAATAAAAACACAAAAGTTAAGTCCTATAAAATGGAATGTAATCGTAAAACCAATGATGGGTTGCTTAAAGGTTTAATAACGATTACAAATCTCCTCCTCCAAAAGCATTAAATAATCCAAGGCCATTTAAAAAAACAAGTGAGATAGCAATTGGAGCAATGAAACGCACAATGAAAAGGAAGACATACTTGAACCTGACTTTTAGCAGGTTGTTATTGCTTATTTCATCAATAACCTGTTCTTTTGATAGTTTCCATCCGACAAATAAAACAATAAAAAGACCACCCAACGGCAGGAAAATATTTGCAGAAGTTTTTTCTAGAATATCAAAAAGGTTCATTCCGGCTATGCTAAGCTCCGGCATCGGTCCCATGCTTAAGGTACAGAAGAGACCTAAAACTGCAATGCTTCCTGAAGCAAGAATGGTTGCTTTTTTACGACTCATATTTAATTCTTCAGTAAGATAGGCAACAACAACTTCAAGTACCGAAATTGTAGAAGTGAGGGCTGCAATAACCAGCAAAATGAAGAAAATGATTTCAAAAAACTGACCACCTGTAATTTGACTAAATATCATGGGTAAGGTAATGAAAACAAGGCCTGGACCCGCTTCAGGTGCAATACCAAAGGCAAAAACAGCTGGAAAGATTGCAACACCGGCAAGAATTGCGATCAAAGTATCTGCAATAGAAACTGAAACAGCAGTTGAACCAAGATTATCTTTTTTACTTATATAGGAACCGTAAGTGATCAACGTTCCCATACCAATACTGAGTGAGAAAAATGACTGACCAAGCGCCTGCAGTACAACATTACCATTAATTTTAGAAAAGTCAGGTTTAAACAAGAAAATAAGACCTTCGCTAGCTCCCGGAAGAGTTAATGATCGAATGCATAACCCAATAATGATTATGAGCAATAAAGGCATTAATATTTTTGTGTATTTTTCTATTCCATCTTTAACACCTTTAAATACAATCAAGGCGGTTAACAACATGAAAACAAGTTGCCAGATAAGCGGACTATACCCACTTGCAGCAAATTCACCAAACAGGTTTTGAAGTTCCGATTTATTTTGTCCGGAGAAACCGTTTACAATGGACAAATAAAGGTATTCGAGTGTCCATCCTGCGACTGTTGTATAAAAGGCTAATATTGTGAAGGCAGCAGCAATGCCAATATATCCGACAAGCGGCCATTTGGTCTTGGGTGCAAGCACTCTAAAGGCTCCTACCGGATTACGCTGAGATTTTCTGCCAATGACAAACTCTGACAACATTACCGGTGCTCCAATCAGGATAATAAATCCGATGTATATGAGAAGAAATGCACCACCGCCGTTTTCACCTGCAACATAAGGAAACCGCCAGATATTGCCTAAACCTATTGCTGATCCTGCGGCTGCAGCTATCACACCAATACGTGAACCAAAATTTTCGCGGGATAAATTATCAAAGTTGGCCATTATTCTTATTCTAATTAATTATTTATTTTTTAAGCTATCAGGTATTTCAAGTTCTATGATATGACCTGTAGAAAGGTCGAGCACCCACCCGTGGATTTGGAAATCCATATGGCATTTTTCAAGTGCGCGTTGAATGACGTGGGTTTTGTATATGTTTTCCACTTGTCGTAAAACATTGAGTTCACTGAGGCGATTAAGACGCAGTTCTTCACTTTCAATTGCATTTAATTCAGCTTCATGCTCTATTGAAAGATCGCGGATAGGACTGATCCAATTGGCTACCAATCCAGATGATTTTCCATCATAAGCTGCACTAACACCGCCGCATCCATAGTGTCCGCAAACAATAATATGTTTTACTTTTAACACATTGACAGCGTAATCCAAGACGGATAAAAAATTGATATCAGTCAATGAAACCTGGTTGGCGATATTCCTGTGAACAAACAATTCACCAGGCTCTGTAGCAGTAAATGTATCGAGAGGCATCCTGCTGTCAGAGCAACCAATATAAAGAAATTGGGGAGTTTGTTTGAGGCTGAGCTTATTGAAATATTCACTATCCTGCAGCTTTTTTTTCTTTGCCCAGGCTTTATTGCTTGATATCAGGCTCTGATAGTCGTGCGGCATATTATTTTAGATTTAAATTCAATGCAAGTTTTAGCCAGACTTTGTTTTATTCATACCGTAACGATTCGATAGGATCGACGCTTGCTGCTTTGTTGGCCGGAATATAGCCGGAGATAAGCGCTACAGCAAAGCAAAGTATTACAGCTACAACGATCCAAATCCATGGCACAATGAAAACGCTGCCAATTGAATACGACAAGATATTTCCAACCAGGATACCTGCAATAATGCCAACCATACCACCAATTTGTGCAATCACAACAGCTTCAATTAAAAACTGATCGCGAATGGTTTTGCGGGTCGCCCCAACAGCTTTTCTGATACCTATTTCCTGGGTTCGCTCTGTGACGGATACAAGCATGATGTTCATCAGCCCGATGGCAGCACCAAACAAGGTAATCATGCCAATAAAGGTTGCTCCCAGACGTACTTTCCCTGTAAGACCAAGAAGCATATTGGCAATATTATCGCTTTTGGCAATCGAGAAAGTTTCTTCCTTTCCAGGCAAATCTCCTCTGATAATACGAAAAATACCTGTTGCCTCACCAATGGCTGCATCAAGTTCTTCGGGCGTGGATGCCCTCACACTTATCGTAAAATTCATGTTGGGACGCGAAAAATACTGTCTCACATTGTTCAAAGGCATCAGGCAATTGCGATCGCCACTAAATCCCATGCTTGAACCCTTTTCTTTTAATACACCTATTATTCTATATTTTCCCGGACCAACCGAAATAATTTGTCCAACAGGGTCTTCCTTTTTCTTGAATAAATCTTTTATAATAGCTCCTCCAACGATAGCCACATGTGCGCCTGACCGAACCTCTTGTATTGTAATATTACGTCCTGATTCAATTTCAAGGCCTGAATTATGAAGATAATTTTCATCAATCCCAATAATCTGTACGTTTGGATTTGTTTTTTCAGACTCATATTTAAGGGTTGCACCACCAGTTCCATAGGTATAAAAACTCGTAGATGCCGGAAAATCAAACGATTCCTTGAATCTTACAGCTTCACGAAACGAGATATTCTTGTATGCTTTTGCATTGTTGCTATGACCACCCATACGAACAACCATTTCACGGTTACGTATGTTGAAGGTGTTTGCGCCCATCATAGAAAAATTTTCATTCAAAAAATACTTAATTGAATCGATAGCAGTAAGAATCCCTACCAGTGCCATGATGCCAAAGGCAATAATGGCAATTGTCAGGACTGTACGCAAAAGGTGACTTCGAATAGATTCAAATGAAATGCGTATGTTTTCAAAAAATTCTTTTCTCATAGTATTCTGTTTATTCACTTTTCTTTCCATAGGCAAGGTCGCCTGCATCTCCAAGCCCCGGAACAATATATGCCTGAGCAGTTAGTTCGTCATCAATACCCCCCACCCAAATTGTAAGATTGTGTAATGATAAATGTCTTTTGATATATTCAATACCCTCGATGCTTGCCAAGGCAGAAACAATATGGATGTGCTTTGGCAAACCAATGGCAAGCAGACCGCGAAGCGTTTTTACAATTGAAGCGCCCGTTGCAAGCATTGGGTCACTCAATATTAACGTTTTACCTGTTATATCTGGGCTTGAAATGTACTCTACTCTAATATCAAACGCTTCATTTTTATCATATTTGCGATAGGCTGTAATAAAAGCGTTATCGGCTTTATCAAAAAAATTTAACAATCCCTGATGAAGGGGTAGTCCTGCTCTCAGAATAGTGGCAAGAATCACGTGTTCATTGCTGATATTTATTTCTGCAACTCCTAAAGGAGTAGTGACTTCAGCAGGCGAGTATTCGAAGCTTTTACTAACCTCATAAGCAAAAATTTCACCTATGCGTTCAAGATTTCTCCTGAAACGCATCCGGTCAAGCTGAATGTCGGCATCTCTAATTTCTGCAATAAATTGATTGAAAACGGAATTGTTATCTCCTAAATTTCTTACCATGAGTTTAATGATTGATTTGAGCAAAAATAAATATAAAACGATAGAAGCATCACTTATCTGAAAAACTATTTTTTACGTTTTAAGATTTTCATTCCAATTTTGAGTAAAAATGGCAATCTGTTGATGAGGATACCCGGATAGCTTGTTTCTTTGCTTCCGAATCCCTTGTAATATCGTGCCAGATTAGGATTGTCAGAGCCTTCAAAATCAAAAACAAAGTGACCTGGGGAGAATTCTTTTATTACCGCATCTATTAGAAATGTTAGGGCTTGTGATTCCCTGCCCAAAGCGTTTGTTCCTGAAAAAAGAAAAACGATTTTTTCATGGCTTTTTACGAAAACAGCTCCTGCGCATAGTTCGTTTTGAGGAGTATAAGCACCATAAAGCATCGCTTGGCCGCGGTAAATAGCTGCGTAGATTAAAACTGCCAACCGATTGTATTCGCGCTTGTTCCAATGGTTTATGGTGCGGCCTCTGTTTTGACGAAAGAGTTCAATGATATCCTCTGGTCTGATATTTTTTGATAACGATAATCTCGCATCAATTGCTTTTTTGAGATTTCTTCTGGTATTTGTTGCATATTTTTTTGCCAATCTGTCATACGTATGAATTAAATCAAGCTCATGATTCAGATGTTGCTGGACACTAAAACGGGTTTCATCAATTTTGTTGTGGGTATTGAGTTTTATCTCAGCAAATCGATAATGTCCGGGTATTGTATTCAAAAATTGATTAACAATTTCTGAATTGAGTATGTTGCGAGAGAAAATACCCAGCTGTTGTGCAAAAAAAGGTTGAAATAAATAACTGATTCCAAATCTTGAATTGCCGGTTAAAGGGAAAACTCTTTCATAGTCGTCTTCAACGAGGGCTTCCCAGTTTTTATGAACTACATCCAGGTACCACGACCATCCATAAACATTGCCATTAAACGCTTCGCGAATGCATTTATCCCATTTGACTTTGTCGATTTCTTTATTTTTCAGATAACTGATCATGTGAAGTGGGTTTTAGGGTAGTGCTTCCATGGCAATTTTTCGATAGATATCCACCCAGCCAACCCAACGTTTTTGGTCGCTTAATGTTTCATTATGCCAAAGTGAAATGAATGTGCCTTCAACTGCCTTCACTTCCTGAATGAGATTTATTGCTACGGCCAATGCCTGTTCACTATTAACCTTTAAATAGTCACGCAAAGTGCCATCCATCAATGTGATCGGGTGAACTCTCAGTCTTGTAGGTACATCATGATCAAGATCGTAAAACAGAAAACTGTTTGTGATACCAGCCCTAAAGCCTGGTTGAGAAGCATACCCCATGGTGTAATCATCTGTAATGTCTAAATCAATTAAATGGTTGTAAGTTGTCGGAAGGTTTAAACGAAGAAAATGCTGCCTGCTTTTGGTTATCTCCCGATTGAGAACTTCTGTTAAAGCCTCTACTTCTTTGCGTAACTTATTTTTGTTATTGAATGAGGCATATGAAGGATGAATACCAATTTCTGCGTAATCACCTAATTGTTTTATCAAGCGCTGAAAAGCAGGATTTCTGACTGAGATATTCTTATCATTGATGCCGTAATCTGCAAATAATATGAAATAAATAGGACGAAGATGATGTTGTTTCTGTAGTTCAAATTGAAATTTAAATGTGTCAAAAGGATCTTTAATTGTACCACTGAGAACATGGTTTCGATTTTTAATCTCCTGAAAATCGAGATTTATTATATCACGTAAATAGGCCCCTGCACTTCGGTACAGTCCTTTATGTAAATAGGCCCAGGCTGCATCAATATCGTAAGTTGGGGTATAAGAATAGCTATTTTGAATAATTTTTAATCCCGGAAAGCTTTGTTCTAGTAAACGACCCAACCAGTTACACCAAATGTTGACAACCGGTTTCTGTAGCAATCCATGCTCAAACAGACAGCTTGAATTTGCTTCAAACCTTCCATGCATATCTCGTACAGAGGGTAAATATTCTTCATAACGGCTTACGAGGTAAAAGATAGCAGCGAATATATCAAAGGGCGCAGCACTTTTGTTGTGATAAACTGGAAAATAGGCTTTAATAGATTCAAAATCGAATGGTTTAAGCTCCTGGCTCGAAATTTCCCTTTCAAAAAGCAGTTCGCCAGCCTTAAAGAAAAGAGCATTTCCAATGGGTTCACTCCCATAAATGATTTTTAGTCCTTCAAATGACTCAAAATCAAGCTTGTTTGTGGAAAATCTAAATTTTAAGCCTAATTGTTGACCCATTACAAGATCGAAAGCATATTGCAGTCGGTTTGTAATTTTCGGGACATAAATGAGTAGATCTTTCATGACGGCTCAAAAGTAGCCATTTTGCAGCTCTTTTGCACGCTTTTCATCAAAATTATGAAATGATCGATTCTTGTAAAATTGTTAAAATTAGGTTGAAGCTGAAACATGAACAAATTATATATATTTGCTGATACCTCGATCTTTTTTTATATTTTTGGAATCTGAATTTCAATCAATTTAATGGATAATTTTATTGTATCTGCCCGTAAATATCGTCCGGCAACCTTTGATATGGTTGTGGGTCAAACTGCAATTACTTCGACCTTAAAGAATGCCATAAGAAACAATATTCTTGCGCAGGCTTTTCTTTTCACAGGACCAAGGGGAGTAGGTAAAACCACTTGTGCCCGTATTATGGCTAAAACGATCAACTGTTTAAACCCAACTCCCGAAATGGAAGCATGCGATGAATGCGAATCCTGTGTTTCATTTCGTAATTCAGCTTCATTTAATATCCATGAACTAGATGCAGCTTCTAATAATTCAGTAGATGATATTAGAAATCTTGTGGATCAGGTGCGCATTCCACCTCAGGTTGGAAAATATAAAATTTATATTATCGATGAGGTTCACATGCTCTCACCGGCTGCGTTCAATGCTTTTCTTAAAACACTTGAAGAGCCTCCCGCTTACGCGAAGTTTATCCTTGCGACAACCGAAAAGCATAAAATTATTCCAACAATTCTTTCTCGATGCCAGATATTTGATTTTAAACGCATTACTTTAGATGACATTGTAAAACACCTGCAATATGTAGCCTCTAAAGAAGGTGTTATTGCTGAATCTGATGCACTTAATATTATCGCCCAAAAGGCAGATGGTGCCCTTCGGGACGCACTTTCCATTTTTGATCAAATGGTTAGTTTTTCCGGAAACAGCATAAGTTATAAGGATGTGATCGACAATCTGAATGTGCTTGATTATGAATACTATTTTAAAGTAACTGAAGCAATACAAAATGGGAATTCCTCTGCAACATTGCTTCTTTTAAATGAAATAATTGATAATGGTTTTGACGGTCAACATTTTATCACAGGTTTGGGTAAGCACTTCAGGGATTTGCTTGTAAGCAAAGACGTTGCTACAATTCAACTTATGGAAGTATCTCAGTCTTTGCGTGAACGTTATGCAGTGCAGGCGATGCAATGCACATCCGATTTTCTGCTCAAAGTATTGGTAATTGGAAATCAATGCGACATAAACTACGCCAGAAGTAGCAATAAAAGACTTCTTATTGAAATTTCTCTTTTACAAATGTGTGGCATCATGCAGCAAAACAATCCTGCAGATTTGGTGTCACCTTCCGTTATTGCAAAACCTTCTGGCGCTATTTCGCATCATATGCCTCAAATAACTCCTCAACCAAAAACAAGTTCCCAGATACCATCAAAACCAAATTCAGGATCTAATCAACCTATAAATCCTTCAGTAAATCCGGAAAAGTCATATCAGGTAACCCCAGATCAACCCACTTTACCTTTGGTGAGAGAGTCGGGTAAAGCAAAACCAAAATCTTTACATACCTTATCTATCAGCGAAACGGAGCAATCTGAGGTAAAAGTTGAGGAAAATGAGCTTGTTTTAGACACTCCATTTAGCAACGACTTGCTGCGAGAAAGTTGGAAAGCTTTTGCTGATTCGTACAAACAAACATCTCCAAGTTTTGCAATGGCTCTGCTTCGATATGAACCGGAAATAGGACCAGATCATTCAATTGTATTTGAAGTTGACAATAATATTGTCATTGGCGATAAACTCAATATGAATGCACTAACAGAGTTTTTAAAAACAACTTTGAAAAACAATCAAATCAAATTGTCGCACAAGCTGGTAGAAAAACCAGCTAAAAATGAAGCATTTACCGATAGAGAGAAATTTGAGAAAATGGCCACCCATCGTCCAATGCTTCAATTATTTAAGGATGAACTTGGTCTTGAGGCTGAGATTTGATCAAAGGTGACTTGTTCCAAAGGTCACGTTTATTTTTATAGTTGTTACATCCAATATTAATAGATATTCTTTATTGAATGCCAGAAAAACATTGCAGGAATTCTGTGCTATTAATTTCTTTGCATTTTCGTAAAAGTTTTAGGTCAAACATTTGTTTTAAATATAACAAAGAGTTATTTTTGATGCAACCAATAAATAAACGTTATGAAAACAAAACTAATACTCTCCTTTCTTTTTGTCATGTCTGTATTTATGTTAAGTGCACAGACATCGAATCGTGTTTCCGGCAAAGCAAAAGCGCTTTCATATATCCAACAGGACTTTGTTCAGCCCCTTCATGTTGATGGTGCTGACAATTATTTCGATGGATTTGAAACATACCCTGATTTCAACATAAGTTTCTCTCCCTGGACGACAGTTGATATTGATAATTTCCCAACGTATGGAATCCAGAACACAGAATTTCCAAATCAGTATGCTCAAATGGCATTTATGATTTTTAATCCCTCTGCAACAACACCTCCTATGACCGCTACTGCAATTCTTCCAAATTCCGGAAGTAAGTTTGCTGCATGTTTTGCCGCAGAAGGGGGTGCTAATAACGACTGGTTAATTTCCCCACAAATAGTATTGGGAAGTAGTTCTTCAGTTTCATTTTGGGTGAAATCCTACACAGCCGAATATGGCCTTGAAAGGTATAAGGTAGGTGTTTCAACAACAAATACTAACCCTTCCAGTTTTACCATCATCTCGGGGGCTAACTACCTGACTGCTCCTGCAACAGCCTGGGAATTAAAAACATTCGATATCAATGCCTATAATGGACAGTCAGTGTACATCGGCATTCAGTGTATTTCGGATGATGCTTTTATTTTTATGGTGGACGATTTTGATGTTATTACCTCAACTCAGGCTTCCTTGCCCGTCTTAACAACAAGTGGCATAACAGGAATTACAGCTACAACAGCGATATCAGGAGGTAATATCACTTCGGATGGTGGTGCTTCTGTTACAGCCAGAGGTATCGTATGGAGCACAAATGTGAATCCTACGATAACCAGTAATATAGGTATGACAAATAACGGGAATGGTACCGGAAGTTTTGTTAGCAACCTGACAGGTCTAACAGCCAATACGCCTTACTATGTAAAAGCTTATGCTACCAATAGTGTTGGAACAGCTTATGGAAATCAGCTCAACTTCACTACTGGTCAAGGTGGAGGTGGTGATGATTGGAATGCAACAACCATCACTTTGTACAATACATCTGAAGCAGCCATTATGCATCGAACAGGTGATATTGATAATCTTGGTTTTGGATGGCCAACAGGTTTTGACCCATTTACCGGTCAGAATACTCCTGTTCATGGTTTCCCCTTTTATCCTGAGTCAGATGATCCTGATGGAACAGACAGAATCATGGTAATTTCCGGTTATACCTATCAGGGCGGTTCTACTGATGGATATACCAGTACAACAACCCGACCTGGAAATATGCCCCTCCCGGTTAACCTGCAATTTGATCTTCAATCACATACAATTCAGTCTATTGTATTGCAAATGTTTGTGGATGATTTTCAACCAGGGAATTTTGGTCCTAATTATTTCCAGGTTTCAATAGATGGGGTCCGGGTACAATTTTTAGAGAGTATCATCAATTCTCTCAACCAGACAGGACCTATCGGAAAAATGATTTCAGTTCAGATACCAGCTTCGTTTCTTAATCTTTTTGAGGATGGGGAAGTTGACATTTTAATTGATGATCCTGTTAATAATGTTGGCGATGGGTACGCACTGGATTTTATCAGAATATTAATAAACCCAACCAATTTACTGAACACAGGAACCATTTCAGGAGTGGTTACCGATGAGAACGGAAGTCCTATTGCAGGAGCGAATGTTTCAGCAGGAGGCATAGTGTCTGCAACTACTAACAGTTCTGGTGTTTATCAGCTTCAGAATGTACCAGCAGGGCTCACTTATGTAGCTGCGTCAAAATCTGGTTATACAACGGTTTCACATATGGTTGATCTTATCGCAGGTACTACAGTCACCAGAAATTTTACTCTTCCTGATGATGAAGGAACAGGGACTTTAACAGGTATGGTCACAGATGCACTCAATGGCAATCCAATAGAAGGTGCACTTGTGAGTGTTGCCGGTCTTTCTGCCACAACAAACGCAAGTGGGAATTATACAATTAATAATATACCTACAGGAGCACTTTCTGCGGCTTTCAATGCTAGCACAACACAAGGTGAGGCTCCATTGACAGTAAACTTCTTTGATCAGTCAGGTGACGGAACCAGTAGTGTAACATGCTCCAAAACGGGTTACATTACCTACATTAATAACCAGGTAGTTATCGAACAAGGTCAATCGCTTACGCTTAATATCTCTCTTTCCCAAACACTTGGTGAAGGAGCACTGCGTTTTGTAATCAACTGGGGGGCCAGCCCATCTGACCTTGACTCTCATTTAAATACACCTGAGATTGAAGGACAGGTGTATCATATCTATTATAGCAATCAGGGTAGTGCAACTGTTGCGCCCTACGCTGCCCTTGACCATGATGTTGTTTCAGGTTATGGCCCCGAAACAATGACGATATATCAAATGTTTCCCGGAACTTATCAGTATTATATTCATAATTTTACTGGTAATCCTGAAATGACTACATCCAATGCAGTAATTCAAATTTATAATCAAACAGGGCTGATTCAAACGATGCAGATTCCAACAACCGGAACCGGACGCTATTGGTATGTCTGTGATGTAAATGGAAGTAATGGCCAGTTAACGTATAAAAATATCATACAGGAAACAGCACCTGGAAATGTGAAGTTCAATATGCCAGAAAAGAAAACGGAAAAAACCCGGAATATAACTTCATGGATGTGGAACTTTGGCGATGGAACTACCAGTACAGTGCAAAATCCAACGAAGGTATACAACAGTCCGGGAACTTATACTGTTTCTCTTACTGTTGGAAATGGAGTTACGACTGCTACCGAAACTAAAACCGGTTATATTACGGTTACAGGTACAGGAAGCGGCACAGGTACTCTTACAGGAATGGTTACAGATGCTTTAAATGGAAACCCTGTTGAAGGTGCTCTTGTGAGTGTAGCAGGACTTTCTGCTACTACAAATGCAAGCGGTAATTATACAATAGTGAATATACCCATTGGTGTTTTGGTGTCTAATTTTATTGCGAATACAACTCAAGGCCTCGCCCCATTAACGGTTAACTTTACAGATCAATCTGCTGAAAATGCAAACATCGTTACTTGTTCCAAAGAAGGATATCTTACCTATTCAAATAGCCAGGTAGTTATCCCGCAAGATGGATCTCTTACGCTTAATATATCGCTATCCAGCCAGTTAACTGCCGGTGAAATGCGTTTCATTCTTAATTGGGGTTTAAATCCTGATGATTTGGATTCTCATCTCAATACTCCACCGATTAATGGCCAATCGTATCATATTTACTTTAGTGATCAGGGTAGTATTGACAGCCCCCCTTATGCTGCACTGGATCATGATGTTACAGATAGCTATGGACCTGAGACAATGACTATTTACCAGATGTATCCAGGTACCTACCAATATTACATCTATAATTATTCAGGAAGCCCGGAAATAACAACTTCTCAGGCTGTTGTGCAGATTTATAATCAATCTGGTTTATTGAATACTTTACAGGTTCCAACTTCAGGATCTGGCCTTTACTGGTATATTTGTGATATTGATGGTGCTACCGGACATATTACAATTCGCAACGTAATTCAGGAATCTGCACCAGGAACTTTCAAATATGATATGCCGGCCAAAATTCCGGCTGGGAATGAGAACATCACTTCATGGCTTTGGAACTTTGGTGATGGGGGAACGAGTACACAACAAAACCCATCACATGTTTTTAATGCAGTTGGAAATTATACTGTTGCCTTGACTGTTGGAGACGGCATTACGCAAGCAACTGAAACAAAAATAGCCTATATTCAAGTGAGTGCCATTGGTCTGGATGAGTTTGATCTGTTTGATCTTATTAAATTGTATCCACAACCTGCAGAAAATGAATTGACTATTGAATCACCATTTAAGATAGAAAGAATGAGTATTCTTGACCTTTCCGGAAGAGAAATTGTTGAACTTCAAAGAGTGGATAATACGATTTTGCGGCTGAGTACTTCAGATTTTGGAAAAGGCGTTTATCTGCTATATCTTGAAACGGTAAATGGAACCGTTGTTAAAAAATTTACAATAAAATAATTGTAGTTTTTAAGATTAAAAGCCGCAGTCGCACTATCGACTGCGGCTTTTAATGAAATAGTCCTAGTTTTATCAATATTCATTTCATAATCAGGATTTTCAAGATTAATAATTTTCGTTTAAAGAATCTGATAAACACTAACTTTACTGAAAATATTATTGTATTTCATTGTTATACGCTTAATAAAGAATTAAACCATTTTAATCAAAAAATTTATGAAAAAATCTCTTCTATTTATAGCAATCATTATATTCATTATCAATGGATTAGTTGCCCAAGTTGATTTAACCAAACCAATACCAATTGATCCGGCAGTAAAAATTGGGAAGCTCGATAACGGGATGGTTTATTATATCAGAAAAAATACCATGCCTCCGAACAGAATGGAACTTCGGCTCGTTGTGAATGCCGGCTCCATACTCGAAGATGAAGACCAGCAAGGACTTGCTCATTTTGTTGAGCATATGGCTTTCAATGGAACGAAAAATTTTTCCAAAAGTACATTGGTAAATTTTCTGGAACGTGTTGGTGTTCGTTTTGGACCTGATCTTAACGCCTATACAAGCTTTGATGAAACAGTTTATATGCTGCAATTACCCACTGACAGGACAGGGTTGGTTGATTCAGCTTTTATGGTACTTGAAGATTGGGCTCACCAATTAAGTCTTGAAGGCGAAGAAATAGACAAAGAACGTGGTGTAATTCGTGAGGAGTGGAGGCTTGGTTTGGGTGCTGACGACCGAATGCGTAAAAAATATTTTCCTGTTATCTTTAAAGATTCACGCTATGCTGATCGTTTGCCTATTGGTCAGATCGGTGTAATTGATACCGCTTCTTATGAAACCCTCAGGAGTTTCTATCATGAATGGTATAGGCCTGATCTGCAAGCGATTGTTGTTGTTGGAGATATTGATCCGGCTGTAGCGGAGCAAAAGATTATAAGTCATTTTGGGTCTATCCGGAATCCTGAAAATGTGCGTGAAAGGATAACGTATGGAGTGCCCGAAAACCAGAAGCCTCTTGTTGCCATATCTACTGATAAGGAGGCTACAAATACTAGTGTTATGCTTTTTTATAAACATGAAAAGAAACCGAATGTAACACTGGAAGATTACAAACGCGACCTTATGCAAGGAATATACAGTGGAATGATCATCAATCGTCTCAATGAAATCAATCTGAAGCCGGAATCACCCTTTATATATGCCTACACTTATTATGGCGGATTTATGGGAAGAGCAATGGATGCCTATAGTTCCTATGCTATGGTAAAAGAAAATCAGATTGAAGATGCAATATCAACATTGGTACAAGAGAATGAAAGAGTTCGTCAACATGGTTTCACTTTAACTGAGTTTGAGCGACAAAAAAAGCAAATCATTACACAGCTTGAGAAGAAAGTCAAAGAAAAAGACAAAACCAATTCAGCCAATTTCGTCCGTGAATACACAAGTCATTTTTTGAGTGATGAACCCATTCCCGGTGTCGAAAATGAACTTGAACTCACTTTGAATATATTGCCATTGATTTCTCTTGAAGCAATCAACGAACAGGCGTCTAAATGGATAACCGATAAAAATATGGTTGCTGTTGTTACTGCACCTGAGCGGGAAGGCATTGCTGTACCTGATGAGGAGGTTATTTTGAATACAATTACACAAGCTAAAAAAGCTGAAGTAGAACCTTATGAGGATAGTTTTTCCGATGATCCATTGCTGGATACAGACCTCGTAGGAAGTAAGTTGACTGAAACAAAGAAAATGGATGAGCTTGGCGTAACAGAATATGTGTTGGACAATGGAATAAAGGTGGTATTGAAGCCGACAACCTTTAAAAATGACGAAATTCTTTTAACAGCCTTTGGTCCGGGAGGAAGTTCTGTTTTTGAAGATGATCTGGCTTTTGCTGCCGCCAATGTTGGCCGTGCAATCTCAGTGAGCGGGATAGGAAAATTCAGTTCGGTAGATATTGGAAAAAAACTTACCGGACAAAATGTAATGGTTCAGCCATTCATTGAAGACGTAAGGCAAGGATTTAAAGGAAGCGCCAGTCCGAAAGACTTCGAAACGATGCTTCAGTTGACATACTTATATTTCAATGGCGCACGAAGGGATGTTGATGCATTTGATGCTTTCAAGTCGCAGCTCGTGAATCAGTTTAAGTTTATGAAATCGAACCCTCAAATGGTTTTTGCTGACACCCTTGGAAAACTGTCAACCAGCCAAAGCAAACGTTCTGTAATTATTCCTTCAGAGGAGAATCTATCGACCCTCAAACCTGAGTTGATATATGATATGTTTGATCAGTTGTTTGCCAGCGCAAAAGGTTATACGTTCATTTTTACAGGCAATATCGATCCTGAGACAACCCTTCCGCTTTTAGGTAAATATCTTGGAAGCCTTCCTGTGGAGAAGGATGCTCTGAAATGGGTTGATCGAGACATCAACTTTCCGGAAGGATTAACAGATGCTAAAGTTTATGCAGGCAGTGAATACAAAAGTCTTGTAGCCATCATGATGCGTAATGATTTTGACTGGGATACGAGGAACAGTCTCGAATTGAATTTGTTAATGAAAGCATTTAATATTAAGCTTCGAGAAACAATGCGTGAAGATTTGGGCGGTGTTTATGGTGTTGGTGCAAGACAGAGTATCCGACAGTTTCCAATGCCAGAGATTACGCTAACCATCAACTGGGGAACCAATCCAGAAATGGTAGATACACTCTCAAAAGTTGTTTTTAATGAAATGAACGTTTTGATTGAAAATGGGCCTACAGATGATGATCTTGCTAAAGTTAAAGAAACATCTATCAGGGAAAGGGAAACCAATGATAAGCAGAATAACTTTTGGAATTCATATCTTGATTACACCTATTTTAATCAAAATGAGATGCAAACCTATGAAGCCTTTCGGGATGCTGTGAATGCTGTTACAATTGACGATCTTAGAATGCAGGCAAAAAAATATTTTACCTTGGAAAAGTATTTAAGATTGGTGTTGTATCCTGAAGAATTGAATGAGTGAAATTTTGGTAGGTTGTAATCTGCTCAAAGGTTTATCAAAGGATGCAGATTGATCTCCTGGAATTTTATTACAAGAGCCTGATGATTATTCGTCGGGCTTTTTTTGTAGAAGTTTTGTGGAATGAAATTATGTATGGAGGCATGAAAAAACTGTACATCTACGTACAAAAGTGTCCGTATTGGTGCCATTTTTTAAGCCTGTTATTTAATGATTAATTCTTATTAATAGATTGATATACATATTATTATAGAGTTTGGCACAAAGTTGGTATTTATAGAGAAAACGAAAATAAACTACTTGAACAAAAAAACATAATTGCCATGAAAACTCTAAATATCTTAACAGCAACAATACTCAGTATCTTTTTTTACTCCTTCGCTTTGGCTGATGGAATTAAGATGAAAGAAGAAGCCTATATCGACGACATTCCATTTAATACAATTGAAATTTTTCGGTCGATAATTGCGCATGATACCAATTATATTTTTACATCTGAGGAGGAATCTTACATTGATGATATCCCTTTCGACACAGAAAAAATAGCAAAAGAGCATCAGTCCATAGTAGCAACTGAGCAATTATTTGAATTAAAGGATGAAGAATATATTGATGATATTCCGTTCGATACCGAAATCATTGTTTCAAATTATAATCATAAGTGCAATGAAGCTAATACGACATCTGTAACATGGTAATGTTAGTAAGCTCTTCATAAACAGGCACTGGTTTTAGCTGGTGCCTTTTTTTTATTTTCAACATTTAACTCCTCTTTCAAACATTTTTCAGATTGATAATAATTCATTGATATTTATGTTGTTGGATATCCGGTTATTGTTTTCTACTTTTGTCCAAAACTAAATTGAATGAAGATAATAGCGAAGTTGATCTTAAAGCTCATGGGGTGGGACATTGTAGGTTCAATTCCGCTTGAAATTAAGAAATGTGTGATTCTTGCTGCACCTCATACAAGTAACTGGGACTTTATCATTGGTCGTCTCGCTTATTGGGGTTTGGGAGTGCCTGTAAAATTTCTCATCAAAAAGGAAGCTTTTGATCATCCGATGGGTTTTTTAGCGAAGCGAATGGGTGGTATCCCTGTCGATAGAGGAAAAAGCACAAACCTTGTTGAGCAGGTCGCAGCATTGTTTGATGATTATGATATTTTGAA
This sequence comes from Bacteroidetes bacterium HGW-Bacteroidetes-1, assembly GCA_002842755.1. GTDB lineage: Bacteria > Bacteroidota > Bacteroidia > Bacteroidales > F082 > JALNZU01. The sequence goes on along the minus strand of PHDU01000011.1, from coordinate 8,641 downwards.
TGTAGTGATTACTCCTGAAGGTACCCGTAAGCTCGTAACAAATTGGAAAAGAGGATTTTATTATATTGCTTTAAAGGCTGACATTCCAATTGTCTGTGGCTTTGTTGATTATGCCAACAAAGAAGGAGGTTTTGGACCTGTTATATATCCTAACGGTGATTTTGAAAAAGATATGGAGACAATAGAGTCTTTCTACAAAACAAAAACAGCCCGTTATCCTGAATTTTTCAATTTAAGTTTGGAAAATCAAACGAAATAGGCTGATATAGAAAATCAACTTAAAACACGCATTGCTGCATTTGTTATAGCGCTTGAAGTGCGTTTATATTTTTTCGTTTAGTTTTCTAAACCTTACATCAAGCTTAGTAGTATTACTAATAACTTGACGTGTCCATAAATTGGGCAAATCTAAATATTCAATTCTTACTGTATCAGTCATAATTACATAGTCCGTAAGTGTGCCAGCGTTTGAATATTGTTTATAACTATAAAAGAGAAATTTTTTATCTGCGTCAACCGCCCAATTTCCATATTTGGTTCCATGATCTCCCCCGTCATTATTTCTTGTCACCATTATTCCCGTTGATTCTATAACCCAAGTAAATAAACTGTCACAATCGTTACAATTAATCGAATCATAACTTACTTTTTCTGATAACCATAAACCAATAATTTGATCTTTTAAAGAATCCCCTGTTTTATCAAAAGTCCAATCGGAATTTAAAAAAGCTAAGTTGCTTTCATATAAAACTTGTTTTTCATCTTTAAGCTCAGAGTTGTCGTTTTTTTTACAACTCACAAAAAATAATGAAATTATAATGAGAGTATGAATAACCACTTTCATTGGAATCTTTTTCTGGGTTTATAAAAAACTTGTTCTTAAGTAAACTGTTTCTAATTCATTCTTTTACACACTATTTTTATAGTTTTTTTAATATCTAATATTTTAATGCAGCCATATTTCAGAACGGGTTTTTTCAAAATCCACTACAACAAGCATCTAAATTCATCTTTAAGATTATCTTTTAGCAACCCCTTTTGAGGGTATTATAAAAACCAGGTGAAAACATGCCAATATTCTCACCTGGTTTAAACGCAGTTTACTTCAGAATTAGTTTCTTATTGATACGAAGATATTGAGACTCGAGACCAATGAAATAAACACCACGCTTTAATCCATGCATGCTGATTTGTTTGCTGAATCCTGCGCCAATATCCTTTAGGTTTTCAAAATAAACCAGCCTTCCTGTGAGGTCGTTTATTCGAATTTTTGCATGATCTGCCTCCAAGCCAATGATTTCTAAAACAAAAATATCGGTAGTTGGATTCGGATAAATCCTGATATTATTAGCGTTAAACTCTTCTAAACCAATGGTGCTGATAACTTGCATTATTTTCGGCTCTGACCAGTCACTCTCGCCACACATATTTGAAGCTTTAACTTTTAAAGATGCTTGTCCCCTGAAATCTGCACTCCAACTGATAATCAATTCAAGATCGTTAATATTGATCGTGCCAGCTGTTGCAGGGTCCATTTCAACCTGATAGTCCGAAGCATTTTCAACTCCCGGGATCGTATATTCAGAATAAAAACCATTTACAAGGTCAACGGTATCAATACCGGAAGGAGCATCAGGCTTTTCGGGTGTGTCAATAACGTGAAGCCAGGTATTTGCATCAGAACTTGCTGAGCAGTTAACATCAGAAAGGGAGATTGCAGTTATTTGTGTACTGCTTTCGGGTGTAATTGTCATCACAAAGGGTGAAGATTCTATGGTTTGGGCAGGAAATGGATCAGCCATAATAACCTGCCAGGGAGCCTGGCCTGTAAGGGTAACCTCAACATTGGTTTCCTGGCCCAAACAAATGGTTTGATCTATTCCGAAACTAAGCGCAGGAAGTGGATGTATCACCAGTAAAAGGCTGTCAGTAACTACCATACAATTGCCTTCGCTGTTTGCAGAAAGGTAAATAGTAACGATCCCGTTTGTAACATCATTATTGCCAGGATTATAGTTTGTTTGCATATTCCCGTTATCGCTGAAGGTTCCATCGCCGCTGCATGACCAGATCAGGGATTCATAGTTTTCAGCAACAACATTTTCAAAAGCAGGAATGTTGCTCCCTGCACAGATGGACAGATCTTCACCCAATTCAACCAATGGAACTGCATAGATATCTAAAGTAAGCGCATCAGAAACGTTGCTGCAGTCTCCCTGCCCAATCAGAGTAATGGTAAGAACTGCTGTTCCGTTTGCAATGTCAGTTTCACCTGGGGTATAAAGCGGATGAAGGAGACTTTCATCATCAAAGCTTCCATCGCCGGTTGTGGTCCAAAGAATCGAAATGTGATTGATTGCTTCGACTTCCGTGATTGAAAATGATGTACCGGGACAAATTATTGCATCAGAACCTGCCGTTACCTGTGGTGCTGGAAACAGGTTAAGGATTACATTATCTGTGATAGTGCTGGTTCCGCTAACAGTTATTGTAAGTGTTATATTACCAGCTATTTGATCGGCTTCACTTGGAGTATAAATGGGGTTCAGGATCGTAGCATCGTTGAAACTTCCGGTGCCTGAAGTCGTCCACATCAGTGATGTGAAGTTGGTAGCAGAGGCATTCATTTGCGCTGTATTACCTTCGCAAATATTTAAGTCATTGCCTGCCCAGGCAGTAGTAGTAGCCATAGGAGGAAAAACAATATCATCAATCCAGCCGCAATCATCACCATTTGAAACTGATCCATCTTTCATATATTCCCATTTAAAGGTTTTAATTCCTGCTGTTACCGGGACATTGGCTTTTGTCCAGTCAACAGCACCGGCCCATTCGCCCACTTTAACGTTGTTGACCCAAAAACGAAGATAATCGTATCCGCTTTCTGATGAGACTTTATAGTAAAACGAAATGGTATCTGCTAAACCAACTTCGTACTGGACAATCATTTGCGAACTTTGGTTATGGCTAATGGTTCCTGAACGCGCTGAATAAACTCCTGCAAATGGATTTTGATTGATAATCTGCCAGGGTTGATTTCCTCCGCTTACCCAGTCAAACTGACTGAAATCACCTGATTCAAAATCTTCAAGTATCAATCCGATTTTTGCATTAAACATTTTTTCAGCCTGATAGGCACCGGCAGATATGTTAAAACCAAATGAAGCAAGAGCCCCTATTGGCGCACCGCCACTTACCTCAACTATAAAAGTAGTTGTTAGGATCTCTCCTGCTGAAATCTGCTGAATCTGTTGCGTTTGATCAGTGACAGTCAGAAAAGGTCCGGTAATGAGCATTGTACCTGTAGCATTGAAAGCATCGCTTTGTCCATTATTGGTTGTTATAAAACTAATTTCGACGGTTTCGCCTGGATCAAGACGTCCATTTCCATTGCCTTGCGTGTCGTTAATTGTAAAATTCCCGATATTGAAGGAAGGCGCAAATGCTTTGGTGACAAATTGACTTGTCCATTCAATATCCCCACTTGTAATGGTGAGCGTGAATGGGATGTTTTGATTGTTAGGAATATTGTCAGAAACACTAAACTCTAGTGCTGATGGTGTAATTACAATTGACCCTGGTTCAACATTGCCAACCTCAAAAGTAGAATTCACCATGGAAACAAAAGGGGAAGCTGTTGAGGCAGTAACCGAAATATTTTCGGCAAGTTCGCTGCCAACATTTTTTAATGCTATATCAAGATAAATATTTTCTCCATAGTCAATTAGCCCATTGTTATTACCGTTTTCATCGTTTACTACTAAAGAATTGTATATCATATAAGCGCCATCTGGTGGTATGCAACCGATTACTTGCTCATATCGATAATAATTTTGTAGTGTAACCGTAATACGTATTTGATTTTCTGGTTCTTGTGCTATAATCGGAATTTGCAACACAGAGCCAGTACCTGTACCAACTCCGATAATTTGATCATTTACACTGAGTGCTATGAGAGCACCTTCGTTTGCAGTCACTTCGAAAATGTCCATACCACTGAGTAAAACGGGCATATGGTTTACAGTAAGATTTTGAGGTACTTCAGAATAAACGGTCATGAAAGCATCGCCATGATGATGGAAAAGATTGTAGGTAATATTTTTGTGTTCAGGGTTATATGGCCAGTTCGATTGTTGAAGAAAGTATTTACCTGCGGCATTTGAAAATGCCGGAAGGATACCTCTTTCAGCCGGAGTTGTGCCAAAATCAGGCATAAACTGGGGCCACATATTGTCATAAGCTCCCCAAACATAAACATCGTTAACGAATGAATAGGACACCTCAGTAGCTGCAATCAGGCCGAGAGCGCCATTAGCATGTCGGTGCATTTTTTCTGTAAAACACTCGCTGCTGTAGTTGAATTTTCCGGTTAGGCAATTTATGGACATTACAAAAGTAAGATCTTGGTTTGTAAGTCCTCCCATGTTGCCATTGGTATATGAAGGCTCGCCCCATCCGGTCTCCATACCGTGGTCGCGATGCTGAAGCATGAAAGCTCCGCTGTTGATACTGTTGTTTACTCTTGTTGCGTTACTGCCCCAATCAGTAAGATGTGCAGTGTTGGAAGGTATGTAATTGAGCCCGTTAGGTCCAAAGAAGTTAACAACTGTATTGGTATTTGCGTTTGACGACCATGCTCCTCCTGGAGAACCTGAGTAGATAGCATTTTCACGAACAGGATTTTTTCCAAGGCCGTGTTCCCAGAAACCATTCACTGTTTCAGAACAAAGTTGGAACCATCTTTCGGTTTGCCATCCCATTGCTGTTATGGGGTGGTCATAGAAATCTACGCTGGTAGGAGGGGTGCGTTCATAACTTAAAAACTTGTTGATCAAATGCTGCAGTTGCTGTTCGTTTTGTGCAGTGATACGTGCAAAAACGATATCTGGAAGTTTGTTGCCTGAAACGTCTGAAAATGGATTGTCAGAAATGTAAGGGTTATATCCTCCCGGATGATCGTTCAAGGTGTGAGAAATGATACCATCAGCAGCATTAGTGCTGTAATCACCCAAGAGTAATACCGCCGAAGGAACCAGTGTCCAGGTGTTGAAAGCATTGTTAATATAGCTTTCTATGGCGGTTACAGTGTTTCCACCTACTTCGCTAAGGTTGACTACTTTAGTAATAATACCCTGATGTTGGCGGAAAATTTTGATTGAATCGGCCCATTGTGCAAATATTGTGCTGTTAGGAACAATGATAAGATATTCACATCCTTCTTCACGGGAATTGAAAAAATCAAGTGAGCGTTTCGAATAATCAATCTGCGGTAAAACGCTGCTGTTTATTATATTATCCATCAAAATAGGGTCCCACCAACGACTTCTCAGACGATCGTCTCCAAAATAGCCGTTGCCGCCTTCAAATATAATTTCAGCATTAATATCATAATAAACAATGAGTTCTTTTGTAACGGGATTGTATTGAAAAGGTGTGATTCCTGCCATAACAACTTCGATCCCACGTATTGAGGTTGTTTCTGAGAGTTTAAAAGGTTCGGCCGGATAAAACCCGTCTTTGCTATAAATGGATTGGTCTTTTATGTATTGAAGCGGACTGTCATCATCACCAAGCGGGATTTCAGCAGCCGGTAAAAGATCAATATTTTGTAAAACCTGCTTTCTAAGACTGTTTATTTTTAGTGAAGCTTTAGCACCGTTTGGAATGGCAACAAAACGACTGCTTGCAGGCAGATTGGGAGCGCCAGCATCTGCAGGAAGGTTAATTCCATTCAGTTCTATAACTTGACCAGAAAAACCATTTGATTCAAATTCATCGATAATCATCGCCGGAATGCTGTATGAAAAACTTAACGTTGAAACGTCAGATCTCTGAATTAGAAATCCTTCCTTTTCGCTCTGCGTGTCAAATCGAAATTCATTACGTTGTGAAAATGCTGCAAAATTGAGAAGCATAAGAAATGCCATTATAATGGTATTTCTTTTGGAATGATAATATTTGTTCATTATTTAATTTTTGTTAAAAAAACAATCAAAATATTTTAGGAAACAAATGTAATCATCTCATCTGATTTAGGAATTGTTGATCAATCAGAATTGGATATTTATAAGGATTCTAAATAGCCACGAAACTTCTGAAAAAAAAATATCATTTCTTTAGGATCATATCTCTGTGCCCGTCTTACCAGCTGCTAATGCTGGAATGTTATGGAATTGACATCGACCGGTGTCCAAAATGCAAAACAGGCCGCATGATGCTCACAGGCGTGTTGTATCCCAACAACCGTGGAAGTCCGCTAACGCCTTGTTTTTCAACTGTTTTAAAATAAATTATCCTGCTATCAGTTTGCTCTAACGGGCGAAAAGCAAGTGTTTTGTCGAAAAATAAAAAAGAAACCTTTTTTCCGGAATATGAATCGTTTTCTCAACAACAAAATCAGCAAAATGAACGAAAGTCGTATCAAAAGCTTACAGAATCTTACCCAAAAACCTACAACAGATGTATTGTCATTCATCTCTCAACGCCAAAAAATCACTTACTTTTCTCCATAAGGCAGGTTAGTCACTACGGGTTTCGCCGAACAGCGAATAGACCAAAAAGCCATTCCACCTCAGCAGTATAATGGTTCTTTTTTTAGGGCTTTTCGGTTATTCGACTTAGTGTTATGCACAGTAATTCTATTTCACTATTAGTTTTCGTGTCATTATTCCGTTGTCTGATTTTAGATAAAGTAAATACATTCCAGTCGTAACATTGTCAATGTGTATTGAATTTAATTCATTTGCTTCAAGTGTTCCTTGTTGAACTATTTGACCAACAGTTGAAATTATTGAATATGATTTAATTCCGTTACCTACAATTGTCAGAAACTCTCCACTAGCAGTTGGATTAGGATAAACTTGGAAGTTGTTATCAAAACCAATATTTTGAACAGATAAAACGACATCTGAAAGTAGTTGGGTAGTCCAGTCGTATTGAGAATTTATATAACTCAACCCTGTCAATGCTACATTTCCATTTTCAAAAACATACAAAGAAGAAATTGCGTCATCTCCATTTGCAAGACCGTCATATCTGTAAACACCAGTTAACAGACCTGTTGCAGAATCAATTTTTAATACAACATAATCGTAACCTGTCCCTACTCCTAAACTTTGGCTTTGTCCACCTATATAGATGTTGCCATTTTTTAATTCAATTACATTTCCAATGTCAGCATTATTAACGCCAAATTCATATCGGTTTTGCCAAAGCAAATTTCCATTACTATTAAATTTGATTGTTAGAATATCTGCGTTGGTATAAGTTGGAGTGCCGTAGTTCGGTCCGTTATGTCTACCAGTAATTAAGATATTACCGATTGAATCTTGTAGAGTATAGTTAATTTCATCTGCAAAAACATTACTTGGGAGGTTTGTCCCGTGGTCATATGTCCATATAACTGTTCCATTCAGATTTACTTTTGAAATTCTATACCTACCAAAAAATGCAGTTATTAAAAGATTATTATCTGGTGTTAATTGTACATTCCCAACACCATTGAGTAGTCCTGTATTTGTGTTTATTGTAAGATTGTTATTTATGTCAACTTTTACCAATCTGTTATTATTTGCAAACAGAAATACCGTGTTGTTATGAATAAAAATGTCGGATGAAAACCAATTTAACTCTGTGGTCGGATTAAATTCTCTTTGCCACAATTGATTTCCATTTGCATTGTAATTATATAATTGTGATAGCGTAGTTGTAAAAATCACATCATCTCCTAGTTCGGGGTAGTCATACTCTTTGTACGCTGTAATAAATAAGCAAGTGTCATTTGCTAAACCTAATGAACGAGGGGTGTATGATGTGTCAGCAGGATTTTGAATTTGCTCAACCCAAATTAAATTTCCTTCCAAAGAATATTTTTGAAGAACGATTTTCGATTTGTAAAAACCAAGTTGTTCTTTACTTAAAATATAGACGTGATTTAATGTATCGAATTTGTAGTCAATAATAGAATTGTTAAACACAGAGTCGTTTCCATAGGTTTTTGTTGAAATCGTGTCGCCAAACAGGTCATACTTCACGATTAATAGTCTTTGTCCGTTGGCTGTATTTTTTCTACCAATAACTTTTATTGTGTCTGCAATTGACTGAATACTGGGATATTCCGAATAATAATTATTAAGCCCAGTTGTAAAGTCCTTAGACCACAACAAAGTCGATTGAGAGTAAGTGTTTGTCATTATTCCAATCAATGTCAAAAGTAAGATTAGTCGTTTCATTGTGTCGTTTTTATTATTACACCTTAAATCCGCAAGATAGTTACTGACAAAAGCCGTTAAAACATTGTGTATAAGTATTTTACACAACGTTTTAACGGTTGAAAAAGATCACCTATTTTAGTGCTACGAAACAAACAAAGTAGGAACGATAACTTTTTCAAACGTGAAATTACAAAAAATATCATCAAACCTAAGTCCTTTTGCAGGCATTTCTTTTGTTAATAACTCATTCAATGAATGTGGATTTTTCCAACTAATTGATAATGAATTAGGTATTAGAGTTAAGACAATTGGTTTTTCTTAGAGTGACATTATTTCTACTTTACTAAAATGATTTTGGCTTATAATATCTGTCTATATCAGCCTGTCGCTGACGGTGTCTTATTCGGATATGCTGCAAACAAAGATCG
>PHDU01000167.1 GCA_002842755.1 Bacteroidetes bacterium HGW-Bacteroidetes-1 | reverse complement strand
AAACAAAACCTAAATATTGAACGAAATGATTTCCATGGCGAATGGAACTACAAAATATCACCTAAATTGTAAATGTTATTTATTGACAACTCCTAAGTACATTGACCCAGATGGGAGAGAGATCTGGTTATACCAATATGATGATGAAGGGAAAAGAATCGCAGAGTTACAGTACACCCCAGAGATGGAATATGATGGCGACAACGCCTACTTTGCCAGCTCTATAGCTACACTGAATCAGATGAACTCCGTTGAAATTGGAGGAATTGTACTTGGTGGACTGCATGGGAGTGAGAATGTATTCGGGGTTACCAATCAGACAGCTTCAATTGAAGGCGCCCATCAATTCCTTGAAAATAGCGATGGGGGTGGTACAATGAGAATGGGCGGTGGTTTTACTTTAGAGGGTATTGCTCATGAGATGTTCCATGGGTATCAGCATGAGAAGGGACAAGGAGGGGCATCCATATTTAATGAAGTTGAAGCTAATTTATTTGGTTATTCAGTTGCTATCCAGTATGCATATGACAACGTATTACCATTTGGAAGTGCAACCCCTATGGGTCGCAATAATGCATCAGGCACAACTTTTCAGAATGCATTTTACAACTTGCATCAGAGCAATACATTTCCAAGAGAACATTTTGATACGGCTGTACAGAACTTTCAAAGTGGTTCAGTGAAAAATGCAACGGGAAGTTATAGAAATTATCCTTTACAAAGAAGCAATCAAGGAGTTCCTTTAATAAGCAGGTTTTATCCTTTAATGCGTTAATAATCATGAAAAAAATATTTCTCATTCTTGGTTTTTTGTTTTTATTGAATGTGGTTTTTTCTCAAGAGATTGGTGAAATTTCATTTAAATTTGATAAAACACCAGAAGTTTTCATGACAGGTTTATCTGATACTTTAATTTGGTCAGGCAGTGTAATAATATCTTTTTCTGATTTTAGAAACCTATTTGTTGAGGAGACAGAATTAGTAAGTTATATGGTTCGCAAAAAGGATAACAATGAAGTTATCTGTGGTACTATGCAACCAGAACGCACAGAGCCATGTAAAGAAGATTTTTTATTATTGTATGGTGATATTGAAAAGAAGATTAGGCAATTTGACTTCTTTGTAGCAGGAGATAAAAAATCTTTATGTAGTAAAAGAGTTTCTTTTCTGTTCCATTTTGTAATATTGCCAAAGGAGAAAATTAATCACAATTAAAATTACTCTGTCTACCCGAGACCCCCGATGGCATGAATTTGCAATCCATGCCGCACATTTTACTACATTTGCTCCATGCACCTTTACCAAAATATTAACGGACATGACACCAACGGACATGCCTACGGCCAGCCCTTGCGTGTCCTTCACCCTGATGGCTACATTGATGTGAGCAGGGCTCCGGTGTTTTATTATCACATTAAGGATCATCTGGGCAATGTGCGTATTGTGATGCAAGCCGGTGGCAGCAGCGGCAACCTTAAGCAAACCAACGACTACTATCCCTTTGGCATGGCTTTTACAAAAAATGCCGCCGACAGCGAAGAAGAAAACTTTGCCTACGAAAACAAATACAAATACAACGGCAAGGAGGAACAACCCATGCCGGGGAAATGGCTCGATTACGGGGCCAGGTTTTATGATGCGCAGATTGGGAGGTGGCATTCGGTGGATCCGTTATGTGAAGATGGTGGGCAGGAATCGGTTACTCCTTACGGGTATGTTTTTAACGACCCAATTAAACATAATGACCCAGATGGAAGGTTTCCATTACTTTCTAATTTAGTTGGGGCTGCCGCTGGAGCATTAGTAGAATATGGAGGACAGGTTGCAGCAAACGTTTATGCAACTAAAAGTTTAAGTTTAAGTTCTTTTACTGATAATATTGATGTTGGAGATATTGGTTTGGCTGCCGGTGAAGGTTTTCTGACAAGTGGTGGTTCAATTGTAAAAAATACCTTAGGAGTTGTCAATAAATAACATTTACAATTTAGGTGATATTTTGTAGTTCCATTCGCCATGGAAATCATTTCGTTCAATATTTAGGTTTTGTTT
>PHDU01000079.1 GCA_002842755.1 Bacteroidetes bacterium HGW-Bacteroidetes-1 | reverse complement strand
TCCCAAATTCTAAAATATTTTCTCCTGTAAATTCCATATTGATTAATTTTTAATCATTTATTCTTCCACAAGATAAGTATTTAATTGATCACCTCAAAACATTTAAATAACAACGCCACCATCAACACTTAGCACTGCTCCGTTGATAAAAGCAGCTTCATCACTTGCTAAGAAAAGATAAGCATAGGCAATTTCTTCTGGTTTTCCAAGTCGCCCAACCGGAGTTTTATCCTTCATCCCTTCCAAAACCTGTTCAGGCATTTTCTTCACCATTTCTGTTGCAATAAAACCAGGAGCAACAGCATTCACAGTGATGCCTTTTCGGCCCAGTTCTTTACCTAGTGTTTTGGTCATTCCAATTAATGCCGCTTTGGTCGCAACATAATTCGTCTGGCCAAAATTGCCGTAAAGTGCTACAACAGAAGACGTATTGATAATTCTTCCGTAATTTCGTTCAGTCATATAGGCTGAAACAACCTTCGTGCAGTTGAAAACGCCGGTCAAATTGACGTCAATTACTTGCTGCCAGCTCTCAGGTGTCATTTTTTTTAAGGTACTGTCGCGCGTGATTCCTGCGTTGTTTATCAATATATCGATCTGACCATGGTTTTCAATGCATTCTTTTGCAGCTTGCTCAACCTGTGAAAAATCGGCAGTATTAACTTTTTGAAAACTTACTTGAAAACCTTTATTGCACAATGCATCAGCTGTTTCGTTCCCTTTTTCAACATTTAAATCCCAGATTATAACTTTGGCGCCTTCTTCTGCAAAACGAATTACAGCTGCTTTTCCAATTCCATCGGCACCTCCTGTAATAATGGCGACTTTTTTTTCTAATGTTTTCATGATTTTATTTTGACTATTTTGAATTATCTTGAAATTAACATAGCGATACCCTGACCACCACCAATACATAATGTCGCAAGACCTTTATTGAGATTGCGTTTTTTCATCTCATATATCAAACTGATGAGAATGCGCGCACCCGATGCCCCTATAGGATGTCCTAACGCAATGGCTCCTCCATTTACATTGACGATTGTAGGGTCGAGACCAAGATCTTTAACAACCGCAAGTGATTGGGCAGCGAATGCTTCATTGGCTTCAATAAGTTGTAAGTCACTTATATTCCATCCGGTTTTTTTAAGTACTTTACGTGTTGCAGGTACAGGACCATAACCCATTATTTTTGGGTCGAGGGCAGCATAAGCAGCGCCTTCAATGGTTGCCAATGGGGTAAGTCCAAGTTCATGGGCTTTATCTTCGCTCATTATGACAAGCATAGCTGCGCCATCATTAATTCCAGAAGCATTTCCAGCCGTAACAGTTCCATCTGGTTTGAATGCTGGACGCAACTTCGAAAGTTTGTCTAAAGTCATCCCATGTTTTGGGAATTCATCCTGATCAACGATTATAGGCTCCCCTTTTCGTTGAGGTATTAAAACGTTTACAATTTCATCATTAAAGCGGCCTTCTTTCTGCGCTTTTTCAGTTTTATTTTGACTTGCAAGAGCAAAAGCATCTTGTTCCTCGCGGCTTAGTTGCCACTGAGCTGCTATATTTTCAGCGGTGACACCCATATGGTAGTTGTTGAAAGCGTCAGTAAGGCCATCAAGAATCATACTGTCAACCAGTGATCCATCACCCATACGATAGCCATAGCGTGCTTTTGGTAGTAAATAAGGTGCATTCGACATGCTTTCAGTTCCTCCAGCTAAAACAATCTCTGCTTCACCCAGTTGAATAAGCTGCGCTGCCATCATCACCGCTCGAAGGCCTGATCCGCAAAGTTGATTGATGGTGAGAGCGGGTGTAGTTTCTAGCGTTCCTGCATAAATTCCAATCTGACGTGCAATATTTTGCCCCAGACCAGCTGAAAGAATATTGCCAACAATAATTTCATCCACAATTTCAGCGCTAATACCTGCTCTCAGAAGAGCCTCTACAGAAGCTATGCGGCCGAGTTCAACGGCACTTAACCCAGATAAAGAACCACCAAAATTACCTACAGGTGTTCGTGCTCCTGAAATAATGACTGCTTTTTTCATTGCTTAATTTTTTGTCGGTTAATAATGTAGCCTGTAATATTGTACAAAGTAATTTCTTGCTTCAATGGATTAAAAATCTATTTGAAATTATATTAGGGTTGACTAAATGTCATAATCGCTAATCTAAATTTATAAGATATTATAAATCAAATATATAATTTAATAAAATTTGTTGCGACAAATATTAATTGAACCAATGAAGTATACAATGGTTTGTTGGAATACTTCGCAAATTATTTGTTTTTATATTGAATTTTCATCTCCAAGGTAACAGCTTGTTACGTTAAAAGGGAAAATCAGCAGAAACTATAAACTGGCTCAGATTAATCGGGAATCCTAAAAGTTAACATAGGAATTCCTAAGTTAAAAAAGTCCTCTTTTCCGATTTTGTCTTTGAAGATATAATTGAGCCAACTTCTTTTGTGCGCTATAAAGGCTGCCAAACTGATTTGGTTTTGTTCGCAAAAAACTTTCATTGCATCGCCTGGCGAAGAAGTGCGAATAAGTTCAAAGTGAATTTGTTGCCTTGCTTCTTCCTGTTTGAATGCCTGGCGCAACTCTTCCATTAAAAGGGAAGGCTTTGAATCAGTAGAATTTTCAACAAAATGAACAACATGAATCAAAGGTTGGTATGAGTGAAGAAGGCTGAATAATTGGTTTATTGTTGATACTTCAAACTGAGTAAAATTTGTGGCATACATGATTTGGCTACTTGGTGTCCAGTGATATTTTTCTGGAATTGCAAGCACGGGAACATTCACTTTTGCCATGATGCTTTTTGCAATACTTCCTTCAAGAAAACCTTTTCTCCCTTTTCCCCTGGTTCCCATCAGGATGAAGTCTGGAATTTCCGATTCAGTGAGTTGAATCAATTCATGTTCAGGATCACCGCCCTTTAGCACGGATTCAACGACGATATTTTCAACATTTTGTTCGCTTATGCTTTTCTCAAGAAGTTCTTCTTTTGACTTCATTAAGATGCTGGCTTGCTGTTCCATCTCGGCAAGTAGTTCCCTGTTGAAGAATGTATCGGAATCCAATCCGCCAGGAAAACTACTGTCACCCATCAGAATCTGATCCATATAAGCATGGAACAAGATAATCTTTCCTCCTGTAACTTTCATTAAGTCAATGGCATACGGAAATAACATTTGATTCTCTTCACTAAAATCGGTGGAAAGGATGATTTTCATTTTAAGTTTTATTATATTTGGAAATAGCTGTTTTGCTGGTATCAAAAATACGACAGAACTGCAAGTCAAACAAATGTTTTTTTAAAATACAGGAATGTAGATTAGAGCTAACATAATTCAATTCATTGCTATTTGTCATTCTTGCAAAAGATAAGTCAAGTATTTGTTTAATTGAAGTAAATTTTTGAATGACGGCTTGCCTTCTGATTTTCTGAACTCAGCATTGATGGAAAGTCGCGTCTTCAATACTTATAATCCAAATCCTCGGTTGTTTTTTCAATCGGATAATGGCCCGAATAAACATTGCCCAGATTACCATCAATGGCAATTGGGTCGCCTGATCGGATAATATTATCGTTGAGTTTGCAGAAATTATTCATTTCATCAACAAAAAGGTCGGCACAATTGACAACACAGGTTTTACCTAACCTTACTGCTGTAACAGCAGCATGGGATGTTGCACCGCCTCGCGCAGTCAGAAGGCCGTCGCAGGCAAAAACCATTCCGATATCATCGGGAACTGTGTCTGGACGGATAAGGATTACATGCATTTCATCCGTTTTTGAAACACGCAGTTTTTCAATATCTTTTTCATCAAATGCAGCAAGTCCGTTCATAGCTCCACCACCAATACCAATTCCTCTGCCTAATAACGCCATTTTATCCGGAGATATAATAAATGAATCCATTTCCTGGTTTACATTAAGATCCTGATCTCTTGTTTGAAGTATATGAAGGTCTTCAGGATCATCTGATTCAAATGTAAATTCAATTTCTTGTGGACTGTAACCATGATTTTCAGTAAGATCAGTTGCCAAATCATAAAGACGTCGGTAAATTGCCGGATACAAAGTTTGTAATGATGGCGAGCTGATACCTGCATGGATACGTTGTGTTTCGCTCACAGGAAGTGGTTTTACCAAGCCAGCCACGATATCTTCACCCTGACTTCTCATGGTGAAGTCGCCGTACAGGTGTACTCCAGGCCGCTCACGTTTCGGATTTTGTGTAAATATTACACCTGTACCTGATTTATTGCTCAAGTTTCCATAGATCATCTGTTGCACAATAACGGCAGTACCCCAATTATCGGAAATTTGGAGATGGCGTCTATATACATAAGCACGCTCTGACGACCAGGATTCGAAAACCATATTGATAGTCTGGACAAGTTGATTAAAAAGATTTTCTTCAAAAACCACATTATGATCTGCCAAAACCTGTTTGTATGCTTTAGCAATCAAGCGCATATCAGCAGGCTCGAACTCAACTTTTTGAGTCACATGGAGCTTCTTCTTGAAATTAATCATTACTGAATCGAATACATCCCGGTCAATACCATTGGCCATTCCCCAACTTTGCAGCAGTCGACGATAGGAATCCCAGATGGACCATTTATATTTTTCTGATTTGCTGATTTGTTCTACCAGTTGGTCATTAAGTCCGACATTTAAGATTGTATCCATTGCGCCAGGCATTGAGATAGCGGTACCTGAACGTACCGAAAGAAGAAGAGGGTTTTCGTGATCCCCAAATTTCTTTCCGCTGATGCGTTCAATGCGGGCTAAATGTCTCTTGAAAAGCTCGTGTAATTCCTTACGCAATGCTGGCAAAGCCATTATTGTGTTATTCCGCCGGAAAACTTCAGATGTAATAACAAATCCAGGAGGAACGGGAAAATTGTTGATGTAAAGATTTTTGAGGTGATAGGCTTTACTGCCAAGAAAAACCTGATTATCCATCTTTGGAGTACGCTCATCCAATGGACTCACAACCAGCTCACTGTTATAGGACATAATATCACTTATAAGGTTGCTGTTGAGTCTGTCGGCCATGCTTCTGAGCGACTGCAAAATGCGTGTCACGAAACTATCGAGTGGTTGAACCAGAAAGGCTTCAGCGATCACATCACGGTGGAACTCTTCCGATTTCCGGCTCGTGAGTTGGCTGCTTTCTTTTTCACTGAGTTTTTTCTCAGGGTCGAAAAGAGAAGGTGTAATAACTTTTAAAGGATATTCATAGGATTTAAGAAAATATTTTATGATTAAGCGCCTTACATCCTGGGCAACAAACTGAAAAATGTTGATATATTGATCGAAGGAAAAACTTCGGGAAGTGAGGCTGTACTTTAGCATCTGTAAATTTGAGTTGAAACTCTGGTTTGTGATACCATCCAGTTCGAGCCCTTCACGAAAATATTCCAGAATGACATTTATTTCTTCAAGCGTAGTAGCCGAGATGTAATCAAGATTGATACGTTCAACAACCTTTTCCATAAGGCGTGTGGCCACTTTTTCAAGGCGGAATGTAAGTCCTAAAGCTTCAAATTTGTTTTCCCGATAAACACCATACATTGAAGGAATGCCTATGGCAATGTGCCGCTTGTGGTAGATGTTTTCCCAACTTTCGCTTTCTGCTGGATTGAAAATAATGGTTCGGAGCTTGTTCATGAACCCATAAATCAAACGCAGAGATTTTTTGAAGTCATTGTTTTTAAGTGCTTTATCTAATTTTTCAATTTCGTTTTCTTTAATAAAAGGATACCTTTGCAGCAGCTGAATGATATTTACAGAATCGAATGAGTATTTCTCACGAAGGTGAGCATACAAACTGTGGATATCGTGCAAACGTTCCTTATCACGTTGATTTCCTTCTGGCAGTGTACTAAGCAGTACATCAAAAGATGAAGCCGAAAGCATCAGCAAGCCTTCCGGGTCGGAATTGTTTATCTGGCACAATTGTTTTACCATTTGATGCACAGGAGCGAACCATTCGCTTTCTTTATCAATGGTATCGTAAACATTGTGAGGAAGAAAAGTTCTAAGGTCCTCCAGATTTCCATCATACCAAAAACGAAAGATACGTAATGTAAGCCCTATAAGGGTGTTGTTGCTTTCGGTATGTACTTGTTTACGAAGAAAATGAACCAGCTTATCCTGTCTGCCTGAAATCTCGTCCATTGTGGTCGTCACTTTCCTTATCTCACCTTCGGCGCCAATCTCGCTAAAAAAGACAGGAAATATTTTCGTAAGTTGCTTCACCTTTTTATAATATGGCGCGATATTGGAGTTAAGGATTTTCGTTATTTCTCTCTGAAAGAGATCAGTATCACTGATAAAGATGCCTCCAAGACGAAGATTGACGATAAGAGCAGAAAGCAGCTTCTCCATCACTGATTGTGAATATTCAATCAAATTCAACCATACACGAATATTTTTAATATGGTTTGCATTTACACTTAGTTGCCAGTCTTCGTCAACATAAACGGTTCCTGGACTGATGAAACCAAAAGCGATCAGTTTTTTTTCAAAGTGGTTAACTTGTTCTTTATGTTCGCTATGATCCAGATCAATGACTTTCATTCCAAGCGTTTGAAGGAAATCGAGAACAGGGGAGGTGTGCTCGGCCTTTAGCTCATATGCAAGGTCAAAAATCATGTCGATAAAGGGTATGATTTCCTCATCCTTAAGCTCATCCATGGTTTGCCGGATCATTTTGTCGAGGCCCCAGATCAGCCTTTCATTGATTACTTTCATCCCAGGCAGGTGAAGCAGATAGAAAACAAACTGAAATTTGTGAATAAACTGATTAAAAAGTTCAGTTGCGTCTGCAAATCGTTCAGCAATAGTATCATACACAGGAAGAGTATCTGTTAATTCTTCCCAGCTTGGATTTTGTGAGAGGTGCTGTTGTAACTGCTCAAAATAAGGTTTCCCAATATGTTGAATTAAAATTTCTTTTTCTGATTCGGGCAAAGAAGGTTTACTAAGGGCCCATTTCTCGAAAGAACTGCTGTTTTGCCAGTAGCTATAGCATTCATTAAATACCCTTTGGGTCAATTTTCTGGAGTCACTTGCAAAGGTAGGGTGTTGGGCTGCTTCGGGCAAATATCGTGTAAAATATTTCGAGGACAGAATAAAACTATAGCTATTTTCTTTTAGGTTGTCGTCAAGTATATGGATGCAGGTTGGAATTAATTCCAAATGGGTTGATTTTTTTTTCATGATGAGTGAAACAAACTCAAGAAGTGTTTGAATAATCATCATCGAAAGTGCGGTGTTCAGCTTTTCGGAAAGTAATTTTCCAAGCATTTCAAGTGGGATGCTCAATGCGTTTTCGGGTAGTTCGGGTTTGGTATAAAACCAAAAGTCAGTAATGAGCATTTCACGCAATTCTTCAATCACAAATTTGCGATTTGAAAGGGGGTGATGATATTCTGTAATGCAATCGTTTGCGCGTTTTTTAATTCCAAAATAACCTTCGGTGAGTTGAATGAAAGATTGATGAGGTTCAGGGATGTATATATCTCTATATCTGGTCTCTGCAAGATTGGCTTCAAGTGCTTTTGAGATAAATGGCTCACTCATATTGATTGTTTTCTTTATAAGGTGCTTCTATTTTTAGTAACTTTGAAGGGTAAATTTATAAAGAATACGCATGGCAATGGTAATTCTCAATACAAACTTTTTTAAAAAAATTCGATATGACAAAGATTAAGATTGCAATTAACGGATTTGGCCGAATTGGAAGAAATGTTTTTAAGATTGCGATGGAACGCAGTAATTTTGAAATCGTTGGTATCAACGACCTGACCAGTACCAAAGTATTGGCCCACCTTCTGAAATATGACTCAACTCAGGGACGTTTTAATGGAACTGTGGAATTCGACGAAGGCGCTATCATCGTGAATGGAAAACGTATTTCTGTAACTGCAGAACGCAGCCCGATAAACATTAAATGGGCTTCTGCACCTGATGTGGTTGTTGAAGCCACTGGTATTTTCCGCTCAAAAGAAAGTAACAAGGGTGGTTATGGCGACCACCTGAAGAACGGTGCTAAAAAAGTCATCTTGTGTGTGCCTTCCAAGGATCAGATTGATGCTACCATCGTTTTAGGTGTGAATGACAACGATTTGAAAGATACAGATCAATGTGTTTCAAATGCAAGCTGCACTACCAATTGTCTTGCCCCCATTGCTAAAGTACTGAACGATCGTTTTGGTATTGAAAATGGTATGATGACAACAATTCACTCTTATACGAATGATCAAGTCATTTTGGATGGGCCACACGAAGACCTTCGTCGTGCCCGTTCTGCTGCCTTATCGCAAATTCCTACTTCGACTGGTGCTGCCAAAGCCATTGGACTTGTCATTCCTGAACTCTCAGGTAAACTTGACGGACTTGCTGTCCGCGTACCTACACCAACAGGCTCCCTGGTTGATCTTGTCGTTAACCTGAAAACTGAAGCTACAAAAGATCAAATAAATGCTGCAATAAAAGAAGCTGCTGAAGGTCCAATGAAAGGCATTTTAGAGTATACCGAAGATGAAATTGTTTCTATCGATATCGTTCACAATTCTCACTCTTCTATTTTTGATGCCAAATCGACGATTGTAATGGGTAAAACAGTGAAAGTTTTGTCTTGGTACGACAATGAATGGGGTTATTCTTGCAGGGTTGTTGATCTTGCTGAAAAATTCAGATTGTAACAGACACTAGAACATTCAAAAAATAAGGCTGCTGAGAAATCAACAGCCTTATTTTATTTAATTCATGTTGTACTTCAATACATTCCAACTTTCATCCTTGCCACATTGGGCTATTTTCAAGTAGCTTCGGCATTAGCAATTTTATAATTACAATTGGTTTAAGAAGAGATAATGAGTCACCGTTACATGCCTGTAATTGTAAATAGAAAATAACTACATAATATTTTACCAATGGAAAAACAAGTTAGTAGAAAAAAAAGAATTGAATTATAGGTTGATTACTAACTGCTTGTTTGAACAGTATCAGCTTTTGATTGGTTTCGGGCAAGATCGATTTCGTTAAGCAGAAGCCGAAGGTCATTTTGCTGTTTTCCTATCAATTCTTTGAATTGTGCGAGATACTTTTCGTTAATAGGCTTAGCAGGCGGAGATTCTACTTTCAGTGGATTTACTGGCTGACCATTTTTGAAGAAGCGAAAATCGAGATGAGGCCCTGTAGAAAGTCCTGTAGTACCAACATATCCGATAAGTTGGCCTTGGGTTACCTTACTACCTTCATGTACGCCACTTGCAAACTTTTGAAGGTGCATGTAAGCTGTGGTATAGGTGCTGTTGTGCTTGATGTAGACGAAGTTTCCAGCACCTCCTTTTTGAAATCCTTTCCTTGTTATCACTCCTTGTCCGATTGCGTAAACAGGTGTTCCTGAGGGAGCTGCATAATCAACGCCATGATGAGGTCTGCTATATTTAAGGATTGGATGATATCGGCTATTGGTGAAATGGGAACTGATTCGGCTGTATTTCAGGGGCGCTTTGAGAAACTCTCTTTGTAAACTTTGTCCGTTTTCATCAAAATAGTCTCCTTCACCATCCTGCTCAAAATAAAATGCAAACTGGTCTTTGCCATAATGATTAAATCGTGCTGAAAAAATTCTTCCAACGCCAACAGGTTTATCATCAATATATTTACGTTCGTATAGTATTTCGAAACGGTCGTTTTTTTGAATGCCAAAGAAGTCAACCGTCCAGGCATAAATATCTGATAGTTTGATGGCCAAATCAGGATCATACCCTTTTCCAACCATTGAATTCCAGAGTGAGGATGTTATGATGCCATGTGCCGATTCGATTCTGGTTTCAACTGGTTTAAACCCTCTGTAGGCATAAAGGCTATCTCCTAAACTATAAACCACATAGTCGGATGCACTTATTTCGTAAACAAAAAACAAAGGTTTACGCACTGTATCGTTGCTGAGCATAATAAAATAGTTGTTGCCGGCTTTGATACGTCTTACATCAAAAGTATCTTTGAAATTGCGTGATAAATAATCAATGGTTGGATAGGAAACATTGTACTTTAAAAGCAAGTCTGAAAGGTATTGGTTTTTTCTAATTTCATCCTGAATAACCTCCAACGAATCAATTTGTATATCAAAAAGATACTGTGGTTCAGAAACTTCATCTGTTAATAATGTTTCGTGGTCAGTGGTTTGGTTGCAGGAAAAGAATAGGGAGGTTGTCAGAAATAGAACAAATAGAAAATATTTTGATTTTTGTTTGAGCACATTAAATGCATATACCATTGGCACCAGGTTATTTTGCTATCTGATTCATAATAAACCAGCTAAAGCAATTATTACATAAACACGACAAGCACAAAAGTAAATTAAAAAGTTTAAGAACCAAGTGTATTAATCTTTTTTTTTAATCTTGTTTACAATGCGTCGGTCAATTTTTTTTACTGTTGATTCGTAACGATTACGTTGTTGGATTAATTAATAAAGTAGCCACCTTTAAATGCAATCTACATATTTTTAATGGCGTATTCTCTTCCTGTTTTCAGGGCCAAAAGATTTAGCTTGACAATATCGTCACCTTTGTTTCCAAAAATTTTCCGGATGGCTGTTTCAATACTTTCCGGCTTTAATTCCAGAAATGGCACTGCAGCACCAAGTACAACCATGTTTGCGGCCTTAATACTGCCTTTATCTTTAGCTATCCCGTCAGCATCAAGGGTAATGTAATGGGGTTGTTTCCAAATCTCTTTTAATACCTGCTCAATTTCAGGATAATCCCTAATGTTGTTGAAAGGATTGATGCTGGTTATAATCCAGCCACTGGGATGAAGCATTGAAAGATATCTGAGTGATTCCATTGGTTCAACGGCGATGATAATGTCAGCTTTTCCCACAGGGATAAGATCGGAAGCAATTTCCTCTGATGAGATACGCAGATGAGACTGAACAGCCCCGCCTCGCTGGCTCATTCCATGCACTTCGGCTTGCTTTAGAAATAAATTTTCTTCAAGAGCAGCCATTCCAATACATGCTGCAATACTTAAAATTCCTTGTCCGCCAACTCCTGCGAGGATAATATCTTTTTTCATTTGAATGTTATGTTATATTGATCAATTAATCTCCTTTTTTTGTATAGGTTATGTACTTTTTAACCGTCATTTCGTTGTCATGAAAAGTTGGCCTTATCGAAAATCTATCTCATTTTCATTTATTAACTGAAATTTATTTAAAAGGTGAATTGTGCAGATGAAACAGTACTTCATCGATCTAATCACCCATTGTTTTCCATTTCTTTGACTTTTATTTTTTGACGCATTTTTCTATTTAGTGTCTGAATGCATTCACGTCTGGGTATAATTACTGAAACGCCTTTGTAAGCCAATTCCTTTTTAATAATTTCAATATTTTCTTCAAAGTTTTTACGCAGAGGTTTGATAATATGGATATGTTCTTCGCTGACACCCACGCCACGACAGATGTCTTCAACTTTACCATATGCAGATGAAGTTTGACCTCCAGTCATACCGGTAGTTGAGTTATCGAGGATTAAAATGGTAATGGGCGAGTTGTTATTTACTGCATCAAGAAGTCCGGTAATGCCTGAATGGGTAAAAGTTGAATCGCCAATGGCGGCAACAGCAGGAACAAGACCCGCATCGGCAGCTCCAATCGCCATCGTAATTGAGGCTCCCATATCAACACAACTGTTAATAGCTTCGAGGGGTTCCAAAGCACTAAGGGTATAACAACCAATATCGCTGAAAACCCTTCCACGTCCGTATTCGAGCATGGCTTCATTCAACGCCTGAAAAGCATCATTGTGTGAGCATCCATCGCAAAGTTTGGGTGGGCGGTTTTTAACAATAGAGGGAGTAATGGAGCCGTTTTCAGTTGGCAATCCCAAACCAGCTGCAACTGTTGCCGGACTTAATTCTCCATCTCTTGGCAAGGTGCCGTCGAGTCGTCCGTGAATTATTTTCCCTTTATTAAGCATTCCACGAAGTAGCTCTTCAAGGATGGGGTAACCATCTTCGAGTACCATTATTTTTTCGCATGATTCGTAAAGCCTGTTGACCATTTCAAGTGGAACGGGGTATTGCCCAATTTTTAAAACAGGATATGGAACTTTGTGTCCGGGAAAATTTTCGATCAGATAATTGAAAGCCAGACCGCAGGCAATAATTCCGGTTGATTTATCCGGAGCATCAAAATAAGTATTAAAGCCAGATTCAGCAGATGCTGACTCAAGTTTGGGCTGTTTTCCCAACAATTCCCGGTATTGTTTGCGTGCGATAGCCGGAAGCAAGACAAACTGACGAAGGTTTCCAGGCAGACTAAGCTTGTTTTGTGATCTTGATGCAAGTCGTTTGACTCCGGTTCGCGAATGTGCCAAACGTGTCGTAATACGCAGCATAACTGGAACCATCATTTTTTCGGAAAGATCAAAGGCATAATGGACCATATCATAGGCTTCTTGCTGACTGGATGGTTCCAGGACTGGAACAAAAGCAAACTTTCCATAAAAACGTGAATCCTGCTCATTTTGAGACGAATGCATCGATGGATCATCGGCAGCTACCACTACAAGTCCACCATTGGCTCCTGTGATTGCTGCATTGATGAATGCATCAGCTGCCACATTCAGCCCTACATGTTTCATGCAAACCATAGCTCGTTTTCCAGCATAGGACATACCCAGTGCTGTTTCCATAGCGGTTTTTTCATTGGCCGACCATAATGAGCGAATGTTTTTTTCTTTGGCTTCTCTTGATGCTTGCACATATTCCATGATCTCGGTCGAAGGAGTACCAGGATAAGCATAGATTCCGGAAAGGCCGGCATCAATAGCAGCTTGTGCAATGGCCTCATCTCCAAGCAATAGTAGTTTTTCCATTTGGGTCAATTTCTTCGTATTGGGATTGATGTAATCATGTTACAAAAATAACAATCTACCGTTAAGGAACAATCGATTGCGATAAATCATATTAATTCTAAATAGTGCACTGATTTTTTTTCGAGAAATTTTTTAAATAGTTTCTATAAAAATGTCATAAGTTCGCTGTTAATAAAACCATCAAAGTGAATTTTTTAGCACATGCTTATCTCTCGGGTGATGACCCTGATTTATTGTTTGGTAACTTTGTTGCCGATAGTATTAAGGGAAAAACGCTTAATACCTTTGAGTCACGAGTACGCGATGGAGTTTTATTACACAGAGCAATTGACACATTTACAGACAATCATCCGGTAGTAAGGCTCGGGGTTACGAGGCTCCAACCGGATTTTCGAAAATTTTCAGGCGTGATTCTGGATATCTATTTTGATCATTTTTTGGCTATGCACTGGAAAGAATACAACCAGATAGAACTTAAAGCTTTTGCTTCGCACGTTTATTGGAATTTATTGAGTCGTTATTATATTTTACCACCACGCACGAAACGTATTCTACCTTGGATGATGGCTCAGGACTGGTTGGTTGGATATGCCAATCTTAATGATTTGCAAAGGGTTTTTAATGGGATGTCGAGGCGTACAAATTTTAATTCAGGGATGGAAAATGCTGTGGACTTTTTAATGGAAAACTATGCAGCATTTGAAACGGATTTCAGGATATTCTTTCCTGAATTGCGTATTTATGCTGCTGATTTTATTGACCAGATTGGAAACCGAAAAGCGTAGTTCTAACGTTCAACCATATATAATAATTTTATTAGCATTGAGTTATTGAAGGATTGATTTGTATTTTTGTTTCAATATAGTTTAAAAATCTCTTTTAATCACCCAAACAAACCAACATGATAGAAGAGCAGTTAAGCCAATCGGAAAGAATAAATCTGATAAAGAAAATCCCGGTTTTCAGTAACTTAAATTATGATGCTTTAAATGAATTGGCAGGAATAATGACTGAAAGACAGGCCGGATCTCAGGAACCTGTTTTTAAGAAGGGGGATGATGGTGCCGAAATGTTTATTCTTGTGGATGGAGAGGTTCGTATTCACGATGGCAACCATGTTCATGCACGACTTAAAAGTGGTGATGTTTTTGGAGAGTTTGCTCTAATCGACAATGAAAAGCGTTCAGCTTCTGTTACAACCGAAAAGCCTTGTTTACTTCTTCAGTTGGATCGGAAAAACATTATGCCTTTTATAGAAAGATATCCGGCTGTACTAATGGGAATGCTGCAAACTCAGATTAAAAGGATGCGTGATATGAATGAACTTGAGGATAAACTTTCTAAAAGTTACATTAAAATCACCAAACAAAAAGAAGAAATTGAAGTGCAAAATTCTGCGATAAGTGAGCAAAAGTATTTATTAGAAGAACAAAATGCACAGCTAACTGAACTCAATGAACAAAAAAGACAGCTTATGAGTGTTTTGATTCATGGCTTGAAAAATCCACTCACCAGTGCCATGATGATGGCAGATATGCTTGATCAGGATCCTGAGATTAAGGCAGATGCCAGAGAATATGTTTCAATCCTTAAACAATCCATGCTGAGGATGGACGATGTATTTAACCAGATCATCCGGTCGAACCAAAAGGAAGAAGCAGAGTAGGGGATTGGCATTTTAATTAGTCTTCATCGTTTTTATCTCGTCACATGAATGAATCATATTGTTTTTCTTGAATCAGATCATTTGTACGGCAAAAAACTGTAATTTCATTTTTTGTAACTAATCAGTTTGACAAAAATACTACGTTATTAACAATTTTCGGTGCTTTATCAACGGGTTGTAAGTAGTTGTAGTCTGTCGAGTTGGAAA